>JAEYPB010000085.1 GCA_023411175.1 Bacillota bacterium | reverse complement strand
GCATAGGATGTCCGTCCTTATCCAGGCAGAGAAAACCCCTCACACCGTCCACTTCTGGTTCGACAGCCGGAGTAATCCGCCGATCCAGAATTGTCCGGAATGCTTCCTTCACCATAGGCTCCATGGGAATGATCCGTGTCCCACACTTCGTTTTCGCCTGATCTTCAATATAGACCCGAGTGCCGACCCGCTGAAGCTGTTTGCTGATAAGTATTGTTCCCTTATCCATATCCAGGTCTTCAATCGTTAAACCGCAGAATTCAGAGATGCGCATTCCCGTATGGAACAGAATGTAGATACCCTCATAATATCTGCTAAAATGAGGATCCGTACGCACGAATTCGAGAAAGCGGCGCTTATTGGCCGGTGAAAGCGCATCCCGTTTCACCGTATCATTTACAGTCACTTCATGAAGCTGAAAATCATCAAAGGGATTCTTAAAGATCAGTTCACCGGCATTGCACCGACCACACTGTACTCAATCATTCAGCGGGATACCTCTGTCCGCTTTGATCATGCTTTGCGTATAGCGAATATCCTAGGAATTGATATTACTCAGATCTGTAAGGAGAATCCTTATGATGAGGGAGAAGTACTTCCGCAGCCGCTCTCTGATCTGAATGGGCTGACCACGAACCTTAATAAGCAGACATATATAAAAAACAGGACTACGCCGTTGCTTATGCTCTTTGACTATGAAAAAATGCCGGAATTAGATCAGGTTATCGCCGGCTATTTCCAATTAACCGACGAGGGACGTTCCACCTTTCTTGACAACCTACGATGGTTAATGGATACAAAAACAGACCGAAGCCGGGCAAAGAAGCTGAAAACAATTCGTAAATAGCCTTGTACCGAACTTGCCTTTTTAATATGACAGTCTGTGTCCCAGGTTGAGCGATCCTTGCGATCCGGCCTGACAGATATCCCGGGGCAGACATCGCGCCTGCCAGGATACCTGCGACCGACTGGAAATATATGCCTTTCAGGACAAGACATCAGTGTTTCTTCCCATGACACTCATATAAGCTGGCCGTATTATTTTACTCATGTTGACTAACTCTTCAATTCTGTGAGCACTCCATCCAACAATACGGGCAATCGCGAAGATGGCAGTGTATAACTCTGTTGGAATCCCAAGCATCTTGTATACAAATCCACTGTAAAAATCCACATTCGGACTCACGCCTTTATAGATATGTCTCTTTGCAGCGATCACCTGAGGAGCAATTTCTTCAATGTTCCGATATAGCATGAGTTCGTTTTCACTGCCTTTTTCTTTTGCAAGCTCCTCAACATACTTTCTTAAAATACGCTCTCTTGGATCCGAAAGAGAATATACAGCATGTCCCATGCCATAGATCAGGCCTTGCCGGTCAAATGTCTCTTTATCCAGGATTTTTCCAAGATATGCAGCTATTTCATCCTTATCTGAATAATCGGATACATGGCGGCTAAGGTATTCTATCATCTCCATCACCTTGATATTTGCACCACCGTGCTTTGGTCCTTTGAGTGAAGACATAGCCGCCGCAATCGTTGAATAGGTATCTGAACCAGAGGATGTCACAACCCTTGTTGTGAACGTCGAATTATTGCCTCCCCCGTGTTCCATATGCAGAATCAGTGCCGTATCCAGTACTTTTGCCTCTGTCCATGTATATTGTCTGTCCGTCCTGAGCAACATCAGAATATTCTCTGCAGCTGACAGTGACGGATCCGGGTGATGAAGAACCATGCTTCCATGTTTCACATAATGTACATAAGCCTGATATCCATATATTGCCAAAAGCGGGAAAATACTGATCAACTGCATACTCTGCCGGATGACATTGGCTATATCCGTATCCTTTTCTCTTTCATCGTAGGATGCAAGCGTAAGGATGCTCCTTGTCATTGAGTTCATGATGTCTTCCGAGGGAGCCTTCATAATCACATCACGTGTGAAATTCGTTGGTAGGGTTCTGCACTGACTGATTAAATCTGAAAATTCTAAAATCTGCTGCTGCGTCGGAAGCTCTCCCATAAGCAGCAGATAAGCGATCTTGTCAAAACCAGACGCATCGTCTCCGATAGAAGAAATCAGCTCTTCGATCCGATAACCCCGGTACCAGAGTTCACCGTCACACGGAACCCTCCTTCCGTCTATGATTTTTGAAGAAACAATGTCCGATACTCTCGTGAGCCCAGTAAGCACACCGGTGCCTTTTTCATCCCTCAGGCCAGTGTTTACGCCATATTCTTTGTACAGGATCGGAGAGATAGCATCGTTTTCAAAACAGACCGAAGCATGCTTTTCAGCATAATCGATAAGTCTTTTTGTCATCTAATCTATCCTCCGTTTGAAAACTCCGTTTCCATGATTTCTTCAAGCTGTTTCATCAGTCGGAGAAGTTCCGAAACATTACCTGCGCCAAACCTGTCAATTACCCGCACAAAATAATCTCTTAACAGTTTTTCGTTCTTCTCCAGCAGCATTTGGCCTGCATCCGTTATTGTAATATAGGTTCCCCTGCTGCCATCACCTTCATAGGACCATAGGATCAGTCCACGGTCTCTCAATTCACCGGTAAGTTTCGAAACCTGCCGTTCAGTGATTTTCATGCTGTCGGAAAGATCCTTAAAATATGTGCGGTCTTCTTTCTGCCCAACCTCCGAAATCCGGTGAAGGGCGACATATTCTATGATGCTGAGATCAGAAAGCTTTTCCCATATTCTGTCTTTATTGATCAGATATGTTCGGTATACCAATTCATTGGATATATCAGCAATGTCCATATTCATAGGCTGCATTTCCTTTCCCGGCCAGAGCCCATCGCATTATTTCATTGTGGTTTCTTTATCCAGTTGAATTCTGCTCTGCCTTCCTCCAGTTTATAAAAGCGAGTTTTCAAAGTCCAGGCTCTCACCTAGCCCGCTTTCTTCGTACCAGACGAAAAGAAGATACAGAACTCCTGCCAAACATACAGGAATCACCATCCTTGTGGCATATTTAATGCTTTTTTTAAGCACTATATCATTTCTACCCATGTGCCTTGATCCTATAATAAAGATCTTTGTCTCCTCATGTCCGTGCTTTCAGGAAGGAATCTATATGCCCGGATGGCTGGCTCTCCAGAGTTTTTCCGCTCTTTCACCCCATTCCTCCGCATAATGGCTGCATTTGGTGCAAAGGTGGTCACAGCTTTCCGGCTCCATCATATCCGTGCTCTTCGCCCCTGTCCGGATCACCATTTCCTTTAGCTTCTCCGGGTTTTCCAGCATGGGGCAGGGCTGAAGGAGGTTTTCATTGAAAGGTTGTCCCTCCTGGTAAGCTTTAAACAACGGCTGCTGCAGGCATTCCAGCAGAGGCTTATCATGGATGTTCGCACTGGAATAATGTATGAAGACACAGGGTTCCACATCCCCGTTCGGATTGATATGGCAGTAATACTTGCCTCCGGCTATGCATCCGCTGACGAATTCCCCGTCATTCTGGAAATCCATGCAGAAGATAGGCTTCCCGCCTTCAAATCCCCTGATTTCACGGATCCTGTGGTACATGTATTCCCGCTGCTCTACAGTAGGTACCAGCTCCATGCCCGTATCCATCCCGATGGGCATAAAGTGGAAATACCAGCTGAAAGAAACTCCTTTGTCAATCAGGAAATCCAGGAACTCATCCGATGTGACCGCTTCGCAGTTTGCTCTTGTGTAACAGATTGAGGTACCGTAGACCAGCCCGTTTTCCCTGAGCAGGTCCATAGCCGCCATCACTTTATCGAACGTGCCGTCCCCGCGCCTTAAATCCGTAGCATCCCTGTTTCCTTCAATGCTCATGGAGAGTACAATGTTTCTGCACCTCTTCATGTCATCACAAAAATCCTGGTCTACAAGCGTTCCATTCGTAAAGAGCATAAAACCGCAGTCGCTGTGCTTCTCCGCCAGCCTGACGATATCCTTTTTCCGCACCATCGGCTCCCCGCCGGTC
>JAEYPB010000012.1 GCA_023411175.1 Bacillota bacterium | reverse complement strand
GGATACGATGCAGCCCGAGCAGGTTTTCCTGTCCGCTTGCGAGATGGTGGAGGCCGCCATGCAGAACCAATCGGCGGCCCTGTACGCTCGCAAAGGAAGATTGCCCTACATCCGGCTGGTTACGCATTCCGAGGCCGAAAATCGGCTGGCGCGGTCTCTCGACCTACGCGAACTGCCTAGGCTGCGGGAGAGCCTGGACGAGGGCAGACTGTTTGTCAACACGGGCTTGGAGCCGGGATATCCCGCAATCGCCGCGCCGATCGGTGATGAACAGGACCCGCTCGCGGCGATCTTCCTTTGGGAGGTGCCTTTTGACAAGCAGACGCTGTACTATACGAACCTTTTAATTGAGGTGGCGGGGCTGGTGCAGGCCGCCCTGGTCAGGACCATCCGGTATTCCACCCGATCCGTGGACATGGATTTGGAGGACGCGCGTATTCTGACAAACCAAGCCTTCCAGACGGCGCTCAGGGTATTCCAGGACATGCGCAAGCAGCGCAGGGGCAGTTTCCAGCTCGCGCGCCTTCAGGGAAATCCTGTATTGAGCCCGGAGGAATATCGCCGCCGGCTGAACCGTGCCATCCGGTCCACCGACCTTCTGGGCCATTTGGAAGACGGAAGCCTGTGCGCCATTTTCCCGCAGGCGGAGGCAGAGGACATGAGGAAGATGCTCAAACGCCTGGAGTCGCAGGGCATCCCGCTCAAAGTTCTACCCCAGGAGGCTTCGTATGTCTGAACGTGCTTGGATGATGATCGCGCTCGTTGTCCAGCTGTCCATGATGGCCGCCGCCATCGCCTATGCCCGCGCCGGAGGCCGCCATCCGGGCCTTTCCGTCATTCTGGCGATGCTGCTGCTTCCGGTGTTTGGACCCATTATGGGCTGGATGCTTTCGCGCTCCCGCCGCCGCACGCCACCCGATGCCATACATATACGAAGCGATGAAATCCCCCGCAGCATCGCATCCGAGGCCCGTCCGCCGCTGAAAACCATCCCGATGGAGGAGGCGCTGTTTATCAACGACCATAGACACCGGCGGTCTATGATGCTGACCCTGCTCAAAGATAATCCAAGAAAACATCTGGACGTGCTCATGGTCGCCCGCTTTGACGAAGATCCCGAGACCGCGCACTACGCCACCGCCACCCTGATGAAGATACAGCAGCAGATGCAGCTGGAGCTTCAGAAATACCGGTCGCTGATTGAGCGGGATCAGGCGGATGGAAAGACGTGGTCGGCATACCTGGCACTTCAGGACGAGTATTGCTCAAGCGGCCTGCTGGAAGGGCATCTGGTCAAGCGGGAGCGGCTCGTGCTCTTGTCGGCGCTGAGCAAGTGCCTTGCCAGGATGGCGACGCCGGAACTGCTCAGCATGGCCGTTCGCAACCATCTGGCGCTTGGCAATACGCGGCATGCCCATGAAGCCTCGAGCGAGATGTACAGGCGCTGGCCCTACGACGAGCGGTCCTGGCTGGAAATGATGCGGGTGTGCGTGCAATCCCGCGACCGGAGCGGAATGGACACCCTCCTGGGACAGGCCCTCCGCGTCCCCGTCGACTGGACCCAGGAAGGCAGGCAAACGCTGAAATACTGGATGGAGAAGTCGTCATGAGGTATAAAAAGTGGCTTCAGGCGGCGTTCCCCCTGGTGGTTATGCTCGCGGCGCTTTCGGCTGTGCTCCTGGCCCGCAAAGGCATCCCTCTTCAGACCAGGGGAGCCATGTTGGATTACCTGGCTACGTCGTCCACGGCGGTGATGCGCCAGCGAGACGATGCCGACGTGCTCATCGCTGTAGATTCTGAAAATGACGCGTCGCTCGAATGCTTCAGGGTGACGACGAGCGTACTGGATTCCATGCGCATCCCATGGCGTAAAACGGAAATGGAGCAGGGCCCGCTGACACACCTGGAGGGCGTCGGGACGCTCCTTGTTTGCAACCAGAATGTTACCGCATTTCTGGACATTGCGCCAGAGCTGATCGATTGGATCGAGGGAGGGGGCCGACTGGCGCTGATGATGACCCCCGAGGACAACGAGTCCTTTTTCGTGCTGAGCCGGAAGCTGGGCATCCGCGAAAATGCAGGACATGTGCAGTACAACAGCCTGCATTACGTGACCGGTCTATTGCCGATGTGGGGCGGGCAGGACGTATATACCTGCGACGGAGAACTGTGCGATTTTGCGTTGGCCGTGACCCTGGAAGACGACTGCACCGTGCACATGGATACGGGAGGCGCGAGCGCGATGCCGCTGCTCTGGACCCGGGACATCGGCGCCGGCCGCGTCGCCGTGAACAACACCACGCTCATTCAGAACAAGGACGGACGCGGTCAGGCGATGGTGACGCTCCTTGCGCTGATGGACGAAGTCATCTACCCGATCATCAATGCGGGGATGATCTTCATCGACGACTTTCCCGCGCCCCAGCCCGAGGGAACGGACCAGGCACTTATGAGCCGCTATGGCTACAATGTTCAGGGCTTTTTTCGAAACCATTGGTGGCCGGACGTCAAAAGGCTGGCGATGGAAAACGGCCTTCGCTATACGGGCGTTTTGATCGAGACGTATAACGACCAGGTCACCGGGCCCTACGGCCATGATTTGCCGGACGATCCGCTGATCCATTACTACGCTTCGGAGCTTTTGCAATCGGGCGGAGAGATTGGCCTGCACGGCTACAACCACATCCCCCTTTGCCTGGAGGGCTTTGTGTATGGCGGCGAAAGCTACGTCTCCTGGCCCTCCGAGCAGCAGATGGCCGACAGCGTCCGGGAACTTTACCGGTACGGCTCGGAATTCCTGATCGATACCGAGTTCAAGACCTATGTGCCGCCCTCCAACTATCTGAGCGACACGGGCAGAAAAGTGCTTCTGGATACGCTCGGCCAGCTGCGCACCATCTCCGGGCTTTACCTGACGGAAACCAGCGTCAACGCGCTGATTCAGGAGTTCCGGGAAGAGGAGGATGGCACCATTTCCGTGCCGCGGATCGCCGCGGGGTTCGCCCCGAACGAGTTTTACCGCTACGTTTCGGCACAGGAGCTGATGCTGCATGGCGTGGTCTCTCACTTTGTCCACCCAGACGACGTGCTGGACTTGAAGCGCAGCAGGAACATGAACTGGGATCAGATGTTCTCCGCGTTTTCTGAATTCGTGCGCGGCGTTGAGACTACGTACCCGGCGCTTCGCTGGTCGACGGCCTCAGAAGGCGCGGCGGCGGTTCAGCGGTTCGACCGGCTGAGCGTATCGCGGACCGAAGAAGCCGACGCCTTGACCGTCGATCTTTCTCCGTTTTATGGCGAAGCATGGCTGGCGCTCAAGGCGGAGCGAGCGATAGCGTCGGTGGAGCATGCGGAGTGCTTCAAGATCTCCGAAAATCTTTATTGGCTCCGCGCGGACGCAGCCCGGATCAGGATCCGCTGGGAGGGAGAGGAATGAGGATCTGCGTAATCTGCGAGGGGAGCTACCCGTTTGTGGCGGGCGGCGTTTCATCCTGGCTGCAGGGCCTGATGAAGGGGATGCCCCAGCACACGTTTACCATCTGGGCGATCGGCGCGCAGGAAAAGCAGGGGGCGCGGTACGCCTACGAGCTGCCGGAAAATGTCGACCGCGTGGTGGACGTCTACCTGGATTCCGTGCTCCGGGAGCGGCTGCGCCCAAGCCGCAGATCCCTCAAGCTGACAGCGGACCAGAGGGAAGCCCTGCGCCGGATGCTCCAGGGCGAGGATCTGGACTGGCCGGTGGTGTTCAACCTCTTTGGCGGCAAAGGCTGCCGCAACGTGGAGTTCCTTTTGAACTACGATTTTCTCACCCTGCTGGAGGAAATCTGCCTCGCAACCGATCCTGACGTCAGTTTTACGGATTATTTCTGGACCATAAGGTCGATGTTTCTCCCGCTTTTGTACCTTCTGGGGGGAGAAGTCCCGCAGGGAGACCTTTACTATTCGGTGTCCGCGGGCTACGCGGGGGTGCTGGGGGCCATGGCCTCCCTTCGGACGGGAAAGCCCTACGTGCTCACCGAGCACGGCATCTACACCCGCGAGCGGGAGGAGGAGATCCTGCGCACCAACTGGGTGCTTCCGCAATTCAAGGACCTGTGGATTGATATGTTCTACATGTTCACGCGTTGCGCATACCGGTACGCCGCGCGGGTGACCGCCCTGTTTTCCCGGGCGAGCCTGATCCAGCAGGAGATCGGCTGCGACAGCAGGAAGTGCGCCGTTGTCCCCAACGGCGTGGACTACGAGCGATTCAGCGCGATCCCGCCCAAGAGCCCCGACGGCTTTCTGGACATCGGCGCGGTGGTGCGGCTGGTGCCCATCAAGGACATCAAGACGATGCTCTACGCCTTTGCGATGGTTTCGCAGGAGCGGCAGGACGTGCGGCTGCACATCATGGGTCCGACGGAGGAGGACGAGGAGTATTTCGAGGAGTGCCGGCGCCTTCAGGAGGACCTGGGTTTGAAAAATGCCGTGTTCACCGGGCGCGTGGATGTACGCAGTTACCTTACGAAGATCGACTTTACGCTTCTGACCAGCATTTCCGAGGGCCAGCCGCTTGCGGTATTGGAGGCCATGGCGGCCGGCCGCCCCGCGGTGACCACCGATGTGGGCAGTTGCCGGGAGCTGATTATGGGGCCGGGGGACGACTTCGGACCGGCAGGGCTGTGTGTGCCGGTGATGCACCAAACCGCACTGGCCGGGGCGATTTTAAGCCTTTGCAAGGACGCGGACGCCCGCGCGCGGATGGGTGAAGCCGGGCGCAGGCGCGTGTACGACCACTACCGGCAAGCCATCATGCTGGAGCGGTACGATGGAATCTTCCACCAGGCGCTGGAGGAAGGGAAGGGGAGAAATACATGGCGGGCATCGGGTTTGAGCTGAAAAAACTCTTCGTAGGCCGCGGCGCCATCGGAAAGATCCGCGCGTATGCCTACGCCAGCATCGTCTGCTCGGGCACGATGCTGTTGGCCATGGTGCTTCTCATCGGCATTCAGTTTCTGGCCAAATCCTCCGGTGCCGCGGCACATACGCGGGAGACGCTCGTCGCCATGGTCGTTTATGCGCTGCTGTGCTCTATGCTGCTCGCGTCGACGCTCCAGACGTTTCTGTCCCGTTACGTTTCGGACATGCTCTACAGGAATACGCCCGACCGGGTGATGCCCTCGCTCCTTGGCGCGTCGGTGCTTCTGATGGTGCCGGGCGGCGCGGCGTATGCGTTTCTTCTGGCAAAGGCGCCGGAAATCCCGTGGATCGACAGGGTGTTCAACTGGCTGATGTTCATGGAACTGATCCCGGTATGGCTTCAGATGGTGTACATCACTGCCACGAAGGATTACAGGCGGATTCTCCTGGTGTTCGCCTCGGGGGTGATGGCGGCGCTGGGTCTGGGCGCGGCGCTGATCGCCTCGGGGCTCAGCCCGCAGACCGCGCTGATTGCGGCGCTGGTCATCGGCTACGGCGTAATGCTGGTGGGAAACACCGGCGCGCTGCTCCGGTATTTTAACGCGGGTTCGGGAAGCGCGCTGGCGTTCATCGAATGGTTCGGCGCTGCACCGAGTCTGATCGCGATCGGGTTTCTGAGCATGGCGGGCGCTTTCGCGCACATCATGCTGATGTGGTTTGGGCCGCTGGGCGAAGTGGTGTCGGGTCCGTTCCGGCACGCCTCGCTGCACGATACGGCGGCATTCTACGCGTTTCTCGTCATGCTCCCCGCCAACGTCCGCTTCGTCGTGTCGGTGGAAGTCAACTTCTACCAGAAATACCGGCGCTATTTCGACGCCATCCTCGGAGGTGGCACGCTGACGGAGATCATCGCGGCCCGAAAGGCCATGACCGCCGCGCTGAAGCAGGAGGTCCTGAAGCTCACCCAGCTCCAGACGGCGGCCATGATCGCCTATATCGTCTTCATGCGGTACTATCTGCAGACGATCGGCTTTACCACGGACATGATCGCGATGTTCCAGGTCATGGTGATCGGCTACAGCGCCTACGCCATCGGAAACTGCCTGATGCTCATCCTGCTGTATTTCAACGACCTGAAGGGCGCGCTGATGGCCGCCGCAACCTTTTTTCTGGTGAACGTGCTGGTCACGGCGCGAACCCTTAATGGCCCTCCGCTTTTCTACGGTATCGGCCTTGTCGCGGCGGGGATTGCGATGTACCTGGTGTCGATGCGCCGCCTGTTTCTCTACGTCAGGCGCATCGACTGCCATGTATTCTGCGACCAGCCATTGCTTGCGCCGAGGGGCGTGAGCATGTGGTCGAAGGCCGCGTCCCGACTGGATACCCGCGCCGACGACTGGGCCATCGTGAAAAAACCGGACACGGAGGTGCGGCCATGAAGGTTTCCAAATGGGGCATCGCGCTGTTTCTCGTGCTGTGCGCGCTGCTGGCGGGGTGCTCGCAGGATGCGCCGATTATGGGCGCTGTCAGGCCGTCGCCCACCCCCGCCCCAGAGATCAAAAAGGTTGCGGTGCCGGACATCAACGAGATCGGCCTCAAAGACGACCCCTCGCTGTATTCGGCCTACGACCCCACCGATCTGATATGCTTCTACATCACCGTCCGCGGAGGCAGCGCCGCCGACGGGACGGACAATACGTTTGAGGAGGTCAACGACTTCTTAAACCTGCAGGGCATGCAGGGCGTTGAAAAGGTCAAGGCAAACGCGCTGTTCCAGGTGGGGGACGAGCGCGGCCCGCTGCCGGGAGAGGTCGGCTACGGCACGACGGAGACCAATGCCACGATCAATGTCCGCGGCCGAACAAGCACCGGCTACCCCCAGCGATCCTACCGCATCAGTCTGATGGACAAGGCGGGGCTGTGGCGCGGGCAGCGGGACATCGCCATCAACAAACACCCGACGGATCCGACCCGGTTGAGGAACATGATGTTTTTCGAACTGCTGCAGGATGTCCCGGGCATGGTCAGCCTCCGCGCGCAGTTTGTCCACGTCTACATCAAGGACGAGACCAGCGAGGACGCGCCCGACGGGTTTGTGGATTACGGGCTGTTCACACAGGTGGAACTGCCCAACGACCGGTACCTGCGAAACCACGGCCTGAGCAGGGGCGGAGACCTGTACAAGGCGAACATGTGCGAGATGTTCCGGTATCCCGACAAGCTGCGCCGGGCGGATGACCCAGCCTACGACGCATCGGCGTTTGAGGAGGTCCTGGAACCCAAGACCGACAGCGACCACGAAAAACTATTGAGCATGCTGGACGCGGTGAACGACTATCGCCTGCCCATCGAAGATATTGTCGACAAGTACTTTGACCTTGACAACCTGACCAGCTACATGGCCTTTAACATCCTCATGGGCAACCCGGACAGCAACGCACAGAACTACTTCCTCTACAGCCCCGTGAACAGCAATACCTGGTACTACCTGTGCTGGGACGGCGACGGTTCCATGTCCTATTACGAGGATGAGCTGTTGGAGGACGCCTGGGCCGAGGGCGAATGGACGAAGGGCCTGTCGGACTACTGGGGCGTGGTGCTGTTCAACCGCATGCTGAAGGTGCGCAGTTTTCGGGACGCGCTGACCGAAAAGGTAGAGGCGCTCCATAAGATCATCACGCCGGAACGCATCGCCTCGCTGATCCAGCGGTACCGCAAGGTGGTGGACAGGTTTGTGCACCGCATGCCCGATCAGATCCACATGCGCGTTCCGGCCAAAAAACTTGAAATGATTTATCAGAACACGCCCTTCGATGTGGAGCGCTCGTACCGTTATTACATGGAGTCCCTTCACAAGCCGATGCCCTTCTACATGGGCGACGCTGAGGTCGACCGGGATGATCTGGTTCTCCTTTGGGAAGCCGCTTACGACTTCGAGGGGGATTTCGTCCGATACGATGTGCAGGTGGCGAGCGACTGGACATTTGAACCGGAGGCGGTCCTTTGGGAGAGTCTGGACCAGCTCGCCATCTCGGCGAAACTTGATCTGCTTCCCGCGGGCACCTATTACTGGCGCGTCACGGCCACCAATGAAAGGGGCTACACGCAAAGCGCGTTTGACCAGGTGATGACCTCCTCGGGCGCCCACACCGGCATGCGCGCCTTTACGGTGCGGGAGGACGGGACGGTGATCAACGAGCTATGACGGCGTACCGGCACGAGCTTAAATACCTGATCAACCTGCCGGATTGGGCGCTTCTGCGCGCGCGCATGGCTGGGGTCATGCGCCGAGACGAAAACGCGGGGCCTTCCGGGGAATACCACATCCGCAGCCTGTACTTTGACGACTACTGGCAGAGCGCCTATGAGGACAAGGAGGAGGGCGCCCTGACCAGGTCAAAGTACCGCCTCCGGGTCTATGGGTGCTCCGACCGCACGATCCATCTGGAGCGCAAGCTCAAGTACGGCCAGTACATCCGAAAGGCGAGCGCGCCGGTCACCCGGGAGGAAGTCCGGCGGCTTCTGGAGGGAGATTACGCCTTCCTGCTTCGCAGCGAACACAACCTGCTCAGGGAATTCTATTTCGAATGCACCTCGCGCATCATGCGGCCCCGCGTGATTGTGGACTATGACCGCGAACCCTTCGTCATGGAAGCCGGCGACGTTCGCATCACCTTCGACCGGCACGTCCGGGCGGGTTTTGGCGTCTTCGACCTGTTTGACCCGGCGCTGCCGGTATTGGAGACGCTTCCGGCGGATGTCATGATCATGGAGGTCAAGTTCACCACCTTTCTGCCCCAGGTGGTGCGCCGCTTGCTTCCGCCCCGGGCGGGTGATTTTACGGCGGCATCCAAATACGTGTTGTGCTGCGACGCGGCGGCCAGGGAGAGATCCATAGAACGTACGGAGGGATTACAATGGAGAGCGCACTGAGTTTCCGGGACATTTTCAAGAAATCCTTTCTGGAGAGCGGACAGGTTTTGCAGGCCGTCAACCTGGAAACCCTCATGCAGGCGGCCGGGTACATCATCCTGTCGCTTGTGGTCGGGCTGCTCCTTTACGGTCTGTACCGCAAGACCTATGCGGGGGTCGTTTACAGCCGCACCTTCGCCATGTCGCTGGTGGGCATGACCGTGTTGACCTGCGCGATCATCCTCACGATTCAATCCAACATGGTTCTGTCGCTGGGCATGGTGGGCGCGCTGTCCATCGTGCGCTTCCGGACCGCGATCAAGGATCCGATGGATTTGCTGTACCTTTTCTGGGCGGTGGCTTCGGGCATATCCGTCGGCGCGGGCATGTTTACCATTACGCTGTTCGTGTTGCTCGTGATGGCGCTGACGCTTCTGATCATGAAAAGGCGCCGCGGGCCGCGGGATGAAATGTACATCCTCCTGGTGCACTACTCCGGCCAAGGGATGGAAGAAAAAATCCGGCGCGCGCTGGGCACCTGCCCGTACAAGATCAAATCCAAGACGCTGCGCAAGCGCGATGTCGAGATGGCCGTGGAGGTCCGGGTCAAACGCGGCCGCACCGGGTTTGTGGATGCGCTGCGCTTCACCGAGGGCATTGACGACGTGACGCTGGTCCAATACAGCGGGGATTACATCGATTGAGGAGGATCGTAATGCGTAAATTTTTATTGTCAGTACTGCTCCTCCTTTTCTGCGCTTGCCGGGCCTCGGCCGTTACGTTTTCCGTGGATTTTGAACCCAGCGACCGGGAGCTGGTCAATCCATACATTGGAAACGCGGCATGGGCCGGCGATCCTGCGCCGCGGCAGCAGCCGTTCACCCTCGTCTACGCCAACCTGCGTTGGAAGGATATGGAACCCCAGCCGGGCCAGTACGCCTTCGACGCCTTTGAAGAGGAGAACCATTTCGAAAAGTGGCGCGCGGAAGGGAAGCGGCTGATCCTCCGCTTTGTGATGGATCTGCCCGGCCAAAAAAAACACACGGACATCCCGGGATGGCTTTATGACATGACCGGAGGCGACGGGAAGTTCTACAAGGTTTCCTATGGATCAGGGTACAGCCCCAACTACGCCAACCCCGTCCTGATGGACGCGCATAGCCGGGCGATTGCCGCCCTTGGCGCGCGCTATGACGGCGACCCGTTTGTGGCCTATGTGGAATTGGGGTCGCTGGGGCACTGGGGCGAATGGCACATCCATGAAAAGATCGGCCAGATGCCCGACGAATCCGTTCGGGATCAATACGCCCAGGCCTATGTCAACGCGTTCAAAACCCCCAGGCTGATGATGCGCAGGCCTTTCCGCTTCGCCGGGGACAACGGGTTTGGCCTGTACAACGACACCGCGGGGGAGCCCGAGGCCACCGCGGAGTGGCTCGAATGGATTCAGAACGGCGGCGTATTTGACCAAACGGGCGAGGATTCGCTGATCGGAATGCCGATGGCCTGGCAGGCTGCCCCGGTCGGCGGGGAGCTTTCCACCATGATGTCCAGCGAAGCCCTGCTGGGGGGCGATCTGACCCAAACACTTTCCCTGTTTGAATCGTCTCACGCCAGTTGGATCGGGCCGGGCAGCTTTGTCAATGTGCCCCGGAACGGCCAGCTGCAGGATGCGCTCGACCGCCTGAACCGAACCGTCGGCTACCGCTTGCGGGTCTCAAACGCGAAGCTGTCCATCGCCGAGGGGAAGGCCTCCGTTTCCGTCACATGGGAAAACACGGGGATCGCGCCCTTCTATTTTGACTGGGTGCCCTGTCTGCGCTTGACGGACGCGGCGGGTGAACAGCGTTTGTTCCGCGTGGACATGAAACTTCAAGAGGTGCTTCCCGGCGTACCGGTGACGGTGAACGTCGATCTGGACGTCATGCCCGAAGGCTCTTACGGTGTCGAAGTCTCGATTTTGGACCCTGGAACCGGCGCGCCGGGCATTGAGCTCGCAATGGATGCGCCGGTTCAAGCCGGCTGGTATAAGCTGTTGTCGTTCAGCCTGTGATGTCTGTGCTCTCCCGATGTCACATGCTTCGTTCACGAGGTCGGCATACCGTAACCGGGCATGACGTGCGCCGGCTGCACGACGATCTCCTTCACGGCCGTCGGCGACGAGGCGCTTCATGGCAGGCTTCGGCATCACAATCCCGCAGGAAAACGCTGATTTACCGGGAAAGGTTGACAGCGGAAAAATCTATGTGCTATGCTACTGCAGGAAATTGTTGAGGCACCGAGACCGGAGGTCCGCTGCACCTCAGCCGCAAAATACGGAGGGAAGCGACCCATGAGTGAGCTCATCATACCAAAGGGATATACGCCGGTTCTGTCGGTCTATGAAACCCAAACCGCCATCGGAATCCTGAAGCGGACGTTTGAAGACAGCCTGTGCAGGTCCCTGAACCTCAAACGGGTATCAGCGCCGCTCTTTGTAGAGCCGCAGACCGGGCTGAACGATGACCTGAATGGCGTGGAGCGCCCGGTCGATTTTGATGTCCGAGAAACCGGAAGCAACGTGCAGATCGTGCAGTCCCTCGCCAAATGGAAGCGGATGGCGCTGCACAAGTACGGCTTTCCCGTGGGCGAAGGGCTGTACACCGACATGAATGCGATCCGGCGCGACGAGGAAATGGATAACCTCCATTCCATCTACGTCGACCAATGGGACTGGGAAAAGGTGATCGACCGCACATCCCGCAACGTGGAGACGCTGAAGGACACCGTGCGGAGGATTGTCGACGCGATCTGCGACACCCAGGAGGTGCTCGCGGCCATGTTTCCGGGGCTTTCAGCGCGCCTTTCGAGGGACGTTTTCTTCATCACGACGCAGGAGCTTGAGGACCTGTACCCGGCGCTTACGCCCAAGGAACGGGAGCGCGCCCTGCTTCAGGAGCATAAGGTCGCCTTCCTGATGCAGATTGGAGGCCTGCTCCGGTCTGGAATCCGCCACGACGGCCGCGCGCCGGACTATGACGATTGGGCGATGAATGGCGACATTCTCTTTTGGAATGATGTGCTCGAGTGCCCGTTCGAGATATCTTCCATGGGCATCCGCGTAGACGGGAAGTCTCTGGATGAACAGCTGGCCACGTCCCGGTGCGACCACCGCCGGAAGCTCCCCTTCCATCAGGCGCTTCTGCGGGGAGAGCTTCCGCTCACGATGGGCGGCGGCATCGGCCAGTCCCGGCTGAGCATGCTGCTATTGGATAAGGCCCATATCGGCGAGGTGCAGGTGTCCGTATGGGACGAGGGCACGCTGAAAAGCTGTGCAGCCGCCGGGTTCCACCTGCTGTAAGGGCCGTGTTCGCGGTGGAACACGGGCGGCAAGGTTTGCCGGATTGAGGGCGAGCGGATAATTTTACCAGTTCCGGAACTCCGAAGGCGTCATTCCGGTCTGCTCCTTAAAGAGTGTCGCAAAGTACTTGGTGTTTTTAAAGCCCACCCGGTCGCCGACGGCGTAGATTTTCAGGTTGGTGGTGGCCAACAGCTCGCACGCCTTTCGCACGCGCGCGCGGGTCAGGTATTCGTTGAATGTGTAGGGCGTCTTGTTCTTAAAGAGGCGGCACAGGTGGCTCTCCGAGAGGAAGAAGCGCGTGCTGACGCCCGAGAGCGTCAAATCAGACTCCAGATTCTGATCAATATATTGGAGTATTTCTCCCATCATCGCGCCCGGGCACGCGCCGCGGACATCATCCCCTGCGGGCGCGGAGGCGTGGAGGAGCGCATCTCGGAACAATGGTTCAATTTCGTCAAACCGCTTGCAGCAAATCATGCGGCTTAAAAGCTGCTCAGGCTGCTTGAAGCTGAGGCGCGCGTTGGTGTCGGGGCGGTCGAGGGCTGCCTGCAGCGTCTGCTGCAGGAACAGCACGTTGGCTTCGTCCCCGTATTTTCCTGCGGACAGAAACTGATACAGATCGCCCGACGCGCGCCGAACGCTTTCCGGGTCGCCCTTGTTGACAGCCTTGACCGTGACCGTCTTCAGCGCCTCAGCGCTGTTCAGGAACGCCGCGTGATCGTAAGTGACCGGGCTGGGGCGGTAGCCCGCGGCAGGGACTGAAGTTCGGAGACATCTCAGCGCCGCGTAGAGCGCCTCCCGGTAGGGGCGGTTGATCAACGAGGCGCACGTATACATGCGGCTTACGCCCACCCGGACGATGTAGCGGTCGGGATCGACCTCGATGGCGCGGCGGAGCTTACGGGCAATCTGGAGCGGGTCGGGCAGCTTGTCGGGGAAGGGAACAACCGCGACTGGGACGCCATATTTCAACGTGTGCTGCGCCGGATGGCCGATCGCCTGTACCGCGCCGGCGAACCGCTTCGCCACCAGCTCCACATAATCGCCCTCCGCCCCCATGAGCGGCGCAATGGCGCACACGGCCACCATGTAAGGCGTATCGCCGCCCCGCTCGGACAGGATCTGAAGCGCCTCCGGATCGCCGGCCAGCGCACTGGACAGAAGCCGGGCTTCTGCCAAATGCGCGTCGTCCTCGGCGGACTTCAGTTCCGCGATCTGTTGCAGAACCTTCTCCGCCAGAAGCTGGTTGTCGATGGGCTTGAGCAGGTAGTCGGAGACGCCGCTGCGCATCGCCTCCCGGGCGTACTCGAACTCGCTGTAACCGCTGAGCACGATCATCCGGCTGTTATGAGGGGATCGGGCGTAGCGGCTGAGGAACTCCAGGCCATCCATGACCGGCATGCGAATGTCGGTCAGGATCAGGTCGGGTGCGTGCTTCAGCGCGGCTTCCAGTGCTTCCGCCCCGTTTTTGCAGGTGTAGACCTCTGAGAAAAGGCCCATCTCCGAAAGGTATCCTGATATACCCTCTCGGATGGGCGCTTCGTCGTCCGCGATGAGTGCCTTGTACATGCGTCATTCCTCCGGAAGCGGGATGCGGATGATCACCTTGGTGTTTTTGCCAGGGGTGGAGCGGATGATGAGGGTATGGTCCCGGCCGTACTTGAGCATGAGCCGCTCGTTGACGTTGCGGAGGCCCACGAACTGGCTGGCCCGCCCGCCGCGCAACGTATCCAGCATCTCGTAGGGGAAGTCTTTCGGCATGCCCAATCCGTTGTCGTAGACCGACAGCCTCAGTTCACCCATATCCCGTTCCGCGTAGACGATGAGGACGCCGCCCCGCTCCCGGTCCTCAAACCCGTGCAGGATGGCATTCTCGATCAGCGGCTGCAGAATCAGCTTTGGGACGGGCGCGGTCTCCAAGCCGTCGGCGATCATGAAGAAGGCCCGAAACTTGCCGGGGAAGCGCACGCTTTGCAGCGAAAGGTAGTAGCGCGCCTGCGCAAGCTCCTCCCGCAGCGGCACTTCACGCTCGACGTCCCGGAAGCTGTAGCGGAGCATCGCGCTCAGCGACGCGATCATCTCGCCGACCTCATCCTTGTCCGCCCGGGTCTGCGTGGCGGCGGCCTTCCATTTGATGGCCTCCAGCGTGTTGTAGAGAAAATGCGGGTTGATCTGCATCTGCAGGGAGAGCAGCTGGGATTCCTTCTCCTTCAGCTTCGAGACATAGTTCTCCTCGATCAATACGTCCATCCGGTCGAGCATGCGGTTGAACTGCCGCGTGATCTCGTTGAACTCCACCTGCCTGAGCGCGGGCGCGCGGGCGGTCAGATCACCTTCGCCGATCTGGTCGATGGTGGAGATCAGGCGGCCAAGCGGCTGGGTGAGCCCGCGGGAGATCAGAAGGCCCAGGATCACGTTGAACGCAAACAGCATCAGCGCGATCAGCGACATCGAGTAGATGAAGCCGCTCGTGGAAAGCGCCAGATCGCTGAAGGGGATGAAGGAAAGCGCGGTGATGCCGGCGAGCTTTGCCGGCTGCCGCGCCATCAGGCCGTCCGCCTCGCTCAGCCCGGCCGGCGACGCGGCGCCGCTTGAGGCGACGACGTTTCCGTACTGGTCGATCAGGAACAGCTGATGGCCGTCCGAAAGCGCCTTGCCGTCCATCAAATCCTGGAAAACGGAGGCTTCCGCGTCCAGCACGAGCACGGCGGTGGGAACCTTCCGGTGCTTGACCGAGATGTCCGATAGCAGCCTTGAATAAGATATCAGCCGCTTGTACGTTCGGGGGGCGCCCGCCTGCGCGCTGAGCTGCTCGTAGGGCGGAGATACGAGCGCGCGACCATCCGCCTCGCGCGCGGCGTCTTCAAAGCCGAGCGTTCGGTACGTGTCCTGGCTCGGGATAATGATTTCGCTGGTGAACCCGGCGTAAACCGCGTGCGTGCCCATGTAGAGCCTCGCGGAGTGGACGAATTCGGTCGTGGAGATGTACTGCTTGAGCCGGTCGGTGATGATCCCTTCCAGCAGCACGCCCTCAATGTCATCGCTCGTTCCATCCTCCACCTTTTCCCGGAAGCGGCTGATGTCAGAGTTCAGGTTCAGATCCGCGTAAACGGACATGGAGATTTCGTCCAGCCGGCTAAAGACCATATCGGATGAGGAGGTCAACTGCGAGAGCAGCGAGGAGGCCTGCTTTTCAAGGCTCTTCGCCTCCGAGGCGGAGTAGTTGGTATACATGATCGCGCTGAGCGCGCAGATGGTGATCAGGTTGAGCAGCGCGCTCGTTAAGAATATCTTGCCCTTGAACGAGAACAGGCGGTTTTCTCTTATTGATCGCTTCATGGTATAATTATAGCATATGTGCCTGAACCGTGTATCCCCAATCCCCCAAATGGACAGGATATCGAACCATTTGATGATTTTGCAACCTTGTGAGCGGCTTCCGCTTCCCGCTATACTGGCATCAGAACCAAAAACGAAAGGGGCATCCGATTTCATGAAGAAGATCTGTGCGCTGGTACTGGCTTTGGCCCTGATGCTGGGCGCGGCGGGCGCGTCGGCGAAGGTGGTCATTTACACGGGTGAAGCGGGCGGGGACGACTTTACAGCGTTCGCCAAGGCCGCGTCCGAAGCGACCGGCGTCGAAATCGAGGGCATGGCCGCTCCCTCCAACTATTCCGACTTCGTGCCCAAGATCACCGCGATGCTCTCCTCCAATTCGGACGCGGTGGACATCATCTGGCTGGATGAGCTGCTGGGCGTCAGCTTCGCAAGCGCCGGCTATCTGGAGCCCATTGACGCTGTCATCGACGGGGCGACCAAGGCGCAGTTCTCCGCCGACGTCATCGACAACATCTGCTCCAAGGACGGCGTGCTCTACATGATTCCCTCCACCGCCACCCCGATGTTCCTGTTCGTCAACAAGAAGCTGTTTGAGGACGCGGGCATCGCCTATCCCACGAGCGAAGAGGAGTTCTTCGCCGCAGCCAAGGCGCTGACCAACGGCGATGTGTACGGCTACGGCGCCTCGTGGTCGCTGGGCGGCATGCTGTTCAACGACGTGATCCGCTGGATGGACGCCTACGGCGGCGACTACATGGACTGGACGCAGGAGGGGTCGCGCAAGGCGCTTCAGGCCATGCACGACATGCTCTACACCGACAAGATCACGCCGGTCGCCGCGCTGGGGGACACCTACGACGCGCTCAACCAGAAGTTCATCGACGGCAAGTACGCGATGATGTACCAGTGGCCCTACGTCTACAGCGTCATCGGCGAGGACAACTTTGCCCAGCAGTACGAGGTCATCCCCGTCCCCACGTTCGCAACCAACAAGACCATCGTGTCGGGCTGGCAGTATGCGGTCAACGCGTCGTCCTCTAACAAAGAGGAGGCGATGAAGGTCATCGCCTGGCTGGCCTCTGAAGAGGGGCAGAAGCTGCACATCACCCTGCACGACGTGGCCACCGCGCGCATCGACGTACTGAACAACCCGGAGGTTCTGGCCCAGTACCCGATGCTGGGCAAGACCGGCGAATACGCCGCGGCGGGCAGCCTGACCCCGCGCCCGATGAACGACAAGATCAATGCCATCATGGACGCCACCGAGGCGACGCTGCAGAACTACCTGACCGACAAGATCACCCTGGACGAGTGCGTCGAGAAGGGCATGGCGGACGTCGCGGCCATCATGGCGGAAAACTAAGCCCGGCGAAAGCGTGAAAAAGCGCGGCGCGCGGCACAGTACGCGCGCCGCGACGCATGCCCAGCGGGATGGAGGAGTACCCGATGAAAAAAAAGAAACGGCGGGACGTGCTGTGTTGGCTGCTGGTGGCGCCGGCGCTCATGACGCGCGCCGCCTGCTCGCTGTATCCGATCCTGCGCACCTTCTACGACGGTTTTTTCCAGATCAACAAGATCCGCAGGGTCAACCGCTTCATAGGCCTCGGCAACTACGTGCAGATGTTCCAGGACTCCAACATCCGGGACACCCTGCAGTTCACGGCGGTCTTTACCGCCATCTCAATCCTGCTGCACACGGTGATCGGTGTCGCGCTGGCGCTGATGCTGAACGCGCAGTTCAAGGGGCGGAAGGTGCTGCGCAGCGTCGTATTGATCCCCTGGGCGACGCCGCTGGTGGTGGCGGGCATCGCGGCCAGCTGGGCGTTCAACGACATGTACGGCTTCATCAACGACCTGATCCGCTACCTCGCGCCCGGCTTCTCCTGCGACTGGCTGGTGAACCCGGCCACCGCGCGGTTCGCCGTCGTCATCGTGGACGTGTGGAAGGACACGCCCTTCTACGCGATCATGATTCTGGCCGGGCTGCAGAGCATCCCGGAAGACGTCTACGAGGCGGCGCTGGCGGACGGTTCTGGCCCGGTGAGCAGCTTTTTCCGGATCACGCTGCCCAACATCGCGCCGCTGATGTGTACGATGACGGTCTTCTTCTCGCTGTGGCGGCTGACGCAATTTGACCTGGTCTACGCCATGACCCAGGGCGGACCGGGCACGTCCACGTCGCTATTGAGTTACCGCACCTACATCGAGGCGTTCAAGAACCTGAATTTCGGCTACGCCTCGTCCATTTCAGTGGTCTTGTGCCTGTTCATGGTGGTGGTAGCCGTCACCGGGTTCCGCGCGAAGAGGCACCTGGACTTCGAATCGTGAGGAGGAGCAAATGAAACGCCATCCATTAAAGACGCTGGGGATCTGGCTTATGGCGGCCGCGACGGTCCTCGTCATCGTATTTCCCGTGTGGTGGATCGTGCTCTCCTCGATCACGCCCAAGGACCAGCTGTTTCAGACGCCAATCCAGTACTTCCCGGCGCACCCTACGCTGGAAAACTATAAAAACCTGTTCGCAAACATTGACGTTTCGCGCCTGATTTGGGATACTGTGGTCGTGACGGCGTTTTCGGTGACGCTTTCGCTCGTCGTGTGTCTGCTGGCGGCCTACGGCTTCAGCCACGCGCGGTCGAAGGGCATCAAGACGGCCTACGCGCTGCTGATCGGCTCCTCGTTCCTGCCGATGATCTCCACGATCCTGCCGATGTTTGAATTGTTCTCCTGGCTCAAGCTGTGCGATACCTACTTCGTGCTGATTCTGCTGTATGTCAACAGCTTCATCCCCTTCACCGCGCTGATCCTGGTTTCCTTCATGCGCCAGCTGCCCGGCTCGCTGGAGGAAGCGGCGCGGGTGGACGGCGCGGGCGTCATGACGGTGATCTTCCGTATCCTGCTTCCGGTGATGAAGCCCGCCGTCACCACGATGGCGATCATCAACTTCATCCTGTGCATCAACGAATTCATGACGCCGCTGATCTTCACGACCTCGAAGATCTCCGTGCTCAGCGTGGGGATCACGATGATCCCTCGGCTGAACCAGTACCAGGTGCCCTGGGACAGCATCAGCGCGCTGGCGACGATCATGCTGGCTCCGATCGTGCTGTTTGTGTGCCTGTTTGAAAAGAATATCTTGAGCGGGCTGATGGCCGGCAGCGTCAAGCAATAAACGAGGAAAAGAGGCGTTCTCATGACTTCCCGCGAAAGGGTATTGGCGATCGCGCGGCGCGAAAAGCCGGATCGCATCCCCAAGGATCTGAGCTGGGGGCTGTGCCCGGCCAAGGTTGAGGAATTCCGCAGGCGCACGGGCGCGGAGGACTACTGGGATTACTTCGACCTGGACTACCGGCCGCTGGAGTTCGCGCCCACCTGCCG
This sequence comes from Bacillota bacterium, assembly GCA_023411175.1. Classification (GTDB taxonomy): domain Bacteria; phylum Bacillota; class Clostridia; order Christensenellales; family Aristaeellaceae; genus JAEZHK01. Next base: position 11,950 of record JAEYPB010000012.1, on the reverse strand, counting down.
TACGCGCGACGCGAAGGAGCACTTCGCCGGCCGGGACGGGGAGCCCGGCTTCACGGTGGACGAGTGGGGCGTGGGGCTGGGGCATTCCACCGACCCCTCGCTGCACTTCGAGCACCTGATCTCGCCGCTTAAAGACGGCATGGACGAGGAGCAGGCGGCAAGCTATCCGCTGCCCGATTTTCTGGAGGACTACCGGCACGCCCACTTCAAGAAAACTGTCGAGGGGTGGCATGCGAGGGGCCTCGCCGTCTGCGGCGCGCTGGCGCAGACCATCTTTGAGAAGTCGTGGGCGATTCGCGGGTTTCAAGAGACGCTGATGGATATGATGGCCGAACCGGAGCCGCTCATGATCCTGTTTGACCGCATCGCCGACCTGCGCATCGAACAGTCAAAGCTGATGATCCGAGCGGGCGTCGACATCCTGATGCTCGGCGACGACGTCGGCATGCAGAGCGGCATGCTCATGCGGCGCTCGCTGTGGCAGCAGCTCTTGAAGCCCCGGCTCGCCAGGGTGATCCAAGCGGCGAGGGAGCTTCGGCCGGACATGCCCGTCTTCTACCACTCCTGCGGCAACCCGGGGGAGATCATTCCCGACCTGATCGAAGTGGGCGTGACCATCCTGAACCCGGTGCAGCCCGAATGCCTGGATCACCAGGCGATTAAGCGCGAATACGGCGACAGGCTGGCTTTCTGGGGCGGCGTGAGCGCCCAGCGGAACCTGTCCTTCGGCACGCCCGCCCAGGTCAGGGAGGAAGTGAAGCGCTGCATCGACACGCTGGGGGAGGGCGGCGGCTACCTGATCGGCCCCAACCACATGGTCGAGCCGGAGGTACCCTGGGAAAACCTGATGGCCTTCTTCGAGGCGGTCGAGAAATATGGGAAATACACCTGATGGAGAACGGGCATGATCAACTGCGATTCTTTTGACAAAATCGCTGCGCGCCACCTTGAATACTGGAACCTTGAAAACCACGATCGGCCGCTGTTGGATCTGACCGCGCCGATGCCAGGCCGCGATGCCCGCCCGCTGACGCATCCCGGGACGCTCCGGGACCGCTGGCTGGACGCGGAGTACATGCTGAAAAGTGTCCGCGCCGGGATGGAGCGCACTTTCTATACGGGCGAGGCCTTCCCCGGCGCCTTTCCCAACCTGGGGCCGGACATCTTCGGCGCGTACTTCGGGTGCGATCTGGACTTCGGCGAGGACACCAGCTGGGCGGTGCATCACGCGGACGACATCGGCGAACTTGACGCCTCGCAGCTCGATGCGGACAACTTCTGGTGGAAGAAGACCGTGGAACTGACCGAGATCATGGCGGCCGATGCCCGGGGCGATTACGTCGTCGGCGTGACCGACATCCACCCCGGGCTGGACGCGCTGGTATCGCTCCGCGGCCCGGAGGCGCTGTGCTTCGACCTGTACGAGGAAGGCGACGCGGTCAAGAGGCTGACGTTTGACCTCTTCGACCGCTTCCGGGAAGTCTTAGACCACCTGAACGGGATCATCGCGCGCCGTCAGAAGGGCTCCACAAATTGGATGGGCGTGTACCACCCCGATCGCTGGTACGTGACCTCCTGCGACTTTATGGGCATGATTTCCGGGGCCATGATGGAGGAATTCGTCAAGCCCGAACTGGAGATGGAGCTTCGGTACCTCGGGCCTTCGATCTTTCACCTGGACGGCCCCGGCGCGCTCAGGCACTTGGACCGGCTGCTGGCGCTCCCAACCCTCAAGGGCGTCCAGTGGGTGCACGGCGCGGGCCAGCCCAGCGCTTCGCACTGGATCGACGTGCTCCAGCGCATTCAAAACGCCGGAAAGATGATTCATGTCGATATCCTGCCGGAAGACCTTCCGCCGCTTCTGGACGCGCTGAAGCCGGAAGGCGTGATGTACCGCGCCCGATGCCGCGACAGGGATGAGGCGCTTTCGCTGGTGCGCCTTGCCGACGCCCACAGGCCTAAACGGATCTTTTAGAGACGGAGGAAAATGATGTGAAAATCTGCTTCATCGGCGCCGGGAGCCTGGGCTTTACCCGGCAGCTGTTCACCGACATCATGAGCGTACCGGAGCTTCGGGGCGCGGAAGTCGCCTTCACCGACATCAATCAAAGGAACCTTGACATGGTGACGGCGCTATGCCAACGGGATCTGGATGAAAACGGCGTACCCGTCAAAATCCACGCCACCACCGACCGCCTGAAGGCGTTTGAGGGCGCCAACTATGTTTTTAACGCGGTGCGCGTCGGCGGGCTGGAGGCGTTCGAAACGGACGTGGAGATCCCGCTTCGGTACGGCGTGGACCAGTGCGTCGGCGACACGCTGTCAATCGGCGGCGTCATGTACGGCCAGCGCGTGATCGCGCAAATGCTGGATTTCTGCCGCGACATGCGGGCGGTGTGCGCGCCGGGCGTCCTGCACCTCAACTACTCCAACCCCAACGCGATGGTCACCTGGGCGTGCAACGAATTTGGCGGCGTCAACACCATCGGCCTCTGCCACGGCGAGATGCACGGCGAGCAGCAGATCGCGGAGGCGCTGGGCTTCAAGGACCGGAGCGAGCTGGATTTCATCTGTGCCGGGCTGAACCACCAGACATGGTACCTATCGGTCAAGCACAAGGGCGTGGAACTGAAGGACAGGATTCTGGACGCGTACCTCAAGAATGAAAAACTCTCCCGCGAGGAGAAGGTGCGCATCGACATGCTGAAGCGGTTCGGCCACTACTCCACCGAATCCAACGGCCACCTGTCCGAGTACCTGGCCTGGTACCGGAAGCGCCCGGGCGAGATCAAAGACTGGATCGACATGGGTTCCTGGATCAACGGCGAGACGGGTGGATACCTGCGCGTGTGCCGCGAGGGGCGCGGCTGGTTTGAGACCGACTACCCCAACTGGCTCAAAGAGCCCGCGAAAAAGTACGACGGCTCGGCGCGCGGCATGGAGCACGGCTCCTACATCGTGGAGTCGCTGGAGACGGGGCGGCCCTACCGCGGCCACTTCAATGTGGTCAACCGCGGGGCCATCGAAAACCTGCCCAACGACTGCGTGGTGGAGGTGCCCTGCTACGTGGACGGAAACGGCATCTCCGTGCCGAAGGTCGGCCCGCTGCCGGATGGTTGCGCGGCGGTCTGCGCGCAGAGCGTGTGGGTGCAGCGGCTGGCGGTTAAGGCGGCGGTGGCGGGCGACGCGCAGCTGCTCAAGCAGGCGGCGCTCCTCGACCCGCTGACCGGGGCGGTCTGTAACCCGCCGGAAGTATGGCAGATGGTGGACGAGATGCTGATCGCGCAGGAGGCGTGGCTTCCGCAGTATGGAGCGGAAATCGTCAGCGCAAAGGCGCGCATGGAGCAGGCGAAGGCGGACGGAAGCTGGATTGCGCCCAGGGACTACCACGGCGCGGCACGGCTTCAGGCTAGGACAGTCGAAGAAATGTCTCAGGATGCGGAAAAAATGCGCCGGTTAGCTTCCGCCGCGGCCAAGGAGAAAGCCGAGTAGTCCCTTAACGATGTCTCACGATAGGGGCAGCCCTGCCGCCACGGCAAGGCTGCCCCCTCTTTCCCCCGCGCACGCGTACAGGTTGCCGGCGAGGAAGTGCCATCATCGAAGACGCGGCTGAATTACCACATGGGCAAGTCCATCAGCTGCTGTTAATGGAAAGGGCTGCCTCCTTTATCATGAGGCCGCGCATGTTTTCGCGGCGGATGACCGGAGGCAGCCCTTTGATTCATTCCATTCGCACCTTGCAGACCAGCTTCTGCACCGTGCGGGGAAGTTCGTGCGCTTGCTTGGAGCGGTGCGCCTCGCCGGGGAATACGACGAGCGCCTTCTCCGGCGTCATGGTACAGAGGCATTCGGTGGGGCCGCGGGAACCGACCCAGTCCTGCGCTTCGTCCGTCCCGATCACTTGGTGCGCGGCCAGTCCCGCAACTGCGACGCACTCCTCGCCGCCCAGCAACAGGTGGATGTCGGCGTAGCGCCGATGGGTTTCAAACGGCTCATCCGCCATATCCGAGGTTTGGTAGTCGAACCGGTTGACGATCACGCGCTCGCCGTCCACAACCGTTTCGCCCATCGGGAGGGCCGCAAGATCGTGGGCGAGGAGCCAATTGATCGCGCGGGCGAGATTCGGATGGATGCCGCGGCAGCGCTCAAGCTCAATTCGGTCACAGAAGATCATGGGCAAAAAGAATCCTTTCCCCGGAGGCGGGTTTGGAAGGGTCTGACGCCTCCGGGCGCGGCGGCTCGGTTGCCCCGCGCCGTCCCGTCAAAGATACCGCTTTATGATCTCGTCGATCGCCTTCGCCTGTTCCGGCGTGAGCGGTTCGACGGGCAGGGAGGCCACGTCCGCGCCAAAGCCCATGCTGTGGCCGATGTGCTTCATGGCGCTCATCCAGTGCTTGCCGATGGCCAGCACCTTGCGCAGCGCCCAGACTTCCTTCTGAAGGCGGTACGCTTCCCGGATGTCTCCTCTTTCGCAGGCGCCGTACATGTCCACGAACATCTTGGGGAAGAAGTTCGCCAGCCCCGGAACGCAGCCCTGCGCGCCGAAGATCATCGCCGCCGAGCAGAGTTCCTCCGCGCCGTTGAACACCGCCACATCCCGATCCTCGAGCAGGAAAAGCACCCGCTGGAAGGATTCCCAGTCCGCACAGCTGTCCTTGTAGGCCACCACGTTGTCGATGTCCGCGATTTGGCGGATGGTTTCCGGGGCGATGGGCGCGTGCGTCATGCCGGGGATGTTGTACGCCACCAGCTTGCACCGGGTGCTGCGGGCGACGGCCTCGTAGTGGCGGAGGATTTCCGCCTGACAGCTGTTTTGCAGGTAAAACGCCGGGGTGACCACCATGATCTCCGCGCCTACCTGTTCCGCGGCCTTGATGTTTTCGATCACGCGGGTGGTGCTGGTGTCGATCACGCCGGAGAACACCTTCGCACGGCCGGCGACGTGCGCCACCGTGGTCTTGATCGCGTCCAGCCAGACCTCGCGGGAGGTCATCATCGCTTCGCCGGAGCTTCCCATGGTGAAAATGCCGGTGACGCCGCCGGCGATGTCAAAATCGATCAGGCGCTTGAGTCCTTCCACATCCAGGGTTCGGTCGGCGTTCAGCGGCGTGATAATCGGCGGGATGATTCCGGTGTAGGTTTGCTTATTGTGATACATGGGTGGTCGTCTCCTTTTTGATTGGTTTTGTTTTTTAAATGGTTCTTGGGAGGGAGAGAATCGACAGCCGATGCGCCGCGCTCAAGGGACCGGCGTACCGTCCAGATCGCGCCACCAAAGGTCCATCAGGCCCGCGCAGCCCTCGTCCCGGGCGGGGTAGTCCACGCGGTTGTGCCCGCCGCGGGATTCCCTGCGCCGCTCCATCGCGCACAGGATCAACCGGGCGGCGTCCACGGCGTTGCGCGCGCGCACCGCCTGCCACGCCTCGGGCGTGCCGAGCGCGGAGAGCGCGTCCACCTTCAGGTCCGCGAGGGCCCGTTGCGCGGCTTGCAGGCTCTGAGCGTCCCGCTCGAGAAACGCGCTCGCCTGCATGGCCTGCCGCAGCTCGCGCAGCGCCTCTTCGGCGCCGACGCTCGGCGCGTCCGAGCCCATCTCCCGCTCAAACTGGCGAAGCGCCTCGTCCTGCGTGGGCGACTCGCTCGGCCCGGACTCCCGGCAGTGGCGTGCGGCAGCCTGCGCCGCCAGCCGCCCAAACACCTGCGTGGCGAGGATGGCGTTGCCGCCCATGCGGTTCGCGCCGTGGCAGCCTCCCGCCGCCTCGCCGCAGGCATACAGGCCTTTGATGTCGGTGGTCGCGTCCGGAAAGATGCGCACGCCGCCGTTGAAGGCCTGACAAAACGGCGCGACGGTCATCGGGGTAGCGGGGGTATAGCCGGCATTTTGCAGGAAATTGCGCCAATGCGCATACCGCGCGCCCGTAAGACGGCTTGGGTCCGGCGCGATGCGCGCGCCGTCGCCGTGCCCTTTGCGCGCTTCCGCGGCGATGGCCAGGTCGAAGAACCGGCTGTCGTCCTCCACGCTGAAGGGCCCGTGGCCGCTGCGCAGGCTCAGGCAACGCGCAACCGTGCAACCCGCGGGCAGGTACCGCCCCAGAAACTCTTCGCCCAGCGCGTTTGTTACCTTCGGCTGCTCCGCGAGGGCGAAATGGTAGTAGTTCAGCCCATACACGGGGTCCAGCGTGCCGTTGATGAACTGCACAAATTCCAGATTGACCGTGCGTGCGCCGTGCCGCGCGGCCATCGCGTAGCCCGCGCCCAACAGCCCGCCGTTGGAATAGGCCCGCTCGTACAGACCTTCCGCGCCGCCCGTGGCCAGAATGACCGACCTGGCGCGGATCAATAGCAGTTCGCCCCTGGCGTTGACCGCCGTCGCGCCCAGGATTTCGCCTTCCCGGGACAAAAGCGTTGCCGCCTGCCAGCCGTAGACCTGCCGGAGCGGCCGAGCCGCACGCAGCGCTCTGCGCCACGCGGCGACGGCGGGCTCCAGCGCTTCCAGAAGCGCGCCGCGCGGGTTCTTTCCGAAGCAGCCTACCAGCCCCAGCGAAGCGTGGGTGCGCAGCGGCAGCCCTTCGCCGGTCAGCCGCGCGTAGGTTTCGGTGGATTCCTCCGCCAGCACGCGCACCAGCCGATCGTCCACGCAAGCTCCGGCGGCGAAAACGATCTCCTGATAAAACTGTGCGGCGTCGGGCGCGTCCTCGGCGTAGAGCACGCCCCAGGGCGGCGAAAGAGGATAGAAGCTGGAGCCGCTTTCGCCTGCGGGATTTTCGCTGAGCAGCACCACATCCAACCCCAGCTCGGCGGCGGTCAGCGCCGCTCGGATGCCGGCCGCGCCGCCGCCCACCACCAGCACATCGCAGCAAAGCACATCAGAAAACGAAGCACCCATCCTGTCAGCCCTTCACCGCGCCCGCGGTGAGTCCTTCGATCAGGTAGCGCTGGATGAAGCCGAACAGCACGATTACGGGAATGGCCACGATTACGCCGCAGGCCATGATGCCGCCCCAGTTGATGACGCCGAGGCTGCCCATGAGCTGGCCGATGGCCAACTGCACCGTCATGGCCGCCTTTGAGTTGGTCAAAAACAGCGCGTATTGGTAGTCGTTCCAAGCGAGAATGAAGGCGTAAATCACGATGGACACCAGCCCGCCCTTGGCCAGCGGCAGCACGACCTTCCAGAAGGTCTTGAGGTGCGAGCAGCCATCGATCTGTGCGGCCTCTTCGAGCTCGTGGGGAATGCTCTTGAAGAACCCGCTCATCAGCCAAACGCTGATGGGCACGGTAGACGTGAGGTAGATCAGCACCAGCCCGGCGCGGGTATTCAGGATCTTCAGCTGCGCGGCCATGCGGTACCACGGCACCATGATGACCGGGCCCTGGAACATCTGCGCCAGCATCAGAAAGACGATGATCGCCTGCATGCCGGGAAACCGCTTCCGGCCGATGGCGTAGCCGCCGGTGGCCGCGAAGAGCGTGGTCAGAAGCGCGGAGTATCCCGCCACCTGCAGCGAGTTGAGCAGGTACGGCATGAGCTCCGGCCCGGGGCTGGGCGTGAAGGCGTACCGGTACCCGGCGAAGGTCACGGTGCGGGGGATCAGCGTGGGCACCAGCGCGAAGATTTCGTCCGCAGGCTTGATGGAGCAGATGACCAGCCAGAAGAACGGAAACAGCACGAAGAACATCAAAACAATCAGGCCCGCTATCAAAAGCAGCTTGCCCCATATCTTCTCAGTCTTCATCGTCAACCCACCTTTTCCGCGCTTTTGTTGTACACGCGCAGATACAGGATCACAAACACCGTCATCAGGAGCATCGCGACGCCCGAAACCGCCGAACCCATGCCCATCTGGAAGTCCTTGAAGGACTTGGAGTAGATGTATGTGGGAAGGATGCTGGTGGCATAGCCCGGCCCGCCGCCGGTCAGAACCCAGATGACTTCAAACTTCGTCCAGGACTGCACGATGCTGGTGAGCGCTGTCACCAGGATGACCGGGGAGAGCATCGGCAGCGTGACGTTGACGAACTGCTTCCACTTGCCGCAGCCGTCCACATACGCCGCTTCGTACAGATCCATCGGAATGCCCTGCAGCCCGGCCAGGAACATCAGCGTAGCATAGGGCAGCCCCTTCCAAAGAGAAACCAGGAGAAGTGCCGGCCACACCACGTCGCGCTGGCCCAGCCATACGATTTTCGTTCCGAGAACGTAGTTGAGCAGCCCATAGTCGCCGTCGTAAATCCAGCGCCAGATCAGGCCCATAATGATTACCGGCGTGACCCAGGGGACCATCATCAGTCCGCGAACGAGGGGCCGGCCGCGAAATTTCTGATTAAGGAGCAGCGAGGCGGGCACGGCCACCAGGTACTGAAGCACCGTGGAGCCGAACACCCACAAAAGACTGTTGCCGAAAATCGGCCAGAAGTTGGAATCGCCGGTCATGAGCTTCACATAGTTGCGCAGGCCCACGAACTTGCCGCTGCCCGGCTTGATCATGTTGAGATCGGTAAAGCTGGTGTACACGGAACTCAGGATGGGATAGATCTGGAATGCCAGCAAAAACAGCAGCGTCGGCATCAGGAACAAATACATATGGCCGCTCTGGTGAATGCAGCGCCGCAGCGCGTCCCGGCTCTTTTGCATGATGATGCCTCCTTCTTTAAGAAGTGAAATGGAGGGCGGGGAGAACGGCCTCGGGCCGTTCTCCCCGCTGGTCGCGCAAGGGGTTACTCCTGGGAGGCCTTGACTTCGTCGATGCCCTGCTTGATTTCGTCGTACGCGGCGGCGGCGTCGATCTCACCGTTGGTGAGCTTCACGATCGCGCCCTGCACGACCTTTTCCATCGCGGGCTGGCCGAGGATCTTGGGCATGGGCGTGCCGAACTCATCCGCGGCCGCCTGGAACTGCTTCATCAGCGCGATGTGTTTGGCGCCGACGTTCTCACCGTACTGCGCATAAGCGATGTCGGCATACTTGATGAGGGTTTCGTCGGAGAGGTAGTTGACGGCGGCAACGTTCATGGAGCCGGCCAGCTTGCCGAGGATCGGCTCGCTCATCGCGGTTTCAATGAACGCCCAGGCGGCTTCCTTCTGGGTAGAGCCCGCGATCATCGCGTAACCGTTGGTGCCGACCATCATGGTCGGGTGCTCGGCGGAGGGGCCCGCGGGCATCAGGTTCACGACGGTGCGGTCAAGGCAGCTGATGCCGTGGGAGACTACGTTGCCGGTGAAGTAAGCGCCGGTGTGCATCATGCCGACCGTGCCGGCTTCCCAGGCCTTGAAGAGCTCGGGGTACAGCCAGGTGGACTGGGACTTGGGCATGTAGGGCGAGAGGTCCTGGATGAACTGCAGCGCCTCGAGGTACTGGGGTTTCGTGGCTTCGGAGGTGTCGTCGGGCCTGAAGCCGTCGCTCAGCGCGATCATCATGAAATCGCGGAACGTGAAGCGTCCCTCGCCGCCGTTGGCCATCGCAAAGCCGTAGGTTTCGCCGCTCGTGATCGCCTTGGCGGCGGCCAGAACGTCGGCCCAGCTCTTCATGGTCGTGTAATCAATGCCCGCCTTTTCGAGGAGCTCGGTGTTGACGATGTGGGAGTAGGGGATCATGCACATCGGCACGGCGTACAGCGTGCCGTCGACGCTGTTGTTGTCCAGCGCGACCTGCGAGAACTGGTCCAGCTTGAGCGCGGAAGACTTCTCAATCCACGGCTGCACCGGCTCCAGCGCGCCCATCGCCACCGGGTTGACCACGTCCTGGATCTGCATCACGTCGGGGTAGTCGCCGCTCGCGATCATCGCGGCCAGCTTGCTCTCGATGTCCGCCCAGCTCAGGAACAGGTACTCGATGGTCACATTGGGGTACTTTTCCTTCATCGCGGCCTCGATGTCGCCTGCGATCTCCTTCTCGAGATCCGATGTGCCGGGGTACAATACCCGCAGATGCGCCGTGAGGTCGGCGTTCGCGGTGGATTCCGCCGCGGCGCCGGTCGCAAAGCCGGCAACGATCGTCAGCATCATCGCCAGGCAGAGGACGAGGGTCCATACCTTCTTCATGAGAACATTCCTCCTTGATTTAATTAATCTCCATCTTGTGGAGAGACCGAAACGCGCTCAAACGGGACGCCGAACCGGGTCAGCCGCCGTTTTTTCGCAGCCCCAGGCAGCTTTCCCGGACGTGGATCTCCGGGCAAAAGACGATTTCCTTCAGCACAGGCTTCTCGGGCATGCGGATCATCTCGAGGAGCAGTTCCGCCCCCTTCTGGCCGATCTCGTATTTTTTGAAGCTCACGCTGGTGAGCGGCTCCGGAGGCACGTTGCACAGCTCCGTGTTGTCGTAGCCGATCACGCCGATGTCGTCGGACACCCGCAGGCCGCTCTCGTGGATTGCGTTGATCGCGCCGCAGGCCAGCTGGTCATTGAAGCAGAAGACACCGTTGACGGCCGCGCCGCTCGAGAGGATTTCCTTCATCAGGCGATAGCCGGTTTCCACCCGGCTGAATTCGGGAATGCTCCGCACCAGGCTCTCGTCAAACGGGAGTCCGCTTTCCCAAAGCGCGGCCATGTAGCCGTAGTAGCGGGCCATGCTGGTCTGGTAGTGCAGCACAGATAGGTAGGCGATTTTGTCATAGCCCCGTTCGAGCAGGTGCCGCGTGGCCAGAAACCCGCCGTAGAAGTTGTTGCAGCTCACCACCGGCGCATCCACGCCTTCGATGCCGCGGTTGCAGAACACCAGCGGGATGCCAAGCGCCTGAAACTCCTCGAAGAATCGCTCCTGCATCAGCTCGCCCCGGGCGATGGCCGGAACCACCAACAGCCCATCCACGTGAGAGTTTTTCAGCCTGCGGAGGCTGGCCTGCTGCTTCACATAGTCGTTGTCGGTATTGCAGATCACCACGTTGACGTTCTGCTTGTGCATCACGTCCTGGATGCCGCGCAGGATGCCCGGGTATGTGTCGTGGATGATGTTGGGCACCAGTACGCCCACGTTCATCACATCCCGGCGCACGGTGGTATCGCCCGCGTTGAGGTCGGCGACGTAGGTGCCGCTGCCCGCCACCGAATAGAGGAACCCCTCGCGCACCAGCGCCTCGATCGCCCGGTCGATGGTGGTGCGGGAGATCATGAACTCGTCGCACAGGTCCGCCCGGGAGGGCAGCTTGGTATTCGGCTCCTGATGGGTCACGCGATCCAGAATCGCCTGTTTAATCTCAAGATATCGCAGCACGTGCGCTTTCTCCCTTGTGACCGGGGATATGCCCCCTGTGACTGGATTGTATGCAGTAACCGGGCAGCTTGTCAACTGGTATTACTTAAATCGGTCTGACAACCTTAAAAAACGGGCAGGTTATATGTTGGAAACGAACGTTCGAAGCTATTGTGGCTATAAAATCCAGAAATCAGGTGAATTTCTATTTCGATTCGCCGATTATGCGTGAGCACGTCCCAAAAGCTGCCCGTTATCCGCCTGTTATCGCCCGATCTTGCCCGATACCCTTGACACCTTCGCGCGCATCCTCAATAATTGCAATTAGAATCATTCGGCCGCATGGGCGGAAAGGGCAATGTAACCATGGAAAACACGCAACTTCACGAGCTATTGAGCCTTCGCGGGCGGGTTGCCATCATTACCGGCGGGCACGCGTGGCTGGGGAACGACATCGCCTGCGCGTTGGCCGAGTTTGGCTGCGACATCATCATCACCTCGCGGGATCAGGCGCGGGCGCAGCGCGCGGCGGAAGTCATCGCGGCGCGCTACGGCGTGAAGGCCATCGGTCTCGCGCTGGAGCAAAAGGACTATCAATCCGTGCAAGCGATGGCGGACGCCGCGCACCGCTGGCAGGGACACATCGACATCCTCGTCAACAACGCCGGAGGAGGTTGTGGCAAGGGCGTGTGCATCTTCCTGAAGCGCGACCCCGACGTCATCCGCAACATGATCGACACCAACCTCACCGGCGCGCTGTTC
>JAEYPB010000020.1 GCA_023411175.1 Bacillota bacterium | reverse complement strand
GTTCTTCAAGGTGAGCCACGTCAAAGTGAGTCACCTGCCTCTCGGATCATCTTGCGGATGGCGATGAGATCCTGCTTGAAGCCATCGGTTTCGATCATGAGTTCACATCCTTTATGTTATAAAGCCGGGGATGCGCCGGGGCTCCGCCCCCGATCCCCCGCCAGAGGGATTGAATCCCTCTGGACTCCCCACAAGGGGTAATCAAGTGGATCCCTCAAATGCATCCCAGGAGCGCGTCGAGAGGGTTGCAGCCTCAGCGGATTTTCATTGCCCCTTCCCGCAGCACTCCTTGTACTTCTTCCCGCTGCCACAGGGGCAGGGTGCGTTGCGGCCCACCTTGTCCCCCGCCTTTACCGGCTGTTTGGGGGAAGCGGTGGCGGAACCGCCGTGGGTGGCGGCCACCGGGGTGGCGGCCTCCTTGCGCTCCGGCGGCTTGACGAGGACGGCCATGTACAACCGCCTCAGCGTATCCTCCTGGATCAGGCGGCTCATCTCCTCGAACATGTTGAACCCTTCGATCTTGTACTCGACGATCGGGTCCTTGTGTCCGTAGGCGCGAAGGCCGATGCCGTCCCGCAGCTGATCCATCGCGTCGATGTGGTCCATCCAGCGGCGGTCTACCGCGCCGAGGAGCGCCACGCGCTCGAACTCCCGCATGTCGATGCCGACTTCGGAGATCATCTTTTCCCGCTCCTGGTAGAACGCGGCGGAGCGCTCGATCAGCGCCGCCTTGAAGCTGTCGCGGTCGTAGCGCTGGAGCGAATCGAAGGCGGCCTTGACATCGCCGGTCTTCAGGCAGATGCGCTCCAGGTATTCGGCGATGCCGGGAATGTCCCAGGTGGTCTCGTCCTGCTCGTTGGCGGCCAGATGGTCCACCGATTCGCCGATCAGCGACTCGCGCAGGCCCAGGATATGGCTCATGATGTCGTCGCCCTCGAGCACCTCGCGGCGCTGGCGGTAGATCAGCTCGCGCTGCTGGTTCATCACGTCGTCAAACTGCAGCACGCTCTTTCGGATGTCGTAGTTCCGGGCCTCGACCTTCTTCTGCGCGCCCTCGATCTGCTTGGAGAGGATGCCGTATTCGATGGCTTGGCCCTCTTCGATCTTCAGCCGCTCGATCAGCGGCTGGATGCGGTCGGAGCCGAACAGGCGCATTAGATCGTCCTCCAGCGAGATGAAGAACTGGCTGGAGCCCGGGTCGCCCTGGCGGCCGGCGCGGCCACGCAGCTGGTTGTCGATGCGGCGGGACTCGTGCCGCTCGGTGCCGATGATGATCAGGCCGCCCAGGCTCACGACCTCGTCGTGCTCCCGATCGGTCTCGGTGCGGTACTGGGCGTAGAGATCCCGGAAGAGCTTGCGGGCCTCCTTGACCTCGTCCGGCACGTTCTCGGCGTGGCCGATGGCCTCCTCGATCAATTCCTCCGCGTAGCCCAGCTGCTTCATGCGGTGTCGGGCCATGAATTCGGGATTGCCGCCAAGCAGGATGTCGGTGCCGCGGCCCGCCATGTTGGTGGCGATGGTGACGGCGCCCTTCTTGCCCGCCTGGGCGACGATCTCCGCTTCCTTCTCATGGAATTTGGCGTTCAGAACCACGTGCCGCACGCCGCGCTGATCGAGAAGGCTGCTGACCAGTTCGCTCTTTTCCACCGACACGGTGCCCACCAGCACCGGCTGCCCGGTCTTGTGGCGCTTTTCCACCTCGTCCGCGACCGCCAGGAACTTGCCCCGCTCGGTGGTGTAGACAGAGTCGTTTTTGTCGTCGCGGATCATGGGTTTGTTGGTGGGGATGGTGACGACATCCAGCTTGTAGATGCCCTCGAACTCGTCCTGCTCCGTCTTGGCCGTACCGGTCATGCCGGAGAGCTTTTTGTACATGCGGAAGTAATTCTGGAAGGTGATGGTGGCGAGGGTCTTGCTCTCCCGCTCTACCTTCACGTGCTCCTTGGCCTCGATGGCCTGATGGAGGCCGTCCGAGTAGCGCCGCCCGGTCATCAGCCGCCCGGTGAACTCGTCCACGATGACCACCTGGCCGTCCTTGACCACGTAGTCGACGTCCCGCTTCATCATGGTGTTGGCCTTCAGCGCCTGCAGGATGTGGTGGTGCAGCTCGGTATGGGCGGTATCGGTCAGGTTCTCAACCGCGAAGGCCTGCTCCGCCTTGCGGACGCCCTCCTCGGTCAGGACAACCGTCTTCTGCTTTTCGTCCCGGTTGTAGTCTTCCTCAGCCCTCAGCCGCTGCACAAAGCGGTCCGCCCGGGCGTACATCTCGGTGGACTTTTCGCCCTGGCCCGAGATGATGAGCGGGGTTCTGGCCTCGTCGATCAGGATGGAGTCCACCTCGTCGACGATGGCAAAGTTCAGTCTCCGCTGCACCATGCGCTCCTTGTAGGTGGCCATGTTGTCGCGCAGGTAGTCAAAGCCCAATTCGTTGTTGGTGGCGTAGGTGATGTCCGCGGCGTAGGCGATTTTGCGCGCCTCGCTCGTCATGTCGTGTTCGATCAGACCCACCGTCATCCCGAGGAAGCGGTAGACCTTGCCCATCCACTCGGAGTGGAAGCGGGCCAGGTAGTCGTTGACGGTGACCACGTGCACGCCCTCGCCGGTGAGCGCGTTGAGGTAGGCGGGCAGCGCCGCGGTCAGCGTCTTGCCCTCGCCGGTCCGCATCTCGGCGATGCGGCCCTGATGCAGTATGATCGCGCCGATCAGCTGTACGCGGAACGGACGCTGGCCCAGCGTCCTGACCGCGGCCTCGCGCACGACGGCATAGGCCTCGGGCAGCAGGCCGTCCAGCGTTTCACCCTTTGCGAGGCGCTCGCGGAAGGCGGCTGTCTGGCCGCGGAGTTCATCGTCCGTCATGGCCTTGAACTTGGGCTCCATCTGGTCAATCTTCTCCGCCAGCGGCGTGACCTTGCGGATCTCCGCTTCGTTGGAACCTCTGAGCAGATTCTTCAAAAAATCAAGCATATCTTATTTATCCTCCGGGTTTGGGTCTCCCCCATCGCGCCATTATAACACGGATGCGGTTAAGGGTCAAACAGCGCCGCGCGCCCGCTCCGGCATGCGCTCCACGACCCGGCCGCGGCCCGCTCGGAGCAGCGCGATCAGTTCTTCCATCGTGCGCGCGGGCCGGTCCAGCCGCACCGCGCCGTACATGACGCGGGACACGTCGTGGGCATCGGAGCCCGCAAGCTCAATCAGCCCCGTCCTTCGGGCGAGGGTGAGCGCCTTTTTGTTCCAGGCCGGGTCGTCATTTCCGGCGTTGTAGACCTCAATGGCGTCGATTTCATCGGTCAAGGGTGTAAAGCTCGGAATGTAGTAGGCCTCGCGGAAGGGGTGCGCGTGGCTTACGAAACCCCCGGCAGACCTGACCGCCCGGAGGTATTCCCGGGGCGGCAGGCGGTCTATGCCCGGGTTTTTAAGAAGGAAGTCCTCCCCCAGGCCGTAGGTCAGGTATTCCGGGCCGGAGGTGTAGGTCTCCCACCCGAAGAGCACGTTTAGGCCGATTTTGTCGCCCTCCGCCTTTGCGGCCCGATAGCCCTTCATCAGCGCCTCCACCTTTTCCGGCCAGGACATGTTGGGGCTCACGCGGATGTTGGCGTTCATGAAGTGGTCGGTGACAACCAGCAGATCATATCCCGCCTTTTTGCAGGCCCGGGCCATGTTCTGCGCGGAGTCCACGCCGCAGCGGCTGGAATCGGAGGTGTGCAGGTGCATTTGAACGTAGAAATCCATTTTTACTCCTTCAGGCTGGTGCGCATGCGCGGTTTGGGCGGCGCGTGGCCGGGCCTCAGGCGGTTTTCCCACGCCCGGGCGCGCCGAACGTTACCGGGTCTCGCCCGGCAGGCGGATCAGGTTTCCAAGGAACAGGTTGCTCTCCTCCGGCTCGAAGTCGATCAGCCCGCTGGAGTCGAAGAAGGTCATCTCCCCGAAGTAGACGCGCCCGTCCAGCAGATAGAAATCGGCGCGCAGGTAGACGAAGCCCTGCGAAAGCCGCCTGGCCAGGTCCAGCATCTCGCCGAACGGGGACATGTCCATTCTCTCCGGCCCGGCGTTGGGAAATCCGCATTTCCGGAAGGGCAGCAAGCGCCCCTCCATGTCGTAGAAGTCGATCGCGTGCCCGCCCGAGGCGGTCTTGCTGTGAACCTGCAGGATCCGGGGCGTGCCGCCAAAGCACATGACCTTGTAATCGGGTGGCGGGTTGTCCGAACTGCCCAGAAACTCCTCCACGATCACCCGCGGCCGCTCGATCAAGCGGTAGGGCCATTCACGCCCAAGCCAGTACCAGCTCTTCCTGAGCCAGCGCTCGAGTTTCCCGACCGCCTCCGCGCGGTCAAAGCTGGCCTTGTCCCGGCAGAGCAGGCTGCAGTGGGAGCCGTGGGTACACTTGACGACGAAGCGCTCGGGCAGCGCGTCCCAATTGATCTCGGCGGGCGAGTCATACACGCCCAGAAGCGGAACCAGATACTGCACGCCCAGCGTCTTTTCGACGTGCGCCCGAACGGCGTACTTGTCGGCATAGACGCCGTAATCAGGGTTTTTGTCGTGGAGCTTAAGCCATTGCAGCTTCTCGTTGAACGAAGTCGGATGCTTCAAATCCAGCTTCTTGCCGAGCTCGCTGCGGTAGAGCAGCTTCAGGTACACCGGGCTGGGTATCCACCCAAGATAGCCCCGCGCGCCCAGCCGCCGCATCAGGCGCAGTCCCGCCATGCGCATCCTCCTCCCTCATGCCTCGAATGTTTTCCCCAAAGCGGCGAGCGATGTTTCGCTTTGGCATTACGCAAGGATCAACGGCACCAGCATCTCTGCGTCGGTGAGCCCTGCGTGGTGACCGATCATCCGGCCGTGGGGCACCGCGCCTTCCGGGCGGTAGTAGATGGCCTTGTCGCCGGTGGCAATGGTCATGTAGTCGCCGATAAAATCGTCCGACTTCGGGTGCAGCGCGCCGGGCCCGAAAATCTGCCGCGCCAGCGCCTCCTCCCGGGGCATCAGGAGGAAATCCTCCCCCAGCACGTCCCGGAAAGCGCGCTCAAACGCCGCTTCGCGGCCGCGCTTCACAAAGAGCGACGCCGCGCGGGTCTCGACGGACGGCGGCATCACGAGGTATTGCATCAGATCCGGCCACTCGTTCAGCCACACGATGTCCGCCACGTCCGTCAGGCCATGGTCGGCGGTGATGATGAGGGTGGTGTCGCGAAGCCTCGCGGTAAGCGCCTCCGCCCAGTCGTTCAGTTGCTTGACGGCGCGGGCGGCGCGCTCGCACCGGGCGCCGTGCTCGTGCATCACGGTGTCCGGGTCGGGCCAGTAGAGGAGTGTGAAGGCCTCCACCCCATCCCGGCTTCGGATGGCGAGGGCGGCCTCGTCCAGCGTGCGGGCGAGGCGCAGTTCGTCCATGCCGGTCAGCCCGGGCTCGAAGGGGAACACCGCGCGGGTCATGACGCGGCCGCCGGTCGCCCGGCGAATGCGGTGGAACACGCTCTCAAAGGGCATCAGCGCCTTCGCGGGCGAAGACGAAAGCTTCTCCTGCGAATAGCTGTCGCGGTCGAGGAAGGTATCCACCAGCCGCGCGTACTCTTTGAAGTACAGGCTCCAGCCCAGCCAGCCGTGCTCCGCCGGCGAGAGAGCGGTATACAGGCTGTTCGTCGCGGCGGTGGTGGTGGACGGAAACACGCTGGTCAGCGTGGCGGCCTTCCGGCGGCGTAGGAAAGCATCCTCCGGCAAAAGCGTCAGCGCGTCCTCCCCCATGCCGTCCAGAATGACGAGCGCCACGTGGGATTTTCGGGCAAGTCCCGCGACCTCCGGAAGCGTCGCGTGGGGCGGCTCGGCGCCGAACAGCTTTAATACGCCGCAGGCGGCGTTCAGGATGCTTCGGTTGTAATCCGGGAAGGTCACGCCTCCAGCCGCGCGATCGACTGCCGCAGGCGGCGAAGCGTCTCATCCCGGCCCAGAAGGTAGGCGATCTCAATCGCGCCGCCCGGCGTGGATGCCTGACCGGAGATGGCCACGCGCAGCGGCCACAGCACCTGGCCGTTCTTCATGCCGCTCTCGGCGATGGCGGCCATGAGCGTATCGTGCAGCGCGGCCTCGGTCCATTCCAAAACGCCCTCGACCACCGGCAGCATCTCCTTCAGCGCGGTCAGCGCCACGGCGGCGTCGCACTTCATCTTCTTGTGGGCGTAGAGCTCGGGGGAAAACTCCGGCATCTCCGCGAGGAAGCCGACCATGCCGGGGATGTCCGAAAGCACGTCGGTGCGGCCGTGCAGAAGCTCCGAAATCCTGTGGAAGTCAAACTTCTCCGGGGAGAGCGCCTTTTCAAGCCACGGCGCGGCCAGTTTTTCAAATTCTTCCGCCGGAAGCTTGCGCATGTACTCGGCGTTGAACCAGCGCAGCTTCACGGTGTCGAAGATCGACGGGGCCTTGTTCAGCCCCTCCAGGTCGAACTTCTCCTTGAGTTCATCCAGCGTGAAGAACTCCTGCTCGCTCCGGGGGCTCCAGCCGAGCAGCGCGATGAAGTTGATGACGGCCTCCTTCAGGTACCCCTGATCGAGAAGGTCCTCGAAGGACGGGTCGCCGTAGCGCTTGGAGAGCTTGCGGGTGGCGTCCCGCATGACCACCGGCAGGTGCACATAGGTGGGCGGCGTCCAGCCGAACGCCTCGTACAGGAGGTTGTATTTGGGCGCGCTGGACAGGTATTCGGTGCCGCGCATCACGTGGGTGATGCCCATCAGGTGGTCGTCCACCACGTTTGCGAAGTTGTAGGTGGGCAGGCCGTCGGCCTTGATGAGCACATTGTCGTCAAGGGTCGAGCAGGCAACCGAGACGTGGCCGTAGAGCGCGTCGTCAAAACTTGCCTCTCCCTCGAGCGGCACGTTCTGGCGGATTACGTGGGGCTCGCCCGCCGCGACGCGGCGCTCGACCTCGTCCTTCGGCAGGTGCAGACAGTGCTTGTCATATTTGTAGGTTTCGCCGCGCTTTTCGGCCTCGGCGCGCTTACCGTCCAGCTCCTCCTTGGTGCAAAAGCAGTAGTACGCGCCGCCGCGCTCGATCAGCTCCTCGGCGTACTTCGGGTAGGTATCCCGGCGTTGGGTCTGGATGTAGGGGCCGTAATCGCCGCCCACGTCCGGGCCCTCGTCGTATTCGAGGCCCGCAAGGCGCATCGAGCGATAGATCTTCTCCACCGCGCCGGGCACCTCGCGCTCCTGGTCGGTGTCCTCGATGCGCAGGATGAACGTGCCGCCCATGCGGCGCGCGTACAGGTAGGTATAGAGCGCCGTGCGAAGGCCGCCCAAGTGCAGATAGCCCGTGGGACTGGGCGCAAATCTCGTCCGAACCATTTGAATCGACTCCCCATATAAGAAATCCCAAGAAGTATACCACCCCGGCGGCAATTATGCAATCTTCCGAGGCGTTATGGAAGGTTATGAATCGCGCCGCAGAAGCCGATTTACGGCCGCTGCGGCGCAAAGGATGGCCTGGAATTCTCAGACCGGCTCAGCGTCCGGAAACCTGGCGTACCACGGCTCCCGGCCCAGCGCGGCGAGGAAGCGGTTTAGGAAGTCCTCCGTCGCCATCGCGAGGGTCCACGTGTTGTCGTTCGGGTGAAAGCCCAGGCGCGGGAAGAAACGGAGCTGCTCATCCATATATATGGGCACCTCGGCCGCCGACGGGAAGATCAGCCCCATCGGGCTCACCGCGCCGGGGGTGGTGCGGAGCTTCTCCATCAGCGCCTCGGGGCCTCCGAAGCTCAGCCGCGACGAGCCGATCTGCTTTGAAAAGTCCGCCGTGCGGAAGAGGGCGTTCGGCCGCGTCAGACACAGCGTGTAGGAAGATCGGTTGCGCGGCGTCAGAAACAGGTTTTTGGGCACCACGCAGTGAAGCTTCTCCGCCGCCCAGGCGCAGTCTTCAATGGTATCAACCGGCGGATGCTCCAGAAGGTCGTAGGCGATGCCGTTCCCATCCAAAAAGCTGAGAATTTCGTCCCGAGCGCTCATCGGGCGCCTCCGGAAAGCCGGAGGTCGGCGCCGGTCAGCCGGATCGCGGTGGTGATGTTTTTGTCGAGAAGCCGAGACATCACCCGCTCGCCGTAGCGGGACATCAGGTCGCCGGGCAGGAGGTTCGTGGCGATCACGGTGGGGCGGCAGGTCGCGCCGCGCTCGTTAAAGAGCGTGAACAGGTACTCCACGGTGATGTTGTTCAGCATCGGCTCGGTTCCGAGGTCGTCAATGAGCAGAAGGTCGCAGCCCACCATGCTGCGGAAGGCCGCGTCCTCCCCCGAGGAGCCGAAGTGGTAGGCGCGCATCGCCTCCAGCATGCGAAACGCGGTGACGGAGAGCACCGGCAACCGCCGGGAATTGATGCGCTCCGCGATGGCCTCGAGGAAAAACGTCTTTCCGAGGCCGCTCTCCCCCATCAGAAGAAGGTTGGGCCTTGCAAGCTCCGGGAAGCGGTTTGCGTAGTCCTCGCACAGCATCCGGGCCGCCCGTCCCTGCTTTTTCTGCTCCTCCGTCGGGTAGACGCGCTCGTCAAACTCGTCGAAGCCGCGCCAGACCCGGCTCACCCCCGCGCTCTCCATCAGGATCTCGATCTCCCGGTTCGAGCGGCACGCGCAGGGCAGCCGGTGGTACTCGTCCAGCCAGCCCGTGTCATCGCAATCGTCGCACTCGTAGCGGATGTTCAGGTAGTCCTCGGGCATTTCCCGCGCGCGAAGCCGTTCCTTGATCTCCCGGCGGATCGCCGCGACCTCCGCCCTGAGCTGAGCGGCGCGCGATTTCGCCGCTTCCGGCCCGGCCAGCGACGCCTTGGCGGCCAGCTGGAACCGCGTATACAGCTTGCCCGTCAGTCGGCCGATCTCCGGGTCCATCGCCTCGGCCTCCGCCTGCCGCGCGCTCCGCGCGCGCTGGGCGTCGGCCCGTTTTTTTTGATACTCGGCTTCGAGCCTGGCGTTCAGTTCCCCCCGCGTCATGGTTTCTCCCCGCCTTCCAGATTATCGACAAGGCCGTCCAGAAAAGCCTTGTCGTAGGCGCGCTGGCTGTAGCCGGTCCGGGCGCTCCTCTGGGGCTCTCCCGCCGGGGTGGCCTCCCGGGCGGCCTTGCGGCCCTCCGCCTCGGTCCGCGCGGCTTCCGCCGTGCGCACGCCCTTCTCGATCCATATCTTCAGGTTTTTTTCGATGGCCTTCAGCGGCATCTGCATCTCCCGCGCCCGCTCCGCCGCCACGAGAATGACCTCGATAGGCTGGGTTTTCAGCCACTCGGCCATCTGCCGCATGTCGGACTCGGAGGGTTTTCTGTCCCGCCCGGTGGCTTCAAGCATCTTTCGCGTCTTTTCCTTGAGTGCGGCGCGTTCCTCGTTGTAGCGGTCGGCGACCTCGATGGAGCGGATGCCAAGCTCCGCGAAGCGGCGCATCTCCTCCTCCAGCGAATCAAAGGCGTGCCGCCCGCGCTTGGACGCCCGCATGGCGGCGCGGGCGACCACCTCCGGCTCGAAGCCGTCGCCCAGCCAGCCGCGGTAGGCGTCCAGTTGGGATTTGGGGAGGGTCCTCGCTTGCGCGCCCAGCTCGCGGAGCGCCTCGCGAAGGCCCTCTGCGATCTTCTGCTCCTCGCCGATGCCCTCGGCCATCCGCCCGGCGCTCTCCTTGTGGCGGCGCAGGATGCCGTCCAGGTACGCAAACGATGGGTTGGCGCTGGCGGCGGTCTCCTTGAGCGCCCGTTCGATGTCCGCCATCGTCATGCCCCATTCGCCCAGCCACTTGCCGGCGAGCGCCTGCTCCGCGCCGGTGGGCGCGCGTCGGAAATTGAAATAGTCGCACACTTTGGCGGCCGTTTTGTACTCCGGCAGCGCCCTCGAAAGCTCCGCCTCGGCCTTTTCGACGGTTCTTATGTCGCGGACGGCCCAGTCCGCCACCGTCTCGCCGAGCACCTTGAACAGGTATGGCGCGGAGCGGGGCTTGCCGCCGTTCTCCTCCGTCAGCCGCTGGGCGGTGCGCCGGGCGAGCAGCAGCACCACCTCCGCCGGGAGGTTCATATCTTCCACCCATTCCATCGCCTGCTGGAACTGCGCGGGGCGTACCGCGCCCTTCGCGATCTCCACCAACTCCCGGTTGAAGTCCCGGTAACGGTAGGCGGGGTCCTGATCGCCGCCCGCCTGCATCGCGGAGCGCACGTTCATAAACTCAAAGGACGGCGGTTTGTCCGACACGCCCTTGAGGAGCCCCCTCGATTCCCAGTAGCGAAGCGCCTCCAGCACCTTTTCGGGCTTCATGCGCAGCGCCCGGGCAAGCCCTTCCACGGAGCAGTCGGCTCGCTGCCGGCACTGCATCAGCGCATAGAGGTACACGCGCACCTGGTCGCCCGTGGCGTGCGGCAGGTATTCCAGCAAAAAAAGGTTCTCCACCGCCGTCACGTCGTACAGCGCAAAATCATCCGAACACCTGATCTCCGGCATCAGGAGGCCTCCGTTTCCATTGTATCCCTCATCATACGCCCTATGATAGCACAAACACGCCGGGTTCGCAATCGAGGTAAGCCCCCGCAAATCCTTTGACATTATCCCCCTGCGGCGGTTATAATAGAGACGGTTTCATTTTTCCAAAGGAGCGATTTTCATGCAGGATCCACGCATTCGTACGCTGGCTAAAAATCTGATCAACCAGTCGGTCAGGCTTCAGCCCGGCGAGAAGGTTTTGATTGAAAACACGGGGCTTGAACTTCCGCTGGTGACGGCGCTGGTGGAAGAGGCCCAGAAGGCGGGCGGCGTGCCGTTCGTCTGGATCAAGGACGCGGCGGTCAACCGCGCGCTCATCAAAGGGCTTACCGAGGAGCAGGCCAAGATCATCGCGGAGAACGAGGGCGCGCTGATGAAAAAGATGCAGGCGTACATCGGCCTGCGCTCCGGCGTCAACGCCTTTGAGATGAGCGACGTACCCGCCGACAAGACCTCCATGCACTCCCGGCTCGTGTGGCACCCGGTGCACCACGAAATCCGCGTTTCGAAAACCAAGTGGGTGGTGCTGCGCTACCCTTCGCCCTCGATGGCCCAGAACGCCGGCATGTCCACCGAGGCGTTTGAGGACTACTACTTCGACGTATGCTGCCTGGACTACGGCAAGATGGACCGGGCGATGGACAACCTCGTTTCGCGCATGAAGAAGACCGACAAGGTGCACATCGTCGGCCCCGGCACGGATCTGACCTTCTCCATCAAGGGCCTGCCGCCCATCAAGTGCGCGGGCGAGATGAACATCCCGGACGGAGAGGTCTACACCGCGCCGGTCAGAACCAGCGTGAACGGCACCATCTCCTACAACGCGCCCTCCCCCCACGACGGGTTCACCTTCGAGAACATCCGACTGACCTTCAAAGACGGCAAAATTATCGAAGCCACCGCCAACGACACCGCCCGAATCAACAAGGTCTTCGACACCGACGAGGGCGCGCGCTATGTGGGCGAATTCGCGCTGGGCGTGAACCCCTACATCACCTTCCCCATGAAGGACATCCTCTTCGACGAGAAAATCGCCGGCTCCTTCCATTTTACGCCGGGTTCCTGCTACGAGGAGTGCGACAACGGCAACCAGTCCGCCGTCCACTGGGATCTTGTGTGCATTCAGACCCCGGCCTACGGCGGCGGCGAGATCTGGTTTGACGGCGAGCTCGTCCGCAAGGACGGCCTGTTCGTGACCGAGGACCTCAAGTGCCTGAACCCCGAGGCGCTCAAATGACCATCCGCGATGCCCGCCCGGAGGACGCCGGGGCGATCGCCGAAATCAGCCTCGTTGCGCTGGGTTACGCCTCCACGGCGGGGGATACCCGGCGTCGGCTGATCGCAGCGCTCAAAACCCCCGGCCAATTTCTCAGGGTGGCCGTGGACGACGCGGGCCGCGTGACCGGCTTCATCCACGCCTGCGATTACGCCACGCTCTACTTCGAGCCGCTCAAGTACGTGATGATGCTGGCGGTGAACCCCACCGTCCAGGGTCAGGGCGTGGGCCGCGCGCTGCTGGACGCCTGCGAAGCTTGGGCGAAGGCCACCGGCGCGGCGGGCGTCAGGCTCGCCTCCGGCGCGGACCGGGAGGGTGCCCACGCCTTCTACCAGCACTTGGGCTATGTGGTGCGGAAGGATCAGAAGAGCATTTGGAAAGTGTTTTAGTGCTCCGCGTTTCGGTCGAGAGCTGCATCGCATCTTTCGATTTCAACCGTCGAACTTTGCAGGAGAATCCGTCAGGATCGTTCGGCTCCGAGGGCCCAGATCGATAAATCGCCGTAAAGATGCGCCGAAAGCGTTGCGTTTTGTACACGAAACGTGTACAATCACACCTATGGATCGGCCGAACGAGCGGAATCGCTTTTTGGCCGACCACCCATTTGAAAGGGAGGATAACCCATGAAGAAGGTTCTGATCCTGGCCCTGTCTCTGATCATGCTGCTCGGTATGACCAGCACCGCGTTCGCTTTCGATCCGGTTCCGAAGGACCAGCTGAAGGTCGGCGTCATCTACATCGGCGACGTCATCGATCTGGGCTACACCTACGCGCACCACCAGGGCACGCTGGCGATGCAGCAGGCGCTGGGCCTCTCCGACGACCAGATTCTCATCCAGAAGAACATCGCCGAGGACTCCAGCTTCGAAACCGCGGCCCGCGAGCTGATCGACCAGGGCTGCCAGGTCATCTTCGGCACCAGCTTCGGCTTCATGGACTACATGGAAGAGCTGGCCGAGGAGTACCCGAACGTCATCTTCTCCCACTGCTCGGGCTACAAGTCCAATGACACCAACTTCAACAACTACTTCGGCCGCATCTGGGAAGCCCGCTACCTGTCGGGCATCGCCGCCGGCCTGAAGGCCAAGGAAATGGGCAACAACCACCTGGGCTATGTAGCCGCGTTCAACTCGATCCCCGAGGTCGTGTACTCGCTGAACGCCTACTACCTGGGCGCCAAGAGCGTCAACCCGGACGTCACCATGACCGTCAAGGAGACCGGCTCCTGGTATGACCCGACCAAGGAACGCCAGGCTGCCGACGCGCTGATCGCGGCGGGCTGCGGCATCCTGTCCCAGCACTGCGACACCACGGGCCCCGTGGTCGCCGCCGAGGAGAAGGGCCTGTTCGCGGTTGGTTACAACGCGGACGTGTCCGATGTCGCCCCCAAGGCCTACCTGACCGCGCCCGTCTGGCACTGGGGCGTGTACCTGACCGACGCCGTCCAGAAGGTCATCGACGGCACCTGGACGCCCGAGAATTCGCTGATGGGCCTGTCTGAAGGCGTGTGCGACCTCGCCCCGCTGACCGCCAACTGCGCCGAAGGCACCGCCGAGGCCATCGAAGCCGCCCGCGCCAAGATCCTGGACGGCTCGCTGAACGTCTTCGCCGGCCCGATCAAGGACAACACCGGCGCCGAGAAGGTGGCCGAGGGCCAGGCGCTCGCCAACGGCGACATCCTGGGCATCACCTGGTTCGTGGAAGGCATCACGGTGGGCTAACGCGATCGGCAGAAATCTGCTTCGCATCTTTCAGCCGAGACCCGCGCCGGAAATTCCGGCGCGGGTCTTTTTGCGCAGACCCTGCAAGCCCGTTGGCTTGCGGCCGGGTCCGCGCACATCAATGTATAGGCAACCTTCGGCCGCACATGTCGCCCTCCGGTTGCCTCTATTATATCGGGGCCGCAGCCCCGAACCCAGAAGAAATCCGTGATCCGCCTGGCAGACGCCCGGCACAGCCTCCCCTAAAACACCATGCCCTCCGTCTTCTCAAGCACCGCGCTGGCCGCGCCGAGGAGTGCCGCGTCGTTGCCAAGCAGCGCGGCCTCGACGCGAAGATCTCTGTAAAACGACGGGATGACCAGCTTTTCCAGCTGTGCGCGCACGCGGTTCAGCAGGAAATCCCCCTGCGCCGACACGCCGCCGCCGATCAGGACCACATCCGGGTTGAAGACGTGGGTCAGCGACGCCGCGCCGACGGCAAGGTCGTACACCCACGCGTCCAGGATTTCGAGCGCGTCTTGGTCGCCCCTGCGGCAGCAGTCAAACAGCGCGCGCACGTCAAAGCGCGCCGGGTGCCCTTCCGGCAGCGCGCCGGTCCTTCGCTTCAGCGCGCCGGTGGAGGCGTACTGCTCAAGGCAGCCCTCCTGCCCGCAGGTGCATGGAAGCCCGCCGGGGTACAGGACGACGTGGCCGAACTCGCCCGCGCCGCCGCCCGCGCCGGTGATGAGCTGCCCCCGCGCGATGGCCGCGCCGCCCACACCCGTACCCAGCGCCAGCATGACCAGCATGCGGCACCCCACCGCCGCGCCCATCCACCTTTCACCCAGCGCCGCGGCATTGACGTCGTTTTCGACATAACAGGGAAAGCCCGTCCCCTGCCGCACCCGCCGGGCGACCTCCATGCCCGTCCAGCCGGGCAGGTTTTCCCCCGCGAACAGAATGGACCCGTGGTCTGCGGAGATCAGCCCCGGCGACGAAACCGCCACCGCCCCCGCCGCCGGATGCGCCCCGGACAGCGCGTGAATCCGCTCAAGGATCCGCTCCATCAGCCGTTCGCCGCCCTCGGCGGCGCGGGTTTCAAAGCTGCCCGTTCCCTCCAGCGCGCCGTCCCTGGAAACCACGCCGTACTTTACCAGCGTTCCGCCCACGTCCAGCGCAATCACACGCTCCATGCCGCATCCTCCCGCCATTGTATCCCCCGAAATCGCGCGGGAAACCGCATCCGACCGGGGGCTTCTTTCATTGTAAATTGATTATACCACGAGGCGGCTTTGCTTGCCAAGACGGGCGCTATCTGATATACTATCATGGATTATGAGCGCAATCAAGGAGGGTGTCGTGTGGCTGAATATGTCGTTGCGGTAGACGCGATGGGCGGCGACAACGCGCCCGGAGAGATCATAAAGGGCTGCCTGATGGCGGTTCAGGAGATGAAGGACGTCCGCATTCTGCTGTCGGGAACGCCGGAAACGGTGGAAAAGGCGGTTTCCGGCGCGGAGCGCATCGAGTTCATCCCCGCCTCCGAAATCATCGACCCCCACGAAGCGCCGCTTCTCGCGGTGCGCCGCAAGCACGATTCCTCGATGGTCAAGTGCGCGTTGGCCGTCAAGGAGGGCCGGGCGCAGGCGATGGTATCCGCCGGCTCCACCGGCGCGGTCCTGGCCTGCGGCATTCTGCGCATCGGGCGCATCCAGGGCATCGACCGGCCGGCGCTGGCCCCGGTGCTGCCCGGCATGAAGAAGCCCTTCCTGCTGATCGACGCGGGCGCAAACGTGGACTGCCAGCCGGAGCACCTGCGGCAGTTCGGCCTGATGGGCAGCGTCTACATGGAAAAGGTCCTGGGCGTTAAGGAGCCTTCCGTCATGCTCGCCAACATCGGCGAGGAGCCGGAGAAGGGCAGCCGCCTGTATAAAGAAGCTCATCAACTGATGGCGGCGCAGACCGCCTACCGCTTTGCCGGCAACATCGAAGGCCGGGAGATTCCCACCGGCACGGCGGATGTGGTCGTGGCCGACGGGTTCGACGGAAATCTGCTTCTCAAGTACACCGAGGGCATGGCCGGAGCGCTGACCGGCATGCTGAAGGCCGAAATGCTCTCTTCCACCCGGACGAAGCTGGGGGCGCTCCTGGTAAAGCCGGCGCTTCGCGCCTTCAAAAAAAGGCTGGACTACGAGCAATACGGCGGCGCGCCGCTTCTGGGCGTCGCGGGTGCCGTGGTGAAAGCACACGGAAGCTCCAACGCCACCGCCGTCATGAACGCCGTGCGCCAGGCCAGGCGCATGCTGGAGGGCGACGTGGTCGGGTTGATCTCGCGGGGCATCTGCGCGTTTTCAAAGGCCGAATGACGAAGATACAAACCTTGGGGGAGGGGAATATACAATGTACGACAAAGTTTTGGACCTGATTGCCAGCCAGCTCCCGGTAAAGCGCGAAAGCATCACCCGGGAATCTCGGCTTCTGGAAGATCTGGGCGCGGATTCCGCCAATGTGATGATTCTTGTGATGGATCTTGAGCAGGCGTTTGACATCGTGGTTGAGGACGACGTGCTGGGCAGCATCAAGACGGTGGGGGACATCATTGACTACCTCGAAAAACACGCCTGATCCGTCTCCGCTGGAGGCGCTTCAGGTGCGCCTGGGTTACCACTTCCGCGACGCGTCGCTTCTTTTAACGGCGCTGACCCATCCATCCTACGGCGGCGATTACCACACCGAGCACTACCAGCGCCTGGAGTTCCTGGGCGATGCGGTGCTGGAGCTGGCGGTCAGCCGCTACCTGTATTTGGAGCGCCCGCATTTGGCCGAGGGGCAGCTGTCCCGGCTGCGCTCCTCCCTCGTTCGCGAGGAGACGCTGTGCGAGGTCGCCCGCGGCTATGAGATGGGTCCACTCATGCGGCTCTCCGTCGGCGAGGAGCGCGGCGGCGGCCGAGAGAAGCCCTCGATCCTTGCAGACGTGATGGAGGCGGTCATCGCGGCGGTGTATCTGGACGGCGGCATGGAATCCGCCTTCGCCCTCGTCCTCCGCGCGCTGGGTGACCGACTCGACGACGACGACCCCGACGCGCTGGACGCCAAGACCCGCCTGCAGGAAGTGCTGCAGGCCGGCGGCGGCGAAGCGCCCGTCTACGAACTGACCGGGGTGGACGGCCCGCCGCATCTGCCGGTGTTCCACATGCGCGTCATGGCGGGAGACCGGGTTTTGGGCACCGGCTCCGGCCGGAGCAAGCGGCAGGCGCAGCAGTACGCCGCCCGGGCCGCCCTCAAAATTATGTCAAAAGACAGAGCCGGAAAGACCGGCGGCGCGGGGCGCGGGTCCCGCGAAGGAGTGTAGCCCTTGCGGCTTAAAAAACTGGAAATTCAGGGTTTCAAGTCGTTCGCGGACAGGACAGAGATGACCTTTGACGGGGGCATCACCGGAATCGTCGGGCCGAACGGCTGTGGAAAAAGCAATATCTCCGACGCCGTACGATGGGTGCTGGGCGAGCAGAGCGCCAAGACCCTGCGCGGCGGCAAGATGGAGGATGTCATCTTCGGCGGCACGGAAAAGCGGCGCCGCCTTTCTTGTTCCGAAGTCGCGCTGACCATCGAGAACGAGGACAAGGCGCTGCCCATCGACTTTTCGGAGGTCGCGATCACGCGCCGCGTCTACCGCGACGGCGACAGCGAGTACATGATCAACGGCGCACCCTGCCGCCTGCGCGACGTGATCGACCTGTTCCGCGACACCGGCATCGGTCGCGAGGGCTATTCCCTGATCGGCCAGGGCCGCATCGACGAGATCCTTTCCGGCAAGTCCGACGAGCGCCGCCGCGCTTTCGAGGAAGCGGCCGGCATCGTCAAATACAAGGCGCGCAAGGCCGAGGCCGAGAAGCGCATCGCCAACACCCGCCAGAACCTCGACCGCGTGGAGGACATCCTGCGGGAACTCTCCGCCCGGCTCGAGCCGCTGGCCGCCCAGAGCGAAGCCGCCCGTGAATACCTCCTTTTGCGCGAGGAGCTGAAAAAGCTCGACCTCAACGCGTTCCTCGTCCGGTCGGACAGGCTTTCGGAGCGCACGGAAGAGCTGACCGCCGCCTTCGATTCCCTTTCCCAGTCCCTCGCGGAGGCGACGGCGCGCCAGATCGCGCTGACCGAGGCCCGCGAAAGGGCGCAGGAGGAATTGGCGGTTCTTGAAGACCAGTCCGCCGAGGCGCGGGAGCGCGTGCAGGCGCTGATTCAGGATGTCGAGGCGCGGGAGGGCGCGGCGGGCGTACTGCGGGAGCGCATCGCCTCCGGCGAGCGGGATCTGACCCGCCTTCAGGCGCAGACGGCCGCCGCCCTGGAGGGCGACGAGGGCGTGACATCGCGCCTTGACGCGCTTTCGGAGCGCATCGCCCAGGAGGAGCAGGCCCTCTCCGGCCAAACCTCCGAAAAGGAGGCGGGCGAAGCGGCCCTCGCCGCCCGTGAGCGCGCCGACGCCGAGGGCGAGGCGCGGATCGAAGCGCTCAAGGCCGAATTAATCGAAGCCATGAACCGGCTGAGCGACGTGCGGAGCGAAGCCGCCCGACTCTCCGCCATGCGCACCGCCCTCTCCCAGCAGATCGAAAAGCTGAACGGCGGACGCGGAGATGACCTCGAAACCGAGGAACACCTGCGGGATGTGGAAAGCCACGCCGCCGGGCGCCTTGCGGAAGAACGCGCGCTCAAGGCGCAGTTCGACGCCGAGACCGCCGAGAGCGCCCAGCGGGTGCGCGAGTCCGGCGAGAGATATGAAGAAGCCACCACCCGCCTATCGAATCTTCAGACCGAACGCCGGGAGACCGCCTCCCGCCTGACGGTGCTGGAGGAGATGCAGCGGGATTTCGAGGGCTACCAGCACTCGGTCAAGAACGTACTTCTGCAGGCGCGCCGGCTGCCGGATTCCGGCGTCAGGGGCGTGGTGGCCACGCTTATCCGCGTGCCGGAGGAGCTTGAACGCGCGATGGACATGGCGCTGGGCAGCGCGCTTCAGAACATCGTCGTCGACCGCGAGGAAGACGCCAAGCGCATGATCGACTACCTGCGCGTGAACCGGCTGGGGCGGGCGACCTTCCTCCCCCTCTCCGCCGTGCGCGGGCGCACGCTGGACATGAGCGAGCGCAAGGTGCTTTCGATGCCCGGGTGCCTCGGCGTCGCCAGCGAACTGGTCAAATTTGACCCGGCCTACCGCGGCGTGGCGGAGAACCTCCTGGGCCGCACGGTGGTGGCGAAAAATCTGGACGCGGGCATTCAGATCATGCGCGCGGGGCGTCACGGGTTCCGCCTGGTCACGCTGGAAGGCGACGTGATGAACCCCGGCGGCTCGATGACCGGCGGCAGCGTCCAGTCCCGCATGACCAGCCTTCTGACCCGCGAGCGCGAGGTGGACGCCCACAAGGCGAAGATCGCGCGGCTCGATCAGGAGACCGCATCGCTGCGCGAGGCGGTAGACGCCCTCGAGGCCGAGCGATCGGAACTCAAAAAATCCCGCGGCCTGCTGTTTGAAAAGCTGCACCAGCAGGAGATCGCCGTCGCCCGGGAGGAGGCGCACCTTGCCGCCGCCCAGTCGGAGCTCTCCGCACACCTGAAGCGTTCCCGCGCCGCGGACGAGGAACTGGAGCGGCTCACGGGCCAGCTTGCGGACGTGGAAGCGTCCCTCGGCCACATCGGCGAAAACGAGGGCGGTGAGGAGCGCGCCGGCACGGAAAAGCGCGCGGAAATCGCACGCCTTCAGAAATCGCTGGCCCAGGATCGCGGGGAGACCCAGGCGCTGCGCCAGCAGGTGCTGGAAAAGAGCGTCCGCCTCGCGGCCCAGTCGAGGGGCCTCGACGCGCTGAAGGCCGACCTTACCCGGCTGAAATCGGAGCGGGGAAACCTCAAGAAACTGCTTTCGGACAGCGAAGCTGAGAAAAACGCCTGCGAGGAGCGGCTCGCCCGCGACCACTCGGCGCTTACGCAGGCGGAAGCGGCGCTCGGCGCCGCCAAGGCCGCGCTGAACGAAACCCGCGGGGATTTCGACCGGCGCGAGCGCGCGCGCACCGGCGCCCAGAAGGCGCTGGAGAGCCTCATGGACGAGGCCGACCGGCTGCGTGTCGAGACCGAGGAGCTATCCGACAAGTGCCACCGCGCGGAAATGCAAAAATCCCGGGTGGAGGCCGAATGGAAACAGCTCACCGACCGCATCTGGGAAGACTATGAGCTGACCTACGAAGGCGCGACCGCCGCCCGCGAGGCGGATTTCAAGCTGGCCGAGGCCGAGAAGCGCATCGCCGCCATCCGCGCCCGCATCCGGGAGATGGGCTCGGTCAACGTGTCGGCGGTGGACGAATACCGGGAAACGAAATCCCGGCACGACGAGCTCTCCGCGCAGCGGGACGATCTGTTGAAGGCCGAGGCCGACCTCGCCGGGATCATCGCCGACCTCACAGGCCGGATGGAAAAGCAGTTCGTCGAGCAGTTTGCGCTGCTCAACGGCTTCTTCCGGGAAACCTTCGTCAAGCTCTTCGGCGGCGGACGGGCCAACCTACGCCTGGAGGACCCCTCGAACCCGCTGACCTGCGACATCGAGGTAGAGGCGCAGCCGCCGGGCAAGAAGCTGACGCTCCTCTCGCTGCTCTCGGGCGGCGAGCGGGCGCTGACCGCCATCGCGATCCTGTTCGCGATGCTGGAGGTCAAGCCCACGCCCTTCTGCTTCCTCGACGAAATCGAAGCCGCGCTGGACGACGCCAACATCGACAACTTCGCCGATTATCTCAGGGATTACTCCCGGAACACCCAGTTCGTGGTGGTCACCCACCGCAAGGGCACTATGGAGCGGTGCGACTCGCTCTACGGCGTGTCGATGGAGGAAAAGGGCGTCTCCCGCATGGTCTCCCTGAAGCTCAACAAAAACTGACGGTCGCGCCGCCATCCGGGGCGTGCCTTATTGGAAAGGATGTGTCCCCTTGGGCCTGTTTGACAAGATTCGGCAGTCGATGGGCAAGACCCGCGTCAACGTATCGGACCGCATCGACCAGCTGGTGGATTCCTCGCCGGTGATCGACGAAGGCTTTTACGATGACCTGACCGACATCCTCATCATGGCGGACGCGGGCGTCCGAACCAGCGAGACCATCATCTCCCGCCTGCGTGAGAAGTGCAAGGCCGAAAACATCAAGACCACCGGCCCCGCTCGAGAGGCGCTGAGGTCCATCGTCGAGGGTATCATGGGCTCGGAGCCGATGCGGCTTCAGTCCCCGATGGTGGTGCCGGTGATCGGCGTCAACGGCGTGGGCAAGACCACCTCCATCGGCAAGCTGGCCTCCCGCATGAAGACGGTGGGCAGAAACGTGGTGCTTTGCGCGGGCGACACCTTCCGCGCCGCCGCCGCGGACCAGCTGACCGTGTGGGCCGATCGGGCGGGCGTACCGCTGGTCAAACACCACGAGGGCGCGGACGCGGCCGCCGTGGTATTCGACGCGGTGCAGCTTGCCAAGGGCCGCCACGCGGACGTGCTCATCATCGACACCGCGGGGCGTCTGCACAACAAGGCGCACCTGATGGAAGAGCTGAAAAAGATCTCCCGCGTGGTCGAGCGCGAGTACCCGGAGGCCGTCATCAAGGGCCTACTGGTGATCGACGCCACCACCGGGCAGAACGGCCTGCAACAGGCTCAGGTGTTCAAGGACGCCGCGGTGCTGGACGGCATCATCCTGACCAAGCTGGACGGCACCGCCAAGGGCGGCATCGCCCTCGCCATCCGGCATGAGCTGGGGCTGCCGGTGCGCTACATCGGCATCGGCGAGGGGCTGGACGACCTGGAGCCGTTCGACGCAAAGGCTTTTGTGGAAGCGATATTCTAGCGGACGAAATCCTTCGCGTCTTTCGCCGCGTTGGGAACGGGCCGGTTTCCAGAAATCCATCGGGGTTTCCGGGCGGAAACCGGAACGAGAGCGCTTTTCCCCGGCCGAGGGGCTCACCCTTTGGGGGAAAGCATGAATCCGGCGAAATGCGCGGCGGATTTGGATTTTGGATGCGGAAAGGGCTCCGCCCTCTCCCCCTTCTCCCGAGACCGATGGAACCACAAAAAGCCCACCCGCCTCCCGGAGATTCCGGGATCGTCGCCCGCCGGTTTGCCCCGGAGGAACAAAAGTGCCGGGACCCCGTCCAATGAAGCGTCTGATCCCGGCGCGGGATACAGCCGACTACCTTCGAATACCTTTTGAGGTGCAGCCATGAAACCTCGTTTTAACCGGCATATCGAACTGTTCGACGAGCGCGGGCTGGACGTGGAAACCATCCGTACACTGCGCATTCTGATCGCGGGTGTGGCGGGGGGCGTCGTCTGGGCGAACATCACCACCGGCGTCGCGATCAGCGGCTACATCAAGGCGCTGGGCGCTTCCGACTTCCTGTACGGCCTTGTGATGGCGCTGCCGCCGCTGGCCAACGCGTTTCAGCTTCTGGCCTCGTACATCCTGGAGCGCACCTGCAAGCGCAAGCCGATGATCCTGGTCTTCGGCCTTTTGCAGCGCCTGATCTGGATTCCCTTCGGCCTGATCCCCTTCATCCTGCCGATGGCGGACAGCGCGGTGCGCATGTGGGCGGCGGTGGTGATGGTGATGGTCAGCTCCGTCTCCGGCCCCTTCATCAACGTGGCTTTTTATTCCATCTGTTCCGACGTGATCCCGCTGCGGATCCGCGGGCGGTACTTTGCGGTCAGGAGCCGTATGTCCACGCTCATCGGCATGGCCTTCGGCTTTCTGATCGGCGCGCTTCTGGACGCGGTGCCCGGCTACACCGGTTATGCGGTGGTGTTCGCCATCGCCGGCATCGCGGGCGCACTGGACATCACCTCCTATACCTTCATGCACCTGCCGGACATGTCTCCCCCCGTGCAGAAGAACGGGCTTCTGCAGATGATCCGTCCGGTGCTCGGCGACACCAAGTACATGCGCATGGTGCTGGCGCTGACGGCGTGGATGTTTTCCGTGCAGATCACCGCGCCCTATTTCAACGTGTACATGCTGGAAAACATGCGCATGACCAACTTCGAGATTACCGTCTCCTGCCAGATTGTCAGCAACCTCTTTCTGGTGCTGGTTGTCTCCCGCTGGGGCACGGCGCTGGACAGCTACGGAAGCCGCCCCGTGCTGACCGTAGGCGCGTTCCTCACCTCCTTTGCGCCGCTGTTCTGGACGCTGATCGGGCCCAGAATGGTATGGGCGGTGGCGCTGGTCAACATGCTCAGCGGTGCGACCTATGTGGCCATCGATCTCGGCGCGCAGAACCTTTTCATGTCCCAGGCCAAGGATTCGAATCGCTCCATGTACATCGCGCTCTACTTCTTCTTCACGCAATTGATCGGCCTCGCGGTGGGCTCGGCAGTGGGTGGATGGCTTCTGGATAACGTGATGTATCGCGTGGAAGCCTACAAAATGGTGATTCTGGGCACGCCGATCTCCCGCTATAACGCGCTGTTCGCGGTTTCCGGCATTTTGCGGCTTCTGACGGTCTTCTTCCTCTTCCCCGGCATCCATGAAGAGGGCGCGGCCAGCGCCGGTCAGGTCGCGGGCGACATGACCCGTGCCGCGCGTCGCTACGCCCATGAGGTACGCGTCACCATGCACCGCCGCTCCATCCATAAGCGGCTGAACAAACAGGAACAGGAGGGCATTGACCTTGACATCAACGGCTAAGAAGCGCTCGGAGCTCGCCGAGAAGGACACCTGGCGCCTTGAGGACATTTACGCAAGCGATGCGGCCTGGGAGAAGGCCTTTGAGGCCTGCCGCGCGCGCGTCGGCGGCTTTTCCCGCCATCAGGGCGCGCTGGGCAACCGGGAAGCGCTGCTTTCGGCGCTCCAGGATTACTTCGCAGCGGTGCTTGAGGTGAGTTCGCTGTTCGCCTACGCGAAGATGCGCCGGGATGAGGACAACACCGTCGCCCGCTACCAGGCGCTGACCGACCGGGCGACCTCCCTCTCGGTGGAGTTCTCCACCGCGTCGTCCTTCCTGACGCCGGAATTGATCGCCCTCGACCCGGGGTACCTCGCCGCCTGCGCGGCCGACCCGGCGTTTTCCGATTACCGCATGTTCTTCGCCGCCATTGAGCGCGCCCGCCCGCACACCCTCTCTGCAGCGGAAGAGCGGATCGTCGCGATGGCAGGGGAACTGGGCGCCGGCCCCGGCGTGATCTTCGACATGCTGACCGACGCCGACATGAAGTTCCCGGAGGTTCCGGACGGCAAGGGCGGCATGGCGCCGCTCACCCACGGCAGCTACATCCACCACATGATGAGCGCAGACCGCTCGGAGCGCGAGGCCGCCTTCACCGCGATGTACGAGACGTTCAAATCCTTCTCGTCCACGGTGCCCGCCGTCTACGCCGCCTCCGTCAAGTCGGACCTGTTCTCCGCCCGCGCCGCAAAGTTCGAAAGCGCGCGGGAGGCGTCGCTGTACCGAAACGACGTGCCCGCCGCCGTCTACGACAGCCTGATCGAGGCCGTCCACCGCCACCTGCCTGCGCTTGACGAGCTTTTGCGCTTCCAGATGCAGCGGCTGGGCCTGACCGACCCCGCCATGTACGACGTGTACGCCAAAATGCCGGGCGAATTCTCGATCGACCTGCCCTTTGATGAGGCCTACCGCCTGGTGGTGGAGGCGCTCGCCCCGCTCGGGAAGGATTATCAGGCGGTGCTGGAACGGGCGCTGGCCGAGCGCTGGATCGACCCGTTTGAAAACGAGGCCAAGTCCTCCGGCGCGTATTCCTGGGGCACCTATGAAACGCACCCCTACGTGCTCATGAACTACCATGAGACGCTGGAAGACCTTCTGACCATCGCTCACGAGATGGGG
The DNA here is from genome assembly GCA_023411175.1 of Bacillota bacterium. Taxonomy (GTDB): domain Bacteria; phylum Bacillota; class Clostridia; order Christensenellales; family Aristaeellaceae; genus JAEZHK01. The sequence continues at coordinate 660 of JAEYPB010000020.1, read as the reverse complement.
CACTCGCTGCACACATACCTGAGCGCCACGGCGCAGCCCGCGCCAATGGCCGATTATTCGCTGTTTGTGGCGGAGGTCGCCTCCACGGTCAACGAGGTGCTGGTTCTGATGTACCTTCTGGACAAGCATCCGGAGAAGAGCGCCCAGAGCTACCTGCTGAATAACCTCTTGCAGGCTTACCGCACCACGCTGTTCCGGCAGACCATGTTCGCCGAATTTGAGATGATCGCCCATGAGATGGCGGAAAAAGGCGAGGCGCTGACGGGCGAGAGCCTGAACGCGGTCTACGCGGGCCTCAACAAAACCTACTATCCTTCCATCGAGCAGACGGATCTGATCCAGTACGAGTGGATGCGCATCCCCCACTTCTACAACGCCTTCTACGTCTACCAGTACGCCACCGGCTTCTCCGCCGCGATGGCCATCGCGGGGATGATCCGGGAGGAAGGCGCGCCGGCGGTCGAGCGCTACATCCGGTTCCTGTCCGCTGGGGGAAGCCTCTACCCCATCGACGCGCTGAAGCTGGCCGGTGTGGACATGTCCACCCCCGAACCCGTCGAAAAGGCGCTCGTCATGTTCGAGCAGCTGCTGGCGCGGTACAAAAAGGTGTCGTAAAAGCGCATCCCGTCGTTGATTTGGGCGCGGCCGCCTGAGAAGGCG
>JAEYPB010000092.1 GCA_023411175.1 Bacillota bacterium | reverse complement strand
AACCGGTACGGGAACGCTTTCCCCGTCGGCCGGGCAAGCCCTCCGGCTTCGCCGGGCAATGAAAATCTGCTGACGCATCTTTTCCTTGCGTAGGGGACGAGCCGGTTTCCTGAAACGCTACGGCGTTTCCGGGCGGAAACCGGTACGGGAACGCTTTCCCCCGGCCGGGCAAGCCCTCCGGCTTCGCCGGGCAATGAAAATCTGCTGACGCATCTTTTCATTGCGCAGGGGACGAGCCGGTTTCCTGAAACACCGCGAGCGTTTCCGGGCGGAAACCGGTACGGGAACGCTTTCCCCGTCGGCCGGGCAAGCGCGGCCTTTGGGGGAAAGCCAAATCCGGCGTACATGCCGCCGGATTTGATTGGATGCGGGGGCTTCGGCCCCCGATACCCCTTGGGCAGGACACCCTGCATTTCAAATGAAACGCCCGCCGTACTTTTCGATCATTTCCGGCGGCGCTTCCTGCGTTCCCCGTCCCCGCTTTACTCGTTCCCGGCGACATGCGCGCCGGGAACGGTTTCCGGAGCCAGTGCGTTTACTGGCGGAGGAAACAATACCTCAAGTCAGGAAGCCGCCCGGAACCCCGCAGGGGTTCAGGCTTCCGCTGTTTCCCTCGCGCGGAAAGACCCGAAGGGGATTTCTGCGCCATCGTCAGCGAGCCACCCGAAACCCAAAGGGTTTCAGGCGAGCGCGGTTCTCACCGCGAAGAAAAGCCGCCAAGCGGATTTTCTTCGCCACTCTAGTGATACGCATACCGAATCACGATGTGCTGCGGGTAATCCCCGAACCCCGCGCCGAACAGGTTCATGCCGCCGACGCGCTGGGCGTCGGGCGATACGCCGATGCGCAGCGTGAAAAATTCGCCCTCCTGCAGGCCCACGTCGGCCAGCGCGGCGTCCGAAACCCGGGCGCCATCCAGAAAGCTGCCCGCCTCGTCGACGCGCCAGGTTTTCAGGTGCCCGAATTGGGTGGCGTTGTCGGACCACCACTCGGGGTTGAGCACGCCGCGCCGCCCGCCGAAATCCCCCGGCGAGCGCCAGGTACCGATCAGGCTTCGGTTGAGCCACACCGAGATGTCGCTCTCCCACTCATTGCGGAAGTTCATGGCCTCGGAGCAGACCTCGAACGACACCTCCAGCGACTCCAGCGCCACGCCCCGGAGCGGCAGCGTGGGGAAGGTGTACTCCAGATACCCCTGCCTCAGCCAGATCAGCTGCGCGTCGAACCGCTCCGGCAGGAAAAAGACGAGGGGGTTGTCCTCCACGCCGATGGTGCCGCTCCGGGTGGCCAGCCCGCAGGTGGGGCGGATGTGCCCCGCCGCGCTGTAGCAGCCGATGGGCATGGTCATCTCGCCGGTATTCCGCGGGCGCTCGTCGTTCGTGACCAGGTTGATGGCGATGCGGTCGGTCATCCGGCTGCACAGCTTCATCGTGCCGCGCACGCCGCTCTGCGCCTCGGTGTACACCAGCCCAGCCTTTTCGAGAACCGACACGTTGAGGGAAATGGTGCTCAGCGGCTCGCCCATCGCCTGCGCCAGCTCGTTGACACTCATGCTGCGGCGGCCGATCAGGTGGATGATCTTCAGCCGCAGCATCGAGCTCAGCGCGTGGGCGACGGGCTGTATCTTCTCCATTTCGCCGTTGATGTCCAGGTGTACCTGCTTGTTGCCGACAAAATCATCCGGCCGGTTCATGCACATCCCCCCAAAGGAATCGCTTGGAAGCCGCGGCTTCTTACCGATATTGTAGCCCCGCGCCGCCGACAAGTCAAATGACAAAACCGGGGTGTCGTTCCCAAAAGAAAAACGCACCCGAACCTTCGCGGTTCGGGTGCGCCCACATCCAATCAAATCCGGCGGCACAACGAAAAGATGCTTCCGCAGGTTTTCATTGCCTTACGAAGCCGGAGGAATTACGCGCTCTGGCTCTCGCCGTTCTTCCACTCGTCGAGCTTTCGCATCGTTTCCTTGTAAGTCTCCTGGCTGATGCCGGGAAGCTCGCCGCCCAGCGCCTTCGCGGCCTGCTGGAAGCCCTTGTCGATGGCGGCCTTCAGCGTCTCATACTTGCCCTTGTCGCCGCCGGACGCGGCGATGGCGAACTGAACAATCCGGTCGCTGACCGCCTTGACGCCCCACTCGCCATCCTCGGAGATGGCGGCCTGCGCTTCGGTGACGGACTTCGCATTGGTGCGCTCGATGCCCAGGGCGCGCTTTGATGTCTCGCCCTGCTTGTTCAGAAGCTGCTTCACCAGCGCCAGCAGGTTCTCGTACCGCTGATCCGCCGCGGCCTTGAGGGCGTCCACATCGGAGGCGCTCAGCTTCCGCGCGGTCCGGTTGTAGGTTCCCGCGTCGCTCTTCGCGGAGCCCAGCGAAACGGCGTCGCCGCTCCCCGCGCGCTCGGCCTGAGCCTCCTGCGAGGCCTGTGAGATCTGTGAGCCCTGCGAGGCCTGCGAGGCCTGCGAGACGGCAGCGGAAGGCCGCGGCTTCACGGCGGAAACCGGGGTCGCGCCGCTGATCTGGCTGGCCTTGATATCGGAAATCATGTGCTCTCCTCCTTCGTTCAATTCTTATTTCGGCCGATCTCCCCCAAAACTTAGCATATCCGGCGATTTTACGCGCGGTCTAAGTTGGCTGTTCGTTAACAAGCCAAAAATTCCGGCGCTTTCGCGCCGGAATCCAGACCATCAGCAAAGTCCCCCGCGGGGTTTCAATCGTGCCCGGCGGCGTGTACGCCGGGCGCTATCCACACCTTTGGTCAGTACGCCGCCCGGAAATCCCAGAGAATTTCAGGCGCGCGCAGGCTCTTTCCTTTGCATCGGAAAAGCCGAAGGGTTTTTCGATGCCTTACCCCCTGACCGACCGCACGATGTCGCGGGCCTCGGCCGAGAGGCGGGTGGTCTCGTCCAGATCCTTTGTGTTCACCATCCAGCTGCCGCCGCAGGCGAGGATCGGGGAAAAGCCCAGAAATTCCGCCAGGTTCTTCGACCCGACGCCGCCGGTGGGCACGAAGCCGAGCCCCGGAAACGCCGCCGCCAGCGCCTTGATGCCGGCAAGGCCGCCGTACACCGACGCCGGGAAGAATTTTACAGCCTTCAGCCCCAGCTTTATGGCCGCCATGATCTCGGTGGGCGTGGCGCAGCCGGGCAGCACGTCCATCCCGAGGGCGAGGCTCGCGCGCACCACGTCCGCGTCAAAGCCCGGCGATACGATGAACCGCGCGCCGGCCCGGTGCGCCCGCTCGGCCTGCTCCGCCGTCAGCACGGTGCCCGCGCCGAGCAGCACGCCCTCCACCTCCGAGGCGATGCGCCGGATGGATTCCTCCGCCGCCGATGTGCGGAAGGTGACCTCCGCCACCGGCACGCCGCCCGCCTTCAGCGCCCGCGCCAGCGGCGCCGCATCGGACGGGTCGTCCAGCTTGATGACCGGCACCACGCCGACCGCCGCGATCTCCTGAAAAACGCTCATCCCATTCGCTCCTTGATCCCGCCGTCCCGGCGGGGCTTCCTTAATGAATGCGCCGCGTTCTCTTCCCGCGCGGCCCGACTCCCTCCGAGGGAAAACCCCAGAGGCTTTCAGGCGCGCGCAGGCTTCTCTTTACGCGTCAAAAGCCCTTGCGATTTAGCCGCGCTTCGCCTTGTAGTACGCGCCGATGGCGTCGCCGGAGAGCACCACGTCGATGATCCGGTCAAGCGAGATGTTGAACGGCTCGGCGTTCCAGAACGAATGCATGCTGGTCTCGGCGATGACCTTGAGGTTCTCCGGCGTCTTCTCAACCCACAGATCCTCGAGGGTCACCGGCAGCCCCACGTCCAGGCAGAAGGAGACGACCTCCTCGATCAGCGCGCGGCTCGCGCCCTCGGCCACCAGCTGGCAGATTGTGCCGAAGGCCACGCGCTCACCGTGCAGCGATTTCGCGCCCGCCGGAAGGCCCGTGATGCCGTCGCCCACCGAATGCGCGCCCGCGCAGCCGGTGTTTTCAAAGCCCAGCCCGCTCATCAGCGTGTTGCATTCGATGATGTTCTCCACCGCCTCGGTGACGAGCCCCTTCTCCGCCGCGATCTTGGCCTGTACGCCGCACTCCATCAGCGTGTCGTAGCAGGCCTGGGCGACGATCATCGCGGTCTTGGGACGCCGGAAGGGGCCTTGGGCTTCGTTGATGTAGTTGCCGTGGTCGGCCAGGTCGTTGGCGCGGGCCTCGAACACCGTGGCCAGCGCGTCGCCCATGCCCGACACCAGAAAGCGGATGGGAGCCTTGGCGATGATGGTGGTATCCATCAGCACCAGGTTGGGGTTGGCCGGGTAGTGGCGGGCGTGGGAGTGCTCGCCGCTCTCCTTGTAGATGACGGAAAGCGCGCTGGTGGGCGCGTCGGTGGAGGCGGATGTGGGGCAGATCACCACCGGCGCGTTGAAGTTGTCGGCCACGGCCTTGGCCGTATCCAGCGTCTTGCCGCCGCCGATGCCCACCACCACCGTGGGCGCGAAGGGCTTAAGCTTTTCGGTGGTCTCGTCAATCTGCCGCTCGGTGACTTCGCTATTGTACACCACCGTCTCGATTTCGGAGCCGGTGCCGGCGAACCGCGCCTTCAATTCGGCGGTCAGCTTTTCAAAGAAGAACTGGTCGATGACCGCCGCCACCCTGAGGCCGTAGACGCGGGTGAACTTCTCCAGGTCGTTCATGAGGTTGGGGCCCTGAATGTAGCGGCTGGGGGAACCCCAGGCGCGGACGGGTGCCGGAACGTAAGCCATGACGATACCCTCCCCTATACGTTATAACGTTATGACATAATAACCATTGCGATCAGTATAGCCCCGCGCCGCCGGTTTGTCAACCTCGCGCCGCCCCGGAGTGAAAATTTCCGGGGAGGCGGCAAATCCACGCCGCAGGAACCGTTCAGAAAAATCCCCTGGCTCCAAATCCGTACCGCATGAATCGTTCAGAGGATCCCGCCGCAAGGGGCTGTTCAGAAGAATCCCCGGGCTCCGAATCCGTGCCGCAGGGGGCTATTCACAAAAGTCTCCGGGCTCCAATTCCGTGCCGCAGGGGTCTGCCCTGAAAAAAACCCGGGGAGGCGGGTAAAATTATTCGACGGGGATTGCGCGCAGGCGGATTCATGATATACTAATGATGTGACAATAAGCGTTATGCGCTGATGATGGGGGTTTTGGGATGCTCAGCCTGCAAAAACTGGACAAGTCCGTACCGATCCCGCTGTACTTTCAGCTCAAAAGCCTGCTCCTTCAAGAGATCAAGAGCGGGGGCTACCCGGTGGACGGGTTGATCCCCACCGAAAAAGAACTGTCCGAGATGTTCAAGATCAGCCGCACCACCGTGCGCCAGGCGATCACCGAGCTGGTGCAGGAGGGCTGGCTGTACCGGATCAAGTCCAAGGGCACCTTTGTCGCCCGGGTCAAGATCAAGCAGGACTTCATCAAGCGGCTCGAAACCTTCAACGAACAGATCGAGCGCACCGGCTGCAAGCCGTCCACCAAAATGCTGGCCTTCGAGGTGGTCACGATGCCGGAGCGCGTCGCCGCCCACTTCGACATGCCGCCGGGCGAGAAGTGCATCTATCTGAGCCGCGTGCGCTTCGCCGACGAGGACCCCATCGTCACCGTCGAAACCTACCTGCCCTACGACAAGTGCGCCTTCGTGATGGGGCACGATTTTTCGAAGGAGTCGCTGTACAACGTGCTCGCCACCAGCGAGGAGACGCGCATTTGCCGCGTCAACCGCGTGCTGGAGGCCGTCGCCGCCAACTCCCAGGACGCCAACTACCTCGGCGTCAGCCGGGGCAGGCCCATTCACTTCTTCACCACCGTCGGCTACAACCAGAACGACGAGCCCATCGAATACTCGCTGGCCCGCTACCGGGGCGACCGCAACCGCTTTGAGGTCACGCTGCTGATCGACACCAGCGTGTGAAAAAGAAAAACCTGCGGACGGGACTTCTCCGTGACGCCGGGCTTCCGACCGACGCCAGCGCGTGGAAAAGAAAAACCCCGCGGACGGGACTTCATTCCCGGGACGGGGGCTAAGGAAAACCCTGGGTCGGGACTTCATCCCCGTAACGTGGGGCTTCTGACCGACGCCCCTGCGTGACGCAGACAACCCGAAAGGAAAGCCGGGACAGCCGTTTCTAATTTATCCGCCGGGGGCTTGACGGGCTCCCGGCGTTGTGATATGATTCTATCGGGTTCTTTGTAGTGACAATGTGATATTGCTTCTTTGCATCAAAGGAGGGCCTATGCCGGACGTACAAACCGTGCTGGGGCCGGTCGACGCCGGGTCGCTCGGGCACTTTCAGCCCCACGAGCACCTGATCGTCCGCCAAACACCTGCGGCGGAGAAGAGCCCGGCGCTCCTGATTGACGACGAGAAAAAATCGCTGCTCGAAGTTTGCGACTACCGAAGCTCAGGCGGCGGCGCGGTCGCGGACGCGCAGCCCGGCGGCGCGGGGCGGGACGCGGCGGCGCTGATGCGCCTTTCGGAAAGGAGCGGCGTTCACATCGTCGCCGTCACCGGCTACCACCGCCCGATGTTCTACCCGCCGGGGCACGGCATATTTTCGGAGGACGGGGCGCTGCTTCGGGAGCGGTTTCTGATGGAGCTGACCGTGGGCATCGAGGATGGCTGCGCCCGGCATCGGGCCGGGGAACGGCCCGCAGGCCATGACCGCCCGCGCGGCGGCGCGGAAGCAGGTTCTCCATGCGGCGGTGGTGAAGCGGTTGATCGTGCCCGCCCGCGCGGACGTGGGGCGGCAGGCTTCCGAAGCAGCAGCGCCGAGGCGATCAAAACTGACCCGTGCGGCCGTGGGGCGGCAGGCTTCCGAAGCAGCAGCGCCGAGGCGACCGAAGCTGACCCGTGCGGCCGTGGGACGGCAGGTTTCCGAAGCGGCAGCGCCGAGGCTATTGAAACTGACCCGAGCGACCGTATGGAGTCAGGCATTCCATGGGGTGGCGGTGAGGCGGTTGGCCGCCTGCGCGCGCGCGCGGGCGCGGTCAAGGCGGCGCTGGGGCCGGACGGGCCCGCCGGGCGGGACGGGGTGCTGCTC
>JAEYPB010000075.1 GCA_023411175.1 Bacillota bacterium | reverse complement strand
GTGTCGGTTCCGGTGTTGGCTCCGGCGTCGGTTCAGGAGTTAGCTCCGGCGTTGGTTCCGGTGTCAGCTCCGGTGTCGGGAGTTCGGGCGGAGCGGGCTGGATGACCTCGGGCGTCGGTTCCGGCTCCGGCGTGGGTTCCGGCGTGGGTTCGGGGGTCGGCTCCTCCGCCGCGGTCAGCGGCAGCAGGAAAACCTCGGAGTCCTCCCCGGCCGCGACGGCGGCCTCGTTCTGGCTCGCTTTTTCGGAATAGCGCGTTGCCTGATCGTCGTCAAGCAGATTAAGCGCATCCGGCTCGACAAAGCCCGAGACCGCCTCCCCGTTCAGGTTGACAAGCACGATGGCCGCGCCGCTCTCGGGATCGATCGAGGACAGGTAGACCACGTCACCCTCGCTCAAAAGCGCGAGGGGTTGTGTCAGAAGCGCGTCGGCGAACACTTCCGAGGCCGCGTGGGCCAGGGCATAGCCCGCGGCATTCTGCGCCGGTGCTTCGCCGTCTGCCGCTTCATCGGTCAGCGCCTCTTCCGAGGGAGCTTCTTCCTGAATTCCTTCCCCGGATTCGGCAAAGGCCGGAATGACGGGCGCGCCAAGCGCCAGAATCAGCGCGAGCCAGATGGCGGCGACGCGTTCAAAAATCCGCACACCCCTCATGGAAACACCTCCAGCTTGTCAGCTTTTCAGTCTGGTAAACCGGACACCGCATAAGCGCCTCGGCATCCGCACTTTTTAGTTAGACGCACCCTTCAAGGAAATGGTTTCTTACCGGAACGAAGGCAGCGCGTCCATCGCGCGCTCCCATGCTTCGATCATCCGGTCGCACCAGGCATCGAATTCCGGGTCTGGCGTCTGGCATTCCGGATGGCGCTCGATGTACTCAAGCGCGATGCGCGCGCCCTGGTCAAACCGCGTAGGCGCATGGAAGCCGGGTACCGCCCGCTTGATCTTCCCGTTGTCGAACAGCGCGCAGTTGGCCTTGTCGCCGGTCAGCGCGCCCGCCCAATCGGGGTTCTTGGCGCCCAGCACGTCGGAGGGAATGTGCACGAGGTTCGCCGTAACGCCAAGCGCCGCGGCGACGGTGTGGTGGATCTGATCCCAGGTGAGCGCCTCGTCGGAGGTGATCTGGTAGGCCTCCCCGATGGCGTGGACGTTGCCCATCAGCCCGAGAAACGCCTCGGCGAAGTCCCCGGACCATGTGAGCGTCCAGAGGCTGGTGCCGTCGCCCTGCACGATCACCTTCTTGCCCTTTTTCAGGCGGTCGATCACCTGGTAGGAGCCCTTTGCGCCGTGCAGCGCCACCGGGATTGACCGTTCGCAATAGGTATGGCTGGGGCGGACGATGGTCGCCGGGAAGCCCTTTTCACGGTAGAGCGCGGTGAGCATTTCCTCGCAGGCGATCTTGTTTCTGGAATACTGCCACCAGGGGTTGTGGAGCGGCGTGCTCTCGGTAATAAACGGGCTTACCGGTGGCTTGTGGTAGGCGGAAGCGGAACTGATGAAGATGAACTGGCCTGCCTTTCCGTCAAAAAGACGGAAGTCGCGCTCCACCTGATCGGGCGTGAAGGCGATGAAGTCGGCCACCACGTCAAAGTACATGCCGGAGAGCTTCGCGCGAACATCGTCCTCGTCGGCGATGTCGGCGTGAATCTGCCGTGCGCCCTCCGGAAGCGGGCGGCTTCCGCGGTTGAGCAGGTACAGTTCCCAGCCCCGGGCGATGGCGAGCCTTGAGATGGCGCCGCTGATGGTGCCTGTGCCGCCGATGAAAAGGGCTTTCATGAAGATACCCCTCCTGTGATGCATTCATTTGCCACAAATATATCATCCGCCCGCGCGGGTGTCAACCGCGCGGGCGAAACTAGCGCGCCTGTAACCCCTTCGGGATTGCATACGCCGCGCTCCCGATATGCGGATACCGCCACCAGAGCATGCTGGAGGCGGTATCCGCGGCGTACGCGCCGCCGGAAGCGATGAAATCCGACCGGTACCAATCAGGTGCGCCGGGCTTATTCGAAGGTGCCGGCCTTGGTCGCCGCCATGCGCTCCTTGTGGGAGAGCTTCGTCAGCGGCAGAACCCTGTCAAGCTCGAGGCCGAGGGCCGCGGCGATGCGCGTGCCGTAGTCCGGGTCTGCCATAAAGCAGTGGGCCGCGTGCCGGTATTTGATGTTGGGCGTGACCGGCATGATCGCGTTCTTCGTGTTCTCGATCAGCGCGCATTTCTGCCCCTCGCTCATCAGGCGGTACAGGTCGCCCGGCTGGTAGAAGCAGTCATCGTCCTCGGTATAGGGGCTGAACCGGTCCGCGAAGCCGGAGAGATCCAGCGGCGGCTCGGAAAAGTCCGGCTGCTCGGCCCATTCGCCGTAGCTGTTTGGCTCGTAGCCCAGCGTCGCGCCGTAGTTGCCGTCCACGCGCATCATGCCGTCCCGGTGGTAGCTGTGCACCGGCGCGAGGGGCTTGTTGACCGGGATCTGGTCGTTGTTGACCCCGAGCCGGTAGCGGTGCGCGTCGCCGTAGGAAAAGATGCGGCCCTGCAGGAGCTTGTCGGGCGACAGGCCGATGCCCGGTACCACGTGGGCAGGGCTGAACGCGGCCTGCTCGACTTCCGCGAAGTAGTTTTCGGGGTTTCTGTTGAGCTCCAACACGCCCACGTCGATCAGCGGATAGTCCTTGTGACTCCAGACCTTGGTGATGTCGAAGGGATTGTCCTTGTGCGCCTTCGCCTGCTCCTCGGTCATGATCTGAATCTGCATCGTCCACCGCGGGAAGTCGCCCCGCTCGATGGCTTCGAACAGGTCGCGCTGGGAGCTCTCGCGGTCCTTGGCGATGATCGCCTCCGCCTCGGCGTCGGTCAGGTTCTTGATGCCCTGGTGGGTGCGGAAGTGGAACTTGACCCAGTGGCGCACGTTGTCCTTGGAAATCAGGCTGAAGGTATGGCTGCCGAAGCCGTGCATGTGGCGGTAGCCGTCGGGGATGCCGCGGTCGCTCATGACGATGGTCACCTGGTGCAGCGCCTCGGGCAGCATCGTCCAGAAGTCCCAGTTGTTCTGGGGGGAGCGCATGTTGGTCTTCGGATCGCGCTTGACGACGTGGTTGAGGTCGGAGAAATGGTGCGCGTCGCGGATGAAGAACACCGGCGTGTTGTTGCCCACCAGGTCCCAATTGCCCTCCTCGGTGTAGAACTTCATGGCGAAGCCGCGGATGTCGCGCTCGGCGTCCGCCGCGCCGCGCTCGCCCGCGACGGTGGAGAAGCGCACGAAAACCGGCGTCTCCTTGCCAACATCGGAGAAGATTTTTGCGCGGGTATATTTCGTGATATCATGGGTGACGGTAAACTTTCCAAACGCGCCGGAACCCTTGGCGTGCATGCGCCGCTCAGGAATGACCTCGCGGTCAAAGTGCGCCATCTTTTCGAGGAACCATACATCCTGCAAAAGCATCGGGCCTCGCGGTCCCGCCGTCAGCGAATCCTGGTTGTTGGCAACGGGAGCGCCTGTCGTGGTGGTGAGTTTCTTATCGTCCATAAAAACACCCCTTTCTTCATAATATTTCCATCCCCACTTCGAGGGAACCGGAACTGGAAAATTCGCGCAAATCGCGCGTAAAACCGGCATGCCGGCCATGTAGCAGAAAGGTTGAAGCACAAAAAATCTTCATCGGCCACTTTAATTTTCGGCCGAGTTATACTATACTAATTATATAATATTTCTCGGAGGCTTTCAATCGCGCGGAAATCATTTCCGCCTATCTACACAAATTGCGAGGGATTGTTTATGGCAAAAATCGTAATATTGGATGGTCACACGCTGAACCCCGGTGACCTGAGCTGGTCCGGATTCGAGGCGCTGGGTTCTGTCGCCGTCTACGATCGGACCGAAAAAAGCGATATTCTGCGCCGAATCGGGGACGCGGAGATCGTCTTCACCAACAAGACGCCGCTTACGCAGGAGACGATTTCCGCCTGCCCGAACCTTCGCTACATCGGCGTTCTGGCCACGGGGTACAACGTCGTCGACGCGGACGCCGCGCGGGCGCGGGGCGTTCCGGTTTCGAACGTCCCCGCCTACAGCACCGGAGCGGTGGCGCAGCTCGCTACCGCGCTGCTGCTTGAAATCTGCCACCACGTCGGACGGCATTCTGATGCAGTTTATGCGGGGCGCTGGAGCGAAAGCCCCGACTTCTGCTTCTGGGAAACCCCGCTGATCGAGCTTTCCGGAAAGACCCTCGGAATTGTCGGCTTTGGCCGCATCGGCCGCGCCACCGCCCAAATCGCTCGGGCGTTTGGCATGAACGTCCTCGCCCACAGCCGGACGGAAACGGATGAGGGGCGGTCGCTGGCGGAGTACGTGCCGCTGGAGTCGCTTTACGCACGGTCTGACGTGATCTCGCTGCATTGTCCGCTGACGGACGAAACCCGCAGCATGATCAACCGCGATTCGATCGCCCGGATGAAGGACGGCGTGATCCTGATAAACACCGGGCGTGGGCCGCTGATCGTCGAACAGGACCTTGCGGACGCGCTGAACGGGGGCAAGGTGTACGCCGCCGGGCTCGACGTGGTGAGCGAGGAACCGATCCGCGCGGACGACCCGCTGCTCCACGCCAAGAATTGCCTGATTACCCCGCACATCGCATGGGCGCCAAAGGAAACGCGGCGGCGGCTGATGGCGATCGCCGTGGACAACCTGCGTTCGTTCCTGAATGGAACACCGGCTAATATTGTGAACCCCTAGGCGAGCCCATCCGGTACGCCCGCCTCACCGCTTGGGATGGGGCGGGCTTTTTGTGCCTGCTATTTCCGCGCTTTAATCAGCAGCATCATCGGGCGGCGCATTTCGTCTTGCATACCGGGAAGGTCCATCATATCGCTGCTCGGCATCGCTTCCTCAACGTCCTCCAGCCGAAATCCCGCGTTTATGATACCCATCAAAACCTGCGTCAGCGTGTGATGCTGCTTCGCAATGGTGTGCCCAAGAAAATGGACGATCCGCTCTCCGGGATGGAAGTAATCGTCCACAGGCCAGTATTTCGGCTTGCCGTCCGAATCATAGACCCAATCCTGCCATACGCCCGATGTGAAGACGGGATGTTCAATATTCAGCAGAAAAACGCCCTCCGCCTTGAGCGTACCATATACTGTTTTGAAAACCGTTTCAATATCTGCAACGTAATGGAGTACCAAGTTCGAAATCACGCAGTCGTACGTATCCGCAGGATAATCGTACGCTTCCAGCCCGCAGACCCGGTAGGTAATCTGGGGGGCTGAATTTCTCTCCTTTGCCTCGCGAATCATCTTTTCACTCAGGTCGATGCCCAGCACCCGAGCCGCGCCGCATTGCACGGCATACTTTGAGTGCCAGCCGTAACCGCACCCAATGTCAAGCACGCTTTTCCCGCTCAAGTCGGGAAATAAGGCTTTGAACTGATGCCATTCGCCCGCTCCGGACAGACCCTGTTGGCTTCGCCCCAGCATTGCATAGCATTGAAAGAAATGTGCATCGTCGTAAATATTGCCCATCTACGCCTCCCGACCCATGCCCGTTTTGTCCGCGCTATTCTCCGCGCTGCTGCGTTCGGGCGATGAACTTTTCGCGGTTTACGATGGCGCGGGCGTGTTCTCCCCCGCCGATCTCGCCAACCTCGTCAAAGGCGGTGACCTTGAACAGAAGTTTCCGGCCATCCACCTCGATCAGCTCGCTCTCGGCGCGCACCGCGCGCCCCAGCGCGGTGGCGGCCACGTGGCGTATGTTCAGCGAGACGCCTACAGTGGTCTCCCCTGCGTTCAAATGCTCCGATACGCTGCGGCCCGCCGCTTCCTCCATCAGCGCAACCATCGCGGGCGTCGCAAACACGGGACAATCGCCGCTCCCCATTTTCTCGGCGGAATTATCCTGTGTGACGCGCGTCTCGGCGCTTCCCTTGATTCCGGTTTCCAACATTATAAAACCCCCTTTAAGACCGGATGCGCCTTGACGCGCACCCCGATCTATGATACACTTTTTTCAAGTGAATAGCCAGCGCAAACGCACGAAAGTGCCGGCGTTTTAACGCCGAGGGAACACGGATGAAAATTCCGGGCTATCCCAGTAACCGTGAAGCCGACGAAAGGACACAATGCCACTGCCTGGAGGCGGGAAGGCGTCCGAGTAGAATGAAGCGAAGCCGGGAGACCTGATGCGCGCGTAATGCTCCTGGGGTTGGGTTCTTTTTGCATCCCTCCGAAGCATGAGGGATTTTTTCATCCCTCTCGTTGTTCACGAATACGACCGGGAGGGATTTTTTATGTTTAAGCGCACCCTGGCCCTGATGATTGCACTTCTTTTGCTGCTCGCCCTCGGCGCGTCAGCCGAAATCCAGTCCACCGACATGCTGGGACGAAGCCACGCCTTCGCCGCCCCCGCGCAGCGCGTGGTGGCCCTCTCCGCCGCCGAATGCGAGATTCTCTTTGCTGTCGGCGCCGGCGAAACGCTGGTTGGCCGCGGCGAATACTGCGATTATCCGGCGACGGCCCTCGCCGCGCCGATGCTCGGCTCCGGCGGGGAGACCAACATTGAAGAAATTCTGGCGCTCACGCCGGACCTCGTTTTGATGAACTCCATGGCGCAGCCCAGCGAACAGGTGGAGGCTGTCGAGAAGGCGGGCGTTCCGGTGTTCGTCACCGCGGCCACCGACATCGACGGCGTGTATACGGCCATCGCCGGCATTGGCCAGGCGGTCGGCAAGGATGTCGAGGCTGAAGCGCTGGTGGCGGAGATGAAGGCCGGCTTCGAATCCGTCAAGGCGAAGGTTCCCGCATCCGACGCGCCCAAGACGGTGTACTTTGAGGTATCGCCGCTGGAATACGGGCTGTGGACGGCCGGCAAGGGCACCTTCATGAACGAGCTCGCCGAGATGATGGGCCTCAAGAATGTCTTTGAAGACGTGAACGGCTGGGCGGAAATCTCCCAGGAACAGGTCATCGCGCGCAACCCGGATCTGATCGTCACCGTCACGATGTACTTCGGCGAAGGGCCGAAGCCCGATGAGGAGATCCTCACCCGCGCGGGTTGGGAGGGCATCACCGCCGTCAAGGAGGGCAAGATCCTGACCGCCGATTCCAACGCCATGACGCGGCCAGGCCCGAGGCTCACCGAGGCGGCCCAGTCTCTGTACGATTTCGCCTATGGCGGCTAAAAAACCCCGCGGGGGGTTCTCCCCCCTTCAGTACTTTTTGATGTCGTCGGCGGCGCTTGTGACGCTTGTCTTCTGCGCGTGCGCGGGCAGCGTCTACGTGCCGCCGCTCGAGGCGCTCTCCGCCATCCTCGGCCGGGCCTCGGAAGGCGTGGGCGCATCAATCATCGTGAACGTCCGGCTTCCCCGCGTGATTGCGGTGATGCTCTCCGGCGCGATGCTCTCGCTTTCCGGCGGCGCGATGCAGGGGCTTTTGCGTAACCCTTTGGCCGACGGTTCCACCTTCGGCGTATCCTCCGGCGCGTCGCTGGGCGCGACGCTTTCGATCGCGCTGGGGCTTTCGATCCCCGGCCTGGCCGGCGGCGCCACAAGCCTGATGGCGGTGGTTTTTGCCTTTTTTTCGCTGGCGCTGATCCTGGGCCTCGCCTCCCGGCTGGACGGCACCATGTCCACCAGCACGATCATCCTGGTGGGCGTGATCTTCACCATGTTCGCAAGCGCCATCATCAGCCTGATCGTGACGTTCGCGGGCGATAGGGTGCGCTCCATCATGTTCTGGACGATGGGCTCGCTGGCGGGCAGTTCCTACCGGGACGCCGCATGGCTGGCGGCGTCGCTTCTCATCTTCGGATGGGTGATCCTCCGCCACGTGCAAGAGCTTAACGCGTTCTCGCTGGGCGAGGCGAATGCCAGGAGCGTCGGCGTGGATGTGCGCGTCGTCAAGCGACGGGTGCTGGTCGCGGTTTCGGCGTTGATCGGCGTCTGCGTTTCGGTGGGTGGCACGATCGGCTTTGTGGGCCTCGTGGTACCCCACATGACGCGCATGGTGGTGGGGCCGGATCACCGGCGGCTCCTGCCCGCTTCGATGTTTGCGGGCGGCGTGTTTCTGATGCTGGCGGATCTTCTGAGCCGCGTGGTCATGAAGCCGCTGGAACTGCCCATCGGCGTCATCACGTCCTTTGTCGGC
The DNA here is from genome assembly GCA_023411175.1 of Bacillota bacterium. Lineage (GTDB taxonomy): Bacteria > Bacillota > Clostridia > Christensenellales > Aristaeellaceae > JAEZHK01. The sequence goes on along the minus strand of JAEYPB010000075.1, from coordinate 39,629 downwards.
TCGATCGCCTTTGTCTACATCTTTTTCAAAACCAGAAAGGTGCAATGATGCTGGAAGTCAGAGATGTCTCCGTCCGGTACGGAAAGCTGACGGTGGTGGACAGGGCGAGCTTCGATCTCGCCGCCGGGCGCTGGCTGATGGTGGCGGGCCCCAACGGCGCGGGCAAATCGACGCTTCTGAACGCCGTCGCCCAGATGATCCCCCACGAGGGAACCGTCCGGATGAACGGCGACGACCTTTCCCGAATAAAGCCGGGCCTTCTGGCGCGCAGGCTGGGCCTCCTCGCACAGAACCATTCCGTGGGCTACGCGTTCACCGTGGAGCAGGTGGTGCGCCTGGGGCGCTACGCCTACCGGGGCGGCCCCTTTTCCGCACCCGCCGCGGACAACGAAGCGGAGGTGGAAAGGGCGCTCGCCGCCACCGGCATGACGGCGCTAAAGGACCATTCGGTCCTGACCCTGTCGGGCGGCGAACTGCAGCGCGCGTTCCTGGCGCAGCTTCTGGCCCAGGACCCGGAACTCCTCCTCTTGGATGAACCCACCAACCACCTCGACCTCGCCTACCAGAAAGAGGTCTTCGAGCTGATTCGCCGCTGGGTGCTGGACACCGGGCGAACCGTGATCTCGGTGGTACACGACCTCAGCCTTGCCCGCGCCTGGGGCGACGAGGCGCTTCTGATGAACGAAGGCCGCATCATCGCCCGGGGGGCTGTCGAGACCGCACTTTCCGACGAAAACCTCGCCACCGCCTACGGGATGGACGTGCGCGGTTGGATGCGGGGACTATACGGGCAGTGGGCATAGTATGGCTAAAAACTTTTCGATGCGTCAAGGCGGCTGCCGTACGGCAGCCGCCTTGACGCATATTATACCTGAACGCTTTGAGTTGCGGGCGGATCAGTCTTCCCCGTCCGCGTGCCCCCGCCGCTCCCTGCCGAGGATCGCGTCCGGCGCACCCGCGCGGATACTGTCCTCCCCAAAGCGGTTGCGGATATTGAATACCGCTTCCTCCAGCTTTTCCAGTTTTTCGTGCTTCTTTTCAGCATCCCCGTCGAACAGCGAAAGCTGTGCCGCGTCTTCATCCTCCGGGATCAGATTTGCCGCGGTAAGGGTCAGCGCCCGCACCGGCGCGCCGCTTTTCCAGTTGTCCCGAATCAGCCGCATGGCCTCGTCGATAAGCTCCGCCTGCAGCCGGGTGGGGCGCTTCAACTTGACCTGCCGGGATATGGTTTTCATCGCCGGGTCCTTCAGGTGCACCGCCACCGTCTGACACTTGACGCCGTGACGGCGCATGCGGGTGGAGACCTCGTCGGCGAGCATCGCGACGCCGGCGCGGAGCTCGTCGGTCGTCATCAGGTCGCGAGGGAAGGTCATGCCGTTGCCGATGGACTTGACCGCCTCCCGCTGGTCGTAGGGACGCACCGGGTCGTCGTCGAGGCCGTTGGCGTAGCTCCACAGAAGCTCGCCGCCCTTTCCCATCATTTTTGAAAGGTCGCTCCTGTCGGCGCGGGCGATATCGCCGATGGTTCTGATGCCGCTCCTTTCAAGCAGCTGTACGGTGCTCCTGCCCGCGAACAGTAGGTCGCCCGCCGGAAGCGGCCAGATGCGTTCCCTGAAATTGTCACGGGTCAGCACGGTGGTGGCGTCCGGTTTTTTGAGGTCCGAGCCCATCTTGGCCATGATCTTTGAGAAGCTGACGCCCACGGAAATCGTGATGCCGATCTCCTCCCGCACCCGCCTTCGAAGTTCGTCCGCGACCTCTCGCCCGTCCATCTTGAGAAGAGAAAGAGAGCCGGTCACATCCAGCCAGCTCTCGTCGATGCCGAAGGGCTCCACCTGATCGGTGTACTGAAGGTACACCGCGTTGACCCGCTGCGAAACCTCTTGATAGACGCGGTGCCGCGGCGGCACCAACACGAGCTCCGGGCACTTGCGCCTGGCGGCGAAGACCGTCTCCGCCGTCTTGACGCCGCAGGCCTTCGCCAGTTCGTTCTTGGCGAGGATGATGCCCGTGCGGTTTTTCGGATCTCCGGCCACGGCCATCGGCACGTCCCGAAGCTCCGGGCGGTCGATCAACTCCACCGAGGCAAAAAAGCCGTTGCAGTCGCAGTGCAGGATGACCCTGTCCATTTCAGGCTCCGATCACCGCGTGGATCAGCCGCGGCTTTTGAACGGGCGCGTTGCCGGTTTCCACCGCGCCGCCGAGCAGTTCCCGCGCCCGCGCCATGTCGCTCCTGTCCGAGTAGCGGATTTCACACAGCGGCTGCCCGGCCTCGACCCTGTCTCCCAGGCGAACCTTCATCAGGATGCCGACGGCGGGGTCGATGTCGTCCTCCTTGCGCTCGCGGCCCGCACCCAGCGCCCTCGCGGCGTTGCCGATCCGCTCGGTGTGCATCTTTCGGATATAGCCGCCCTTCTCCGCGCGGACGAACTCCACCTCTTTCGCGCGGGGCAGAAGTGCGGTGTTGTAGGCGACGCCGGGGTTTCCGCCCTGGGCTTCGATCATCTCGGCGAGCTTTTTGAGCCCCGCGCCGCTTTGAAGCGCCTGAAGGAGCATCTCGGCCCCCTGCTCGACATTCGTCGCGCGCCCGGCGCCCACCAGCATGTGCGCGCCCAGCTTCAGGGACACATCCAGAAGGTCGCCCTTCGTCCGCCCGGCCAATACGTCGATGGCCTCTTCCACCTCAAGGGCATTGCCCACGTTGAGACCAAGCGGCTGATCCATGTCCGTGACCAGCGCTGAGAAGCGCCGCCCGGTCATGTTGCCGATGGAGACCATCTTCTCCGCAAGTTCAATGGAGCCGGATAGCGTCGGCATGATCGCGCCGGTGCCGGTCTTGACATCGAGCACCACAGCATCGCAGCCCGCGGCAATCTTCTTGGAAAGAATGGACGATACGATGAGCGGTATCGAATCCACCGTGCCCGTCACATCCCTGAGCGCGTAAAACAGCTTGTCCGCCGGGGCCAGCGACTTCGTCTGCCCGATCACCGCGCAGCCGATCTCGTTGACCTGCCGCTCGAATTGCTCGATGGAAAGGTCGATCCGAACCCCCGGAATCGACTCCAGCTTGTCCAGCGTGCCGCCGGTGTGCCCCAGGCCGCGGCCGCTCATCTTGGCGACCTTCGCGCCGCAGGCGGTGACCAGCGGCGTCAGAACGAGCGTCGTCGTGTCGCCCACGCCGCCGGTGGAGTGCTTGTCCACCTTCGCGCCGGAGATGGCGGAAAGATCCAGCGTCTCGCCGGAATGGGCCATCGCCATCGTAAGGTCACGGGTTTCCCGATCGTCCATGCCGCGAATGGCGATGGCCATCAGCATCGCGGAAACCTGGTAGTCGCGCAGCGTGCCGTCGGTGGCGCTGGTTACGAAGAACTGAATCTCCTCCGCCGTCAGCGCCTGGCCCGCCCGTTTTTTGATGATTATGTCCACGGGATTCAGCATAATAAACCTCCGGTTTCTAGCGTTCAGAAGTCCGAGCCACAGCAGGATACGCCGATCAGCTGAACGCCCGCAGAGATCGCGTACACACCCATCAAAAGGCCGATGGCCGCAACGCCGGAGAGCGGCTGCACAAAGGCCACAATGCCCAGTACCGCCAAGAGGAGCCCCAACAGCAGAAGCCAAAGCCACGCGAGGCTGGGCTTTTCCCAGACGTATACGCTGCGGCTGGCGCGGGCGAACCGCACCGCAAACGCGATGGCGACGATCCCCGCCGCGAGCATCCAGACCCCCGCGGTAAACACGATGACGAGGTTGGTCGCCAGCTGCAGAAAGGCGCTCCCCATCAGCATCGCGCCGAGCAGGATTGAGAGGATCGCGCCCGCGACGCTCCAGCCGTCCGCAAAAATTCGGAAGCGGTAGTGGTTCATCAGCGAGCCGACGCCGTGGATCAGGATGAAAAGGCCGATCAGCCAGCCGAGGCTGAGGGCCATCGCGCCCGGCTGGACGATGGACATCACGCCGCCGACAATCAGCACAAGCCCCAGAACGATGGACAGAATTCGCACACATATCCCTCCCACGAAGGCCGCCCGGCGCGCCGGGCGGCGCCAATTCACCATGTAAATTGTATCGCATTTCGCGCGCTCTGTAAAGGGCGCAGGCGCGAAAACGCCCGCGGGAAGATTCCCGCGGGCTCAAAGCATCAAAAAAACCCGCTGGTTTTTTCGATGCGAAGGAAAATCCCTGCGCGCGCCTGAAATTCTCTGGAATTTCCGGGCGGCGCACTGACCAAAGGTGTGGATAGTGCCACCAGCATGCGTACTGGTGGCACTATGCCGTACCCGGCGTACATGCCGCCGGGTACGATTGAAACCCTGCGGGGACTTTGTTGATGGTCTGCGCCCGCGGGAAGATTCCCGCGGGCTTGGACGCAATGCTTTTAGAGAATGTACTTGCGAAGATCCTTTTCCTGAGATTCGCCCGCGAGGCGCGCCTTGACGTAGGCCTCGTCCACGACCACGCTGACCTCCGGCGCGTCGCCGCCGCCGGCGTTGAATGCCACGTCGCTCAAAATCTCCTCCAGAACCGTGTGAAGCCTGCGGGCGCCGATGTTCTCGCTGGATTCGTTGGCGATCCACGCGTGGTCGGCGATGGCGTCGAGGGCGCTTTCGTCAAAGGCCAGCGCCACGCTGTCCACCTTCAAAAGCGCCTGGTACTGGCGGATCAGCGCGTTTTCCGGCTGGATGAGGATGCGCTTGTAGTCGTCGCGCGTCAGCGGCTTCAGCGAGACGCGCACTGGGAACCGGCCCTGGAGCTCCGGAATCAGGTCGGTCACCTTGGCCACGTGGAACGCGCCCGCCGCGATAAACAGGATGTGGTCGGTTTTGACCGGGCCGTACTTGGTCGGCACCGTGGAGCCCTCGACGATGGGCAGGATGTCCCGTTGCACACCCTCGCGGGACACATCCGGCCCGTGTCCGGCGTTCTTGCCCGCCACCTTGTCGATCTCGTCCAGGAACACGATGCCGTCCTGCTCGGCCTTTGAAATGGCCTCGGAATATACCGCGTCCATGTCGATCATGCTCTGCTCTTCCTCCGCCAGGAGGATGCGCCGGGCCTCGGAGACCTCCACCTTGCGCAGCTTGGTGCGCTTGGGCAGGATCGAACCCAGCATGTCGTTTACGTTGACGTCGGTGCCGGGGATCTCGCTCTTGGGCAGGTTTTCGGCCACCTCGACCTCCACCATTGTGCGCTCCAGCTCACCCGCGGCCAGGGCACGCCGCACATCGTCGCGCTTGGCGCTGACGCGGGCGCGCTCTTCCGGCGGTATCTCCGGCTCCTTGGGCTTGTTGCCCAGAAGCAGGTCGATGGGGTTGACTTTTTTCGCGGGGCGGATGATCAGGTCCACCAGCCGCTCCTCGGCGGAGCGGGCGGCCTTTTCCCGGACGGCCTCCGCGTGCCGCGACTGGACGAGGCGAATCGACGCCTCGATCAGGTCCCGGATGATGGAGTCCACATCCCGGCCGACGTAGCCCACCTCGGTGAACTTCGTGGCCTCCACTTTGACGAACGGCGCGTCCACAAGGCGCGCGAGTCGCCTAGCGATCTCGGTCTTTCCGACGCCGGTGGGGCCCACCATCAGGATGTTCTTGGGCGTCACCTCGTCGCGGATCTCGTCGGGCAGGAGTGCCCGGCGGTAGCGGTTGCGCAGCGCGATCGCCACCGCGCGCTTGGCCTCGTCCTGGCCGATGATGTAGCGGTCCAGCTCGCGCACGATTTCGCGCGGCGTCAGGGTCTTCGTAAGCTTTTCCATCAGACAATCTCCGTGATGATATGGTCGTTGGTGTAGACGCAAATCGACGCGGCCACCCGAAGCGCCTTTTCGGAAATCTCGGACGCGGAGAGCTCGGTGTTCTCCACCAGCGCGCGTGCGGCGGCCAGCGCGTAGTTGCCGCCGGAGCCGATGGCGATGACGCCGTCGTCCGGCTCGATGACCTCGCCGCTGCCGGAGACCAGCATAAGGTTGTTCTGGTCGGCGCAGAGCAACATGGCTTCCAGCTTGCGCATCACCTTGTCCTGCCGCCACTCCTGCGCCAGTTCCACCGCGGCCCGCGGCAGGTTGCCGGCGTACTGGGTCAGCTTCTCCTCAAACTTCTCGCTCAGCGCGAAGGCGTCCGCCACAGAACCCGCAAAGCCGATCACGACCTTGCCGCCCGCGATGCGGCGCACCTTTTTGGCGTTCATCTTCATGATGGCGTTCTCGCCGACGGTCACCTGACCGTCACCGGAGATGGCGATCTGCCCATTCCGGCGCACGCCGCAGATGGTGGTTCCCCGTATCATGGATTTTCCTCCAACAGTCTGTCGATCACCTGAAGCGACCGCGCCGCGAGCGCCTCATAGCGAATTTTCTTGCCCTTGACCCGCTTGTCAAGAGGCGTCAGGATGCCGAAATTTGCGTTCATCGGCTGGAAATTGGCCGTCCTTGTGCGCACGTGCGCTTCCAGCGCGCCGAGCAGGGTTTCTCCGGGAAAGTCGATCTCGGAAAGTCCCCTAAGAGAGCGCCCCAGGTTCAGCCCCGCCACGAGGCCGGAGGCCGCGGACTCCACGTATCCCTCCACGCCCGTCAGCTGCCCGGCAAAGCGCAGGCTCGGCCTGCCGGAGAGTGCGAAGTTCCGCCCCAGCACGTCGGGGCTGTTGAGGTAGGTGTTCTTGTGCATCACGCCGTAGCGGACAAACTCAGCATTCTCCAGCCCCGGAATCATCGAAAACACGCGCTTTTGCTCGCCCCACTTGAGCCGGGTCTGAAAGCCCACGAGGTTATACAGCGTGCCCGCCTCGTTCTCCTGCCGGAGCTGCACCACCGCGTAGGGCGTCTTGCCGGTGCGCGGGTCGGTGAGCCCCACCGGGCGCATCGGCCCGAAGGCGAGGGTATCGTGGCCCCGGGAGGCCAGGATCTCCACCGCGAGGCAGCCCTCGAACACCAGGTTCTTCTCGAAGTCGTGCAGCGGCGCGAGTTCGGCGGTCGTCAGCGCCTCGTAGAACGCGTCATACTGCGCCCTGTCCATGGGGCTGTTCAGGTAGTCGCCGCCGGTATCGTTTCTCGACTGTCGGAAGAGCACCCCCATGTCCAGCGATTCGGCGGTGACGATGGGCGCGGCCGCGTCGAAGAAGTGGAGCGCGGAGAGCCCCGGAAGCGCCGTGAGCGCGTCCAGGAGCGCAGGGCTGGTCAAGGGACCGGTGGCGACGATGGCGGGCTCCTCCGGAATATCGGATACCACGCGCCGCTCCACACGGATCAGCGGATGCGCTTCCAGCGCCGCGGTCACTTCCCGGGAAAACAGGTCGCGGTCCACCGCCAGCGCGGTACCCGCCGGAACCCGCGCTTTTTTGGCGGAGGAGAGGATCAGCGAGCCGATCTTCTCCATCTCGGCCTTCAGAAGCCCGGAGGCGTTTGTCAGGTGCTCCGCCTTCAGGGAATTGGAGCAGACCAGCTCCGCAAACCCTTCGCGCTTGTGGGCCGGAGAATACGCCTCCGGCTTCATCTCGATCAGGCGGACGGGTATCCCCTGCCCCGCCAGCTGCCAGGCCGCCTCGCAGCCCGCGAGCCCGGCGCCTACGACGGTGACCTCAATCATCCTCAGCCTCAGAGTCCGGCGAAGAAACCGGCACCCGGGTGCGGCACGTTTCGCTGACGCACACGTGGAAGATCTCGCCCTTGCGGCCGCGCTTTTGCACCATGCGGCTGCCGCAGGCCGGGCACTTGTCGTTGACCGGCAGGTCCCAGGAAACGAAGTCGCAGGTGGGGTAATTCTCGCAGCCGTAGAACTTGCGGCCCTTTTTGCTGATGCGCTCGAGCAGCCGCCCGCCGCAGGAGGGGCAGGGTACGCCGATATCGGTCAAGAGCGCCATCGTATGTCGGCAGGCCGGGAAGTTGGGGCAGGCCAGGAATTTGCCGTAGCGCCCCATCTTGTAGACCATCATCGCGCCGCACTTTTCGCACGGGATGTCGGAAACCTTGTCCTCCACGGAAACCTTTTCAATGGTGGCCTCCGCCGCGGCGAGCGCGTTTGCAAAGGGGCCGTAGAAATCGGCGATGATCCCGTGCCAGTCGGCATCGCCCTCCTCGACCTCGTCCAGCTTCTCCTCCATGCCGGCGGTGAATTGCACGTTGACGATGTCCGGGAAATTCTTCTGCATCAGGTCGTTGACCACCTGCCCGAGCTCCGTGGGCACCAGGCGCTTGTTCTCGCGGGCGATGTAGCCGCGGGCCATGATGGTGGTGATGGTGGGCGAATAGGTGGACGGCCGGCCGATTCCCTTTTCCTCCAGCGCGCGCACCAACGACGCCTCCGTAAAGCGCGGCGGCGGTTGGGTAAAGCGCTGGTCGCCGGACGCGTCCAAGAGCTTTGCCTCCGCGCACTCCCGGAATTCGGGCATGGAGTTCTCGTCCTCTTCGGCCTGTGCGTCGTCCAGCACTTCCTCATAGACGGCGGTAAAGCCGGCAAAGCGCTTCTTCTGCCCGCTGAAGCGCAGGTGCAGACCGTCGCCGACCACGTCCGTGGACAGCGTCTCATAGACCGCCGGGGTCATCTGGCTGGCGACGAAGCGGTTGTAGATCAGCTTGTACAGCCGGAGCTGATCCCGCGTCAGCGACGCCTTGATCGCCTCCGGGCGGTACTTCGTATCGGTGGGGCGGATCGCCTCGTGGGCGTCCTGCGCGGATTTACGGCTCTTGTATTCGTTTGGCGCCTCCGGCAGGTATTCCGGCGGATAGGAAGCGCGGATCACCTCGCGCACCGCCTCGATCGCCTCGGTGGAAATGCGCGTCGAATCCGTTCGGATGTAGGTGACAAGGCCCTGGGTCCCGTCGCCCTCGATGTCGACGCCCTCGTAGAGCTGCTGGGCGATCTGCATGGTCTTCTGGGTGGTGAAGCCCAGCTTTCGGCTGGCCTCCTGCTGGAGGTTGGACGTGGTAAACGGCGCGGCGGGGTTCTTGCGGCGCTCGCCGCGCTTGACCTCGCCGATGGCGAAAGCCGCGGCCTTCATGCGGCGCATCAGCGCCTCGGCCTCCGCCTGGCTGCGGACGTCGGTCTTCTGGTCGCCCTCGCCGTAGAACTTCGCGGAGAACTTCAAGCCTTCGGTCTCAAACTCGGCGGACAGGTTCCAGTATTCCTCCGGCACGAAGGATTCGATCTCCCGCTCCCGGTCGCAGATGATGCCGGTAGCCACCGACTGCACGCGCCCGGCGGAGAGACCCTTGCGAACCTTCGCCCACAACAGCGGGCTGATCTTGTAGCCGACGAGCCTGTCCAGCACGCGGCGAGCCTGCTGGGCGTTGACCAGGTTCATGTCGATGGGCCTGGGTTTTTTGATGGCGGACTTGACTTCCTTGCCGGTGATCTCATGGAATTCCACCCGGCAGACGTCTCCCTCCGCGATGTTCAGGACCTTTGAAAGGTGCCAGGAGATCGCCTCGCCCTCGCGGTCAGGGTCAGTCGCGAGGATGACTTTGGAAGCGCCCTTCGCTTCCTTGCGAATGCGGTCGAGTATCTCGCCCCTGCCCCGGATCGTGATGTACCGGGGTTCAAAGCCGTTTTCTATGTCCACGCCGATCTGCGATTTCGGCAGATCGCGCACATGTCCCTGTGAAGCCTCCACCTTGTACCCTCGGCCCAGAAACTTGCCGATGGTTCTTGCCTTGGCCGGGGACTCCACGATGACCAGCTTATGCGCCATTTATGAACCTCCATCCGCTCAAGCGGGGTGAATTCAGATTTCGGCCCGGTACAGCCGCCCGGGCGCTTGTTTTATTATTCCTCGCAACTCCAGCATTGTCAAGAGCGAATTTAGCTTCGGGCTGTCGAAGCCGGTGCGCTCAGACAGCTCGTCGAACGACATTTCCTCGATTTTGAGGGGTTCGACGAGCGCCGCCTCGTCCGGTTCCAGTGAAATATCGCGCTTTGACGCGGATGCCGCGCCGGGCCTCTGGGCCCAGCGGTAGTGCTCGAGGATCTCCCACGGCCCCAGCGCGGGCGCCGCGCCCTCCGCGATCAGCCGGTTGGGCTCCGCCGAAAGCGGCGAATAGATCGAGCCGGGCACCGCGAACACGTCCCGCCCCTGCTCCAGCGCAAAATCCACCGTCAGCATCGCGCCGGATCCCTTCGCCGCCTCCACCAAGAGAAGGCCCTCGCCCAGCGCGCTGATGATGCGGTTCCGCGCCGGAAAGTGCTGTGCCAGCGGCCGCGTGCCCGGCACGTATTCGGAGATCACCGAGCCGCCTGTTTCGAGAATCTTCTCCACCAGCGGGCCGTTCTCCGGCGGATAGGTCACGTCCACGCCGCAGCCCAGCACCGCCACGGTGCGCCCTCGGGCCTTCAGCGCGCCCTGATGGGCGGCGGTATCGATGCCCCGCGCCATGCCGGATACGACGGCGACACCCTCCCGCGCGAGCGCCTCCGAAATTTCCTCCGCGGCGCGCCGCCCGTCCCGGCTTGCGTGCCGGGAACCCACGACGGAAACCGCCCGCTCGTCGTTGAGGTTTGGTTCGCCGCGCACATAGAGGGTGGGCGGCGGGTCAAAGATTTCCGTCAGGCGCCTGGGGTATCTGTCGGAGAGCCGCGTCACCGCGGCGATCCCCTTCGACTCGAGCGCCGAAAACAGCGCGTAGAGGTAGCTCTCCGTCCTGGCTCGCATCAGGCTTGACAGCGCCTTCTCGCCGAGAAAGGCCATCCCCCGCCCCGCGTTGTCCCAGACGCTCCGGGCGTCCTCGAACTGGCTCAGCAGCTGATAAAAGCGCTTGGGGCCGATGTGTTCGACGCTGGAGAGCCATATCCAGTACTGTTCCATCGCGGAGTATTCCACGCTTTTACCCCCAGTATTTCCGGTCGAGCGCGCGGTACTGCACGGCCTCCGCGACGTGGGCGGTCTCGATCGGCCCTCCGCCGGCGAGATCCGCGATGGTGCGCGCCACCTTGACCACCCGCGTATAGGCGCGGTTTGAAAAGCCCATCGCCTCGCTGGCGTCGCGAAGCAGCTTCTGCGCCTCCGGCGTCATCGGGCAGTTGGGGCCGAGGGTTCGGGCGTCCAGCCGGGCGTTGCAGGCGATGCCCTGTCCCTCGTACCGCGCCCGCTGCACGCCCCGCGCGGCCTCGACGCGACTTCGAACGGCAGCGCTCGCCTCCTCGTCGCCGGGCGAGGCCAGCGCCTCCGCCGGGATCGATTCCACCTCGATGTGCAGGTCGATCCGGTCGAGCAGAGGGCCGGAGATTTTGTTCAGGTACGCGCGGATCTGGTTGGGCGTGCACCGGCATTGGGCGGTTCTGGCCCCGTAATTGCCGCAGGGGCAGGGATTCATCGAGCAGACCAGCATGAACTGCGCCGGGTAGGTCGCCTGCGCGCCGACGCGGGTGATGGTCACCACGCCGTCCTCCATCGGCTGGCGCAGGACCTCCAGCACATCCCGCCGGTATTCGGGCAGCTCGTCCAGGAACAATACGCCGTGGTGTGCGCGAGAGATCTCGCCGGGCAGCGCGCTGGCGCCGCCGCCCACAATGGCGGCGGGCGACGCAGTGTGGTGGGGCGACCGGAACGGGCGCTCGGTCAAAAGGCCGCTCTCCGGCGGAAACCCCGCGGCGGAGTGGATGCGCGTGGCCTCCAGCGCCTCTTCAAAGCTCATATCGGGCAGGATCGTGGGCACCGCCCGGGCGAGCAGCGTCTTGCCGGAGCCGGGCGTCCCGATGAGCATCGCGTTGTGCCCGCCCGCCGCCGCGATCTCCAGCGCGCGCTTGGCGAACTTCTGCCCCTTGACGTACCGAAAATCGCTGGTGGCCGCTCGAGCGCCGAGTAGCGCCCGGTATTCTACCGGCGCCACAGGCCGCACTTCAAGCGCGCCGCGAAGGCAGGCGACGAGGTCCTTCAGCGATGAAAACGGCAGGATTTCAATGCCCGCCACGCAGGAGACTTCCCGCGCGTTGCCCTCCGGCAGCGCGATGCGTCCGATCCCCGCCTCCCGCGCCGAGATGGTCATCGGCAGCGCGCCGCGCACCGGGCGGACGGAGCCGTCCAGCGACAGTTCACCCAGGATGGCGATGTCCCGGAGCGCGTCCGGGGAGATGATCTCCATCGCCGCGGCGACACCCGTCGCGATGGCGAGGTCAAATACCGGCCCTTCCTTTTTCAAGTCGGCCGGGGCGAGATTGACGATCAGCCGGTCGTCAGGGAAGCCGAAGCCGCTGTTCTTCATCGCGGCGCGCACCCGCTCCCGGGATTCCCGCACGGCGGCGTCGGGCAGGCCCACCAGTTCAAACACCGGAAGGCCGCCGGACAGGTTGACCTCCACCGTCACGGGAAACCCGTCGATGCCCGAGAGGCCGTAGCTGAGGACGGTCGCAAGCATGGCCGCGCCCCCTTATCCTAAGTAAAACCAGCGGAACCCGTTCAGAAGGTTCGCAAAAACGCGCGGAAACGGCGTCCCGCTCATCAGCGGGTAGAACATCCCGAACAAAATTAGCGCCAGGCCGCCGTAAACCCAAACCGCACGGGCGTAAATCTCGTGCTTTTCACGCCTGAGCCATTCGAAGAAAATCGCCGTCGCCAGAATGATGAATGGCACGCTGGCGAAGTAGTGGTAGATGAACGTGGAGCGCGTGATCAGTATCCATGGCACATACTGGGAAAGGAAGCCCACCAAGACAAAGATGTAGCGCCGGTCGCCGAAGGCCTTGCCGCAGAGCTGGACGATCACAAAAATGAGCGCCGCAAGCCCGCCCCACCAGACCACGGGGTTTCCCATGCAGTAGATCGAAGAAACCCAGCCGGAAGACATGAAGTCCGCGCCGGAGTAGTACCACATGGGTTTTATGATCAGCGGCCACTCGTACCAGGATGAGCGGAAGAAGTGGGTGTCCCCGGTCAGCCCTGAGTGGTAGGAGAACATGCTCATCTGCATGTCCCATACGCCCTTCAGGTTGAAATTCCCGTCCGGCGTCAGCTGCCAGTAATAGCTGAAGTAGTAGATCGCGGCGGGGATCGCGATGAAGAACACCACGCACCATGCGAGCGTCACCCACAGGTTGCGCCCGAACTGCTTCACCGCCCGCTGGGCGACGCGCTTCTGCTCGCCTTCCAGCAGTTTCAGGTTGGATTTTGCGAAGCGGTACTCCCGCGCGCGCAGGTATATGCTGTAGAAGAACAGTACGGCGAGGCCCACCGCGGCGTAGATGCCGATCCACTTGGACGCGATGGCGAACCCCATGAAGAGCCCCGAGAAGAACAGCGGCACAAGGGTGCGCCACAGGCGCGTGTGGTTGAAGCTCATCATCAGGTACCGGAGCATGAAGAGGTACATGACGATGATGAAGAACACCCCGAACACGTCGATGGTGGCGATGCGCGTCTGGGTAAAGTGCATCCCGTCCACCGCCATCAGAAACGCCGCGAGAAACGCGGGGCTCGACCGCCTGAGCAGCTGCTTCGCAAGAAGGTACATGGCGGGGATCATCAAAATGCCGAACAGCGCACCCATGAAGCGCCAGCCAAAGGGCGTCATGCCGAAGAGGTTGATGCCCACCATGATGAGCACCTTCCCCAGCGGCGGGTGCGTGTACTCGTAGGTGTGCAGGCCCTCCCGGTTTTCAAAGGCGGTGCGGGCGTGGTAAATTTCGTCAAAATACGTGCCGTTCAGGTAGGAGGGATAGGGCGGCACGGTCTCCTGCTCGTCGATCAGAAGCGTCGGGTCGCTGGCGCGGCCCGGATCCGCGCCGGAGGAGTAGACCGATGAAATCGGGTACGGCACGCCGCTGTCGTCCAGGAAGGCAATTTCGTTCAGGATCAGCCCGGCCTGCTCGGCGGCGATGCGCACATACCGGGCGGTCTGGGTCGGGTGTCCCTTTTCCAGCGCGCTGAAGTCGCCGTCCTCCTGACTGCTGGGCACATACCAAAGCCAACGGAAGATCTCGCCCTGGTTGTATACCGCCCAGTGGGGCTCCGACCACACCTCGCCGTCCTCCGAGAGCTGCACGGTGAAGGAAGTATCGCAGATGCCGCCGTAATAGGTCATGTGGAAGGTCCGAAGGCTTCCCAGGTCGAAGGTGATCTGCTCTCCCTCGCCGGTGGATTTCCATGAGGTCTGGGGCGCTTCCAGCGTGCCCAGGTTGGTCAGCGCCACCACGGAATAGACGAGCGTCAGCCCCAGCATCAGAAGCCAGTCCCGCCTCTTCATGCCGAGCTTCCACTCTTTTGGGCGGAAGAGCCCGTCCGCCGCGGGGTTGATCATCGGGTCGAGCAGGAGCCTGCGGTCCTCCTCCGACAGGTAGGTGCGCGTCGGGCTCAGCACGCGGTTTTTAACGCAGATGTCAAAGGCCGTCCAGGCGAGGAACAGCGACGTGAGCACGTTCGTCGCGGAAACGAGAACGTTGACCGTGCGCTCGGCGTCGATCAGGTGATCCGATTGCAGCACGAGCCCGCTGTTCATGAACTGGGTGGCGGCGATCAGAAAAGCCGCGGCAAGGATGCGCACATCCTGATCGTGGATGTAGGCAAGGCCCAGAAGCAGGATCGCCGGGAACAGGTAGCGCTCGTGCATCATCGGCCCAAAGGCGAACAAAAGCGCCACGAGCGTCGCAGCGACCAGCGGCAGCCGCTCCCGCCGCTTGCCCATGAAGTAAAGGATCATCGCGTAGCCGAAGGACAGGTACATCATGAGGTTGGCAAAGAGGCTCCACAGCCCGGCGCCCTCCAGCGAGCGCCAGTTCATATCGAGGAGCACATACAGGTTGGCCGCGTTGACCGTGATGTAGGGGTAGGTGTCCGTAGAGCCGGTAAAGAGCGAGGTCAGCCAGGCCAGCGGCTTCAAGAAGCCGGGGGCGGAGGCGGCGAGCTTCGACTTTTGCAGGAGGTCCGCCGGCAGGCTGGTCATGAAGGGCAGCGCGACCACGAGCATGACGAGGAGCATCAGCCCAATGGCCCGCAGGATGCGCAGCGCGGTTTTGCTGCGCTGTTCGCTGCGGTAGACCTCCACCGCCAGCGCCACAAGCCCCAGCGGCGCCAGCGCCAGCGCGAAGGGCTTTACCATGATCGCGACGCCGTAGAAGACGAGCGACGCGGCGTACCGGCCCTTGGAAAGCTTGATCAGCGACAGGGCGAGGAGAATGGCCAGGATCGAATCGATCTGCCCCCAGGCGGCACTGTTCATGACCGCTGCGGGCAGGAGCGCATAGAGGACGCCCAGGAGGACTGCGATCCGCTCGCCCAGCGCCTTCTTCCCTTCGGTATAGATCAGGATGGCCGCAATGAGATCCATCAGGATCGCGGGCATCTTCAGGATCAGCCAGAACAGCGGGCTGTCGTAGCCAAGCCCGAGAAAACTGCGCAAATTGCCGATCGCCCATAGCGCGTACATATACCCCGGCGGATAATCGCAGAACACGTCCGCCGCGTAGAAGCCGGAAGGCCCGGTAACGGTCATGCGCGCGCCCCAGGCCGCAAAATCGCCCATGTCGACGCCGTAGCCGTAGATGGTGACCGCCACCACAGCCCTGAGCGCGAAGCCCGCCGCCACCGCCGCCCAGAGGAGCCTGCGAAGCGCCGCTTCGGAAAGGCCGTCCAGCGCGCCGCGCCCGCCGCCCCAGGCGGTCAGCGCCATGATGGCCAGCGAGATTAGCGCCACGAGGAGCATCAGCTTCGTGTAATCTCCGCCCGCGTCCTCTTCGCCTTCCGAGAAGTCCACATCCTCCTCGCCGCCGTCCGACGTGAGCGTGGTGAAATCGTAGACGGTGGCGCCCGCAGGCGCAGAGTCCACCTTCTCCATGGTAAAGTCGTCAAACCAGGCGGTGCCGGTGTTGGTGGAGCTGTAGCCGCCCAGCCGCGCCATGACGGTCAGCTCCGTCTGGCCTTCGCCGACGATGCCGTAGAGCTCGACGGGCACCCAGGCGCCCTTCGTATCATACAGAAGCTCCGAAGAAGCGAAGGTGTCCCCGACCGAAATGCCGGCGCCGTCCTCAGCCTCGCCCACGCCCTGTGCCATGACACGGCAGGCAATGCGGTACATCGCGCCAGGCTCCACGCGAACCGTCTGCTTGAAGCGCGCGTCGTTGTCCGAAAGGTTTTCGACCTTCGCGCTGTACGCGCCGGAAAAGGCGTCGGCATCGGCAGTCAGATAGCTGACGCCTTCGCCCGTATCCCACATGTCGCGCTGCCAGCCTGAAGGCAGGCTGCCTGAAACTTCCTCGAAGCCGGGGTTTTCAATCAGGTTCTCGGCCAGCGCCGCTTGCGGCAGGAGGAAAACCATCAGCGCCAGCACAAGGAGAATCTTCTTCATCATCAGATAATAACGCTCCAATAGAACATATATAACAGAAGTATTTCCACGCGCAGGCGGCAAATTCCTGCCGACGGGAAATCTCATCTGTTGTATTCGACGTACGAAAACGCGTTTTTGATGTGGCGGAGGCCTTCCGGATCGATTTCGATCACATCGAAGCGGATGCGCGCATCCAGAAGGCGGTTCTCTTTCAGGTAGTAAAGCGCCGTGCCGGAGATGCGCGCCTGCTTGGTTCGGGTGACGGCCTCACCCGGCGTGCCGCGGGAATACGCGCCGCGTTGCTTGACCTCCACAAAGGCGATGACGCCGTCCATTCGGGCGATCAGATCGATCTCCCCCGGCCCGCGCCGATAGTTTTTCCCGAGGATGACCGCACCGCGGCTTTTCAGGTATTCCGCCGCCGCATCCTCCCACTGGGCCCCTCGCCGCATGCTCACAGCGAGCTCCCCATGATTTTCCCGATGAAGCTGCGCCGGTGCTGGGGACAGGGGCCAAAATCCTTCAGCGCGCGGATGTGCTCCGCCGTGCCGTAGCCCTTGTGGCGAGAAAAGCCATAGCCGGGGTAGCGCGCGTCCATCTCCTCCATCAGGCGGTCCCTGTGAACCTTCGCGACGATGGACGCCGCCGCGATCATGTAGCTGAGGGCGTCGCCGTGTACGATGGCGCGCGCCTCGGCGGGCAGGCGAAGCCCGTCCATCGCGTCGATCAGGAAGATGCCTGCGGGCGCCCCGGAAGCACATTCTTCCATCGCGCGGCGGGTGGCGTTCAGGATGTTGATCTCGTCGATCACGTCCGACTCCACCCGGGCAATGCCCACGTAGCTCGCCCGCTCCAAGATCATCTCATTCAGCGCCTCGCGCTTTGCGGGCGGAAGTTTCTTGGAATCGTCCACGCCGGGAATCAGCGCCTCCTCCGGCAGGATCACGCAGGCGGTGACCACCGGCCCCGCCAGGGGGCCTCTGCCCACCTCGTCAATACCGGCGACGGCGGTGCCCAGCGCCCAGTATTCCCGTTCAATCCGCGTCATGCGGTGCATTTTCTCCGCGGCGGTCTCCCTCGCCATCTGCATCCTCCGGTATTCTCTCGCCGCCGGGCGCGTTATTCTCCGCCCTCGGCGCTCTTTCCATCGTAATCCGTCCCACCTTGCCCCCGCGGAACTCGTCCAGCACCAGCGCCGCGCCGCGGGTCACATCCGGCCGTCCGCCGGACATCAGCCAGCCGCGCCCGGCGCAGGCGGCTTCGAGCCACGCCTCTCCCCCGCGCTCCACAGCGTCGTCAGGCAGCTTGAAGCGCGTCCTGGCGGCTGCCGGGGCGACGGCGTTAAGCGCTTCCAGAAGTTCCCCCGCCAGATTCTCCGAATCCATGATCTGGTCGGAGATGGAGCCAAGGAAGGCCAGCACCTTCGCGCCGCGCTGGTCGGAGAGCCGAGGCCACAGCATGCCGGGCGTATCCAGAAGCTCCAGATACGGCCCCACCTTGACCCAGGTGTTCGCCCGGGTGACGCCGGGCCGGTCGGCGGTCTTCGCCACGGCGGAGCCGCGCAGCCGGTTGATGAAGGTGGATTTTCCGACGTTGGGGATGCCCACCACCATCAGCCGCACCGTCTTGAACGCGCCCCGCGCCCGCATGCGGTCAACGGCGGGCTTCACCGTCTGCTCGATCCTAGCGAGAATTTCCTTTGTTCCACCGCCCGCCGCGTTGAGCGCCACGGCGGACTCTCCCTGCGCCTTGAAATACTGCAGCCACTTTTTCGTCTCGCGCTCGTCCGCGAGATCGGCCTTATTGAGCACCAGAATGCGGGCCTTGCCGCGGCTCATGCTGACGAGGTCGGGATTCCGGGTGGACAGCGGCGCGCGGGCGTCGCACAGCTCAATGACGGCATCCACCTGTTTGAGCTGTACGCCGAGCAGCCTCTTGGCCTTGGCCATGTGTCCGGGATACCAGTTGATTTCCGGCATGTTTCCTCCACGAATAAAGAAAAAAGCCGCGTGGTTGCGCGGCTTGATTGTCGGGGTTTAGCGGATCTCCTTGACCTTGGCGGCCTTGCCGCTGAGATTGCGCAGGTAGTACAGCTTGGCGCGGCGAACCTTACCGCGGCGCACCACCGTGATCGAATCGACGCGGGGCGAGTGCAGCGGGAACGTACGCTCCACGCCGACGCCGTAAGAGGTACGGCGGACGGTGAACGTCTCGCGCACGGAACCGTTGCGACGGGCGATGACGACGCCCTCGAACGCCTGAAGGCGCTCGCGCGAACCTTCGACGACCTTCACCTGCACGCGCACGGTGTCGCCGATGGAGAACGCGGGGATATCGGAACGCAACTGGGCGCTCTCGATGGAACGGATGATTTCATTCATGAATGGGATCCTCCTTCCTTCAAGGACGTTCATGCCCGGCGTCATGCGCAGGTAGCGGACCGTCCGAACTCACAAACTTTATATTACCACAGCAGGGATTGGCACACAAGCGGAATTATTGTAAAAATTACGAAAGTCCGGCGAGGAAAGCCCGGTCGCGCTTGTCGAGCTCGACCTTTTCCAGCATTTCCGGACGGCGCGCCTTTGTGATCCGGAGCGCCTCATTCCGCCGCCAGCGGTCAATCTCGGCGTGGTTGCCGTTCAGGAGCACTTCGGGAACTTGCAGTCCCCGGTATTCCCGCGGCCGGGTGTACTGCGGGTACTCCAGAAGGCCGGAGGAGAAGCTCTCGTCCACCGAGGATTCGTCCTTCCCCAGAACCCCCGGAATCAGCCTGGAAACCGCGTCGATCACCACCAGCGCGCCCAGTTCGCCGCCCGTCAGCACGTAATCGCCGATGGACAGCTCCTCGTCGATGACCAGATCCAGCGCCCGCTGGTCGACGCCCTCGTAATGCCCGCACAGGAGCAGGATTTCCTCGTCCCCCGCGAGCTCTTCCACGATCGGCTGGGTCAGCGTGCGCCCTCTGGGCGACAGGTAGATGCGCCTGCCCTTGACGGGATTGGCTTCCACCGCGTCCACGATGGGCTGCGCCAGCATCACCATGCCCGCGCCGCCGCCGAAGGGATCGTCGTCGGTGTTTCTGTGCTTGCGGTCGGAATAGGGCCGGATGTCGATCAGCTCAACGCGGATGATCCCCTCGCTGATGGCCCGCCCCAGAATGCTCGCCTCCAGCATGGGCCGAAGCATTTCCGGGAAGATGGTCAGTACCTTGAAGGTCATTCGTCGAACACCGCCACTTCGGCAAGGCGGGCAGCGGACAGGAGCATCTTCTTGCTCCGCACGTCCACTTCCAGAAACACGCTCCTGAGCGCGGGCACCAGCACCTCGCCCAACGGGCCCTGAAACACGTAGACATCCCCGGCGCCGGGCTGCAAGACGTCGGTCAGCGTACCGATCAGGCGGCCGTTGTCGTCCGTCGCGACGCAGCCGATCAGATCGCAGATGAACTCCGCGTCCTCCGGAAGCTGCATGGCCGACGCGCGGTCCACGTAAAGCAGGCGTCCGCGCAGGGCCTCCGCCGCAGTGCGGTCGGAGGTACCCTTGACGGTCAGGTACACCGCGTCGGGATCGACGCGGCTGACCTTGATCTTTTCCGGCGCGTACTGCCCCGCCTCGTCCTTAAAAAAGACGCGGGTCAGCCCTTGAAAGCGCGACGGATCGCAGGTGATCGGGCGAACCTTGACTTCGCCCTTGACCCCCTGTGGCTTCAGGATTTCGCCGATGATCAAGTATTCGTCCAGCATTACAGAATCTCGACGAAGGTCGGCTTATCGTCCTTCACGGTGGCGGCCTTGACAAGCATGCGGATGGACTTGGCGATCCGCCCCTGCTTGCCGATGACCTTGCCCATGTCGTCGGGCGCCACGCGCAGCTCGATGACGGTGGAGGCTTCGGTCTCGTTGACCGACACCGAAACCTGGTCCGGGTGCTCGACCAGCGCCGTCGCGACGTATTTAACCAGTTCCTGCATGTCCATTACCCTTCGGCGCGCCTTACAGCACGCCGCCCTTCTTGAGCAGGCCGCGCGTGGTGTCGGTGGGCTGAGCGCCGTTCGCCAGCCAGTACTTGGCGCGCTCGTCATTGATCCGGATCTCCACCGGCTCGGTCAGCGGGTTGTAGTAGCCAATCTCCTCGATGAAGCGGCCGTCGCGGGCGTTGCGGCTGTCGGTGACGACGATGCGGTAGAAGGGCTGCTTCTTCATGCCCATCCTCTTGAGGCGAATCTTGACCATGTTGTTTCCTCTCCTGTTCATCCGAATGAATTATAGCTTTACGCAACAATGCGGGGCTATCGTGAGGTGGCCGCTCCCGGGCTATTTCAGCCCGAAGGGCATCCGCCCGCGGCCGAGTTTGCCGCCCATCATCTGCTTCATCAGCTGACGGGACTGCTCAAAGCGCTTTATAAGCAGGTTGACTTCCTGCACCGTGGTGCCCGCGCCGGCAGCAATGCGCCGCTTGCGGGAGGCGTTCAGGATGTCCGGGTTTCGGCGTTCCATGCGTGTCATGGCGCAGATGATCGCGGTGGTGCGGGCCTGCTCCTTCTGCACCTGATCCTCGTCGATCTGCATGTTGCCCAGCTTCGAGCCCATGCCGGGGATCATCTTGAGGATGTCGGTGATGGAGCCCATCTTCTTCATCTTGCCCATCTGCTCGAGGTAATCCTCCAGCGTGAAGGATTGGGTTTTGATCTTGCGGCTGAGATCCATCGCGTTTTTCTCGTCGAAGGAATCCTGTGCCTTTTCGATCAGGCTCATGACGTCGCCCATGCCGAGGATGCGCGAGGCCATGCGGTCCGGGTGGAAGGGCTCGAGGTCGGTCAGCTTTTCGCCGATGCCGCTGAACTTGATGGGCTTGCCGGTAACGGCCTTGACCGAAATCGCCGCGCCGCCGCGGGTGTCGCCGTCCAGCTTGGTCAGGATGACGCCGTCGACGCCCAATTCCTTATTAAAGGTCTCCGCGACATTGACCGCGTCCTGCCCGGTCATGGCGTCGACCACCAGCAGGATCTCCTGGGGTTTTACGGTACCGCGCACGTCGCGCAGCTCCTGCATCAGCTTTTCGTCGATGTGCAGACGGCCCGCGGTGTCGATGATGACCGGATCTTTTCCGTAGTAGCGGGCGTGCTCGATGGCTTCCTTCGCGATCTTGACCGGGTCGCCCTGCCCTTTTTCAAAGACCTCCGCGCCGACGGCGGCGCCGACGACCTGCAGCTGCTTGATGGCCGCGGGACGGTACACGTCGCAGGCGGCAAGCAACGGCTTTTTGCCCTGCTTTATCAGCATGCCGGCCAGCTTCCCGGCCATGGTGGTCTTGCCCGCGCCCTGAAGGCCGCAGAGCATGTAGACCGTGGGCGGGTTGGAAGCGTAGGTCAGCTTTGCGCCGGTGCCGCCCATGAGGCCGGTGAGCTCCTCGTTCACGATCTTGATGACCATCTGCGCCGGAGTCAGGCTGGCGAGAATCTCCTGCCCAACCGCCCGCTCGGTCACGCGCTTTATAAAGTCCTTGACCACCACGAAGTTGACGTCGGCCTCGAGGAGCGCCATGCGCACCTCGCGCATCGCCTCGCGTACGTCCGCCTCGCTCAGCTTGCCCTTGCCGTTCAGCTTTTTGAACGCTGCCTGCAGTTTTTCGGTCAGCCCTTCAAAGGCCATGCGCTTCACCTCTTATATCATCAGAAGAATTTGTCTCAAGCTTCAATGCGCTCGATGGTGTCAAGCGCCCGCCTGGCTTCGTCCAGCGCCGCGCGGGTCTCGCCGGTGGGCGTCACGCGGGAGATCGCGTCGCGGCATTGGTTTACCGCGTCTTCAAGGCGGCGGTACCGCGCCACCAGCCCCAGCTTGCGCTCGTATTCCTCAAGCTGCGCCTGGGCCCTGGTCAGCGCGTCGTGAACGCCCTGTCGGGTGATGCCTGCTTCTTCCGCGAGCTCCGAAAGCGAAAAATCCTCCTCGCAGTAGAGACGGAGCAGCTTCGCGCGGTTTTCAGTCAGAAGCGGCCCGTAAAAGTCCATCAGCCAGTTGAGCGCAACCCGCTTCTCCACAAAAACACCCCGCTTCCGGAGGGCGGCGGTTTGCGCCGCGCCCGTCGAGCCTGTCAAGAGAACAATCTTGACAATGCATTATACGCCTCGAATTCGCCCTCTGTCAAGTAAATATTCTTGACAGCACGATGGAAGCGGCATCAATCGGAGCGGTTCCAATTTCCGCAGAAAGCGCGCCCGAAGCGGCCGGCCCGGTAAATAGTCCACAATTCGCGGAAAAAATCGAACATCCCATCCTTGCGAAGGGATGGGCGCTGGTGTATAGTATCCCTGTTAACTTCATCACCCAAATTCAACAAGGAGGCGCTTGTTGTGAGCATTTCCAAAATTCCCTTCGGTACCCTCGCAGACGGCCGCGCGGCGGATCTCTACACCATTACAAACGATTCGGGGGCATCCGTCTCCATCTCAACCTACGGCGGCATCCTCGTTCGCCTGACGGTTCCCGACAAGGCCGGAAAACCGACCGATGTCCTCCTGGGCTTCGACGGCCTGGCCGGCTACGCGCCGGTGAACCCCGGCTACATGGGTGCGCTGATCGGGCGCGTCGGCAACCGCATCGGAAGCGGACGGTTTATGCTGAACGGCGTTCACTACCAGGTTGCAACCAATTCCAACGGCCATCACCTGCACGGGGGAGACGTCGGCTTCGACAAAAAAATCTGGGCCGCGGAGCCGGACGAGGCGAAAAACGCGCTGAAGTTGTCCATTGTAAGTCCCGACGGCGAGGAGAACTACCCCGGAACCCTCGAGGTGACGGTCACATACACCCTGTCGGAGGACAACGGCCTCTCCATCCGCTATGAAGCCGTTTCCGACAAGGACACGCTGTGCAACCTCACCAACCACGCCTATTTCAACCTGTCCGGAGAGGGCAGTGGCACCATCGAGGATCACACCATCCAGATCAACGCCAGCCGCTTCACCGTAACGGACTCCGGTCTGATCCCCACCGGAGAACTCCGGTCGGTTGCCGGCACGCCCTTTGACCTTCGGCAGCCCACCCGCATCGGCAACGGGCTCAAGCGCCTTTCGGACGACGAGCAGCTGCGCTACGGCGGCGGCTACGACCACAACTTCATGCTGGATGGCGAAGGCTACCGCGAGACGGTGGTGCTCCGCTCCCCGAAAAGTGGAATTGTCATGAAGGTTTTCACCGACATGCCCGGCGTTCAGCTCTACACCGGCAACATGCTCTCCACCGACTGGCCCGGGAAGGGCGGCAAAAACTACGGCCTTCGGGACGGCCTTTGCCTGGAGACCCAGTTCCCGCCGGACGCCGTCAACCATCCGGACTTCCCCAGCGCGGTGCTGAAGGCCGGAGAGCGCTTAGAATCAACAACATCGTATATTTTTACCGCAGAATGATAGAATAATGAAATAAAAACCTGTGAGAACCCACTTGACAACAATTCCTCATTTACACTATAATGTTAACGATCTCATAATCGGATCCGAAATGCGCGCCCGTCGGGGCGGCGCAGCAAATTCAAGGAGGAAAGGTTCATGAAGAAACTTGTTTCCCTTCTCCTGGTTCTGATGATGGTGCTGGGCGCCACGGTCGCTCTCGCGGAAGCGCCCGCCAAGACGGAACTCAACATCGGCGTGCTCGTGTGGAAGTTTGACGACACCTACGGCTCCACCGTCCGTGCCGCGATGATCAAGTATGCCGAAGAACTTGGCGCCGAGATGGGCATCAAGATCAATCTGGACATGCAGGATGCCAACGACGACATGGCCAAGCAGATCGAAGAAGCCACCGTCATGTTCGCCAACAAGCCGGATTTCGTCATCATCAATCTGGCGGAAGTCGCCTCCGGCATGAGCCTTGTTGAGATCGCGAAGGCCAACGAAGTGCCCTTCCTGTTCTACAACAAGGAGCCCTCGACCGAAACCGTTCAGCAGGTTATCGTGGACACCGGTTCCATCTTCATCGGCACCACGCCGCGTGAAGCCGGCGACATGCAGGGCGAAATCCTCGCCGACCTGTACGCCAAGGATCCGTCCATCGACAAGAATGGCGACGGCACCCTCCAGTACCTCATGTTCATGGGCGAGCCCAACAACCCGGAAGCCATCGCCCGCTCGCAGTACTCCGTTGAAACCGCCATCGCGAAGGGCCTGAAGCTTGAGCAGCTGGGCGAGACCCTCGTGTGCAACTGGGACCAGGCGCAGGCGCAGGACGCCATGACCGCCACCTGGGCCAGCTTTGGCGAAAAGATCGAGGTCATCTTCGTCAACAATGACATGATGGGCCTCGGCGCCGTGGCGGCTCTGAACCAGGTCGGCTACAACACCGGCATCGAAGGCGATCCGTCCGTCGTGGTCATCGGCGTTGACGCCGTCGACTCCGCGCTCGAATCCATCAAGAACGGCGGCATGACCGCCACCGTCAAGCAGGACGGCGACGCCATGGGCAAGGCCAACATCCGCATCGCCATCAACGGCGCGCTGGGCAAGCCTTGGCTGGACGGCACCGACTACCAGCTGTCTGCCGACGGCTACTCGGTCCGTATCCCCTACGCGAAGGTCACGGAATAACGAACGAACGAGCCCGGCTCGTCCAATCCTCGCGGGAAGAGGCGCCTCCGCGCCTCTTCCCCGTATTCGTAATATAGGTTTGGTGATGAGTATGGAGCATAACCAGGCACCCCTTTTGGAGATGCGGGATATAGACAAGCAGTTCCCAGGCGTCAAGGCGCTGGATCACGCGCAGTTAACCCTCAAAGCGGGCACCGTGCACGCGCTGATGGGTGAAAACGGCGCGGGCAAGTCCACGCTGATGAAGTGCCTGTTCGGCATTTATAAAAAAGACGCCGGCGTCATCAAGGTCGACGGCGAGGAAGTCAACTTCTCGGGCCCCCACGACGCGCTGAGCCACGGTGTGGCGATGGTGCACCAGGAACTCAACCAGGTGCTTCGCCGCAACGTCATGGAAAACGTGTGGCTGGGCCGTATTCCCGTGCGGTATGGCCTTGTCAACACCCGGAAAATGTACGCGGACACCCGCGCGATTTTCGAGGATCTTCAGATTGACGTGGACCCGCGGACCAGAATCGGCGCGCTGTCGGTTTCGCGAAGGCAGATGGTCGAAATCGCCAAGGCCGTGTCCTACAACGCAAAAATTCTCGTGCTGGACGAACCCACCTCTTCCCTGACCGAAAACGAAGTCGAGCACCTCTTCCGCATCATGAAAAGGCTGACGGAAAAGGGCGTGGGCATCATCTACATCTCCCACAAGATGGACGAGATCCTGCGCATCGCGGACGACGTGACGATCATGCGCGACGGCCAGTGGGTCGCCACCCGCCCGGCCAGAGAGCTGGACACGGACGAGATCATCCGGCTGATGGTCAACCGCGACATGTCCCACCGCTTCCCGCCCAAGACCAACCAGCCGGGCGAGGTGCTGATGGAGGTCAAAAACCTCTCCGGCAGGTACGAACCCACGTTCCACGACGTGAGCTTCACGCTGCGAGCCGGCGAAGTGCTGGGGGTTTCCGGCCTCGTGGGGTCGCGCCGAACGGAGCTGGTCAACGCCATCTTCGGCTACTATACCAAGGAAGGCGGCGAGATCCTGCTTCGGGGCAAGCCCGTCGCCAACCGCAGGCCAGATGAGGCGTCCAGAAACGGCTTTGCCCTTCTGACGGAGGAGCGCCGAGCCACCGGCATCTTCCCGGAGATGACGATCACCTTCAACGCCATCATCGCCAACGTCAAGCGGTACGGAAAATTCCTGCTCTCAAACCGCCGCATGGGCACGGACACCGACTGGGTCATCCAGTCGATCCGGGTTAAGACGCCTACAAAGCGCACCCACATCAAGAGCCTTTCAGGCGGCAACCAGCAGAAGGTCATCATCGGCAGATGGCTTCTCACCAAGCCGGACGTGCTGCTCCTGGACGAGCCCACCCGCGGCATCGACGTCGGCGCGAAGTATGAGATCTATCAGCTAATCCTGAACCTCGCGGCGGAAGGCAAGGGCATCATCATGGTGTCCAGTGAAATGCCGGAGCTTCTGGGCATTTGTGATCGGATTCTCGTCATGTCCAACGGCCAGCTGAGCGGCATCGTTGAGCGGGGCGTGGATTTCGGCGACATACCCGGCGAGCAGGAGACGATCATGCGGCTTGCCGCGCAGTACGTATAAGCGAGGATGGGATGCATATGGAGAACGTAAAAAAGAGGTTTGACAACCGGAGCGTCAAGGAAATTCTGCTTGATTACGCACTGTACATCATACTGTTCCTCATCCTGGCGGCAGTCGTCATCATCCGCCCGGACTTTCTCAAGGTAACAAACCTCATCAACATCGTCAAGCAGGCCTCCACCAAGGGCATTCTGGCGCTGGGCTGCGCCGGGCTGATCGTGCTGGCGGGCACCGACCTTTCCATCGGCCGCGTGCTGGGCCTTTCCGCGGCGGTGACGGCATCCCTGGTGCAGTCCACCACCTACGCCTCGCGCATGTATCCGCAGATCACCGAGCCCGTGGCCCTGTGGATTCCGCTGGTTCTCTCCATCGCCATCGGCATGCTCTTTGGCGCGATCAATGGCTTCGGCGTATCGAAGCTGCACCTGCACGCGTTCATCATCACGCTGGGCACGTCGTTGATCGCCTACGGCGCCAACTGCCTGTACATCGAGTCCCAACCCTCCGGCACCGCGCAGGCGCTGTCCACCTTTGAGCGGGACTTTCTGAACCTCGCGGCGGGCAACATCATCATCGGTTCGCTGAGGATCCCGAAGGTGGTCATCTACTTCCTGATCTGCGCGGTCATTATGCACATCGTCTGGACCAGGACGCGCCTGGGCAAGAACATGTTCGCCGTCGGCGGCAACGAAGAAGCCGCGGCGGTCTCCGGCGTCAGCGTCACCCGCACGATCATGTACGTCTACCTGATCGCCGGCGCGCTTTACGGCATCGCCGCGTATCTGGAGGCAGGCCGAATCCAGTCGGTCGGCGCAAACACCGGCATCAACTATGAGCTGGACGCGATTTCCGCCTGCGTCATCGGCGGCGTCAGCTTCTCCGGCGGCGTGGGCACCATTCCAGGCGTGGTCGTCGGCGCGATCATCCTTCAGGCCATCAACTATTCGCTGGTGTTCCTGAGCGTCAACGCCTACTACCAGTACATCATCCGCGGCCTGATCATCATCATCGCGGTGGCCATCGACGTGCGCAAGTACCTGGCCAAGAAGTAATGGACAACCGAAACATCAAAAAACCGGAATCAGAGCAGGATGAAACCTTGCGCACAGAGAAGGAAAGCTTTGTGCGCAAGGATCTGTTCGCGGCTCGGACGCGCCTGTACGACAAGATCAAAATTCCGCTGAAGACGCTGGACATCATCATCTACGCGCTTGTCGGCGCGCTGATCCTGGCGATTCTCCTGGGCATTGGTTCAAACCGCTAGCGCGATGCGCTGCGGTTTTTTTGTATCAGCAGGATTGGAGAAAAGCAATACCCGAAGCGCCCGCCCGAGCCTGTCAACAGGGCTTCCAGCGGGCGCTTTTTGTTATGGCGGGCGCGGTGAGGTGTGGAGAATAGGATGCACAAAGAGATCGATTTATCCCTTCAGAGGGGGACACGCGCCGCTTTACGCCACCGGAAGGCGCACGATGAACCGGCTTCCCTCCCCTTCCCGGCTTCTGGCCTCCACCGTGCCGCCGTGGGCGCGCACGATGGACTGGACGATAGCGAGGCCGATGCCTGCGCCGCCGGTCCTTCTGGAGCGGGATTTGTCGACGCGGTAGAATCTTTCAAAGACGAGGGGCAGCGCGTCTTCCGGGATGCCAATGCCATCGTCGGCGAGCTCCAACACCGCCCAGACACCTTCACGCCGCACGAGCGCACGGATGTGCCCGCCCTCCGGCGTATATTTGATCGCGTTGGACATGAGGTTCGCCACAACCTGGCTGAGGCGGGAGGCGTCGCCTCTGGCAACCGCTTCACCCTCGACCACGAAGCTCAGCCGCTTCTTCTGCATCTCAAGTTCAAACCGCCGCCCCGCGTCTCGTGCGAGGGTCGCGAGATCCACATCGGACAGCTCCAGCTTCATATCGCCGCTCTCCGCGCCCGCAAGCGCCTCCAAGTCGCTCACCAGCGCGCCGAGCCGCTCGATCTCCTCCTGACAGCTCTGCAGGCGGTCGGGGGTGGGTTCCCAGACGCCCTCGGTCATCGCTTCCAGGTGCGCACCCACCGCCGCCAGCGGTGTTCTGAGCTCGTGGGCCACGTCACCGGTCAGGCGCTTTCGAAGCGCTTCCTGCGCCCGAAGTGTTTCGGCAAGCGCGTTAATCGACTGCGTGAGCGCCGTCAGCTCACGGCTGTCCGTCTGCCCCTCGTAGCGGGCCTCGTAATCGCCCGCGGCAATGCGGCCCGCGATCCCGGCGGTTTTCACTACCGGCCGCGCGATGCGGGCGGCCATCAGCGCGCCGACGCCCGCCGCGAAGACCAGCGCGATGACCGCTGTGATGCCAAGCGCCGCGCCAAGGGCATTGATAAACTCAAAATCACTCTCGGTGAAGAAGAAGGGCCCGTAATAACTGATGGCTACGGAGCCGACTTCCTGCCCTTCATAGAAGAGCTGATGTCGTTCGCTGACCAGCCGCCCACCCGCGCCCTCCCGCCAGCGGCTCATGCGCACCGCGATTTCGTCCATGATTCTGCCACAAAGTGCGGTGTCGTGGTGCTCCGCGTCCCAGACCACCGCGCCCGCCGCGTCGTATACCTTGACAATGTAGCCGCTGTAGAGCGCGGACATGCCCGCCGCGTAGACGAGCGTCTCGTTCCACCCGGTTTCAGGTATGAACTGGGCGTCCAGGCCGCCGACGATGTCTTGAATGCGCTCTGCCTGCTGCTGGGTCATGTACTGTTCGAACCTGCGGCCGATCAGCGCGTTACCAAGCATCCCAGCCATCGCCACCGTTATCAGCACGATCAGCGCGATCGAAAGCGTCAGCAGGCTGCGCAGGCTGAATTTTTCGTTATTTGCCACCGAATTTGTACCCCGTTCCGTGTATGGTCAGGACGTAGACGGGCGATCTGGGGTCGTCCTCAATCTTCTGGCGCAGGTTCTTGATGTGGCTGTCAATGGCGCGGTCGTAGCCGCCGAACTCGCTGCCAAGCGCCAGCTCCACCAGCTCGTCCCTCGTAAACGCCTTGCCCGGGTACTTGATGAGGGCGGAGAGGATTTTCATCTCGCTGGGGGTCAGCGCCACCTCCCGCCCAGCCTTCCGCACAAGGTTCTTTTCAAAGTCCACCATCAGGTCGCCGCCCCGGAAGGATGCGCGGACGCTGAGGGGCAGAATGTCGCCGCCGGCGCGCCGAAGCACCGCCTCTATCCGGGCGGCGAGCGCCTTGAGGCTGAAGGGCTTTGTCACGTAATCATCCGCGCCGATGCCGAGGCTCTCAAGCAGGCTGGCTTCGTCGGACTTCGCGGTCAGCATGATGACGGGAACCCGCGAAGTGTTTCGCAGCCTGCGACAGACCTCCTCTCCCGAGATGTCCGGCAGCATCAGGTCGAGCACCACCAGCGCCACGTTCTCCCGTTCAAAGGCGTCGAGCGCTTCCGCGCCGGTCTCCGCGGTCAGCACGCGGTAGCCGCGGCTTTCAAGGTAGGAGGCGACGACCTCCGAAATCTTCGGCTCGTCGTCCACCACCAGGACGGTTCGTGGCTTGTTGTTCATTCGCGCGCCTCCCGGAATGCTGTCCCGTCAAAGTGTGCGTCACGGGCGAGCGCGCCCGATGCGGTATGCAATCCGGCGCGCCCGCGCAGCCCTACGCGAGGTCAAAGGGCTTGAGCAGCTTGTAGGCGCTGATCTTCGCGCCGTAGGCGTCCATGGTTTCGATCTGCGCGTAGACCCAGCCATCGACCGCCTCCGGCTTAAGGCCCGCCGCCACCAGCGGGTCGGGGTTCAGCACGTAGACGATATCCTTATCGCCGGCGCCAAGGTCTTTCGCCCATTCGAACATGCTGCCGCCGAGATCGACGCCAAAATGCCCCAGCGATGCGTGGAAGCCCAGCACGTCCGGGCGGCGCGCGATCAGCGCTTCGTAGAGTGCGAGGGGCGCATCTCCCTGCAGCACGCCGTCGCCCATGTCCCTGCCTACGTAGAGCGTTTCGCCTTCGAGAAGATACCCTTCCGGAAGCCTGGACGCGTCCAGCCCCGCTGCGAGGAGCGGCGTGGCATCGACCTCGAGGAGCGCGTCCATATCACCGGACCAGTCCTTGCGCAGGATGAACTTTGCATCGCCGTCCGGCGACGCGACGGAGAGAACTTCTCCGCCAAACGTCACGCCCCCGGGCATCGCGCCCAGCGTTTTATCGAGCGCGGAGACGGAGTCTGTGGCGATCACGTCCAGCGCGCATCCGGCCATGACCGCCGCAACGGCGGCCATCAGCGCAAACATCAAAAATTTCTTCACGCGTCATCCCTCCCCTTCTTTACGATCGAAGGCCGGAAGCGTTTGAGCCGGAGTGCGTTGGTCAAGACCGAAACGGAGCTCAGGCTCATTGCCGCGGCGCCGATCATGGGGCTGAGCAGCGGACCGCCGAACGCGTACAGAAGCCCCGCCGCCACCGGGATGCCCACCACATTGTAACCAAAGGCCCAGAACAGGTTTTCCCGGATGTTCCGGATGGTCTTCCTGCTGAGTTCAATCGCCGTCGCCACGTCGTTCAGGTCGCTGCGCACGAGCACGATGTCCGCTGATTCGATCGCCACATCCGCGCCGGAGCCGATGGCGATCCCGACGTCTGCCTGGGTCAGCGCGGGCGCGTCGTTGATGCCGTCGCCGACCATCGCCACCTTCGCGCCGCCTTCCTGCAGCTTCTTGACCTCCGCCGCCTTGTCGCCCGGCAGCACCTCGGCCAGCACCCGATCCACGCCTGCCTGCCGCGCGACGCTCTCAGCGGTGCGCCGGTTGTCGCCGGTGAGCATGACGACTTCGAGGCCCATCGCTTTGAGCCGCCGGATGGCTTCCGGGCTTTCCGGCTTCAGAACATCCGCCACCGCCACGAGGCCCAGCAGCTTGCCGTCCGCCACCGCGTACATCGGGGTCTTGCCCTCGTCCGCCAGGCGTTCGGCCACTTCTTCGAAGCCGCCGAAGTCGACGCCCAGCGATTCGGCCATGCGGCGGTTGCCCGCATGGACCAGTACATCGCCGATCCTGGCGCGGATACCCCGGCCGGGGAGCGCCTCGAAGTCGGAGGCGGGCTCCAGCTTTGCGCCGTTCGCGGAAGCGCCGCGCACGATGGCCTGCCCAAGCGGGTGCTCGGAGCCCTGCTCGGCGGATGCCACCAGCCGGATCAGTTCATCCTTCGCAACGCCCTCCGCGGGCAGCGCGTCGGTGAGCTCGGGACGGCCCAGCGTGACGGTTCCGGTCTTGTCCAGCACCACCGCGCCGATCTTGTGGGCAGTCTCCAGCGCTTCGCCGCTCTTGATCAGAATGCCATGCTCCGCGCCCTTGCCGGTGGCAACCATGATGGCCGTGGGCGTCGCCAGCCCCAACGCGCAGGGACAGGCGATGACGAGCACCGAAATGAAAATCCTGAGCGCGAAGGCGATGTCCCGGGTTGCGACGTACCAGGCAATTCCGGCGACCAGCGCAATCACACAGACTACCGGCACAAAGTAACCGGAGACCACGTCCGCAAGGTAGGCAATCGGCGCCTTCGACCCCTGCGCGTCCTCGACGAGGCGAATGATCCCCGCCAGCGCCGTATCGTTACCGACCTTGGTCGCCCGGAGCCTGACGAGGCCGTTCTGGTTGACCGTGGCGGCGTAGGCCGGATCTCCCGGTTTCTTCTCCACGGGCATGCTCTCGCCGGTCAGCATCGACTCATCGATGGCCGTCCAGCCGTCCTCGATCATGCCGTCCACCGGAATTTTCCCACCAGGGCGCACCACGACCATGTCGCCGATTTCCACCTCGTCAATGGGAATCTCCCGTTCGACGCCGTCCGCCACCACCACGGCGGTCTTCGGCGCAAGGCCCATGAGCCGGCGCACCGCTTCGCCGGTGCGGCCCTTGGACGCAATTTCGAGGGACTTGCCCAGGAGGATCAGCGCGATGATTACGCCGGCCGACTCAAAGTACAGCGCGTCCACCGCATGGTAGTAGCCCATCGCGATTTCCACCGTGCCGATGACGCTGTACAGAAACGCCGAGCTGGTGCCAATCGCGATCAGCGAGTCCATGTTCGGGCTGCGCATGAAGAGCGCTTTGAAACCGACCGTGTAGAATTTCCGACCGACGTACATGATCGGCAATGTCAGGATCAATTCGACGAGCGCGTAGACCAGCGGATACCGCATCGGGTTCAGACTTGCCGGAAAAGGCAGCCGCAGCCACGGGAGCATCGGCGCCATCGCGATGTACAGAAGCGGCACGGCAAAGACCGCGGCCACGGTAAAGCGCGTCCAGAGCGTCTTAATCTCCTTCTCCTTGCGCGCCCTGTCTTCCTCGACCGCGCCGGTGCGCGAGAGATCCATCGGCTGGTATCCCGCCTGCTCCACCGCCGAGCGCAGGTCCTTGAGCCGCGCAACGCCGGAATCAAACACGATGGTCGCCCGCTCGTTCGCAAGGTTTACAGAAGCGCTCTCGACGCCCGGCACCTTTTTCAGCGCCTTCTCAACCCGCGCCGCGCAAGAGGCGCAAGTCATTCCGCCGACGACCATGACCGCCTTTTCCTGTTCCGTCCTGGAGACCGCCTTATATCCCAGGCCGTCGACCGTCTTGCGGATAGCCTCCTCGCTGAGTGCGCCATCGTCATAATCGACGAACAGCGTCTCGTTTGCCAGATTGACCGATGCCTTGTCCATTCCGGGCAATTTACCGACCGCGGTCTCTACACGCCTTGCGCAGGCGGCGCAGGTCATGCCTTGTATGGTTAGCGACTTCTGTTTCATGCAGTGTCCCTCCTTTTACGTCAGCTGTTTCGGTAGGAAAACAGCGGCGCTC
Source organism: Bacillota bacterium (assembly GCA_023411175.1). Taxonomy (GTDB): domain Bacteria; phylum Bacillota; class Clostridia; order Christensenellales; family Aristaeellaceae; genus JAEZHK01. The sequence continues at coordinate 6,383 of JAEYPB010000075.1, read as the reverse complement.
CTTCTTTCAAAACCTCAGTCGGAATAACAATGGATGAACCGACCTCGGTACGTTTATCTTCCCCAATGGGCACGGGGTTGCATCCGCCCGCGACGACGCCCACCTGCTCGATCTGAAACCGATTCCCGCAGTTCTGGCATACCAGCACATCCCCAGCCTGCTCATAATAACCCCTGCCGGAGTCATAGCACACCTGACATGCGTCGTACGCGGTGCGGATGGCTCCATCCGGGAGCTTCAGCGCGATCACCTTGACCGTCAGTCCGTCGACGTCCGCTTCGTAGAAGCGCGGATTTTCATCGAGTTCGGAAACGGGGATTCTCATGCCGTCGGCTGCCAAAGGCGCTTCCTCCGGCGCGGCGCTGATTGAATCGTCCGTCGCGGTTGCGACTGACGCTTCCGGCGCGGCGGTAATTGACGCATCCGGCGTGGAAACCTGACTCACAGAACAGGCGGTAAGCGGGACAATGGCCGCGATTAAAAGCGCCGCGGCGACCCAGTTGCGTACATTGCGAAACATATTACAGTCTCCTTAATAAAAGTAATTTTATAAAGTGTCTAGCTACAGCAGGAGTCCTGAATCTGTGCCCCCGCAAGCCAATCCGGCGAAGTATCCCCCGCATCCTCTGCCGCCGCTTGCGCCGGAGGACTTGCGCCGGGCTCGACGACGGTGATGGTGCTGGTGATCATGCCCATCCAGCAACTGTACGGGAAGGTTCCCGCCTTGTCCGGCGTAAAGCGTATGACGTTTTCGCCGTATTCGAACGCGTGCTCGATGTCATAAGCCGGGATGAAAATCCGGTTGTTGCAGCCGTTGATCGACCCTTTGGGCGCTTCGATCGTCCACTCCACCGGCGTTCCCGCCGTCACGGTGATCGGCTGGTACCGACCGGATTCCAGCGTGGTGCGCACCTTCTGAACGCCTCCCTCGGCCAGCGCGCCCTGCCCGCCGCCCACCGAAGGCGCCGCGATTCCCGCAAGGCTCATCCCGCCCGTGAACATGGAAAGCCCCAGCGCAACCACCAACACCGCGCCGATCGCCATCGCCCGCCTCGTGAACTTCTGGGTCATCATCGAACTCAGCGCGCCGACCCCGAACATTAGCGGCACCGTCCCGAGGCTGAACAGCAGCATCGACAGCGCGCCCTCCAGGGCGTTGCCCGTAGACAACGCGTAGATCTGCATCGCCTGCAGCGGGCCGCAGGGCATGAGGCCGTTGACGAGCCCTACGTAGAACGGACCGAGCGAGCGCTTTCCGCCGCGCAGCCTGCGGGCCACAGCGGATGGCATCCGCGGCACCAACCGCGACAGCCACGGAAAAAGGCCCGTCATGTTGAGCCCCATGATGACCATGAAGACCCCGGCCGCCACCTGTACAACGCCCTTGGCCGTGCCCGAGAAACTGACGACCGATCCGACCGCGCCGACCACCGCGCCGACCACGGTATAGGATACGACGCGCCCCAAATTGTAAAGAAGCCCAGGCCGCACCGCGTCCTTCTTATTCGGCCCCGCGCCCATGCACTGGGACAGATTGATGCCGCCGCACATCACGACGCAGTGTATGGAGGTGATGAGCCCGATGACAAACAACATGCCGTAGCCCATCCCTGCCTCGGCCAGCGGCAGCGCACCAGCCAGCGCGCCCATTCCCGTGCCTCGCAGCAAAAGGAACAGAAGCGCGACTGCGGCAACCGATGCGGCAGCCTGCGCCGCCTTCCCCATCTTCCCGCCGCCCGGGGCATACCCCGCGTCGAGAATCGCACGCTCAAGATCCTGCTGTCCAACCTGCTCCGCGTCGTAGCGCACCCGAGCCGTCCCCTTTGAAAAGCTCGCCTTCGCCTCGGAAACGCCGGGCAGCTTCAAAAGCGCCCGCTCAATCTTGTCCGCACAATGCGCGCAGGTCATTCCCCTGACGCGCATCAGAACTTCCGCAGGTTTACCGTTCAACGCACTCACCTTCTCATACCACGAATTGAGGCAAGTGTATCATCTGTTTGTGTGGAAATTATGTAGATCCGACAGGAATAACAGAAAACCAGCCGCGCCCTCGGACAGCCTCAAGGCCGGAGGGCGCGGACGTATGATCATAATTGCGATTCCGACAGTATTCAAGCCTGGTGCAGCATCGGAAAGGGGGTTACGCCTGCGGGCGGCACATCGTGCTCGCCCAAAAACTTTTCCATCCACACCACATCGTGCCAGGCGTTCAGCTTATAGCCGCACTTTGAAAAATGTCCTACGGTTTTATAGCCGTGCCTTTCATGGAAGCCCACACTCTCGGGGTTCGGGTAGCCGATGCACGCGTTGAGGTTGAGGATGCCCATTTTCAAAAGCACATCCTCGAGCGCCCGGTACAGCCTTCCGCCCAAGCCTTTTCCACGCATGTCCATGCGGATGTAGATGCTGGTCTCGACCGCCCAGTCGTAGGCCGCCCTTGCCTTAAATGAGGATGCGTAGGCATATCCAACCGCCTCACCATCCACCTCGGCCACAAGGTATGGGTACTTTTTCAGCGTTTCACGAATCCGCCCGGCAAATTCCTCCACGGAAGGCACGGTGTACTCGAAGGTGATCACCGTGTCCGCCACATAGGGTTCATAAATCGAAACCAGCGCCGCCGCGTCCGATTCCCGCGCCGAACGGATTTGAAGCCCATTATCCGCCACCAGAGCCGCCCCCTCTATACGCTTCTTCCCATAATAATACCGCGTTCTTCTCATCGGTTCAATCAATTCCGGTTAACTGACTCGGGTTTCGTTTGCGCCGGGTCATGTATGACATGATTTTCGCTTTTCACTGCCGCAAGGTTAAATCCGAAGCTACGCAGATAGAAAAAGCGGGAGGAAAAAAGGGAGACGATGAAAAAAGGGGCAGTCTGAGAAAGAGAGGAATGCATGCAGTTCCCGCTTAAGGGGAGTATCGGGGGCCGCAGTCCCCGAATAAAGGCAGCCGGAGTGCGGCATGCGTGGCCGCAGGCCGTGAATCGCAGATTCATTGGCCTTGCATTTCTGCTGACGTAGTGTTTTGACAGCCTGAGCGGGAGGGCTGTCGCCCTCCCGCTCAGTTTGACTCGCCTTAACCGAGGCGATCAGTATTTCCCAAAGTCGTCGTCGCTGAGCACGATGGCGGGCTTTCCCGCCGACCGCATCGGGCGGACCTCCGCCTTGACCGGCCTGTCCTCCATCGCGGCAGTCGCTTCCGCCGCCACCGGACGGGGCCGGACCGGCGCATTGGAGGACGACTTCAGCGTGAAGCGCCCGACGGACTCGCGCATCATTTCCGCCTGACCGGCCAATTCCTTGCTGGCAGCGGCGCTCTGCTCCGATACAGCGGAGTTCGCCTGCACCACCTGGGAGACCTGCATCACCGCCTGATTGATCTGCGTAAGGCCGATCGCCTGCTCGCTCGACGCCACGTCAATCTGGTTGACCAGCACCGCCGCCTGCGCCACGCCATCCACAATTTTCTCCAGCGCCTCCGCCGTGTGCGCGGCCAGTTTGGTGCCCGCCTCCACCTTCCGGATGGATCCTTCAATCATGTCGGTGGTTTCCTTCGCCGCGTTTGCGGACTTCGCCGCCAGATTTCGGACCTCTTCCGCCACAACCGCGAAGCCCTTGCCGTGCTGCCCCGCCCGCGCCGCTTCCACCGCCGCGTTGAGCGCCAGAATGTTCGTCTGGAACGCGATGTCGTCGATCACCTTGATGATCTTCGAAATGTTCGCCGATGATTCGTTGATCCCCTCCATCGCACCAAGCATTTCGCGCATCTGCCCGTTCCCCTGCTGCGCGTTGGCCTGTACCGCGCCCGCCAGCTTGTTCGCCTGGCTTGCGTTCTGCGCGTTGAGCTGCGTCTGGGCGGAAATCTGCTCAAGCGACGCAGTCAGTTCCTCAATCGAGCTGGCCTGCTCCGACGCGCCCTGAGACAGCGACACGCTGGACTCGGACAACTGCCCCGCACCGGACGACACCTGTTCGGACGCGGCGTTGATCCCGGACAGCACCTCGTCCAGATTGTTGCCCATCTTCTTGAACGCCTTCGCCAGATCGCCGATTTCATCCTTGGAATCGATATCGACTTCCGCGGTCAGATCGCCCTCGGCGATGCGTTCCGCCGCGAAAATGATCTTCTTCATCGAGCCGCTGATCATGCGCGATATGAATATCGCAAGCATAATCGCTATCGCGATCCCAATTGCAAGAACGCCATACACCGCCACTTGGGCCGCTGTAGCAAGGCTGTTGTTCTGCTCGGATTTTTCGGCGGCATCCTCTTTTTTCAGCGTCACGAGCTCCAAGATCGCATTTTGCTCAGCCTGCTCCGCCGCATAACAGTCGTCGGACTGAAGCAGCTGAAACGCCTCCTCGTCCCTGTTCTGCTCCGCCAAAACTCGAATCTTTTCGTAATACTCCCCGAAGACCACTCTCGTTTCAAGATAGGCGTCGTAGGCTTTTTGCACCCGATCAGACACGATCGCCTCAGCGAAGATTGCCTGTTCCTTGTCGAGTTCAGCGCGGTATTTTGCAACCCTCTCTTCCCGTTCGGCAATCATCGCCGGATCATTTTGAATGATCATCTCGCGCATATTGACGCGAATTCTCTGAAAGGAGCTGGTAATGTTAGTAAGATTTCCGAGAGGCAGCGTCATATGTTCATACATCACTACGTCGTTGGCGGCAATGCTTGTCAGGTTGATAACACCCACAACGCCTACCGCGACCGCAACGGCGATGACAAGCGCAAACCCGAGCATGAGTTTTCCGGATATCTTCATATTGTAAAACCACTTCACAGTTCATTTTCCTCCTTCTGTTGCTTGAGCGCTTCCGCGTCTTCACCGAGCAGCACACCGCAGTCAAGCAACAGCTTGATGCCATTGCCGACTTTGCCAAAGCCCTTGATATAGTTGAGCTCGCGCTTGTTGATTTCAGGCGGGGCCGCGATATCGCTTTCGGGAATGTTCAACACCTCGTCGACCCGGTCGACGATCAAGCCTATGGAGGTGTCGAGAATATCCACAACGATGATGCAGGTGCGCGTGTCGTATGCCCGCTCGGGCTTTTTAAAGCGTAGCCGAACGTCCATGACGGGGACGATCTTCCCCCGGAGGTTGATGATGCCCTTCATATAGGCAGGAAAATCCGGTATCTCGGTGATCGGCTGAAGGCCGATGATCTCCTTGACAAAGTCAATGCTTATGCCAAAGATGTCGTTTTCAATGGAAAATGTCAGATATAGGTCTTCCCTCGTATCATCGCTTCCGAGCGATTCCAGACCAGATGTTCTCTGCATGAATCGTATCTCCTTAGCAATCGAATTGATCACGACCCCATCCATGATGGTGTTCACGTGCACCCCCGCCGATATGCGGCCGAGCCTGGTTGCTCCATTAAAAGGTTACACAAACCAAATCGCGCCTGCTCTCCTCCTTTTCTCCCTTGTTCCCTGTGTTATACATCGGCCACACAAGCCAAAAGTTTATGGCTTGCAGTGTAATGTGCTTTTTGAGAAATCGAGGTAACCTGTCTTGCTTCGCTTGGATCTCCGACATTTTCTCGCCATTTGACTGTTATTCATACCACAGGGACGAAACGCCGCACGCCCCCCTCCAAAGCATGACGTTACACACATTTATTTATTTTGTGATTTTTGGGTTACACGCCATGATTGGCAGTCATAAAATCCCCCCCACCAAGGAAGCCCGGCGATGCAGCGCCGGCGCAAGGTTGTGCCGCACGCCAGCCGCCTCCAAAGGTGAATACCGGGTTCGATGCCCATCTGCTGCGGCGCTTCGGTCGACCAACCGTGTCATGGTCGCCCGCACCATGACCTCCCGCTCCCCCTGCTCAAGGGCTGGTCGGCCACTCGGAGGCTATGGACACCTGCAGCGTACACGGGTATAAGATAGATGGAGAAATGCAGCAAGCCATGGACATAGTGGATGTGGTTTTCTCTAAACTGTTGCCCCCGGAATGAAATGGAGTGTTTCACGGGGTATGGATAAAAAGAAAAAGCCCGGAACCTCAAAGATTCCGGGCTTTTCGGATGGAGGCGTGAACCGGATTTGAACCGGTGAATAAAGGTTTTGCAGACCTTTGCCTTACCACTTGGCTATCACGCCGCGTTTGGAGATAACCGAATGTGGACGGGCTTGCACCCGCCCACACCGTGTTCTGGAGCGGTAGACGAGACTCGGACTCGCGACCTCCACCTTGGCAAGGTGGCGCTCTACCAACTGAGCTACTACCGCATGGGGTTGGTGCCTTGGGGCGGAGTTGAACCACCGACACGTAGATTTTCAGTCTACTGCTCTACCAGCTGAGCTACCAAGGCATAATGGCGACCTGGAAGGGGCTCGAACCCTCGACCTCCAGCGTGACAGG
>JAEYPB010000049.1 GCA_023411175.1 Bacillota bacterium | reverse complement strand
CCAACGGGTGCAGTAGGCACATACTACATAAGGGCGTACAATGAATCTTGGAGCAACATTGGCACCGGGTCTGCGATAACCACTCGGAACGCATGGACATTTGCATCTTTTACATTTACCGCTCCGAACACTACGTACACACATGTGCTATTTGGATGCAGTGGTACTGTCGCCGGATCGGTGTTCCATACGTACCAGATGAAGCTGGAAAGGGGCGATAAAGCTACGGACTGGTCGCCCGCTCCGCAAGATCCGGCGCAATCGCTGGCGACGGGGACGTCCGTCACGATCACGCCCGCGAACGGCCTTGAGGTCACTCAAACGCTTTCTGGAGGATCGCAGTCGTTGCCGACGAAGTTCAGAGCAAATGCGACGCAGTATGGGCTTTACAGAACGTCGGATAATAAACTGCTTCAAGGTGCAAAAATGCTCCCCGATGGTCGTATTGTCGGTGTATCTGGAGCGTTGACTGACCCCGACGTTGGCGAATACAACTATATTTCGCTCGAAGTAAATGACTATCTTGAGAGTGGAGCAACGGCGCTGAGCCTTAACACCCCAGACTACACACTTGTGTACCCTCGCGTTACTGGAGATAATCCTAATCCGATTGGATCGACACCAGCAATACGGCTTATTGGTAACGCTTTCCCGGTATGGGATGCTGGTGTAGGACGATACTTTACTGATCAGGTATCTCAAATCCGTGGTGCGGGCGCATTTGCAGTCATGGCTTACACTGGGATTCTTACATTGTTTGGTCTGCACGGGGTAGAGATAAACGGCAATGCGCTCACCAAGATCGAAGCTGACACGACGAGCGGCGTTATCGAAATGTCGGCGTACAATGTCAATTTTAATACTACTGGTAGATTTCGATTCTCCGGTGGATATACCTACTTCGGTGCGCATTTACGAGCCACCAATACTACTGTCCGCGTAGGAGGCCCCGATGATCGATTCAACCGCGTCTATGTGACATTATCCGAGTCTGTGTCTTCCGATGCGCGGCTGAAAAAGGACATCGAAGATCTTGATGCGTCGCTGATTTACAAGCTGCGCCCCCGTCAGTTCCGACTTATTGCAGATGAAAGCAAACTACGCTTTGGGCTGATCGCCCAAGAGGTCAAGGCTGTACTGGACGAACTAGGAATCGTGGACGCCGACTTGTACGGCGACGAAAACCCTGAAAGCCTGTCGCTGGTGTACGCGGAGTTGATTACGCCGCTCATCGCCGCCGTGCAGGAGCAGAAGGCACGCATCGACGACCTGGAGGCGCGGCTGGCCGCGTTGGAGGCTAAGATCGGATAAGCGTTCAAAGCGCCCGGAGGCGCAATTTTTGCGCCCTTTTTAGGGCAGGAAGGTGGTACAAATGACCTACGCAGAAATCGCAAAGGCCGCGCGGGATTGGGCGGTATCGAAGGTCGGCAGCAAGTACAGCCAGGCGAAGCGCACACAGAAGGGCATCTTCGATTGCTCGTCGCTCGTCGCACGGGCGTACATCGCCCAGGGCAAGGAGTGGAAGTACGGCGGCAAGATCCCGATCAGCATGAACGAGGTCTACGACGATGATTTTGAGCTGATCTGGCCAGGGTCCTACGCCGAGATCGGCAAGAAGCGCGGCGGCTCGTCCGTGATCGGCATGGCGAAGCAGCCAGGCGACCTGCAGTTCCTGAATACGATGTCCACCGGTCGGTACAACAAGATCACCCACGTCACGATGGTGGCGTCCGCGTCGAAGATCGTTCATGCCCGCGGCACGGCGTACGGCGTGCGGATGGACAGCCTGACGCACTACGCCGGGAAGGTCTGCGCTCTCGTTCGGTATAATCCGGCCTGCGATCTGGTGTCTGGCCATAAGGGCTTCCGTACGCAGGCGCTGCAGCGCGCGCTGAACGCCAACGGCGCCGACCTGAATGGCGATGGCGAATTCGGGCCGAAGACGCAGGCGGCGGTGAAGGAGTTCCAGCGAAAAGCGGGCCTGTCTGTAACCGGAAAGGGCGACGCTGCGACGCGCGCCGCGCTGAGGCTCTCCCCCGCCGTGACCGATCCTTCTGTGGAGGTTCCTGCCGAACCCACCGAGCCTGTGCCGACGTCCGGCGTGCGCGTGACCGGCGGCGAGGTCAATGTCCGCACCGGTCCGGGAACCAGCTTCGACGTGGTGAAGACGGTCAAGAAGGGCGCGCTCCTCACGCCGGTCGCCGCAGACGGCTGGGTGCCGGTGCTGGTAAACGGCGAGGTGCGGTGGATTTCCGGGAAGTACACGGAGGTGGTATAAATGTTCGAGAAGATCGCGCACTGGTTCAGCCTTGACAGCCTGGTCAATTGGGCGGCGGGCGCCGGCGGTGTGGTTATCGGTCTGATGGGAGGCTGGGACGCGCTCATGAAAGCCCTTGTCATCTGCATGGTGGTCGATTACGTCACCGGCGTCGCAAACGCCATCAAGGAGAAGCGCCTGTCCTCTCAGATCGGTTTTGTGGGCATCCTTCGGAAGTTGACCATCTTTGGGGTGGTGATCGTCGCGGCACAAATCGATCAGGCGCTGGGGCTGGATGCGGTCTGCCGCATGGCGGCGGTGGCGTTCTATACAGCGAACGAAGCCATCTCCGTGACCGAGAACGCCGCGGCCATCGGTCTGCCGATTCCGAAGCGGCTGGTTGATGCGCTTGGCCAGTTGAAGGATGGCGGTGGAAAGGCGAAAGATGCAAACGACGATGATGATACAAGTAAGCCTGCATAGTATAGGCCGTTCTAATCGACTGCCATGATAAATTCGATCGCTCAATAAAACCAACTATAAGCTTCAATGTTCTATTCTGTTGTTGCCGATGAGAGCAATTCTCATGCCCTCGCTAGCAGAGAGGCTGGCGAGGGTAAATTTGTATCTAGTGTTATGTAAAAGCACGCTGATCGGACTTGTAATATTTCTGATTGTGAGTCACTGATTCAGATTCCGGATTGTTAAAAATAATAAAATAATCATCCGCAGTATCTCTTTAAATTTCACATTTGGATTCGATATATTGAATAAATCTACTAAAACTCGGAGATGCATTATCAGGTATCGATAAGTTTTGGCCAATATTTTCCGCCCAGTCACTTTTGCATTTGCCAACATCATAGAATGTTGGATTCTTCTTCTTGAATCTATCAATACCTCCCCTTGTGAGCATATCGGCAAGCACTTCCCACGTCCCGCATATGCTGTCTTGTATATACGATGCGTGCTTCGTAATAATTCTATCAGTCATTTCAGGATATGCAATAATCAAAGCTTCTCTGTCTCCGAGGAGCCATGCCTCCATCTCTTCGACAGCCAAACAGAATACGTAAGGAATAGTTATGTTTGCTGCAGCGGCAACGCTTTCAAGAGATTCCAAGAACTCAGATGGATCCCGTTTATCGTTATCTAGAACAACAATAACAACAGCATCATCTCTGTGCATAAGCTCAAAATTAAACGCCTTTAGGCGTTTCGGAAGATCATTAAGAAGTTTGTCCGATTTCGAAGCATATGGATCTCTGTTTTTTGTAAATCCACCAATCCCTCTGTATGAGTTAATGCTATATTCTATATGTATATCGTCATTATCAAAGATAAATATCTTCATAATGTTATCGATTAAAATCGCCCCAGAAGCATCTTCAACTAAAAATTGAATAAACATTTCTGCGCCACCTATCCGAAGTAATTGCTATACCACAAGTCCCCTAATTGGACATTCTCGCCAATCATAGATCTTACATAGTCATAGTCAGATGCACGCTTGGCGGTAGAAAAACCATCATTCCCCTTTTCCAAGACCCATACGTCCTCAGGCAATACACCATTTACGAAAAATGGACTATGGGTAGTGACAAACAATTGTTTTGAGTATCCAGTTCCTACATTGTGGCGCATTTCACTCGCCAGTTCAGAAAGATATTGATGATATAAACCATTTTCAGGCTCTTCAATAAACACGAGCTGCCGCGGAGACTTTTCGTGAAGAAGGAGATAGTATGCAAATAACTTCAATGTGCCGTCTGACATTCGTTGTGAATAAAAAGGCTCCTTAAAACCACGTTCTTTGAATCTTAGAACCATTTGTCCATTCGGCATACGTTCTGGGTCTATTTTATCAATTCCAGGCAATTTACCTTGGATTTCCGTTAGCACTTTTGAGAACTCAGTTTTATTCTCCCTATACATATATTGCGCTACATTATTAAGATTACTGCCAGTTCGATCAAGATATGGTTGTGGAGCAGCTTGCTGAACTTGCCTAGCGGTATCTGGAGAAAAATAGCACAGATACCAACTTTTCAAAAATGACAGAAAGCGTTCTATACGAGTGTATTGCATCATAGATCCAAATGTTACAATTCCAAGTTTTCGATTGTCAGAAAGCCGGACATCGACAGCTTTTTTGTCGCCGAAGTTTTCATCTGTGTTCTCGTCTCGTCCACTCTCTGTTCCTTCATATGCATAACCAGCCCCATTGTGAAGATAGAAGAACGAAAGAGGACGTCCATACTTCTCGACTCTTTGTCGTAGGCGTTCTTCCTTTACATATGGTCTGCCAGTCTTATCTGATGAAATCTTCAGTTCGTATGTAATCGGAGTCGTATTAGGTCTCTCGCGGTAATATATTTCAAACACCATTTCCCCGCTGCCGCCTTGGGTTATGAGATGTTCAAATCCGCCACGATTATTAGCGTCACATGCTTCTTCTACACCTCTATCAATGCAATCTGCTATAAAGCCGAATGCATCCGCTATAGTGCTCTTTCCCGTCCCGCTAGGGCCAATAATGGTTACCATGTTCCCCAGAGGTACTCCGCTTTGATGCGAATAAACTCTTCCGAGCAACACTGATCTCAGAGAACCATAGTTTTCAATTCTAATCCCCTCAATTTTCCCCACTCATAACACCCCTTTGATTATGGGTAGCTCCCACCAAGTGTTCTATTTATATGTCAACATAGAGCTTGTAATCCAAATTTCAGCCTATCCGATAATATTGTAATGCATCTGTAAAGAACTGTCAAGAAGTTAGTAGCCTGGCAAGAAACGTTGACCGCCAGGCGACATAACACCCGTCCGTGGGTCGATAGATCGCTTTCTCCAGGTTCATTACGCCCAGTTCCCGTTTACATCAGCCAACAGGATCGGGCAGCGCTCCCCTGGGCAGCGGATTTGACTAATCTCAATATGCGTAGCATAGAACCTGGGTACCCACAAAAGTACCCGTTTGCGACTTGGGTATCCTCATCGCATTGTTCGATATGACCAGATTAATGTTAATTCAATGGGGTATTTCCAATGCAATACTGCCAAAACCCAACAACTGACGGCGATTCGAATCCTCTCACCCAGACCATGCGAAAGCCCTTGAAAACGTTGTGTTTTCAAGGGCTTTCTGTTGCTCTCTATTTTTTACAATACCTTGCCGCATCGGCGGGCTGCCTTCCCTTTCCGCCGTCGCAAACAGAATGTCGGCCCGGCAAGGCGCAGAGGCGTGCGCTCAGTCATCCTCGTGCCGCCTACACTTATGGCAGCACTTATGGCAGCATAGTACCGGAAAGCCGCAGTTGTCGAAGCACGGATCCCAGTACCAGTCTCTCAATTCCTCAATTTCTTCCCAACTTAAAGACCAGTTCACCCTGTGCTCCCTATCGATTTTCGATCCCCAGTAACGACGCATTGTCTTCACCCCTGTTTCTGTGATGGCCATGCAAGGCTCCATTACAGGCTATGCGCAGCCGGGATTCGCGTGTCTGCCTCATGAAGCGATTCTTTTCGCAGACTGTGAAGGCGCTCCATATTTCCGAATCACCCCCTCTGTCGACCGAGTGCACGGTCTACCGGCGCGCATTCAAAGTGAATAACGCGCTCTTGACGAACAGCGCGCGCCGTGGTACGCTTCCGGCAATACAAAAAGCTGTCAGGGAGGGATGGGCATGTGCACCCGGTTTTTTATCGAGTTGGAAAGCGAGGAAGCCTGGGAGATCCGGGAGATGATGGCGGAGCTCAACCGTCAGGAGCTTGAGCGCGCCGGGGATGTCCGCGCGCCCGCCGCCGTCAAGCGCGGCGAGGTGTTTCCGTCCGACGTGGCCGCCGTGATGGTTGCCGACGGCCCGCGCGCGATGCGCTGGGGGTTCTCACGGCCGGACGGCCAGGGCCTCGTACTCAACGCCCGCGGCGAGACCCATTCGGAGCGCCCAATGTTCCAGAGCGCACGTCCATGTCTCTTGCCCGCCAGCTATTACTTTGAATGGGCACACCGTGGAAATGAGAAGATCAAATTCCGCATCGGTCAAAAAGGCCGGCCCATTTTCATGGCCGGCCTGTACCGTATGGAGAAAAATGGCCTCGTATTCTGCGTGCTCACACGCCCGCCCACGCCTGAAATTGCTTTCATTCACGACCGGATGCCGGTTCTCCTTCCGCCCGAAAGCCGCGGAGCCTGGCTCGGGGGCGCGTCAGCGGGCGAAGCGCTGGACATGGCGATCCCAGACATCACCTTCGAACGGGACGACGGCCAGTTGTCTCTGTTCTAATCCAAATTGCGCCGCGTAGGTTCAAGCGTCCACCCGAAATCGTTGTGGTAGATCATCAGCCGCGTCATGCCGCCGTCGATGACGATGTTTTGGCCGCAGATGAATTCCGCTTTGTCGGAACATAGGTATGTCACCATCGAAGCGATGTCCTCCGGACGGCCCACGCGCCCGGCCGGGTGCTGCCGGAAGTCGCCCTCGGAATATTCCGGCGCGTAATCCGCCTCGTGCTGCCATGCGCCGGTATCGATCCAGCCGGGGCTGATGGCGTTGACGCGAACGCGCCCAGACAGGCTCGCGCTCATGGCGTGGGTCAGCGCCGCGATGCCGCCCTTGGCCGCAGAGTAGCTCTCGGTCTCCGGCTGGGACATGAACGCCCTGGTGGACGCGATGTTGACCACCGACGCGCCGGGCGCGAAGTGCGGAAGCAGCAGCTTCGTCAGGTAAAAGGGCGCGGTCAGGCCGACCCGGAGCACCTTTTCAAAGTCCTCATAGCCACAGTCGCTTAAGCCGCCCAGTGAATAGCAGGCGTTGTTGACGAGGGCATGAATCTCCCCCGCCGCCTCGGCCGCCCAAATTACGAATTCCTCCAGCACCCGCTTTTCGGAAATATCCCCTTTGAAGAAGCGAAACGCATCCGGCGCGTACCGCTTTTCCAGCATTGCGCCGGAAAGATCGTCCGTGTCGATTGCGAGGGCCAGATCGCCCTGGGCGACGACCGCTTCCACAATCGCCCGTCCAATTCCATTGGCGCCGCCGGTTATGATGTACGCTCTTTTTTTCAAAAAACTCCCTCCTCATCGTATGGGCAAATTACCACGCGGCGCGCGCGCTTGTCAAGTGTTGACGCGCATGCCGCGCGCCGCGCCGCCCAAGACTATAATCGAAAAGGAGGGATTTCATGAAGACGAACCCGGACGACCGACGCGACAACGTGCGAAGAATTCAGCGGAACATCAACAAGACCATTCAAAACATGGAAGCCGCGGACGAGATGATGAGCAAGACTTCCGACCCCAAGATGAAGCGAGTGCTCGAAGAAAAGAACGGGCGCCGCCGCGCGAGCCTTGATTCGCTGCGAAGCGAGATCAAGGACGAGGCCGCTTATCAGGCCGATAAGAAACCCTAGTAATTGTTCCCGGCGCGCCCTCGTCTTTACCTGGCGAGGGCGCCTGCCCGGCCATTGGCATCTGACCTATGCCTGTTGCGCGCCGCTTGCGATGCGGTACTGCTCCGGCGACATGCCGGTATTTTTCTTGAAGGACAGCGAGAAGTAATTGGCGTCGCGGTAGCCGACGGCCTCCGCGATCTCGTAGCAGCGCATCTCGCTCTCCACAAGCAGCTTTTTTGCCGCCTTGATGCGCACGCCGGTGATGTGCTCGTTGCAGCCCTCCCCCATTTCATGTTTGAAGAGCCGGGAGAAGTAGTTGGTGCTGACGTGCAGCTCTTCGGAGATCTGGGCGACGGAGATGTCGCTTTTATACCGGGTTCGTATGATTTCAAGGGCCGCCCTGACCAATCGTCCGGGCTCCGTGCGTCCGGAGCGCTTAAGCGCCTCCTCCGCCTGGGAGAGGGACTGGGAAAACTCATTCAGTTCTCCCCAGCGCCCCACGCCCAGCGCGCAGGGCATGCCGTACTCAGCTTCCACCAGCATCGCGGCGTTTTCCGCGAAGGACGCGGCCTCCATGCCGCCCGCCGCGCGCAGAAGCACTACCGCCCGATTGTCCACCGCGAAGCAGTATCCGGCACGACCAGATTCCGTCAGCCCCGACAAGAGCCTTGCGATGCTGATGGTGAGCAGCGTCCTGTGTCCGCGCCATTCCTCGCTCAGCTCGATCGCGGGTCTGAGCGCGACCGCACAGACGCGCTCGTCTTGCGAGAGCCCCGAAAGGCTCGCGATGGTTGCAAGATCCTCCGCAGAACTCACGCCCTTGGAGAGGCCGACAAGCAGCGACTCCAGCAGCATGCGCTGGGACAATTCGGCCCGCCGCCGCGCCTCCTGTTCGGTGGTGCCGAGCCTGCCGTCCGCGCGCATTTCCTCCATCAGCTCCGCGATCAGCCGGGTCAGCTCGGATTCGTCCACGGGTTTAATGAGGAGATGCTTGACGCCCAGCGCGCAGCACCGCTGCGCGTATTCGAAGTTGTCGTAGCCGGTGAGCACCATGATGCGGATGCCCGGCTGCAGCGCCTTGAGCCTTCTGGTCATCTCCAGCCCGTCCATACCGGGCATGCAAATGTCGGTGATGATCAGATCGACCCGCGTCTCCTCGGTCACGCGCAGCGCGGCTTCGGCGCTGGCGGCCTCCCGCACCTCGGTAAAGCCCAGCGACGCCCAGGGGATCATGCACCTCAGCCCCCGGCGGATGATCGACTCGTCGTCCACAATCAAAGCGCAGTACACGTCTTTCCCCCTCACGCCGTGGCAGCCGGCAGATGGACGACGGCGCACAGCCCGCCATCCGCGTTCTTGGCATAACTCAGGCCGTATTCCGGCCCGCAAATCAGTTCAATCCTTCGGTGCACGTTGCCCACGCCGTGGTTGTCGCGCTCGCCCGCCCTGAGGGATGCGTTCAGCGCTTCAATTTCCTCATCGCGCATGCCTCGTCCGTCGTCCCGAACCTCAATGAAGAGGTCGCCTTCCTCCCGAAACTCGCGGATGATGATGGTGCCCAGATGTGATCCGCCCTTGAGCCCGTGGTAAATGGCGTTTTCGATCAGCGGCTGCAGGATCATGGACGGCACCATCAGCGCCATGTCCTCGGGCGAGGATTCGATGAAGCTCTCCACCACGTCAGAGTAGCGTATCTTCTGGATCGTCAGGTAGCTGGATGCGTGGCGCATCTCATCGCCCAGGCGGATGCGCTCATGGGCGCTGCCGAGGCATATGCGGTAGAAGTCCGCCAGTGCCTTGACCATTGTGGAAATCTGCTCCTGCCCGTTCATCGCCGCCAGCCAATGGATGGAATCCAGCGTGTTGTAGAGGAAGTGCGGGTTTATCTGCGCCTTCAGCATTTTGAGCTCGCTGTCCGCCAGCAGCCGCTCCTTTTCGCGCACGCTCTGCATCAGTTTTCCAATCTCGCCGATCATGGCGTTGTAGCCGTCCGCCATGCGGACGTACTCGGTGCCGTAATCGCCGAGGTCGATGGGGCTCTCAAAATCCCCCGCGGACACCC
The DNA here is from genome assembly GCA_023411175.1 of Bacillota bacterium. GTDB lineage: Bacteria > Bacillota > Clostridia > Christensenellales > Aristaeellaceae > JAEZHK01. The sequence goes on along the minus strand of JAEYPB010000049.1, from coordinate 9,339 downwards.
GCGCCATGCGCTCGATCATCGCGCGAAAAGGCGCGGTGATGCGTCGGCTCATGACGATGGAGGTCAATACGCAGGCCGCGCTGGCGCCGATGATGATGAACGCCACCAGCGCCGTGACATAGGCGCTGTCCGCCGCCAGCGCGCGCTGGGAGATCGCGCCGGCCACGTACAGCTCCGTGCCCTCGATGGCGCTTCGCACCACCAGCTCGCCGCCGATCGACGCGGTACCGTCCGCTGAAAGCTGCGTAAACCAGTCCAGCGGCCGGGTCAGGCGCTTCGGGTCCGGGTCGGATACGATGCGTCCGGCGGCGTCCACGACGCTCAGGGACAGCGCGTCGTTCCCGGTGTTCGCCAGGTAGTTTCTGGCCAGCACCCGCTCCGGCGCGGCAAAACACAGCGAGCCCAAGCGGCTTCTGACCTGATAGATGTCGAAGATCTGCTGCCAGATCAGGAACACGTAACTGCCGTCGGAGGCGGTTGGGTTTATGACCGGCCCCGTCAGCATGGCGCCGTTCTCCGGCCGGGGCAGCGCGCCCTCGTTCAGGATCATATTGGCCGTGGGCGGGCCGATGTAGAGCATCTTCCCGTTCCCTTCTTTGACGATGTAGGCGTAGGCCAGATCGCCCCGGAGGCTGACGGTATTGTTGAGGGCGCTGTATGCGCTGTCGAGCAGCGCCGAGGTAGCCCCGTCCCCGTCCTCCGCCAGAAGATAGCTCTGCACGCGGTCGTCCGCGGCGAGAAACAGCGCGCTCTCCCGAAGGTCCTCAAAATGGTTGGCGATGTTCTGGGCGGCCTGCTCCGCGCGCCCCGCGATCAGTTCCCCCGCCCGCTCGTACAGCGCGTGGCTCTGGAGCCTGTAGCTCAAAACGCCCGAGCAGATCGCCGCCAGCGCGCTCAGAAGCGCGGTGACCAGAATCAGCTGCGCGCGCAGCGTCAGCCGACGCCATCCCCTCTTCCGCACGCGCCTAGTCGTAAGCTGCATAGTACCTCACGGCCGCGTCTTCCAGCACTTGGGCGGCCTCCTCCGCGGTCATCGCACCGGCAAACACCCTGCGGCAGATGTCCTTGTGGGCCTCCGCCAGCTTGGGCGGAAGCCACTGGTCATACCAGAGCTGAATGTGCGGCGCGGCTTCCACATAATCGCGCACCTTGGCGATGAGCGGGTTTTCGATTTCCACATCGACAATCGGCGGATACCGGCCCGCTTCGAGGCGAAGGCCGATCGCATGGTCGTCGATCAGGTATTGGATGAGTTCAAACGCCAGCTCCGGCTGTTCGCAGCGGGAGGAGACGGAGTAGAAATTGTCGCCTACGGTTCCGATCATACCGTCCGCTTCGCCCGCCAGCGTTGGGAACGGGAAAAAATCGAGCACTTCCAGAAAGCGCGGGTATTCATCGGCGACATAGCCGACGGTCCATGTCCCCATCAGGAACATGGCCGCCTTCTCCCGGTACAGAAGCGTGCGCCCCTCGGCGGCATCCTCGTCCAGCGTGTTGGCGTCGTCGGGAAACGCGCCTCGCGCGATCAGGTCCAGCACGCGCCGCCATGCCTCGATCAATTTTTCGTCGGCAAAGCCCACGCCATTTTGCGGCGAGCCGTCCGGGTTTCTCAAAATCGCGTCCTCAAACGCGCGCCGCCCTCCGACCCGGTCCACAAAGTACATGTAGTACATCGAAGACGGCCACGCGCTGCGGTTTGCAAGCGCAAAGGGCGTGACGCCGTTCTCTTTCAAAACGTCGATCACGCCGTAGAGCTCTTCCATTGTTTCAGGGGGCGTCAGGCCGTACCGCTCAAACAGCGCGCGGTTGTAGAAGACCACGGCGGGCGCCACGTTTTCCACCGGTACCGCCCACAGGTCGCCATCGATTCTGGCTTGCGTAAGCGCGGCCGGGAGGAACCGGTCCTGATAGCCGCCCTTCTGCATGAAGGCCGTCAGCGGCAGCACCTTGCCCAACTGCGCGTATTCGGCCAGCGTCGCGCCGCTCCAGGTGATAAAGACGTCCGGCAGGTTGTCCGTGGCTGCGGCGATGGCCATGCGGCGCTTGTACACGTCATTGACCAACTCGTTGACCTCGACATAGACGCCCTCGTGGTCGGCCATGAAGCGCTCCGCGCTGTCCCGCACCGCCTGGTTGACCTTCGCCACATCCTGAAGGTGATAGATTGTCAGCGTCGTGCGCTCGGCGCGAGCGGGCGCGACGAGCATCAGAAGGACCGCAAATGCCGCCGCCAGCCGCCTCATCCCTTGACCGCCCCCGCCATCATGCCCTTGATGAGCTTTTCCTGCCCCACGACAAAGGCCAGAATCACCGGCAGCGCGCTGAGCATCAGCACCGTCATGATCATCGGGATGTCCGCCGAATACTGCCCCTGGTATTCCCAGATGGACAGCGGTAGCGTGCGGTTGGAAACCGACTGGGTCAACACCAGCGCGAAGGAGAATTCGTTCCACATGATCGCGGAATTGTAGATGGCGAGCGTCGCCATGCCCGGCACGGACAGCGGCAGGATCATCTTGAAGAAGGTGCGCACGCGGCTGCAGCCGTCGATCTCCGCCGCCTCCTCGATCTCGCCGGGGATGCCCTGCATGAAACCGGTCAGGATGAACGCCGACATGGGGATGTTGAACGCCACATAGGGGCCGATCAGCGCCCAGAGGGAATCGTAGACGCCGATGCGCTTTGACATCAGGAACACCGGAATCAGCGTCACGTGCAGCGGAATCGCCATGCCCGCCAGGATGATCAGGTTGTACACGCCCCGCAGCCGGAATTTGAAGCGGGAGAGCGGGTACGCCGCGAAGGCACTGGCCGCGAGCGTCAGGACGAGCGCGGCCCCCACCACGGTCACGCTGTTTAGCACGTATCGGAAAAAGGTGCCGCGGGTGATGACTTCGTAGTAATTGGCCCAGCGCAGTTCGTTCGGCAACGCAAACACGCCGCCGGTGAACAGTTCGAATTTTGCCTTGAAGGAGTTGAGCACCATGAACACGAACGGCGCAAAGGCGATGACCGTCCATGCGGCGGCAAGAATCGCCACGATGGTTCGCAGGGTGATCTTTTTGGCCATTACGCGACACGCTCCTTCCGGCTCATCAACCGAAGCGTCAGCGCGGACACGAAGGTGACGATCAGGAACATGCCCATCGCCACGGCGGAGCCGTAGCCCATCTGATTCGTGGTGAAGGCGTTTTTGTACATGTAGGTGGCCATCAGCTCCGTGGCGCCGGTGGTGACGCCGCCGATGGACACGTTGGGGCCGCCGCTGGTCATCACATAAATCAGGTCGAAGTACTTGAGCGAACCGACCAGCGACAGAATGCAGGCGTTGCGAATCGTCGGCGCCAGGATGGGCAGCACAATTTTGAAGAAATACTGTCCTCGGGTCGCGCCGTCGATCAGCGCGGCCTCGTAGATGTCGGTGTCCATGCTGGAGAGCCCGGCCAGAAAGTAGACCATGTAAAAGGGCGTGAACTGCCAGCAGATGACGGCGATGACCGCGTACAGCGCGCGGCCCGGATCGCCCAGAAGGTCAATGGTCGTCATGCCGAAGAGCGGCGCGATGTACTTGACGATGCCGAAATACGGGTCATAGGCGTAGCGGAAGAGAAGGCCGATGGCGACGGAAGACAGAAGATACGGCACAAACCACAGGACCTTGAGAAGGTTCAGCTTGCGGCCCGTGGAGTCCAGCAGATAGCCCAGCGCGATGCCGATGGGCAGCTGAATCGCGATGGAGAGCACCACGATCTTCAGATTGTTGACCGCCGCGCGCCAGAAAGTCATGTCCCGGAGGAGCTTTGACCAGTTGTCAAGGCCCACGAACGTGGGTTCTACGCCGGCAAAGCCATCCCACTTGAAAAGGCTCAGGCGCATCGAATCGATGATCGGGTACGCGATGAACACCGCGATAAAGAAAAAAGCCGGCAACATGAACAGGATGGCCACCCGGTTGATCTCTCGCCTGCGCGCGGTGGCGAGCGTCGATGCTTTCTCGCGCATGGGCATTCCTCCTTGCATATGTTGCGGCGGTGATAAGCGCCGTGCCGGGCGCTATGCGCCTGGCACGGCACGTTACGCAGTTCGTTCAGGTTGCAGTCCCCAAAGTTACGCGGCGTCAATGGCCTCCTGCATGGCGTTGCAGACTTCCTCCGGCGTCATCGTCAGGCCGAACAGCGCCTGGGAGGTGTCCTTGTGAACCTCGGCCATCTTAGAGGGCATGTACTGGTCGTACCAGAGCTGGACGGACGCGGCCTTGTCCACGATGTCGAGCACCAGCTGGAGGTTCGGATCCTCAACCTTGACGCCCTTCACCGGCGGGATCTTGCCGATGGAGACGCGGTAGGCGACGCCTTCGTCGTCCAGACAGGTCTTCAGGTATTCGAAGGCCATCTCCGGGTTGGCGCACTTCGCATTGATGTGGTAGAAGTTGTCGCCCACGGTGCCGACGACGGCGGTCGGATCGCCCGCGCCGCCCTCAACGGACGGGAAGGCGAACACGCCCATGTTGGGCAGGAAGTCCGGGTTTTCGCTGGTGATGGTCGAAACCGCCCAGGAGCCCATCATGTACATGGCGGCCTGGCCGGAGTAGAGCAGCATGCGGCTCTGGCCGTTGTCCTCGTCCATGCCGTTGAAGCCCTCGTTGAAGTAGCCCGCGTTGACCCACTTCTGGATGGTCTCGCCCGCTTTAACGAAGGCGGGGTCCTTGAACCCGTCGGGCACCAGCTTGTTGGCGGCGTTTTCAAACACCTTGCTGCCGCCGAAGCGGTCGACCAGGTACATGTAGTACATGGAGCCCGTCCACTTGGTGGCGTTGGCGAGGGCGAAGGGCGCGATGCCGGCGGCCTTGAACTTCTCGCAGGCGGCTTCCAGCTCGGCGAGGGTGGTGGGCACTTCCACGCCGGCCTTCTCGAAGACGGCCTTGTTGTAGTACACCAGCGCGACGGCGACGTTCTCCATCGGCACGCCCCAGATCTTGCCGTCAAAGGTGGCCTGCGCGACGGAGCCGTCCATCAGCTTGTCCTTGAGGCCGCTGGACGCCATCAGCTCGGTCACGTCCGCGACGAGCCCGGCGTTGACGTACTCGATCATCGGTCCGCCCGACCAGGACGGGAAGATGTCCGGCGCTTCGCCTGCTGCCAGCGCGACCTGAATCTTGGTCTTGTAGGCGTCGTTCTGGTAGACGGTGATCTCCACCTTGTAGCCGGGGTTGGCGGCCTCAAAGCGCTCCTTGGCCTGCTCGAAAGCGGCCTTCGGAAGATCCTGGGACTGCAGGTGCCAGATCGTGATGACCTTGTCCCCCTCGGCGAAGGCCGTCACAGCCGACATCGAGAGCACGAGCATGGCGGCGAGCACGAACGCGATCCATTTTTTCACGAGTCTTCCCTCCCATGATGTATGATCCATAAACATTATAGAGCGCAATCATGGCAGAATCGATAGATATATCCGCTCTCTTTCTATAAAAAACTTACCTTTTTGGAAATTATTCCGCTACAGGACCTCCGCCGCGGTCTCGAAAACGCGCTCCGCAACCTGACGCACCGACCCGGTCAGCTCCACCGTGCCCTCGAGACGGATGTCGCTGGAAGAAGCGCCGACCATCACCGTATGGGCGCCCGGCTCCACGACGAACGCGCCCGCGCGGTTCAAAAACGAAAGGATCGCCGTATCCACCGTGAAGCGCACGGTCTTCCGCTCGCCCGGCTTGAGGAAGAGGCGCTTGAAGCCCTTGAGTTCCATGACCGGGCGGGTCACGTCGAAGGCGCAGTCGTCCCGAATGTAGAGCTGCACGACCTCCTCCCCCGCCGTTTCGCCGGTGTTGACGACGTCCGCCTCGACGACGATCTGCCCGTCCACGGGCACCGCCTTCGGCAGCTTCAGATTTCCGTAGCCGAAGCGGGTGTACGTGAGCCCATGGCCGAAGGCGTAGAGCGGCAAATTGCTCTCGTCCACATAGGCGCCCTTCCAGTGGGACTTGCCGCCCGAGGGTCTGTGGGCGTAGAACACCGGCACCTGTCCCGCTGCGCGCGGGAAGGTGATGGGCAGCCTCCCGGCGGGGCTGATCTCGCCAAACAGAGCCTTCGCGATGGCCAGCGCGCCCTCCTCGCCCGGCAGCCACGCTTCCAGGATCGCGGAAAGGTTGGCGTCCTCCCAGGTCAGCGAGAACGGGCGTCCGTTTATCAGCACCAGCGCCACCGGCACGCCGGTCTCCTTCAGGCGCTTCAGAAGCTCCCGCTGACGCCCCGGCAGTTCCAGCGTGGCGCGGTCCCTGGCCTCGCCGGAGGTGCAGTCCAGAATCAGGCCCGCCTTGTCGCCCATGACCGCCACCACCAGCTCCGCATCCTTCGCAGCTTCGACGGCGGCTTCGATCTCGCCGTCGTCGCCGTCCAATACGCCGCATCCGCGGGCATAGGTGAACTGAACGTCCGCCCGGTATTTTTCGAGTCCGGCCAAGACGCTGTCCATCCTGGGCAGGGCGTCCTTGACGGAGTACTCGCCCTCCGGCGTCGGCGTGGACGCGAAGTTGTCTTCGTTCTGGTCGATCAGCGACTCGACATGGGCCGGGAACGAGTAGTCACCCAGCATGTTGCGCACGTCGTCCGCGTTGGGGCCCACGACGGCGATCTTTTTGATCTTCTTCGAGATGGGCAGAGCCCCGTCGTTTTTAAGAAGCGTCAGCGATTTCTCCGCCGCCTTCAGCGCGAAGGCGTGCTGCGCCTCGGTGTGGAAATGCGCCTCGACGCTGTCCTCGTCGACGAAGGGGCTTTCAAACAGGCCCAGCTCGAACTTCATCCGGAGCACGCGAAGAACTGCCTCGTCTACGCGGGCCTCGTCCGCAAGGCCTTCCCGCACCGCGCGGACCAGCGGCGCGCCGTAGCAATCGGTGGAAGGCAGTTCCACATCCACCCCGGCATCCAGCGCCATGCGCGCCGCGCTATCCACGTCCATCGCCGCCTTGTGGCAGGTGTGGATCAGGCTGATCGCGAAGTAGTCGCTGACGACGATGCCGTCAAACCCCCACTTGTCCCGGAGGATGTCCTGAATCAGCTGCCGGTTGGTGTGGCAGGGCACGCCGTCCAGCTCGTGATAACCGGGCATGATGGACTTCAGCCCGCCCGCGCGCACCGCCGCCTCAAACGGATAGAGATAGGTCTCCTCCATTTCCCTCTGCGGGATGTGGGCCGGCGCCCAGTTCATGCCGCCCTCGCCCGCGCCGTAGCCGACAAAGTGCTTGCCTGTGGCGACGATGCCCGCTTTCATGTCGTCGCCCTGCAGCCCGCGGATGTAGGAGACGCCCATCTGCGCCACGAGGAACGGGTCTTCGCCGTAAGTCTCCTCGGTTCGGCCCCAGCGGGGGTCGCGGGTCACGTCCATGAGCGGCGCCAGCGCCTGACGGGCGCCCACCGCGGCCATCTGCTCCCGGATGTGAGCGCCCATTTCCGCGGCGACTTCGGGCTCAAAGCTGGCCGCGACGCCCAGCGCCTGTGGGAAGACGTCGGCATCCCGCGAGAGGAAGCCCGCGCAGCTCTCCTCGTGCACCTGGGCCGGTATGAAGACGCGCATGCTGTCCTTCAGGTATTTCTGCACGCGGTTGACGTATTTCGCGGTATCCTTCGGCTTCAGGCTGGAACAGCCGCCGGCCCTCGTGATCTGCCCGATGCCGTGGGCCATGCGGTTGGCCGCCTTCTTTTCATCGAAGGCGAAATCGGTCAGCAGTTCGTAGGCCCAGATGCCGCTGAGCTGCGCGACCTTCTCCTCAAGCGTCAAAAGACCCAACAAATCCTTCGCCCGCTCGGTGGGCGCCTTCGAATCGTCCTGATACAAATGCATTTCAACCCCTCCTATCCACGATCGGATGCCGAATTTTACCCTCAGTATACAATGCACCCGGCACAAAATCAATAAATGAAACTATCCTCGTTCTGGATTTTTGTGATGTCTGCGCATTTCTCGGCAAAAAATCCCCGAGGTTTAACCTCGGGGGGCTTCAGATAATTTTCCGGTCTATATTTTCTTCTTTGACTCGCGCGCGTAGCGGATAAAGTTCATGGAAAACTCGTCCTCGCCGCCAAGCGCCAGCGCGGCCATCAGCGAGGCCTTGACGGCGGGCGAAGTGACATCCAGAATCGCGCTGTCGAGGCCGCAGGCGATCGCCATCGAAAGGTACGTTCCCGCCAGCAGCGCGCGGGAAGGAAGGCCGAAGGAGACGTTTGAAATGCCGCCGGTCAGGTGCACCTTCGGATGCGCGGCGCGGATCAGGCGCATGGCGTCCAGCGCCGCCCGGGGCTTCTCATCGCCCGCGGAGAGCGACTCGATGATCACGTCGATGTGGATGTCCTGCTCGCGGATGCCCGCGCCGGTAAGCCGCTCGATCAGCTCCTCCGCGATATCGGCCCGCTCCGCGGCATCCTCGGGCATGCGGCTCTTCATCGGCAGCGCAATAATGCCCGCCGACTTCGCCGCGGCGGCCGGAAGGATCTCGTCGATTCGCTCGGTGGCGGTTACGGAGTTGAAAATCAGCGGGCGGCTTTTCACCACCTCCGCTGCGTCCAGAAGAACCCGCGCGTTCGGAGAATCCAGCACGATGCCGCAGGATGTGTTCTCGAGCGCCAGCTCTACGAGGCGCGAAAGCGCATTCAGTTCCTCCCCGCCCATCAGCGCGGCGTTGAGATCCAGGTAGTCCGCGCCCGCATCCTCCTGCGCCTTCATCAGGCGGACGATTGCAGCGTCGTCCCGCTCCTGAAGCATTTTGAGGGTGGACGGAATGGAGCTGTTGAGCTTTTCGCCGATCAGGATCATATCAGGTTCCTCCTTTAATCGTCTGGAGCAGCGCCTCCGCCAGATCCACACGCCTCAGCGGCGTCATCAGATAGAAGCCTGACGAGAAGGGCCGCGCCATTTCGACCAGCGCCCGGCAAAACGCGAGCGTGCGCTCCGTCGCCACGTCGCGCGGCTGGTTTTCCAGGCTGTCCACGAAGGCTTGTGGAATCGAAACCCCCGGCACCTCGTTGTTCAGGAACACCGCGTTTTTGTACCCCGCCACCGGCATGATGCCCGCGATGACCGGAACGCCCAGCGCTTCACGCGCGCGGCGAAGGTTCCGAGCCCCGGCCTCGGAGAAGATCGGCTGGGTCAAAAACGCGCCCGCGCCCTTTTCCGCCTTGCGCCCAGCGCGGCGGAGTTCTGCCTCAAAATTCACCGCGTTCACGTTGAGCGCCGCCAGCGCGAGCATGGGCGCGTGGGCAAAGGGGCCCTGATTCATGCCGCGGATGAAATCAATCAGCGTCGTCGAATTAAAGTTGTATACGCCCTTGTCGGCGGCAGATTCGTCCGGGC
>JAEYPB010000004.1 GCA_023411175.1 Bacillota bacterium | reverse complement strand
GAGGCTGACCGCCCTCTATGCTTTTTTCATTGTTCAATTCAGAAGGTACCGGGGACTTAAAATCCCCTGCCCGGAGGACAGGCTGCCGGGCGCAACTAGGTTCCCAAATACGCTTTTTTCACGTCTTCGTCATCCAGGAGCGCCCGGGCCTCGCCGCTTTTGACGATGCGGCCGGTCTCCATGACGTAGGCGCGGTCTGCGATGGAAAGCGCCATGTGGGCGTTCTGCTCCACGAGCAGCACCGTAGTCCCGCTCTTATTGATCTCCCGGATGATCGAAAAGATCTCCTCCACCAGGATGGGCGAGAGGCCCATGGACGGCTCATCCATCATCATCAGCTTCGGCAGCGACATCATCGCGCGGCCCATCGCCAGCATCTGCTGTTCGCCGCCGGAGAGTGTCCCGGCCAGTTGCTTCCTGCGCTCCTTGAGCCGTGGGAAGCTCTGGTACACGCGCTCCATGCCGGAGGCGATGTTGCTGCGGTCCTTCCGGGCGTAGGCGCCCATCTCGAGGTTTTCCATCACCGTCATCTGGGCGAAGATGCGCCGCCCTTCGGGCACCTGCGCAAGGCCCATCTTCAGGATTTCATGGGCCTCGACGGACTGGATCTCCTGATCCATGAACAGCACCTTGCCGCTCTTCGCGCGAATGAGTCCGGAAACCGTATGGAGGATGGAGGTCTTGCCCGCGCCGTTGGCGCCGATGAGGGTGACGATCTCCCCCTCCGAGACCTCGAAGCTGACGTCCTTCAGCGCGTGGATGGCGTCGTAATAGACGTTTAGATCCTTCACCTTCAGCATGTCGCGCTCGCCTCCTTCTGCGCCTTGTCGGCGCCGGTGCCGAGGTAGGCGCGGATGACCTCCGGGTTGTTCTTGATCTCGGCGGGCGTACCCTCCGCGATCACGCGGCCGTAATTGAGCACGTAAATGCGCTCGCAGATGCCCATGACCAGCTTCATGTCGTGCTCGATCAAGAGGATGGTCACCGAGAACCGCTCGCGGATCAGCCGGATGGTGGCCATCAGTTCCTCGGTCTCGATGGGGTTCATGCCGGCGGCGGGCTCGTCGAGGAGCAGTACCTTGGGGTTCGATGCCATCGCGCGGCAGATTTCAAGCTTGCGCTGCTGGCCGTAAGGCAGCGAATTGGCGGACGAGTCAGCCAGGTGCTCCATGTCGAACACGCGCAGCAGCTCCCGCGCGCGGCGGTCACAGCCGTCCTCTTCCCGGTCGTAGTAGGTATCGCGCAGCGAGCCATCCAGCATCGTGTAGTACATGCGGCTCTGGAACGCCACCTTGATGTTTTCGATGACGGTCATGGACTTGAAGAGGCGTATGTTCTGGAACGTGCGCGCGATGCCGTCGCGTGTGATCTCATAGGTTTGCTTGCCCGAGATCGGCTTGCCCAGGAGCAGCACCTGGCCGTCCGTGGGCAGGTACACGCCGGTCAGCAGGTTGAAAACCGTGGTCTTGCCCGCGCCGTTGGGGCCGATGAGGCCGACGATTTCGTTGTTGGTCAGCCGGATGTTGACGTCCTCCACCGCCTGCAGGCCGCCGAAGCGGATGCCGAGGTTCTTCATCTCGAGCACCGGCAGGCTCTGGGCGTCGAAGCGGTAGCGCGGCACGTCCGGCAGGATCGGCCCGGCCTTGCGGCGGCGGAGCTTGCGCTCCACGTTTTCCAAAAATCCCTTGAAGCCCGGGAACAGGCGGGCGAGCAGCGCGCTCATGGAGAACTCCTTGACGCCCAGAAGCCCCGAGGGTTTGAAGATCATCATCACGATCAAAAGCAGCGCGTAGGCCAGCTGTCGGTATTCCACCAGCCGCGCCATCGCGAACTGCACGCCGGTGAGGCCCGCCGCAGCGACCACGGAGCCGGTGAAGCTGCCCATTCCGCCGAACACCACCATCACCAGATACGAGATGGAGGCATTGAAGTCAAACTTGGAGGGATCCAACACGCCCACCGAATGGGCGTACAGCGCCCCCGCCACGCCCGCGAAGAACGCGGAAATGGTGAACGCCTTGATTTTGTAGCGGGTGACCGGAACGCCGGAGGCGTCCGCCGCCACCTCGTTTTCGCGGATGGCTATGATTGCACGGCCGTGGCGCGACCATGCCAGCATGAAAAGCAGCGCCACCACCAGCGCCATCGTCCAGTACGCGCCGTCAAAGGTGGCGTACAGCGGAATGCCGATCATCTTCTTGCCGCCGCCGGTCCAGGGCGCGAAAGTGGTGTTGATGAGCACGCGGATGATCTCGCCAAAGCCCAGCGTGATGATCGCCAGATAGTCGCCCCGAAGCCTGAGGGCCGGAATGCCGATCATGTAGCCGAACAGCGCCGCCACGAAGCCGCCGACGATCACCGCCAGCGGGAAGAGGAGCGGGCTCTCCGGCAGCACCTGCGTGGTCATGATCGCGGAGACGTAGGCGCCCACGGACATGAATCCCGCGTGGCCCAGCGTCAGTTCGCCCAAAACGCCCGTGACCAGGTTGAGGCTGACCACCATGATGATGTTGTAGCACACCTGCGTGAGCAGTGTCTCAATGGAACGGTTGCCGCCGGAAGCGCCCAGGAGAAGCTTCACCGCAACATACAGAAGAAGGACCGCGATCAGGTTGACAAAGGATGTGCTCCGCCTGTTCTTTTTCATCGCGCCGCCCTCCTTACACTTTCTCCCGGGTCTTCTTGCCCAGAAGCCCGGAGGGCTTGAACAAGAGAACCAGGATCAGGATGCCGAACACCATCGCGTCCACGTATTCGCTGGCGTAATACTTGACGAAGGTCTCCGCGATGCCCACAATAAAGCCGCCCAGCACGGCGCCCGGGATGATGCCGATGCCGCCCAACACCGCCGCGACAAACGCCTTGAGGCCGGGCATGGAGCCCAGGAGCGGCTTGATGTAGACCACCTTCTGCGCATAGAACACCGCGCCGATGGCCGCCAGCGCGCAGCCGATGGCGAAGGTGATCGAAATCGTGGTGTCCACGTTGATGCCCATCAGCTTCGCCGCGCCCAGATCCTCGCTGACGGCGCGCATGGCCTTGCCGGTGCGGGTGTTCCTGACGAAAGCCTGAAGGCCAATCATCAGCACGATCGACACCACAAACGTCAAGACCTCGAGCAGCTGCACGGGCTTCCTGCCGACCTTGAAAAGCGCGATCTTGGGCACCAGCGTCGGGAAGGTCACCTGGCCGCTGCCGAAAATCAGCTGCGCGGTGATCTGCAGCGCCAGGCTGATGCCGATGGCGGTAATCAGCGCAGAGATGCGCGGCGCGTTTCTAAGCGGCTTGTAGGCCACGCGGTCCATCACGACGCCCAGCCCTACGCAAAGGGCGATGGCGAACAGTATGGCAAAAACCGCCGCCAACGCCGGGTGGAGCGACGAAAGCGCCGTCACCAGCGTGGTGGTGGTAATCCAGAAAACCGCGTAGGAACCGACCATCATCACGTCGCCATGCGCGAAGTTGATCAGCTTCACGATGCCGTAGACCATCGTATAGCCCAGCGCGATCAGCGCGTAGATGCTGCCAATCTGCAATCCGCCGATCAGGTTCTGCAGGAACACTTGCACGGCCTAACCCCCCAATAAAAACAAGAATCGCGGAGGGCAAATGCTCGCCCTCCGCCCCGGGCGTCGAAAGCCTCACGGCTTTCGGACGCAAAGGGATCAAAACTTCTGAAGCCGGAAACCCTTTTCTTCCGCGAGTGCGCGTCACTGGCGGAAAGAAACAGCGTTCCCGGCGTACGCGCCGCCGGGAACGATTGCACCCTGCGCGGGCTTCCTTGATAATCTGCGCGGAGGGCGAACGCTCGCCCTCCGCCGGTATGAAATTCGAGGATTACTTGGCGGGATCGATGCGGGTGACCAGCGCGGGCACGCCGTTCTCGAAGCCCATGATGAAAGCGGACTTGATCGGGTCGTTGTGATCGTTGAAGGTGATGCGGCCGGTGGCGCAATCGAGGTCGGTGGCCTTCAGCTGCGCGATGATGGCGTCCTTGTCGGTGGAACCGGCGGCATTGATGGCGGTGAACATGATCTTCGCGGCGTCGTAGCCCAGCGCGTTGAAGCCGGCGGGCTCATTGCCGTACTTCTCGGTGAACGCCTTGACGAAGGACTGGGCGACCGGGCTGTCGTCGGCGGTGGAGAAGGAATCGCAGTACACGGCATTGTTCAGAAGCTCCGGCGCATCGGCCAGCTGCTTTTCGATGCTGCCCCAGCCGTCGGCGCCCATCATGGTTGCTTCGAGGCCCACGTCAACCGCCTGGCGGAGCACCAGCGCGGCGTCCTCATAGTAGTAGCACACAAACACGGCTTCGGGCTGCGCATCGGCGATCTTGGTCAGCTGCGGGGTGTAGTCGGCGTCTCCGCCCTTGGCGGACTCGGCCGCCACGACCTCGAGACCCAGCGCCTTCGCCTTGGCCTGGAAGGCGTCGGACATGCCGATGGAGTAGTCGTTGGTGTTGTCATACAGCACCGCGACCTTCTTCGCGCTCAGGTTATCGGCGGCGTACTGCGCCATCAGCTCGGCCTGGAAGGGGTCGAGGAAGCAGGCGCGGAACACGTTGGCGCCGGCGTCGGTCACAGCGTAGGCGGTGGCCGACGCGGTGATCATGGGCATGTTGTCCGCGGCGGCGCGCTCGGCGACGGCCAGCGTCGGGGTGGTGGTGACGGGGCCGATCAGCGCAGCGATGCCGCTGGACACCAGCTGGTTGTAGGCGTTGGTGGCCTCAACGGCGTCATGGGTATCGTCCAGCCAGATGATCTCGATCTGGTTGCCAAGAAGGCCACCATTTGCATTGAACTCGTCGACCGCAAGATCCACGCCGGCCTGCACCAGAAGGCCATAAGCGGAGACAGCGCCGGTCAGCGGTGCAATGCCGCCGATCTTGATGGTATCGGCGAGGGCAACGGAGGTCGCGCCCAGCGCGAGCGACAGCGCGAGGATAAGGGCAAAGACTTTCTTCATGTAGGGTAACCTCCTTTGGCGGGTGCTCTACTGAGAGCCCCTGATTCGGCAATGTCTCATTATAGTCTCATATCGCGCTCTATTTCAATGGCGAAATGATTAAATATGAATATTTATTACACCAGAAATTGCGAATTCGCGCCGCCGGGCCCAAAAACTCCCTCTGTTTGGAATGTCGGACCCCAAAATATCTCAAGGGCCTCAGCCCGTCGCAAGAAGCTGTATGCCGAAAACCCCTGCCAAGGCTTGAATCGCTCCTGTCTGCGTGTACGCCGGAAGCGATTTCCGGCGCAAGAAGAATCCCTTTGCCATGCGCTTCCCGGAAGCTCCAGAAAGCTTCAGGGGTGGCCCTTTGTCTCCGCCGGGCAAAGCATGCCGCAATTTCCACCGCGCTAGAACAACCTAAGCGCCCGGTCCGAACCCCGGTGCAGCTCCATAAAGGCGTCCGTGGTCTTGACTTCCTTCAGAATCAGCTCCAGCGGATAGGTCTCTTCGCTGCGCTCGGGGCTGTATGGATCGTTGACGCGGATGAGCCCTTCCCCGTCCACGCCGTAGAGGAGGATGTAATGGCCGTTCCTCGTGAACGTGCCCCGCCCCATATGGGCCACCACCGGATGCCCCGCCTCCAGCGCCGCAAGAACGCGCTCCTCGCTGTTCTCGATCCATTCCCCCCGGAGCCCGGCGCGGGCGGCGATTTTGACCATTGCCTCATGCCCCAGCCCGTCGCCGAAATAGAGCCCGTTGTCATAAGCCCACTGGAACAGCGTGGCGGGGGTTTCCGCGGAGTCCACCAGCACATAGGCCGCCATCGCAATGCACACCGCGCCGCAGCCGCTGGTGGCGACCGACTTTTTTTGCCCGCCGATCACGCAGACCGCCTCCCGGTAGTCTGTCTGCAGCATCAGCGGAATTTCCAGTTTCCCATAGGCGTTTCTTTCCATTGTATGGCGCACATGGTCGGCGGCCAGCGCAATCAGCGCCGCCGCGACAATCAGAATCAGTACCCGCCGCTTCACAGCGCGAGCGCCGCCGGAACAAGGGCGGCGACATCGTCGATCACCGCGTCGGCGCCCGCCTGCAAAAGGCTCTCCCTCGGGCGAAAGCCCCAGGAAACACCCACGCACCGGAGGCCGGCGTTATGCGCGGTTTCGACATCGACATCGGAATCTCCCACGTAGAGGGTGGTCTCCTTTTCCGCGCCGAGGCAGCGCATGGCCTCGAACACGCTGTCAGGCGCAGGCTTGCGCATGACGCCCGGCCGCTCGCCAACCGCGACTTGAACCAGGTCCCCAAAGTGCTTTTCGCTGAGCGCTTTTACCGCGCCATCGTACTTGTTGGAAACCACGCCGACGGCGATGCCCTCGCGCTTCAAGGCGCTCAGCGCCTCCATTACGCCAGGGTAGGGACGCGTCTTGTTGTCTAGGTTTTCGCCGTAGTGGGCCCGGAAGGCCTGGAGGCACTCGTTGACGCGCGCCTCATCCTCGCCGCCCGGTAGCGCCCGGACGATCAGTTTCCGAACGCCGTTGCCCACCGCCTGCCGCACGTACTCCCGCGAGCGCGTGGGGTAGCCGAAGCCGGAGAGCATGTGGTTGACGCTGTCGGTCAGGTCGTCCAGCGTATCGAGGAGCGTTCCGTCCAAATCAAATAGGATCGCCTTGATGGTCATCTTTTCACACCCTTTACGCCAGAGCATAACAAAATCCGCCCGCCTTGTAAATCATGGGATGATTAATTCGGCGGGCGGATCTCAGGCACAGAGGGGGTTAGAAGAAAACCAGCGTCTCAAGCATGTCCCACATGCGCACGCCGTGGCCTTCCTGCTCCTCGGGAAGGAGCGAGAACTCGGCCGTCAGCGTCTTGCCGCCGCCCATGTCGAACCAGTAGAGCGAACGGGACTTGCCGTTCTCGTCAAACACGGCGCTGCAGCCGGGCTGCGGTGTGTCGAACTCCTCTTCCCAGAAGGACTCGTCCTGCTCGATTTCGGGCGTCACGATGGCGTCCCGAAGTTCTTCCGGGGTCCCGTCTGAGACGGTCAGCGTCATCTGCGCGCCGCCGCCCTTCTGCTGAATGGTCATGACGTCTTCGGCCTGCACAGCCTCATAGAACCCTTCGTCGATGTAGATGGCGTACCTGCCCGCCGAATCCTTCACCAGCGTGTAGGTGCGCGCCTCGTCCACGCCCTCCAGCGGGACGCTGCGGTCCAGGGTCTGGGGCAGCTCTTCCGCCTGCCCGATCAAGAACATGCCGAGAATCAGGACAACCAAGATGGGCCAAACGCGTTTCATAAGCATCCCTCCTGACATATAGACTTCTATCCATACGCGAAAAGTTCCAATTTATGCTCTGTCAATGGGAAGCGGGCCGCAGCGAATCTCCTCGTGCTTGATCTCCCAGTGGAGCAGGAGCGTCAGCGCGCCGCGCAAAAGGATGATCGCTCCAAGAATCCCCAACTCGCTCCAGTCCCGGACGATGGTGGTGCGCAGCACCTCGCCGCCCAGCTTGAATTCCAGGCCCAGCGCGATGCCCTCCGCCAAACTGAGGCGGACGTGCGCGTCCTTGCGGAAAAAGCCGATCAGCGCCTTGACCGACGTGATGAGCACCACCACCACGCCGCAGAATTCCAGCGCCACCACACCCAACTGCGCCAGCGAATAGAACCAATGCTCCGCTTGCAGCGCGAAAGCCTCCATCCGTTATCAACCCCTTTGCGCCCATTATACCTGTAACGGCGCTTTCCGGCAATCACAAAATTCGGCCGCCGCTGTTCTGCCTCTATTTTTCTTCAAAAAGCGCATCCGAGAAATTTCTCGCGGAAACCACTTGACAGACACCCACAGGATACGCTATAATCTACAGGCGTTCGGGGTTATAGCTCAGTTGGTTAGAGCGTTACGTTGACATCGTAAAGGTCGATGGTTCGAGCCCATTTAACCCCACCATGGATACCGACATTAGTTGGTGCAAATAAGCTCACCGGTTGCGGTGGGCTTATTTGTCAAATCTCCCCTGAAATACCGGGCTCTCGACGCTCTTTTTGCGCCTATGAAGATCGTGTGTTTTTGAGTTCTTCGAGGTGCTTTTTTTCACCGCCTGTCCGCGCCGTGTATTCCTCTCCCGTGTAATCGTGCAATGATTCATCCACGACGTAAAAACATTGATTTTGGGCCTTTGCGCAACTTACGTCCCATAAACGCAACTCGCCTGTGAATCCATTGAACAGCCCATGCAAATGAACTATACTGCTCCCGATGACAGACGAAAGGGAGTGCCGTTTATGCTCGGAATCATTACTTTAGTTGTTGCATTTGGTATGCAGGTCGCGTTTCTTATCCTTCGAATATCAACAAAAAACTGGCAACCCCAGGCAACGCACTTTGCTCGGATCGCCGCGTTCACCACATTTTCTCTATTGACGATCGCTGGTGTCTATTGGTGGGGATTCCGTTGGATGGGCTTGTTCTTGCTGTTGGCTGTCTTGGCTGGCTTCAGCGCCTCGTATTTTGCACGGCACACAAAAAAGGAAAAACAATATCGAGGGTTCCGTGTTGTACTTTCCTGTATTAGTGGATGCTTGCTCGTCTCGTTTTGCATCCTCCCCGGCGTCCTGTTTCCGCAGTTCAAGGAAATCGCGCCCACCGGCTCCTTTGACGTGGATACCCAAAGCGTGACACTTGTGGACGAATCGCGCGTCGATCCGTTCTCTCCGTCGGGCGAGAGCCGAAAGTTGACCGTACAGTTCTGGTATCCGTCCGCCGCAGAAGACACAGATACGTTCCCATTGGTTGTCTTTTCTCATGGCGCATTTGGTTTTCGCGGCGGCAATCTTTCGACGTTTGAAGACCTTGCCAGCAATGGGTATGTTGTTTGCAGCATCGACCACAGCTACCATTCCTTTTTTGCCCGGCATATGGACGGAAGCAGCACACTGGTCAATCTGGACTTCCTAAACGATGCGGTCAATATCACCAACGGCGTGTATGATGAAAAGACGTCTTACGAAAAAACCCACGAATGGCTGGCGCTGCGTACCGCTGATATGAGTTTTGTCCTCGATGCAACACTGCGCAATGATGTGCCCGAAGCTATTTGCTCATTGGTCGACCCGGATAAAATAGGGATATCCGGCCATTCGCTCGGTGGCGCGACGGCCGCGAAATTGGGCAGGGACCGCCCAGATGTGGACGCTGTGGCTGTGATCGACGGCACCATGTTCGGCGAAGAAGTCGCGTTTGAGGACGGACGCTCTGTCCTGAATGATATGCCTTACCCGGTTCCTCTTCTGAACCTGTACAATGAAGACCATTATGAGGAGGCCCGCCAACTGGGAACCGCCTATGACAACCTGTCCGCCAGCGCACATGCCTCGGAGAAGTATGATGTGGTAATCCACGGTTCCGGTCATCTGAATTTTACCGACCTTCCGCTCTTTTCTCCGACGCTGGCACAGTTGCTCGGCACCGGACAGGTAGACAGCCGCTACTGCATCGAGACGATGAACCAAGTTGTGCTGGAGTTCTTCAACCATACGCTGAAGGGCGGCGCGGACCTGCATCTGCAATCGGCATATTGAAGCTGCCATCATACGGCTGTTGAAGGTGGGATCAGGACATGATGAGGGGTATGGGATGAACCCATGAAAACACGCCATCTCATACTTCCTTCGAACATGATCCCCAAATTATCTGTCGCGGTTTGAGAAATTTCAGTTGTGACTGTCATTGCGCTGGATGGCGTTACCCGTTTAAGCTATAATAGTGCAATAGACGGATAATCCATAGCACATCCGCTGCCATTTATACGCCTTTCCCCTGCCTGGAATTTGCGCGTCAATCGGTTGCGGTACGTTTTGAAGGTGGCGCTTTGAAAGTTGCAATCAGGAAGATCGGCGCAGACATGGACGAACAGGTCATTGTCCATTGCTACGAAGTAAACGATGATATTAAAAGCATTGTCCGGTTTGTGAAATCCACCGGGGCGACGTTGGCCGGATACATCGAGGAACGTGTGAGCCAGATCACGTTACAGGACATCTTATATGTGGAATCGGTGGACAACAAGGTGTTTGCCTCTACCGCAAAAAAGACTTATGAGCTCAAGTGCAAGCTGTATGAGTTTGAAGCGGCGCATGAGGGTATGAAGTTTTTCCGGTGTTCAAAATCCTTTGTCATCAACCTGATGAAGGTAGACTATGTGCGCCCGATACTGAACGGCAGGTTCTCGGCGACCATGTTCAATGGAGAAGAAGTCATCATCTCCCGGCAGTACGTGCCGGAACTGAAAAAAAGATTGCTGGGTGAAGAAGCATGAGCCTGAAAGCCTTCTTGAAACGGTGCCTGATGGAGTACTTCATCATCACGACCTGCGTGACGGCGGCCATCGGCATCCTGGGCCTGAGCCTTGACCCGACGGCTAAGCTCGGTTACGAGGGGTATTTTTCGCCCCTCTTCTTTGGATTGGTGAGCCTTGTACCTTCCGCCGCCACGTACTCGCGCAAGGAACTGACGTTTCGCCAAGCGCTGATTCGCAAGCTTTTTCACTTCGTACTGCTGGAAGTGATGTTGATCGCGTTCGGACACTGGGCTGGGGTTCTGCATGGTTTCGGCGATACGTTCTATTTTGCGCTTGCCGTTTTGATCGTTGACCTCACCGTCAATCTGATAAGCTGGCATCTGGACAGCAGAGAGGCCAGCGAGATCAATAAAACGCTCAAGGCGCTGCAGGGAAGATAATAAACTTTCCTCCGGGACCCTTCGATTGCGAAGAAAAGCAAAAGAAATTTCCACACCCTACACGCCCACCAACGGCGTTTATCATGGCCAGGGATAGGTGTATCTGGCCGGGCCTACGTCAAAAACGCACCACACGGCGTTGGTGGTGCAACAAAAATAGACTGGCCAATGGCCCGCCTATGAGGAGCGGCTTTGCCTTTTCAAATGCATCCATTTAATCATGCATTGGCTCTCAGATACCAATACAGACATGTAAAGTAGGGAAAGCAGCCAACTGCTTTCCCTACTGTGTCATTATTGACAAAACGGGTGACTGTAACGACGGGTCTTACTGGGCACTTCCATAGATGAAGTCATAGAGCAACTGGGTATTCTGTTCAAAGTCGAGTCGAATAGACCAGACGCCGTCCTTCATGCCCGACTCGAAGGTATTGTCCGCCGGGATGCGGAACTGAGCGATGTCGGAAAGGTCCGCCTTTAGGCCTACCGCGCCCAGCTTTAGCAGCGTCGCCAAGTCGATGTTGGTGTCCACGTACGATAAAAGCGAGTTGGTCACATCCAAGACGGCGGAAAGGTCGCCCACGTTCTGCAACTTCTTCGCAATCGCGGCGAACAACCTGCGGTTGCGCTCCGTTCGATTGTAATCGTTGTCCTGATAGCGGTTGCGTGTGAAGGCCATCGCCTGGTTACCCGTAAGCAGGGTATCCTCGCCATATTCGCTCAGTTTCGCCGTATCCAGCGACTTGACAACGAAGGATTGCATATATTTGTTGATGTAACGCATCTCGTCATGCGAGATGTCGACCTTAACGCCGCCCAGCTTGTCTATGACCTCGGCCAGCGCGGTCAGGTTGATCATCGCGTACTTGGAGATGTTCAGCCCGAAGTTTTCGTTGATCGTGCGCATCACCATCTTCGGCCCACCGTACACATTGGCGGCGTTGAGCTTGGCCCCGCCCACGCCATCTAGGTTGACCCAGATGTCACGCATCAGGGAAGACATCTTGATTTCGCTGGTTTCATAGTTGACCGACAGTATGATCATCGTATCCGTGCGTGCATAGCTCTCTTTGCCCCGGGAATCGCCGCCCAACAGCAGGATATTCGTCCACTTGCTGTCCAGGCCCTGGGTCTGGTTCAGGTCTTCTACCTGAAGCAGCTCCGTAACGATAATGTCCGGCTCCGCCGTCTCCGTCGGGAAGATGATGTCGTCCCCTGATACGGGAGGCGGCGTCGGATTCGCTTCCTGCGCAAGGGCGGGTAGACTTCCCGCCATATGTGTCAGCATGAGGATCATCAATATGAAAGACACGATTCGCTTCATTTCTCTTCTCCTTCCGCGTAAAAGGGCCTGTGCAGAGCCTCTATGCCCAAATACACCTTCCCCTATTTTACCAAAAACCAGCCGTTTGTCAATGAAAACTGAATTTTCTTTCAAATAGATTAACACATACTAAAGTGCCTTTCTTGCCGCGCTTCACTGCAGATAATACGAATGTTTGTCTTCCTAGTTAACACTTGTCGGTTTTAGTCTGCCACTCCCTTGCACGCTCGGTCATTTTCGTCTTCCAAGTATGATCGCCCATCACTGACCGCCGCACCGTATCCAACAGGCGGGCCGAGAATTCGCGCCATGGAAGTCTTCTCGAACAAAGAATTAAGCACGCCTTTTGAGACAGTTTCACACCCTCGAACTTCCCGCCGGGTTTTGCACTAAGCTGAATCGAGAAAGCTATGAACCTGATCATAGCAGACGATCATGAGCGAAAAATTCGCCCTAATAATGCTCCTTGACCCGTTCCCCTTCTGTGCTGATCATTAATATAGGATCAAAGTCTTTTCCCTTAACGGACTTTATGCGATCCTATAAGGAAAACTTGACAACGGGCATTTGCGCTGGTAGACTATTACCATATTATCGAGGAGGAAAATTCCAGTATGAAGAGAATCCTACTACTCGCTGTAATTTCTTTGCTAGCAATATCAATGCTCATGGTTACCGCGCTGGCCGAGCAGTCGGAAAGCGATACAAAGCTGTCTCTCACGACGGGCCTGCCCACCGGCACGCCCTACAAACCGGTCCAGATCACGCTGGACAACGAACCGGGCGCGCGGCCCCAGATCGGCATGTCTCACGCCGACGTGGTGTACGAGTTCGAGTGCTACACCGGCGGTCCCACCCGCTATCTAGCCATTTTTAACGACGATGTGCCCGAAATCGTGGAGGGCTGCCGCTCTACCCGCGTCCCGGCACTGGAGATGTACTCCAACTTCGGCGGCGCGCTGGCGCACTACGGCGGATGGAACAAGGGCGCCGCGGATGTGAACGCGTACATCCACAAGCTGAACGTGGATTCGCAGTTTGACGGCATCGCGGGCAGCAAGCACTACCACCGCGATAAGAAGCGCAAGATGCCGCACAACGCGGTGGCGGAGCTTCAGAACATGCTGGCGGATACGCCCGAGGTCGAGGAGCGCCAGATGCTCTCCTTCAGCGCCGAAAACCCCACCGTCAAGGGCGAGGACGTGAACGAACTCACCATCACCTTCCGCAAAGGCTATGTCTCCTCCTTCAAGTATGACGCGGAGGACAACACCTACGGCTATTATTTCAACGGCAAGCAGTGGAAGGACGGCGGGGACGGCGCGAAGCTCGCGTTCGCCAATGTAATGGTGATCAAGTTCGACTACTGGTTCGCGGACGGGCGCACCAATACCCCGATGATCGACTCCACCGGCACGCACACCGTGGAATACTACGTCGGCGGCAAGCACTTTACCGGCACCTGCGAGCGGGAGAGCATCCTCACCACCATGAAATTCCTGGACGACGAGGGCAACGAAGTCCAGTTCGCGCCAGGCAAGACGTACATCGCGCTGCCGGACACCGCCCGCAAGATCGAACACACCGCTTGAACGAAGCATCCGCTCACGAGCTTGCCAAAATGCCCCCGCCCGTTCGGGCAGGGGCATTTTTCACGCGCTTGCCGACAGCGCAAGCGGCTTCAGGCGTTGCGCGAGGAAGCGATGTACCGCTTGAGTGCGTCCCTCCAGTCCGGCAGGCGGGCAAACCCAGCGACGTCAAGGCCAGCCTTTGAGAGCCGGGAATTCATCGGGCGCTTTGCGTCGGAAGGATATTCACTGGCGGGAATCGGTTCAACTCGGCAGGATAGCCCCGCTTCCCGCATGATGTCTGCGGCAAACTCGTACCAGCTGCAAGTCCCCTCGTTGGTAGCGTGGTAGACGCCGTACTTATCCGTCAGAATCATCTGGCATAACAGCTTTGCCAAATCGGGCGTATAGGTGGGCGAGCCGATTTGGTCCATGACCACCTTCACACTCTGCCTTTCAGCCCCCAACCGCAGCATGGTGCGCACGAAATTGCCGCCGTTTTCCCCGAACACCCAGGAGGTCCGGACGATGAAGTGCTTCGAAGCCCGCTTCAGCACCTCGTCCTCACCCAGCGACTTGGTCAAGCCGTAGTAGTTGACGGGGTTTTTCGGGGAATCCGCCTCGAAGGGTGCCTCCCCCTGCCCGTCAAACACGTAGTCGGTGCTGATGTAGACCAGCTTCGCGCCCAGCGCCCGGCAGCACTCCGCCACGTGCGCCGTGCCAAGCACGTTGACCGCGTGGCAGCGTTCCTTGTTAGACTCCGCCTTATCCACCGCCGTATACGCGGCGCAGTGCACCACCGCGTACGGGCTATAGCCGACGATGTACGAGCGCGTCTGTAGCTCGTCCGTCAGATCAAAGTCGACAATGTCCACGCCCCTGTGTTCAACGCCCAGCCGTGCAAGCTCCCGGCAGACGTCAAACCCCAACTGTCCGTTGACGCCCGTCACCAATACCTTCATGCGAGGACCTCCGATTTCCATACATGCGCTCATAATAGTCCCAGTATTCCCCATCCAGAATCCGCTGCCACCAGTCCCGGTTGTCCAGATACCAGGCGATGGTCTTGGCGATCCCATCCTCGAACCGGGTCTCCGGACTCCACCCCAGCTCCCGGCGGATTTTGGCGGGATCGATGGCATAGCGCATGTCATGCCCCGGCCGGTCAGTCACGAAGGTGATGAGGCGCTCCGGTTTCCCAAGCTCCTTCAGGATCGCCTTGACCACCTGGAGGTTCGTGCGCTCGTTGTGTCCGCCTACGTTGTAGACCTCGCCCGGCCGTCCGGAACGCATAACCAGATCGATGGCCCGGCAATGGTCCTCCACGTACAGCCAGTCCCGCACGTTCTCGCCCTTCCCGTAGACCGGTAGCGGCATGTCGGAAAGCGCCCGAGAGATCATCAGCGGGATCAGCTTCTCCGGGAAGTGGTAGGGCCCGTAGTTGTTGGAGCATCGGGTGATGGTGGCGGGCAGCCTGAACGTGCGATGATACGCAAGCACCAGAAGGTCCGCCGAAGCCTTGGACGCGGAATAGGGCGAGGAGGCGTGGATGGGCGTGTCCTCGGTGAAGAACAAGTCGGGCTGATCCAGCGGAAGGTCGCCGTACACTTCATCAGTGGACACCTGGTGGAAGCGGCCGACACCGTATTTCCGGCAGGCATCCATCAGCACCTGGGTACCCAGCACGTTGGTGCGCAGGAATATCTCCGGATCCTCGATGGAGCGGTCCACGTGGCTCTCCGCCGCAAAGTTGACCACGATGTCCGGGCGTTCTTCCTCGAACAGGCGGTTCACCAGCGCGCGGTCGGCGATATCCCCCCGTACGAAGCGGAAGCTGGGGTTTGGCATGGCGTCCTTCAGCGTATCCAGGTTTCCGGCGTAGGTCAGCGCGTCCAAGCAAAGGATGGTATCCTCCGGGTGATGGCGAAGCTGATGGTAGACGAAGTTGCCGCCGATGAACCCGGCACCGCCGGTCACCAGTATCTTCATCGGTCTCCCCCCTTACGTATCGTAGGTAAAGTTACAGTCGCTGTCCCTGAGCAGCGGCGCGTCCCGGTCCTTAGCAGACAGGGCAGGCGCGTTGATGCCCCATTCCACACCGATGGCGGGGTCGTCAAACCGGATGGACCGGTCGCAGGACGGGCTATAGAGGTTGTCCACTTTGTAGGCAAATTCCGCGTCCTCCGTCAGCGTCAGAAACCCGTGGGCAAACCCGCGGGGGATGAACAGCATGCGCTTATTTTCGGCGGACAGCTCCACGCCGACCCATCGGAGATAATCGGGCGACCCCTTGCGGATGTCTACCGCCACATCCAGCACCGCACCCCGGAGTACCCGTACCAGCTTCGCCTGGGCCATCGGGTTGTTTTGGAAGTGCAGCCCGCGGAGCGTACTCTTCCGGGCGGTGAAGCTGTGGTTGTCCTGCACGAACCGGCAGTCGATGCCGAGGTCTTCGAATGTCTTTTCAGAATAGGTTTCCATGAACCAGCCCCGGGCATCGCCAAACACCCGCGGCTCCAGGATGTACACGCCTGGAAGCGTGGTTTCGATCTTTTTCATCACAGCGCTTCTCCTTGCAGGTCAATACAGGATTTTGCCCTCGGCCACCCGCCTCAGGTGCTCTCCGTAGGGCGACTTGCCATACCGCATCGCCGAGGCTATCAGCGCCTCCCGGTCGATCCATCCGTTCCGGTAGCCGATCTCCTCCGGCGCGGAGATCTTGATTCCCTGCCGCTTCTCGATCATCCTGACAAAGTCCGCCGCGTCCGCCAGCGCATCCACGGTACCGGTGTCCAGCCACGCAAAGCCCCGGCCCAGCAGCTGCACATCCAGCGCGCCCTCCGATAAATAGAGATTATTGAGATCAGTAATCTCTAGCTCCCCCCGGGCGCTGGGCTTCACCCGCCTGGCCAAGTCTACCACTCGGTTGTCGTAGAAGTACAGCCCCGTCACCGCGTAGTTGCTCTTGGGCGCGTTGGGCTTCTCTTCAAGAGAGATGACCCTTCCGGCATCGTTAAACTCCACAACGCCGAAGCGTTCCGGGTCGTTCACGTAGTAGCCGAATACCGTGGCCCGGCCCCGCTCCGCGCTCTCCGCTGCCGCCCGGAGGAGCCCTCCAAAGCCGTTGCCGTAGAAAATGTTGTCTCCCAGCACCATCGCGCAGCAGTCGCCGCTGATAAATTCCTCCCCCAGGAGAAACGCCTGCGCCAGCCCGTCCGGCGAGGGTTGCACCACGTAGCTTAGCGAGATACCAAACTGTGCCCCGTCCCCCAGCAAATGCTCAAAGCGCGGCGTGTCCTCCGGCGTGGAGATGATGAGGATCTCTCGGATACCCGCAAGCATCAGCGTCGAGAGCGGATAGTACACCATGGGCTTGTCGTACACCGGAAGCAGCTGTTTGGACGTGACCATCGTCAGCGGATACAGCCGCGTGCCCGCGCCGCCCGCCAGGATGATGCCTTTCATGATGACGCTTTCCTGCCTTTCACGTTGATTTTGGGACTTTTCTTAGTGCTTTGATCGCGCGAACCGCGCGTTTCCGGTTGACAAAGAGGAACGCCGCGTACAGGAGCGCGAAGATCGCGGACGACTCAAGCGGCGGCAGAAACCACGACAGCAGCATGAAGGCGGCAGCGAGCGAAATCTCCATCAAAATGTCGCCAACAGCTTTTTGCCCCAGCAGCCGCCCCAGATAGATTTCGGAAGCCACACTGCGAAACGCAACGGTAACCACAATGGAGACAATTACAAAGTAGAGATTATGAATGACCAAGACACCGAAAAGGCTCAGCGCAAAGCTCAGGGCCATCGAGAGCATGTTGACCTTGAGCAGTACCCGCTCCTTGCGGAGCACCTTGAAATAGGTGTTGCACAGCATCTGCATCTTGCCGTCAAACAGGCAGATGGGCAAAAGCAGCGCCATGCTGGAGAGGCTGTCCTGATACTGGGGCAGCCACAGCGCCAGCACCGCCTTGACCGGCGCGTAGGCCAGAAATACTGCGGGCAGGAACAGGCTCAGCGCATCCCGCATCAACGCGTAGAAATCACTCAGCAGAGTCTCGTCAAATCGCCGCAGGGCCGGAAACAGCACGATGCTGACCTGCGCAATGAACTGCAAAAAGAAGCTGGTCAGCTGCATCGCCAGCGAGAAGCGCGCGAACGCCTCGATGCCCCAGACCCGATCAATCAAGAACCGACCGATGCCCAAGATCAGCATCGACGCGATGTTGGCCAGCATCAGGTTGGCGCCGACCTTCACGCTGTCGAGGGTCTCCCGCGCTGCCCGGCGCAGCGGTAGCCCCGGGGCGAACGCGACCTCCCGGCCCTTGACCATGCAGTATGCCAGCGAAATCCCCTTGGCGACCAGATACAGCGCCACATATGCGCGGAAGTTCTGCGCGCCTCCCACCAGCAGCGCAGCGATCGCCGCCATGAAAAAACACTTGTCGAGGATAACTGAGATGGAGTGCAGCCGAGTCAGGTTGGTGGCCTGAAACACATAGCCCAGGTACAGCGAAGCGTTGTATAGCAGCAGGTAAACGGCGGCAACGATCCACACAAACCGCCTCGCCTCGTCGGGCGCGAAGTAAAAGGCCGCAGCCGCGACAGCCAGCGCGATGACCGACTGCACCAACATCCCGAACCGGAACTGTGCGCCGATCAGCGGTTTGTCGAGCGCATCGTAGGCGATGCCCCCGAACTTCAGGTACACGCCATCGTTCAGGCCAAAGTGGAAAAATCCCACGTAACTCGAATAAAACAGGAACAGCTGCCAGTACCCGTACTCCTCAATACCTAGGTATTTGGGCAACAACAGCGCAATCAGCGCGCTGAGCGTCAGCGACAAGGCCTGCGCGGCGAACGCATAATACAGGTTTTTAAGAAACGCCCTTTTGCCTTCTGGCACGCTGATCTAAGCCGCCTTTCCGCCCGGTTTGAGATGGACGAGTACCCTTCGGACGTCCTGCCACTCAAACACAAATAGGAACCAGTAGGCCAGGGCGAGCAGGATGTACGTGGTAAATGAACTCACGCTGACCATCGTGGAGTATACGAGATCGTCGATCGGGAGCATGAACAGGTTGAAAGCGATGAAGGCATACAGCAAAAGACCGATCCCGGCTTTGTTCCCTATGCGTTTGAGTTTAATGATCCGGTAGAACGCAGTGAAAATGACGCCGTTGATCGCCTGTAGAACGGTCAACCCCAGGAAGCCGAAATCATAGTAGTAGCGTCTGAACGCCGAATAGATGTTTCCGACGTTAATGTCCTGAACCGACCGGAACTCCAGGTGCCTGATGTAGGGCTGCCCGATGTCGAAGTACTTCGAGAGAAACTGGTGAATGCCGTAAAATGTCTCCTGCCCCCAGATGCCGGAGGGTTTGGGCGGGTCCTGAAGGAACATGTCGAACAGCTTGACTGGGCCGCTTGTGTAGACGGACAGGTTGTAGATGGCGTCGTCATAAACCCTGCGGCCGACGACATTGGCCAAGAGATAGAACGCGCCTAGCATAAAGGCCGCGAACGCCCCGACGTAGAGCCACTGCTTCCTTCCGAGTCTCCTGTCCCAGTTGCCCGAGCGCTGCCACAGGACGTACAGCATGACCAGCGCCGCCGCCGCCAGCCGCAGGATCTCCATTCGACCCGCGTTCATCAGGGTTTGCACAAAGCTGAGGAGTACCGGAACCAGCAGGGCCGCGTAACGGATACGGAAGCGGTCGGCCGTCACGTTGTTTATAAACTGGTATAGGTATACATATGCGAATACCGTGATCAGCTTTATGAACTGGTACATGAGCCAGGGCAGACCTTGCCCCGCCGGGAGCACCGTATAAGAGTAGGTCTGCCGGTATGTGCGCATCATGGTCCACAGCCCGCCCTCGGAATATCCGCCCAGAATGGCGATCCGCCTGACCTCTGACCAGAAGTATGCGAGCGCCAACAGATCAAACGCGACGACCAGCGCGAGCTTCACCCAGTCGATGGGCACCGTGCGGGCGCTGAGCTGCAGGGGCAAGGCGAGCTTCTCCCGGAAGCGCCGTTGAAACAGTCTGTCCACCACGTAGCTGGCCCCAATGAAGGCCACCACGCCCCACAATACGAGAAGGGCGGTGTTCAGGTGGTAATCCCAGAGACTCCAGCGGTTCAGGTTGTACAGCGCCAGCGCGACGCAGAGGGAAAACAAGGCGCTCAGCACGACCGCGGGGGAGAGCACGTCCCGTTTAAAAAGCCTGTAGCTCAAGAACGTCAACGCTATCAGCGCCGCCAGAAGAATAAAAATCATACCTGATTTCCTTTCTTTACCGCATCCTGTTTAATTAGGTACTTTCTGTACCCCCCGGTCAAAAACATACAATACAAGGCGATGGTCTTATCCCATCGAATGCGTCGCACACCCTCATGAAGGCAAAAGAGAACCAACGATAGGCCGCCCTTTTCGATGAGCGCTTTCAATTTGCGAAGCTGGGCGTTACCCGGATCGTATTCCAGCATGTCCTCCAGTGTGCTGATTCCGTGCGAAAGCAGATGCGCAAGACCCTGATATGATTTTTCAAGCCGGAACAGTCTGGTAATGGTTTCGCCCACCGAGCCTATCCTCGCATTTCTCGAAGCGTTGTTCTGATGTAGCCTGTGCAAAACGAGGGGCGCATGGTCATAGATGCTCTCCCCGTAGATATTTGCATAGGATGCCAGATAGTTGTCGTGCATGACGATGTGGGTGATAAGGCCCGGCGACTCCTGAACCACATCCAGAAGCGCGCGGTTGCACATGCTCGTACAACCCCACGTCTTGCCCACGGTGATGAAAAGATCCCATTTGCTGTTGATGCGCATATCCACGTGGTCGCCATGGCTTTCCTCCAGCATATTTCCGTCGCCATCGATATAGCTGAAGTTGCTGTATAAAAAGAAGGGCTTCCCCGGCGACGTCTTCTCCTGCGCTCGGATGCTCTCCAAATGGCGCTCGAGCTTGTTGGGAAGCCAAACGTCGTCCTGATCGCTGAAGGCGTAGTAGGGATAGACTTCGTCCGACGCTTTGGCGATGCGGATGAGTTCGTGAAAATTGACGAAGGCGCCGCGCTCTCCGTCCTTGTTTTGGAGTAGCTGAATCCTACCGTCCCGCGCGCGGTATTCCTCCAGCATGGCCACCGTCCCGTCCGTCGAGCCATCGTCGCGGACCAGCAGGCGCCAGTCCGGCATGCTCTGAGCGAGAATACTGTCCATCTGCTGCGCGAGGTACTTCGCGCCGTTATAGGTCGCCATGAGAATCAGCACCTGAGCCAAGCCATTCACCTCTCAAGTTCAATGGGGTTTCCATAGTCCGAAGGATGGACAGCGTCTGAGCGATGCCGCTGGGCAGATCCGTCTGCGCACGCCAGCCTAGCCCTTCCAGTTTCTCCCCGCTGAGCATCCCACGCGTGACGGCCGTATACCCGGCGCGCTCCGCCTCAGTGGACGCTTCAAAACGCACGGATCTCGGCCGCGATCAGGCCGGTAAGCTCCACGATGCTGACGACCGAATGTCGATCCGCGATGTTGCAGGCCTCGCCGCTTGCGCCGGATAATAGGATCGCGACCAGCGCGCTAGCCGCGTCCACCGCGTAGCAGTAGAAACGCACCGGCTCGCCCCCGCTCTTGACCGCGATGTCCCTTCTGGCGGCGGCGACACGAAAGAACTGCCGGTCGCGCCGGCGACGAACGCCCGGCTGCCGCGCATCCTCTCACAGAGGAGCGGGAGGCTGCAAACCTCTTCCAGTGAGTCCCAGTAAGCCGGGATGGCCGCCATCTCCGGTCGCATCGTTAGTCCTCGTAGGCGCTCAGGACGCCTTCCCATCCTTTGATGCAAACCACGAAGATATGATCGATCAGCGGATGTCGCTCGAAGGACTCCAGCGTGTAGATCAGCCAGGCTTCCCATAAATATTGATGAACTGCTTCGGAATCTCCTGGCTCATCCGCTTTCCGCTGCCACCTGCAATAACCAGTGCAATATTCATATCGAAGCATTCCTCCGAAACATATTGCCGTAGACCTTTCGGAAGCTGTCATGGCTCCGGGCTTCTTCGGCGATTGTCTCGGCCTTGGGCGGCTGCATGTAACTCTCTCCATAGGAGGAAACCAGGATGTCCTCGTACCGCTTGCTGACCATCAGGCGCGCGTCTTCAAAAGGAACGTCGATGTAATCCTCCATGCACTCCGCCGAAAGCGTGATGACCAGCGCGCTCTGCTGATCGTTGGAGCGGTGAATAAACTTTTTGGAGCCGGTGAAGGCGCGTTCCGATACCCAGCGGTACCACTTGAGCTTAAGGGAAATCGGAAACAGCCGCCCGAACCAGAATGCGGCGGTAAACAGCACCCGCTTGTAGGGGGCGTAGTTTTCCCGCTTACTGATCAGGAATACTTCGCGGGTCTTAGACATTGCGCTCAGAAGCGTCAATAGCATCTGCTTCAGCTTGCGGGGAATGCGGCGCTCAGAGATGTAATCGTAGATGAACAGATCCACCCAGACCAGGGGCTCGGTTTGGCCTTCGCAATAGGCGAGGATGGGGATCTGCCCGTGGCTGTCGTAGAGGCGCAGATCCGAATTTTCAGAATCGAAAGCGCGCTTCAGCTTTTTGTACTCCTCACGTGTGATCGAGATGTCGGCGTCGTCGTCCCAAGGGATGAAGCCCTTGTGCCGGATTGCCCCCAGCAGCGTTCCTCCGTGCAGCGAATAGCGGATATGATGTTCTCGGCAGATCCTATCGAAATCCTTGAGCATGATAAGAAGCCCGTCGTGTACAGCCGGATCACAATGTGTCTGTTCCATTTGAATGCGGTTCCTCCTCAATCAGCGTAGAGTTCCAGCGTGCGGTCAACGACGCTGTCCCAGCCAAATTGTCCGGCCCGGACGCGGGCCGCGTCCTTCAACGCCTGGAATCCGTCACCCGTCAGCGCGCCTCCCAGTGCGTTCCGGAGCGATTCGACATCACCCGTTCCAAACGTAAGGCCCGCGCCGTTCAGCACGTCCGTGTTCTCCGGAATGTCGCTGACCAAGCACAGGCAACCATGGCTCATCGCCTCGAGGAGCGTCATCGGCATGCCCTCAATGCTGCTGGGAAGTACATAGAGAAAGCAGTTCGTATAGAGCTCGTCCAAAATCTCTCCCGAGGCGAAGCCCACCATGATCACGCGGGGATCCTTCGCGGCTTTTTCCCGGACGGCATGGAAATAGTCGGCGGCGTGGCTGTTGTCGCCGGCGACGACCAGCTTCATGCCGGTATCGAGCGCGGCAAATGCGTCCAGCAGATCGTGAAGCCCTTTCTCCGGCACGATTCGCGCCAGGAAAAGGATGTATCCGCCTGCCTGAAGTCCCCACTTTTCGGCGATCAGGCACACGGAACGGTTCACCGTGGGCCTTACGCCATTTCCGATCAGCCGCGTCTCGCGGCCGTACTGCGTGAGAAAGTAATCCTGGACGCTCTTCGAGAGCACGATCACCTCGTCCGCGTACTTTGCCGCGCACTTCTCGCCATAGCGCAGAAAGCGCGTCGCGAAGCCGCCCCACTTGGCGCGCTGCCAGTCCAGCCCGTGGATGGTGGCCACCGTGCGCTTTCGGGTCAGTTTGGCAATTGGCAGCATCGCGCAGGAACCCTCGGCGTGCACGTGGATCACGTCGTAGCGGCCGAACGCGGCCATCAACATCGCAAAAAAGGCGTAGACAACGGCGTTGAGGCTGCGGCTCTCCAGCGTGAAAGCACGGCGAATCTGCGCACCCTTGTAGCTGTTCATGCGCGCACCGCTTCTCCGATAGCGGTTGATAAGCGTCACATAGACGCCCTGCTCCGCCATCCGGGTGGCCAACTCCTCCACGACCACTTCGACACCGCCTTCCCGGCCGGGCACACGCTTGTGTCCCAGCATCACGACGCGAAGCGGTCTGGTATCCCGCTTACTTCTCATCGGGTATAAACTTGTTCTCGCTCAACCGGTAGCGGTTTCCCATAAACAGCTTGTGCTTGGCAATCCACCATGCAGGAACCCATATGCGTTTGTGCATCGCAGGAGACGCGCTGCCGATCATCCAGCAGTTTCGATCACAGTGTTTCACTTGGCTGCGCACTTTTTTGGCCTGCTCGCTGTTCCAAAGCTCATCCCAGGTCATATCGTTGAGGTTCCCCATCGACGCCTTCTCAGCCATACCGTTGCATGGCAGCACGTCGCCGAAGGGATCAATGAAAAAGCCGTCATCTGACATTTCGCAGGGCAGCAGCCGCTTCTGGCCGTAGATATAGTTGATCAACCCATGGTTGAAATAGGCGCGAAACCACTTCTTCGGCGACTTGGAAGCGAGTAGCTCGTTGATCAGGTCCTCAAAGCACCGACTGACTTCGGGCTTATCAACGATTTTGTTATCGTTTTTGCGGAAGTAGAACGAGTTGTGCAGCGTCGCCGTCGCAAACTCCATGTTCAACTCGTCCGACAGGCGGTACAGCGGCACCAGTTCGTGGCAGTTCATGTCCTGCACGGTCATGCCAAAGCCCACGTCCGGGTGCTTCATCTCCACCAGCCTTTTGAGCGTGCCATAGCCGCGGTTGAAGCCGTCGGGAATGCCGCGGATCGCGTCGTTTGTCTCCTGCAGCCCTTCGATGCTAATGCGGATCCCAATCTGCGGAAACTCCTTGCAAAGCGCGATAATGCGGTCGGAAAAATAGCCGTTGGTTGAGATGACGATGCGGTCGGTCTTCTTGTACAGTTCCCGCACGATCTCCGGAATGTCCTGCCGGATGAAGGGCTCGCCACCAGTGATGTTGGTGAAGGCCATCTCTGGAAGCTTCCGAATTACATCCAGCGAAATTTCCTCTGAAGGCTTTGAGGGATCCTTAAAGCAATCACACATATTGCACCGAGCGTTGCAGCGATATGTGACGATAACGGTTCCGTAAAGATTGCGCTTGGCCATCAAATGTTTTCCTTTCGTTCGCTATACAAGAACACCCATAACTAAACCGCGGAGAATTATATCAGATACTGTTCAAGACAACAAGCAGCTTTCCACTCTATCTCAACGAGCCCAAGCGGTGAAAGAGCAGCAGGAATCTTCACCCCTGTAAGTCGATGACCAGCAGCAACCCTCTATCCTTGGGTGTATCACCGTGGGGCTTGTACTTGGGGCGATTGGTTAACCCAACCTTTGGCTACATGGCGCCTTTCCCCGTCACAACGCTCCGCACAGTTAAAAGCAGGAGCTTAATGTCGATCCAAAGACTGTGATGGTGCACGTACTTCATGTCCAGCTCCATCCACTCTTCAAACATGATCTCGTTGCGCCCGCGCGCCTGCCAGTAGCAGGTGAGGCCGGGCTTGACCAGAAGCCGCTGCATTTCGTAGGGGCCGTACTTCTCTACTTCCTGGGGTAGCGGCGGCCTGGGCCCGACCAGCGACATGTTCCCCAGGATGATGTTGATCAGTTGCGGCAATTCGTCGATGCTGGTTCTGCGGATGAACCGACCGAAACGGGTGACGCGGGGGTCGTTCCGGATCTTGAAGACCGGGCCGTCCATCTCGTTCTTGTCCTTGAGTTCCTCCAGGCGCTCCTCGGCGTCCACGACCATGCTTCTGAACTTCAGGAATTTAAATATCTTTCCATTTTTCCCGACCCTGTCCTGCACAAAGACGGGGCCGCCTGTTGGATCGTCCAGGTAGATGATTACGGACACGACGACAAGGAAAGGAAAAAGTACTGCCAACGCCACGCTCGAAAGCACGATGTCCATCGTTCGCTTCGCGATCAGATAGAAGCGGGATTCATGGGCATATACCCGAAGGTTTGGCCGTGAAGAACTATGCACCCGCTCTGACAGAACCAGAGGAACCTCTTCCCGCTCCTGCCACTCGGTTTCTCTTTGGATCATGTGCCGCTTCCTTCCAATCGCTTTAATTGCCCGGTTAACGCCGTCTTCGGACCAGTTCCGCGTTACTGCGGGGCGCTCTCGTAAATGAACGCGTGCAGCAAATCCTTGTTCTTTTCAAAGTCAGGCCGGATGGACCAAGTGCCGTTCTTCATGCCCGATTTGAAGGTGCCGTCCGCCGGGATGCGGTTCTGCTCGATTGTTCGCATGTCGAGGCTCAGTCCGAGGGTCGCCAGCTCAAAGACATTCGCGTAGTTCAGATTCGTTTCGACGCTCTCAATGATGGACGCCGCAACGGACATGAGCTGCGCTGCATTCTCTATTTTCAGCTTCTCGAGAACCGCCAACAGCACCGTGCGCTGCCGCTGCGTGCGGGCGTAATCCGTGCCGGTATAACGGTTCCGGCAGTAGGACATCGCCAGTAGCCCATTCAGGTGTACAGAATCGCCGGTTTCTTTCAGCGAAGTCGCCCCGTCGTAAGCGCCAAAGTTTTTGATGAAATCCTTGGCATACTTGTTTGTCCACTTCTTCTCGCTCGCTGTGACGGGAATGTCAACGCCACCAACCTGATCGATGATATTGACGAGCCCAGCCATGTTGATGAGCACGTACTCCTTGATATCAAGCCCGAAGTTCTCGTTGACCGTCGCCATGGCCAGCTCCGGCCCGCCATAGACATTGGCCGCGTTGATCTTGCCGTGGCTGCTCTTGCCCGGGTAGCCGACCCAGGTGTCCCGCATGATCGAGGTCATCTTGGCCTTGCCCTCTTTGATGTTGACAGAGAGCACGATCATCGAGTCCGTGCGCTCGTACGACGACTTGCTGCGCGAGTCGCCACCCAGGAGAAGAATGTTCCACCAGTCGCTGTTCGCCGGGACATCCGGTGCCGCAGTTTCTTCGACAGCGCCCGTAGCGTCGACGGCTTCCGCGAACGCAACGAGTCCCTGCATGCCGATTGACATGATAAGAACCATGACCAACGCCACAATCCAGTATTTCATGTTCAAACCAAACACCTCATCGTCAACTTCTTCCTTCGCGGATCATACCACGTCGTTACTCAAGCTAGGCTTTATTGATTCTGGTCCGCGCACTCGATGACTTAACCCTTTGATACTCGGCATGAATTTCGCTTTCGGTCGAAGCTTCCGCTTCATTCAGATTAATACTTGCTCAGGCACAGACCTCAAAACCAGGGCTTCGCGTGCTATGGATTCGTTCAATGTCCATAGACGCTGACCGGCTTTCACGAGCATCTATAAATCCGATCCGGCGGTTTGATGTGAGACATCCTGCCATCGACGCATTGTAAAGGCTTTCTTCAACCATGTGCATCTTCCTTTTTCACCCTACAATGCGCGTTTAGGCGCAATTGAGGCCGGGCTTGACCAGAGCCGCTGCGTTTCGCAGGAAGCCGTACTGCTCAGTTTCCCGCGGCAGCGGCGATCGGGGCCCGACCAGAGACACATCCTTTTGATGCTGTTGATCTGCTATGGCGGTTCGCTGAGGGCAGCAAACTCGGGAAACAGACCATCCGCCCAGTCAGCGACAGATCCCCGCCGACTTCAGGCCAGCGCCAGTCATTTCATAAGAAATGGGAAACCGCGCTCCAGAGAGTCCGTCCGCTTTATTTATGAAGGGGAAGCATGACGCCCTGCTGATGAAAGGGCGTCATGCTTTACGAAGCGCCCGCGTACGTCAGGTGAATGTGATGCTCCCCTTGACATAGCCGCTCCAGCCGATGCCGTCACGGAACCGAAGGTAGACCGTCTTCTTGCCCTTGGTGGACGCGGTGTATTTCAGCATAAAGTAGTTGCTGGCGTTGCGCTCGGTCACGGTCTGAACAAGTCTCTTCTTGCTGTCATACAACTGGACTTCCACAACCGTTTCGGATGCCCTCACCGTAATGGTGGAGGGTGTACCGCGCCGCGCCTTGGTGGCACTCACTTTGATCCCGGGGTTCAGGAAGTACACCGTCACGGCCTTTTTCGCGCTCCAGCCGATGCCGTCGTTGACCTGCGCGTAGACGACCTTCTTCCCGGAGATCTTCGGATCCCACGTAAAGGAGAAGCTCTGGTTAACAATGGTCGCAACGGCGGGCGTAGTATTCTTGAGCGGGTTGCCATTGACGTCGACCAAGCGCGCGTGCGTAGCGGTTGCGGCGGTGGTGGTGCCCGAAATCGTGACGGGCTTTCCGCGCAGCACCTTGGTGGCCGTCAGCTTGGAAACAGTCGGCGCCAGAACCTTCGCGATAACGGTTTTTTTCGCGGAGTTCCAACCGATGGCATTGCCCGCCTGTACGTAGAGCTTGTGGCTGCCCGCCTTGTTCGTTGTGTACTTCAACTCAAAGGTGCGCGTCTTCGAGGTGCTGGATGTGGGAACCGCTTTAAAGTCCACCAGCTCGTTGCTGGCGTCAAGCAGTTGAACGCGGGTCGCGCCGGTAGAGGTGGTAACCCTGACCGTCAATTCCTGCCCGCGCATTACGCTGGCGGCGGTGGCTTTGGAGATCTTGGCGCCGCTGGCCGCCGAAGACACCTTGACGGTAGCGGTCTTGTACGTCTTGTTCCAGAGCACGGCGCCGCCGCTTTCCGTACCGGCATACGCGCGGATGGACTGGTTGCCCGCGCTGGGGAAGCAGTAGCTCAGGGTAAAGACCTTGCTGGAGGCGCCAACGGTTGTGGGTTCATCGCTGAACGCAAGCAAGGTGCCTTTCGAGTTGGTGATCTTCACAACGCCCGTGCCGCTGGAGGTGGTGACCTGAATGGAACTGGCCGTGCCCTGCGGCACCGAATTGGATTTCACCTTCGAAACCACGGCCGCCCTGTTGATGCCGGTGGTGCCGGTGGCTGCCGGACCCTTTACGTCCACGGTGGTTGTAAGATAGTAGCTGGAATCGGCCGCGTCCACTCCGTGGATCTGCACGGCGTTCTTACCCGCCGTGGCGTAGTTGACCGTCAGGATGTACTCCTTGAAGGAGGCAAAGGTTCCATTGTAAGCGGTCCCGGTGCTGACATTGCTGATCGCTTTGCCCTTTGTATCGGAAACCCAGACCTCGCCGGCCGCCGCCGTCGTGTATACCTTCACGGTCGCGGACCCGCCCTTCGTCGCCGCGTCGAATTTCACGCCCAGCAGGCTGTGTGGGATGCCGGGCTTCACAAGCGTGTTACCCTTTGTCGTCCGAAGGAAGTCCCACAGAACGTCGGTGGCCTCCGCGCCAAAATACTGACGGTTGGCGATGAGATAGGCGGAAGCTGCGGCCAATTGCTCATCCGTCAGCGCATTTGCGATGGAAGCATTCCCGCTGTAAGTGTAGGCGTGTGCCGAAAGAAACGCCCAAAGCGTATACACCTTCTGCGTGACTTCCTTGGCTTTCGCCGCGCCCATGGTGGGGCTCACCGACAATGCCAGTCCAGCCGCGTTATAATAGTTGGCGGGCATGCGCTTCATGCCGCTGACCGCCGCCATGACGTCATCCTTCGAATAGGTGTAGGCTGGCTCCGCGCTCGCGAGCGGCATTACGGTGAACAGGATTGCGACCAGGGTCATCCAAACCAAAATGCGCTTCATGTTACCCTCCACTCCTTCTACCCAATCAGATTCGGCGATATGGGATCAGGGATATCGCTCGCCTAAACGGCGTTGAACAATCCTGCGGGTGGCTATTCCAAACAATTGGGAACAGTTGCTCTTGATCCACCCGAATGGAATAAACCGGAATTTACAGCACGCTCATTATAGCATAGAACAATCTTGGTTTTCAATCTGTTATTTAAACTATTCGTTAAGGATTCTTCTGATTTTAGAATCTCGCAGACATGTGCGACTCAGAAAAGAAACGAGTGCCCCGCTATCCAAAACCATTTGACATCATTAGAATTTCCTTTTATAATGTATTAATATCGCAAGGTGCAGTTCCCGCAGTTTTCATGGTTTTGCTCAAATTCAAGGCTTTTCGCACCTGTTATCGTCGATAACCGATAAACGTTCGTCCTTGCTTTGTATATCTATACAAAATTGATCCGTTTTTGAGGTGGACTATGCGTAAGATCGTACTGTTTGCTGTATTAATGGTGGTCTTTCTGTTCGAGGTTGCACTCGCCGATTCCGTCAACGGAAAGTGGGCGGGTACACTTTCGGTGAGCGGTAAGGATTACAGCGCTTCGATACGCTTTAGCGACGATTCGTTTTCTGCGTCGGCAAACGGCTATACGGTCACAGGAAAGTACAGCCTGTCCGGCAGTTCCGTAAAGTTGAAAGCGATGGGTTACAGCATGACGCTCAAACTG
This sequence comes from Bacillota bacterium, assembly GCA_023411175.1. Classification (GTDB taxonomy): domain Bacteria; phylum Bacillota; class Clostridia; order Christensenellales; family Aristaeellaceae; genus JAEZHK01. The sequence goes on along the minus strand of JAEYPB010000004.1, from coordinate 45,073 downwards.
AGAGAGCGGTCCGGCAAACAAGTGTTGTCCGGATCGGCCCGAGGCCTGGGCAAATCGGGCACCATCACGGTATCCAGAAATGCGCCGGCAGAAATTACCACAGAAGACTCGATTGGATTGTCCGAAGCTCAGTCCGCGAGCGGTGAATGGGCGGCCGAAACCTCCGGGCATCGCTTTTTGCTTCAATTATATAAAGCGGGTTTTGCGTATTGGCAGGAACGCAAACTGGGGGGAGAAACTGAAATTACGCTGTGCGCGACACTCAACGTGGAGGACAAGGAACTCGTCCTCGTTCCGTTGGACACAGCGGACGACGCCTTGGATCAATCCGTGCTTGCCCAATGGTGGGACGAAGACGCCGGCGCTTACCGCATCCCTTACGCGTTGGCGCCGGACTCTCTTACGTTGGGGGATTCTTTGACGTTTTCACCGACCAAGCAGCCGCTGGACGACAAACCCGCCGAAGCACCCTTCTTGCCCTACCTCAACCTGGGGCGAGGGGACCGAGGGGAGGCTGTCGCTTGGCTGCAACAGCGCTTGATCGACCTGGGCTATCTGGATGGCATGGCGGATGGAGATTTTGGCCCGAAAACCACGGCGGCGGTGAAGCGCTTCCAAACCGATAACGCGATGGCCGTGGATGGGGTCGCAGGGAGAGCGTTTATGGAGCAGATTAATCCCTGATATACATCATTTCGAGTGAACCTGATGCCGGAGTAAAAGTGGATTCTGATCAAAGACCGCCGTCGACACCGACGGCGGTCTTTGAGATGATCAAGAAAGTCCCCGCAGGGTTTAATCGTTCCCGGCGGCGCGTGCGGAACTGGTCAACGGATGTGATAAAGAGGCTCTGAGCCGGCGCAATCAAACTTCGGCACGAGCTCTTTCCCTGAGGATGGCCTCGACCTCGGCGGCGGGCATGGGCTTATAATAGTAGTAACCCTGTACCTCGTCGCACATCCTGCTCTTCAAAAAGCTCAGCTGCGTAGAGCTTTCTACGCCCTCCGCCACCAGCTTCATCTCCAGATTCTTGGCGAGATTCATGATGACAACGGCAATCGCCTGATCCTTTGCACTCTTGTCGATTCCACGAACGAACTGGATGTCCATTTTGAGCTTGTCAACGGGCAGCATCTTCAGCCGGTTCAGAGAGGAGTACTCTGTGCCGAAATCGTCGATGGAGATCGAAATGCCCAGCGCCTTGAGCTCGCTCAGCACGCGGATGATGTAGTCCGGCTCGCGCATGGTGGTGCTCTCGGTGATCTCAAGCTCCACCTGTGCGGTGTCGATGCCGGTCTTTTCCAAAATTTCAGACACCTGTGCTACGAGGTTGGGGTTTCGAAGCTGTACCACCGATAGGTTGACCGCGATCCTGAGGCTGCCGAGCCCGTCCGCCTTCCAGGCCGCCGTCTGCTGGCAGGCGGTTTCCAGAACCCAGGCGCCGATGGAATTGATCAGCCCGGTCTGCTCTGCCAGCGGAATGAACTCGGCTGGCGAGATCATCCCGCAATCCGGATGGAACCAGCGAAGCAGCGCCTCGAGGCCGATGATCTTCTCCGTCCTGAGATCGATCTGCGGCTGGTAGTAGACCACCAGCTCGCGCCTCTCCAGCGCCCGGTAAAGGCTGTTGGCCAGGTTGACCCGGTACTCGACCATTTCCTTCATGTTGCCGGAGCAGAACGCATACTGGTTTTTGCCTTTTTCCTTGGCGGTGTACATGGCGATGTCCGCGTGCTTGACGAGGGTGTTCGCGTCCTCTCCGTCGGCCGGGAACACCGATATGCCGGCGCTGGCGGTGATGAAGATCTCCTGCCCCTTGATGCGCATCGGCTGCTGGAAGATCGCCATGACCTTGTCCGCCACTTTCTCGATGTCGTCCGCGTCCACGATGTTGTTGATCAAAACCAGGAACTCGTCGCCCGCGTAGCGGGCCACGGTGTCGGACTTACGGAGGGTGTCGGTCAGCTTGCGGCTGACGGTCTGGATCAGCATATCGCCGCCCTCGTGCCCCATCGTGTCGTTGATGGATTTGAAAAAGTCCAGGTCCAGAAACAGGATGCCGAGCGCCGTGTTGTTCCTTCGCGCCAGGTGGATGGCTTGTTCGGCCCGATCCAGAAACAACTGCCGGTTCGGCAGGCGGGTCAGCGCATCGTAATAGGCCATGAACTGTATGCGCGCCTCGCTGCTGAGCTTCTCCATCGCGCTGGAGACGACCCGGGAGATGGTGGGCAGCAGCGTGAGCTGGTCTCTCCACAGGCTGCCCGGCTGCGCGGCCTCAACGTAGAGAAACGCGATGGGCTCTTCGCCCATGAGGATCGGCACGATGAGCCAGGGCGAACGCGCGCGCCGATCTGCCCGGGCGCCACCCTTCTTTGGGGCCATCTCCGGCAGGTCTCCCGCGGGATTCTCCCGACGGTACGCCTCCCAGCGGCGCATGGCGGCTTCAAACTGCTCCGCCCCCGCTGTCTGGCCGTCCGCGCAGGCGGTATGAATGCCCGTCAGCGCGCTGAACGCATCGTCCACCGCGCAAACGAGCACGGTTTCGGACTGGTAGTGCGTGGCCATCAGGGCGAGCAGCTCGCGCACCCTGCCCTCCGCACTTTCCTTGTTCGCCTGAGAGAAGCTGATCACGACCGCGCTGATCAGCGACTGAAACCGCGCCTGCTCGGCGTTTTCCCGGAGCCTGCGCAGGTAGACCCGGTGAACGTAATAGGCCACGCACAGAATAAAGGCGAGGATGATGATCCGGCCGAAATACGTGCGGTGGTCGATCGTGATGAGCCGCTGCGGCGCGACGCCCAAGAGGTACAGCTGGCTGAACAGCGCGGAAACCCCGGAGGCGAACAGCATGTTGGTGGAGTTGAACACCAGCGCGCAGAAGGTGAGCATCAGCGGGAACGCCCACATGGTCATTCCGCCGAGGTTCGCCATGTTGATCGCCAGGATCGGCGTGATCGACAGAATGGCGGCAATGAGCAGCATCTCAAGGCTCGCGTAGCCTTTATGCGTCCGTTCCGCAAACAGAATAAACGCGCCAAGCCCTACGAGGAACGAGCTTGCGAAGATTGTCAGCACCGGGTCCTCAACAGACCACCAGAAGTGCTCCAGCGCGAAGAGCGCCGCGCCCCCCAGAATCAGGCCGATGGAGGACACCCGAAAGACCATGCGGCGCAGGTTGTCGTCCAGAATGCGTTCGCCGGTTTTCTCCGAGCGCGCATTGAGCCGATGACGCTTGTCGAGCATTTGGATGATCGCCGCCAGCGGTATGGCGCACAAGACCGGCGCGGCAAGCGGGATCGGAAGGCGAAAGAGCAGCCCGCTGCGCATGTCTGCAAACGCGCCGAGGGCGAAGGAGGCGACAAAGGCGCAGATCAGCGCGCGGGATAAGTTCGGAGCCCCCTGCCGGACGCCAGCGCGAATCCACCGCCACAGAAGCGTCAGGCAGGCGATCATCACGGCGATGAAGTAAATTCGAAACAGAATGTCCCAGGCCGTGGGGCCTACAACGCGCGTCCAGCCGACGGAACTCCTCTCAAAGACGTAGAGCGAACGGGCGATCTCAGGTGAGACGGCAAAGGCGTATACAAAGGCGGCAGAGGGCAGATACAATAGCGGCAAGGCCCATTTTTTCTCGAGCGCCCGTGCATGTCCCGTTAAATGGAGCGTGAGATGCAAGAGCAGGCTGTAGATGGAACAGTACCCGAAGGCGGCGATCCTCGTCCAGAATACGGCGACCCTTTCGTACGGAGCGACGATGACGACGGCGTACCCGAGCGCCCATGTGGCGAGGCACAGGCTGATGGCAAAAAAGAGCCGGTTGATCGGCGCTTTGGGCTGGAGTTTCAGTGTGTGAAAGCCCATCAGAGGACACATCGAAGCCAGAATCAGGTATACCGCAGAAAAAAGCATCAGATGTTTCATAGCGTTCCCCAGCTCTCCACGGTAACATTGCGAGCAAGCGCATTGCACCCATATATTCTATTAATATATCGGTCACGTATTTCGAAAATTAAGTCGCTTTGTGTAATAATCTCGAAATGCATCCCCCGTCGAAATCCAATTATACACGCATCTATCAAGCTACGGCAGTTACATTTTGCCTTTATAATCCGTTTATAATAGCCGATGTGCCCGGATCGAGTAACCTCCGGGCGCCGCCGCTCAAGCCAAAAAAGCCGGGGGCTCGCTGAGATTTTACCTTCCCTCGGGGTTGACTCTGCCGTGGCGCGCTGTTAGTATAGACAAAATCATCCAACAGGGAGGCGCGCATGAAGCAGTCAATTAAGACCGTTCGGGCTTATTACGATGAGAACGCGCAGAAGGAATGGGAACGGCTGTCGAGGCACCCCTTTGAATTCATCCTGACCGCCTGGATGATGGAGAAGTTCATCAAGCCCGGCGACTCGATCCTCGACGTTGGCGGCGGTCCGGGACGCTACGCCATCCACTTTGCGAAGATGGGTTGCCCGGTCACGCTGATCGACCTGTCGCCCGGAAACGTCGCCCTCGCCCTTCAAAAGGCCGGGGAAGCGGGCGTTAAGCTGCGCGCAGAGGCGGCCAACTGTCTGGACCTGGACGGGATGGGCCTGGGCCTCTACGACCACGTATTCCTAATGGGGCCGCTCTACCACCTGACGGACGGCGAGGACAGGGCAGAGGCCGTGCGGCAGGCCCTCAAGCGCCTGAAACCGGGCGGCGCCTTCTACTGTTCGTTCATCCTGGATTTCGCGGCGATCATCTACGACATGAAAAAAGGCCCCGGCTTTCTGCCCCTGGACCTCGAAGAAGGAACCATGCCGCTGATCGTCGATTCCGTGCTCCGGGGCGAAGGCTATGCGGGAAAGTCGTTCACCACTGCCTGCCTCGTCAACCAGCGGCAGATCGAGCCCTTTCTGGCCCCCTTCGGCCTGGAAAAGCTGGCGCTCTTCGGGCAGGAAGGCATTCTCTCGCCCAACGAGGAACAGATTCTCTCCTATCCGGAGGCGGAACAGGCGCTGTGGATCGATCTTGCGAAAGGGCTTCTGGAAGTGCCGGAGCTCCTCGCCTACGCCGAGCACGCGATGTACATCGGGCGAAAGGTGGCATCATAAATGGGATTTGACGGATCGGGCCTGACTTTCCACGACTGCGTCCGGGACGACGAACAAGCCCGAGCGGGCTTTTTCGCGCTTGCGAAGAAGGTCTTCGGACTGGACTTCGCGCGCTGGCACGCGCTGGGCTGGTGGGGGGACGGCTACATCCCCCACGCGCTCTATGACGGGGATCGAGCCGTTTCGAACGTGTCCGCGAACATCATCCGAACGCGGCTTCGCGGCGTGGAAAAGCGCTTTATCCAGCTGGGCACCGTGATGACCGACCCAGATTACCGGGGACTGGGCCTCGCGAAGCGCCTGATGGAGACGGTGCTCGAAAAGTACGCGCCTGCCTGCGACGGGATGTACCTGTACGCCAACGATTCCGTCGTGGGTTTTTACCCGAAGTTCGGCTTTATCCCGGCAGAGGAGTATGCGTGCGCGCGGCCTGTCTCCCCCTCCGGCGCGAAGGTCAGAGCGATGAACATGGACGATCCCCGCGACCGGGCGCTGCTTCTGAGCCGGTACGCCGAGGGGAACCCCTTTTCGGCGCTCCCCATGCTCGGAAATGCCGGCCTTCTGATGTTCTACTGCGCGCAGTTTTTGAAGGACTGCGTCTACGAGATCCCCGGCGCGGGCGCGGTTGCCGTGGCGGAATACGAGGGCGACCGGATGCTCCTCTACGACGTGTTCGGAGGCGGCGCTCTGGACGAAATCCTGTCCGCGCTGGCGCGGGCGGACACGAGAACCTGCGCGCTGGGCTTTTCGCCGCTTTCACAGGAGGGCTTCGAGGTGCTGCCGCGCCGGGAGGAGGACACCACGCTGTTCGTTCTAGGCGGCAAGGAAAACCCCTTCGCCCGGGACAGGCTGATGTTCCCGCTTCTTTCCCACGCTTAGCGCATGGCGAACGCCGCCTTCGCAGGCTTCGTGTGTGAAATATCAGGAGGCGATGGATGCAAGTGGAAATTGTCGAAGGGTATGACCGGCTCGATGATGTGCGGGCGCTTTTTCGGGAATATGAGCGTTCGCTGGACGTAAACCTGTGTTTTCAGCGCTTTGAGGAGGAGCTTCAGGGGCTTCCCGGCCGGTACGCCCGGCCGGACGGTCGGTTGTACCTGGCGCTGGCAGGCGGCCAGCCGGCGGGCTGCGCCGCCTTTCGGAGGCTGAACGAGGGCCGCTGCGAGATGAAGCGGCTGTACGTGCGCCCGCAGTTCCGCGCGCTGGGGCTGGGGCGGGCGCTGGCGGAGCGGCTCGTCCAGGATGCCATCGCTTCGAACTTCCGGGTGATGGTGCTGGACACGCTCTCCACCATGTCGGGCGCGCAGGCCCTCTACGAAAGGCTGGGGTTTACGGACATCCCGCCCTATTACGAAAACCCGCTGCCTGGCGCGCGCTACATGGGGCTGAAGCTGTAGGTCACAGGCCCAAAAGGAGCTCGGCGTTTTCGTGCAGGATCCGCTCCATATCGGCGGCGGGCAGGCCGAGCGCGTCGAGCGCCTTCAATTCCGCGCCGGGGTCCCACATGGGGTAATCGCTGCCGAAGAGCACGCGGTGCGCGCCGTAGCCGAGGATGAGCGCCTTCGATTCCTCGGGCGAAAGCGCGTAGAAACTGCTGGAGCAGTCCACGTAGATGTCTCGCCCGCGAAGGGCCTCGCACGCCTCCCGCCACACGCTCCAGCCGCCAAAGTGCGCGCCGACCACGGTGAGCTTCGGGAACGCGTCCAGCACGCGGAGCAGCCGGCCGGGGTTTGAGTAATCAAACCGGCTGTCGCCGGTGTGGGCGAGGAGCGGCACCCTGCCCTGGATGACTTCATACATTTGGAACAGGCGGGGATCGTCCAGCGCGGTCCTCTGCATGTCGGAGTGGATCTTGACGCCCTTGAGGCCCAGCGCCAGCGCACGCTCGATCTCTCCCGCCATGTCCTCCTGATCGGGATGGATGGTGGCGAAGCCGTAGACGTTCTCATTCTGGCGGCAAAGCCCCGCGATAAAGCCGTTGATGGAGGCCGTCTGCGTCGGCGTGGTCGCCACCGAGTGGACGACGCAGGCGCCGACGCCGGCGGCCTTTTCGATGCGAAGGAGGGTCGCCAGCGTGCCGTCGAAATGGATGGGCAGGTCGTAAAACCGGCCGATGCTGTTGCTCGCCTTTTCGGCGATGTTGTCGGGAAAGACGTGGGTGTGAAAGTCGATGATCATCGTGATCCTCCGTTTCGTTCACCTTCAGTATACGCCCGCGAAAAGCCGCGATTCAATGTTAATTGGGTTGTGTTTTGGGTAGAATTGTGAAGGCTCGGCCCGATTCCATTTGACGATGCCCCCCGGCACCCGTATAATGGATACGATTCGCCGCACGCCGGGGTGCCGGGGCTCGCGGCGCGCGAGAGATGCCCGCCCGCGGGCCGCGTGCGCCGCTGTACTGCGGCTCCGCCGCGGCGGAGCGTATACGATTGATAGGGGTGTGGGGATGAACGTCGTCGTAATTGATGGAGCCGGTGGAGGCGTGGGCCGGACGCTGGTGGAAGGGCTGAAAAAACGCCTGCCCTCGGCGGAGGTGACCGCCATCGGCCTCAACGCGCTGGCCACCGCCGCGATGCTTCGCGCCGGGGCGGACGCGGGCGCCACCGGGGAAAACCCGGTCAGGGTCGCCTGCCGGAATGCCGATGTGATCATGGGACCCATCGGCATCGTGCTCGCCGACGCCATGCTGGGCGAGGTCACGCCCGCCGCCGCGGAGGCGGTTGCGGCCAGCCGCGCCGTAAAAATCCTGGTGCCCATCGGGCGCTGCTGCGTCAAAATCGCGGGGACGGGAAACCTTTCCCTTTCCGACGCCATCGAGGACGCCATCTCTCAGGCGCTTCAGGTCTGCCAGGCGGCGTCGGGTGAGCGCCCGTGAAACGGATCAAAAGTTTCTCCAAGCGCTATATGGGCCTCGCCTACGTGCTGGTTGTGGCGGCAGTCTTTGCCGTATGGGTGTTAAAAAGCGGCGAGGGGCCGGAGGTCGTCCGCCAGTTGAGCGGCCTCAGCAGCCGATGGCTGTGGGCCGGCGCGGGCCTTCTCATCGGCTACGTGCTCGTCCGCGCGCTGACGCTCTACGCATACCTGAGGGGCGAGGGCAGCAAAATCTCGTTCGTCAAGTCGCTGGCGGTCACCGGCGTCGGGCAGTTCTATTCGGCCATCACGCCCTCTTCCAGCGGCGGACAGCCCGTCGAGGTGCTCGCCATGTCCCGCTGGGGCGTGTCCGCCCCCGTAGCGACAGCCGCTGTCACGGTGCAGTTCATCGGCTTCCAGCTGGCGCTGGTAGGGCTGGGCGCGGCGCTATGGATCGCCACCCGAACCCATGTGGCGCTTAACCTGGGCCCGGTGCGCTGGCTTGTGGTGCTGGGCTTCTTCATCAATTCCGCAATGCCGCTTTTCGTAGGCATCCTCGGCCTGAACCGGCGGGTTTTGAATGCGCTGAGCCGCACCGCCGTATGGCTTTTGACCCGGTTCCGGATCGTCCGTGACCGGGACGCCGCCCAGAAGAAAGTGGATCATATGATGGGCGAATACCAGGCCTCCGTCGCGGCGCTGTTCAAAAAGCCGCTCTTGGCGGCGAAGGTGCTCCTCCTGTCGCTGATACAGATCGGACTTATGATGTCGATCATCCTGTGCGTCTACCGCGCGTTCTGGCTTCACGGCGTCTCGTCCATTACCCTCGTGACGCTCCAGACGCTTCTGTACATCGGCGCTTCGTTCATGCCGCTGCCCGGCGCCAGCGGGGCGCAGGAGTACGGCTTTTCGGTGTTTTTCGGCGGGATTTTCCCAGAGAGGACGATGCTCAGCGCGATCTTCCTGTGGCGCGCCATCACCTATTACCTGCTGATGCTGATCGGGTTTATATCGGTTCTGGCGGAGGGCGGCATGCGCTTTTTCGAAGCGGAACAGAAGGAGAGGGAGACAAATGGAGCGCCTTGACAGCGTCAAAAACCCGCTGATTCAGCGCCTGCGCGCGCTGAAGGGCGCCGAGGGGCGCGAGGCGGAGGGGCTTTTCCTCGTGGAGGGCGAGAAGATGATGCGCGAGGCGTCGGCGGTTCTCGCCCCCGCCGCGGCGCTCTTTGAGGAGGGGCGGGACTTCAGCGACCTGCCTGAGGCGCTTGGTTCCCTCGGCGCGCGCATTCTGACGGTGCCCCGCCGGGTGCTGGAAGCGGTGTGCGACACGAAGACGCCCCAGGGCGCCTGCGCGGCCTTCGCGCTGCCAAAACCGCTGGATCTCGAGAACCTGCCCCGACGCATCGTGGCGCTGGACGGGGTGCAGGATCCCGGAAATCTCGGCACCATCTGGCGCACCGCCGACGCCGCCGGTTTCGAGGCGCTGATCACCGGCCCCGGCTGCGCCGACTGGCTGTCCCCGAAAGTCCAGCGCGCGGCGATGGGCTCCGGCTTCCGCGTGCCGCTGGGCCAGGTTCGGGACTTGGCCGAAGCGCTTGCCGCGCTCGAAGTGCGCGGATACGCGGTGGTCGCCACATCGCTGGATGGCGCACCGTTCTACCAGCGCGCGCCGCTGCCCGACAAATTCGTTCTGGTGATCGGCAGCGAAGCCCACGGCATCAGCCAACAGGTGATGGCCCGGGCGACGGTGGCGCTGAAGCTGCCCATGCGCGGCGGTGCCCAGTCTCTCAACGCATCGGTGGCCGCCGGGATCATCATGTACGATCTCTGCCGCAATCTCCCGCTTTAGCCAGGAAATAGCAGATTGTTTCAAACCTCCGCCTTTTCTTCGAAAAGCCCTGATGGTCATGCCTGAAACCGTGCGCCGTCGCTCCCCCCGTTCCTTCCATTCGTTCACCGCCTCCGCGCGGAAAGGTGCCGCGCGGATTTCGGCGCCAACATTCTTCCGGCTGTCGAAATGCTGCGGTATTTTGACAGCCCATATTAATGTACGCTTTCTTGACACCCGGCGCGGCGTATACTAAAATGGTTCCATACGCGGTGGAGGAGTTTCATGCCGATCAAGGACAGAAGTGTGAGTGCAATCAGGCCGGGGAGGGAAATCCCATGCCGGTGAGAGCGCCGGAGCGGGCCGCAGCGGCGCCGGGCGGCGCGCTTTTGCGCGCGAACCCGCTCGGCGGAATGTGCGCGCTGCTGGCGATTTTCCTCCTCTGCCTTCTCGCTCCCCTCACCGCGCTTTCAGAGGACGCGACGCCGGAGCCGGTCTATCCCGAGGCGCTGCAGGTCTCGGCGTCCATCGAGCCCAACCTGATGGTTGCCCCCGAAATCGTCCACCTGACGATCACGCTGACCAACTCGGGCGACAGCCCCATCGCGGACGTCCGGATCCTCCGGCCCAACGGATCGCTGGTGGAGAGCGTCGGCACGCTGGGGCCGGGCGAATCCCGCGCCCATGAAGAGCGCCTTTCGTTATCGCTGGAACAGTTCCTGGGCGGCGGCGTGACCTACCTCGTTCGCTGCACGCTGAACCCGGGGACAGTGAACGAAATCGGCGGGCGCATGACCGTTCAAGCGCCGCTCGAGCGCATCGAAGCCAAGCCCAGCGTCGAATTCAGCCGGTCGGTATCGTCTGAATACGTACAGGCGGGCGAGCAAGTGTCGCTGACCTACCGGGTGGTCAATACCGGCAACGTACCGCTGACCGACATTGTCGTCTCCGACCCGCTGACCGGCGACGTGGGCGGGCTGGCCGAGCTGGCCCCCGGCCAGAAGCACACCTTTACCACGCGGGTGGCGGTCGCGTCGGACGCGGAGAGCCTCCCCACCCTCACCTGTTACAGCAAGGCCAACCCGGAGGTGCCCATCGTCCGCGACTTGGGCGAGACCCACATCCACGTGACCGATCAGCGGCTGGAGGCGGTGCTTTCGGCCGACCAGGCGGCGGTGCGGAGCGGCGAGAGCGTAACGCTTCGGATGACGCTGTTCAACGCGTCGGACATCGCCTGCGAAAGGCTGCGCGTCACCGACCAGAACGGCGCGGAGCTGGACAGCCCGCTCTTCTCGCTGAAGCCCGGCGAGCGGTATGAAGTGACCCAGTCGGTTCAGATGCGGGAGACCACCACTTTCCTTATGACCGTCTCCGGGCGGACGGAGGGCGGCTCCGCGATTTCGGCGCGCTCCAACCCGCTGACGGTGGCGGTGCAGGCAGCGGCCAACCGCGCCCGCGTCGCGCTGAGCGCGCAGGTCAACCCCAACACCCCGGTACCCGCCGGCACGGTGCGCTTCACGCTCCGGCTGAACAACACCGGCGAGGACGCGCTCCGCCGCGTCAAGCTGTCCGAACAATCCCGCGGCGCGATCCGTACGCTGTGGGTGGTGCCGCCGGGCGAAACCCTCGTCGAGCAGGACTACCCCCTCGGCGGAAAGCCCTTCGTCTTCCTGGCGGAGATGACCGACGAGAAGGGTGGGCGGCTGACGGTCTTGTCCGCGCCCATCGCCGTTGAGGCCGCCGCGCAGCCCCAGTCGGCAAACCCCGCGCCCACGCCGCTTGCGATGCTCGCCGGAACATCCTACCGCCTGTCCGGCGGGGTTTCCACGTTTTTGATGATGATGATCGGCGCGGCTTCGGTGCTGGCGGTTCTCATTGCGATCATCGCCGTGAACAGCGCGCGCAGGCGCAAAAAGATTGAAAAGCAGCGCCGCATCCACATCAAGCGGATCCGCCGCTCGATGCAGGGCGCAAAGGGCGATCTCACCCAGGAGACCCGGCCGGTGCCCGTGATCCGGCGGGACGGGCCCGATCCCGGCGCGTAAAGAAAAGCGAGGTCAAGAATCCTTATGTTTCAGGGCTTCCCCCAGAGCGGCATGGAGTTTTTCATGGCCATCCGCTTCAACAACAACCGGGACTTTTTTCTCGCGAACCACGGCTGGTACGAGGAAAGCGTGCGCACCCCGGCGCGCCTTCTCGCGGCGGAGCTGGCGGAAACCGTTCGCGCCATCGACCCGGACCTCGAGACCAGGCCGGAGAAGGTGGTCTCCCGCATCAACCGGGACGTGCGCTTCACCAAGGACAAGTCCCCCTACCGGGACTACATCTGGATCGCCTTCCGACGCCCGGGGGCCGACCGGCGCACCACGATGGGCATGTACTTTGACATCTCCGACTCCGGCGCGAGCTACGGCATGGGCTTCTACGACGAGAACCGCCCGCTGATGAACGCGCTTCGGCGGCGCATCCTGACCGAGCCTGAAAGGGTGCTGGAGGCGACGGATTCCGCGCTGGACGAGTTCACACTGCATGCGAACGCGTTTCGCCGCATGCCGATTCCGGAGGGGATCCCCGAAAAGCTCAGGGCCTGGTACGCCCTCAAAGGCTTCTACGTCGAGAAGGAAATAAACGACTTTGACCTGATCCGCTCCCCCGCGCTGGCGGACGAAGTGCGCCGCGGCTTTTTGCACCTGAAGCCCCTGTACGCCTACATCGCGTCCCTGACCCCCGAGGAAGAGATGACCGACTCGACGGTTGACGGGAGGGCTCCCCATGCGTGAAAACTGGCCGACCCTCGTTCAGGGCGGCGAAATCTGCGGCCCTGCGGGCGAGGGCGGCGAAATCTCCCCGGCGCTGGCCGAGTGCCTGGGCTACGCCTTCGCCATGTGGCTGGCGGCGCAGAAGGGCACGACCAGCGACCGCCTGATCCTCGCCGTAGGCCGCGACGATCGCCCTTCCGGCGAGGCGCTGAAGCAGGCGCTGGTTAGGGGGCTGACCGCCGCGGATTGTGACTTGTACGACGCGGGCATCGCCACCACCGCCGCCATGTACCTGACCACCGCCGGAGAAACCCATGCCGACGGCGCGGTGATGGTGACAGCGGGTGCGCAGCCCGACGACTGGAATGGCTTTAAGCTCATGACCCGGGACGGCAGCCTGCGCCCCGACGAGCAGCGCGAGGTGCTTTTGCGGGCGCGGGAGACCAGCGTGCCTCAGCGCCTGGTGTCCGAACTGGACGCCCTTTCCCCCTGGCGGCAGCACCTGTATGACATGATCCGCCGCCGGCTGGACGACGACGTGCAGTGCCCGCTGGTTGGGCTTTTCGTCGTGGTGTTCGCGTCCGGGGCAGGCATGCTGTTCGCCGACGCCATCGAGGAGATGGGCGCGGACGTGGTGCGGATTAGCCCGCCCGGCGGCGCGTTCCGCCCGGACGACGCGGCGGCCCTCGAGGCGCTTTCCCGCGCTGTGGCGGAGAACGAGGCGGATCTGGGCGTCGCGCTGGACGCGGACGGCACCCGCTGCGCCTTGATCGATCAGGACGGCCGTCCGCTGACCGGCAACCGGCTGATCGCGCTGATGGCGGCGATCCTTCTGGAAGAGCGCCCCGGCGCGACCTTCGTGACCGACTCGGTCACCTCCTCCGGCGTGGCGCGCTTCATCACCGAGTGGGGCGGGGTGCACTACCGCTACAAGCGCGGGCACCTGAACGTCATCACCGAGGCCATGCGCCTGAACGAGGAGGACATCGATTGCCCCCTCGCCATCGAAACCAGCGGCCACGCGGCGATGCGGGAAAACTTCTTCCTGGACGACGGCGCCTACCTGGCGGCGGTGGTTCTGTGCAAGGCCCTCGGCATGAAGCGGGACGGCGAAACGCTCTCCAGCTTGATCGCCGAATTGGCGGAGCCCGTTGAGCGCGCCGAGATCCGCATGCGCATCCTCGCGAGCGACCACCGCGCCGCCGCCCAGTCCGCCATCGAATCGGTGCTCTCCCACACGCTGGAGAACCCCGAGTGGCGGCTGGCCACCGACAACCGCGAGGGCGTCCGCATCAACTTCGACCTCGACGGCGACATGGACAACGCGTGGCTTCTTCTGCGCATGTCGGTCCACGAGCGGGTGATGCCGCTCAACGTGGAGAGCGACGTGCCCGGCGGCGTCAACCGCATCCTGACCGAGCTCTACGACCTTTTGAAGGACGACGCGGAGCTGGACCTTGCGCCCCTCCGGGCCGCGATTTCTTCGTAAACCGCGCCCGTTCGGCCATATTTTCCCGGATTACATCCAAAGGAGCGAACCTCATGAGCAAGATCGATCACCTGACAGTCAACGCAATCCGCATTCTGTCCGCCGAGGGCGTGCAGAAGGCCAACTCCGGCCACCCCGGCATGCCGATGGGCGCGGCGCCCATGGCTTATGCGCTGTGGGCCAAGCAGATGAAGCACAACCCGTCCAACCCCAAATGGCCCGATCGCGACCGCTTCGTCCTTTCCAGCGGCCACGGCTCTATGCTTCTGTATTCGCTTCTGCACCTGTTCCACTATGGCCTGCCGATCGAGGAACTCAAAAACTTCCGCCAGTTCGGCTCCAAGACCCCCGGCCACCCGGAATGCACCCACACCCCCGGCGTCGAGACCACCACGGGCCCGCTGGGCCAGGGCATCGCCAACGCCGTGGGCATGGCCATCGCCGAGGCGTTCCTGGCTGAGAAGTTCAACCGCGAAGGCTTCCCGGTGGTGGACCACTACACCTACACGATCCTGGGCGACGGCTGCATGATGGAGGGCGTTTCCCACGAGTGCTGCTCGCTGGCCGGGACGCTGAAGCTGAACAAGCTCATCGCGCTGTACGACGACAACGAGATCTGCATCGAGGGCAGCACCGACGATGTGTTCCGCGAGGATGTGCCCGCGCGCTTCCGCGCCTACGGCTGGAACGTGATCGACGTCCACGACGCCAACTGCTATGCGCCGGTGGAAGCCGCCCTTAAGCTCGCCAAGGGCAGCGACAAGCCCACCCTGATCGTCTGCCACACCGCCATCGGCTACGGCTCCCCCCGCGCCGGTCAGAATTCCGCCCACGGCGAACCCCTCGGCGTGGAAGGCCTCGCCGCCGCCAAGAAGGCGCTGGGCTGGCCCTGCGAGGAGCCCTTCGCCGTTCCCGAGGAAGTCTATCAGCGGACGGCCGAAACCGCCGCAGAAGGCGCGAAGAAGGAACAGGAATGGCTCGATCTCTTCGCCCGCTACGCCGAGGCGTACCCGGAGCTGGCGAAGGAATGGATCGTTTGGAACGACGAGAAGCTGCCCTTCGACCCAATGCAGGATGAGGCGCTCTGGGCCTTCTCCGGCAAGGCCGCGACCCGCAACGCCTGCGGTGAGGTCTTGAACCGGCTGGCCGCGCGCGTGCCGAACCTCATCGGCGGCAGCGCCGACCTCGCGCCCTCCAACAAGAGCTATATGAAGGGCAAGGGCGACTTCTCCGCCGAGAACCGCGCCGGCGCCAACCTGCACTTCGGCGTGCGCGAGATGGCGATGGCCGCCATCACCAACGGCATCGCGCTCCACGGCGGCCTCAGGCCCTACTGCGCCACCTTCTTCGTATTCAGCGACTACATGAAAAACGCCATCCGCATGAGCGCCATCATGAAGCTGCCGATTACGTACATCCTGTCCCACGACTCCATCGGCGTCGGCGAGGACGGCCCCACCCACCAGCCTGTGGAGCAGTTGGCCGGCCTTCGCGCCATCCCGGACCTCACCGTGTTCCGCCCCGCCGACAGCCGTGAGACCGCCGCGGGCTGGGTGTGCGCGATGACGAACGACAGGCCCACCCTGCTCGTCACCACCCGGCAGGACCTGCCCCTCTACGACGGCAGCGGCGCGGAAGCGCTGAAGGGCGGCTATGTGATCTCCGCGGGCAAGAAGGAAACCCCGGACGTGATTCTGATGGCTTCCGGCTCTGAAGTGGAGCCCTGCGTCAAGGCGCAGGAGATCCTCGCCGAAAAGGGCGTAGACGCCCGCGTGGTGTCCATGCCGGCGATGGACCTGTTCGACGCCCAGAGCGACGAATACAAGGAGCGCGTGCTGCCAAAGGCCGTACGGGCCCGCGTGGCCATTGAGGCCGCCAGCCCCATGAGCTGGTACAAGTACGTGGGGCTTGACGGAACGGTCATCGGCATGACCACCTTCGGCGCGTCCGCCCCCTACAAGGTGCTGTTCCCCCACTTCGGACTGACCGCCGAAAACGTTGTGGAAAAGGCGCTGACCGTCGTCAAGAAGTAATCCCTTCTCAAAAAACACCGGGCTGCCCGTCATCCGACGCGGCAGCCCGTCCCATTTGTAGCCACGTTCGCCCCGCCCATCCCGGCGGGCGCAGGGTCATCCCGCCGCGATGGCGCGCATGACCGCCCAGAATCCCTCCACCGCGAGAACCGCCGGAAGCTCCTCCGGCGCGAGGTTCTCTCCGGGCATGACCGTCAGCGCGGCGGGTTCACCCGCTTCCTCTTCCACCGATACCTTCAGCCATACCGCCTCCCCCGCACCGTCCGCAATGTCCGCCAGCGCGCCGAGAAAGTCCGCGAGGGCCGCGCATGTCTCGCCTTCGGTGTCCTTCGCGGCCTCGCTCCAGCGCGCGAGGGTCGCCGCCGCGCCCCGGAGCAGCGCGGCAAACTGCGCCGCGGTCAGCGACTGCTCCTCCGGCCCGGAAGCGGCCAGCCGCAACCCCTCCATCAGCGCCCGCGCCTCGATCCCGTCCTCCGCCCGCAACCTGACCGAGCCGTCGGCCATGAGGCTGGACTCCATCGAGACAAACGCGCCGTCCGCCATCAGCGAAACCTGCCACGCTTCGTAGCCCGCGATGCGGGCGGTGACGCGCATCGCCGCCCCCTCCGCCCAGACTCCGCTCTCGATGGAAAGCGCCGTCATTTCGGACAGCTCCCGAAGCCACCGGTCAAAAGGCTGCGCCATCGCGCTCCCCGGGTCCAGCGCGAACCGGAGCGTCGCGTTTGTCTGCGCCCCGCCCGGCGAGGCCACCGCGGCCATCGGCGTCAGCATCCAGACCATGATGACGATCAGCGCGGCGACGAGGCCTGTCCACCCAAAACGGCGCATCTTGCCAACCCCCTCCCCTCGATTGTTCACGGTTTAATATGCCGAAAGACGCCGGGGCATGAGCCCGGCGGAGGAGAAAAACGCTCGGCAAATCTCACGCGGTGATTGGACGGGATGGGTAACATAGAGGGTTGGATTCTCTGTAACGGGGAGAAAAGCGCCGCATTCGGTGAACGAATGCGGCGTTAAAGCATCAACTAAATCCCCGCGGGACTTTGCCCATGGTCTGGGCCCGCATGGATCATGTGCGCTTTGTCAAAGGGGATACAACGGATATTGACTGGCCGGTCAGGCGCGCTTCAGCGTGAAGAAGAAAGTCGAGCCCTCGCCCGGCGCGCTTTTGAGCCAGATCGTTTCGCCCATCGACTTGATCAGCTCGCTGGCGATGGACAGGCCCAGCCCGCTGCCGAGGCCCGTATGGGCGCGATCCACCTTGTAGAAGCGGTCGAACACGTAAGGCTGGTCGGCGGGATCGATGCCGATGCCGGTGTCCCGGACGGAGAGCGTGACCTTCTCGTCGTCGCTCTCCGCCTCCACGGAGACCTGCCCGCCCTCCGGCGTGTACTTCATCGCGTTGTCCAGGAGGATCACCAGCACCTGCTCCACCCGGTCGGGGTTGGCGTTCACCTGGGGCAGTTCGTCCGCCCGCATCTGGAAATGGAGCCCCCGTTCCTGCGCGGTGGTGTTGTACTTTTCGGTCAGATCGTCCAGAATGTCCCGCAGGCACATGGGCTTCGGCACCAGCGACAGCTGGCCGCTCTGAAGCCGCGAAAGCTCCATCAGGTCGTTGATGAGCCGGGAGAGGCGCAGCGTCTCCCGGAGCATGATGGCGTAGTAGCGCTTCTTGGTGTCCTCGTCCCGAACCATGCCCTCGGACAACGGCTCGATCAGCGCCCGCATGGCGGTCAGCGGCGTCCGAAGCTCGTGGGAGACGTTGGCCACGTAGTCCCGCCGGGTGCGCTCGAGGCGCTCGCTCTCGGTGATGTCCAGAAAAAGCCCCACCGCGCCGGCGACCTGACCGTCCTGGTTGGTCAGCGGTGTGATGGTCATGCCGAGCACCCGGTCGGGGAGCTGAAGCCGCCGCGAGACGGTCCGAGCCTCCGCAACAACCCGGTCGAAGTCCGCCCAGACATCGGGGGCCGGGATCATCATCAGCCGTTCGCCGCCCTCGTTTCGGGGCAGGGCGCGGAAAAGCGCGTCCAGCGCCGGGTTGTGGTGGGTGACGTTGCCCGCCGCGTCCACCGCGGCAATGCCCTCCGAAAGACCGTCGATGGTCTGCCGCAGCCGGTTACGCTCCACCACGAGCTGGGAGATGGACTTGCTTAGTTCCTGCGACAGGTAGTTCAGCGATCGGCCCAATTGGCCCACCTCGCCCCGCTGGGTGTCGTCCGCGCGGGCGGAGAAGTCGCCCCCCGCCATGCCCACGGCCACATCGCGCATCTGCCGGAGGGGGCTTACAATGCGGCCGATGATGTAGTAGACCAGCGCCGTGACCACGGGGAAGGAGAGCATCAGCGAAATCATCAGCGCGCCGTTTAGGGAGCTCGCGCCGACCATCGCCTCGTAGAGGGGCACCAGCATCATCACCGCGCCGGTGGTGGTTTCGCCGCGCTTCAACGGTACGCCCACGCCCACAAGGCCGGTGCGCCTCAGCGCGGGGATGGAGTCGGCGTCCAGCTGCCCGGTAGCCAGCACGCTCCGCGCGCCGTCCTGCATGGCCTCAAGGTACCCCTGGGGCAGGTTTTCGTTGATGAGCAGCGTATTTGTGAATTCGTCGGTCACGAGGACGTAGGCGCCGAGCAGCGACGAGTCCACGTTCTCCACCGCGAGCAGCTGCTTCAGCGCGCTCCCGTCCATCTCCCCCTCCCGGTAAGATTGAACAATGCTGCCCAGCGCGTTCGCCTTGGGCAGCAGCTCGTTTTCCTTGATGGTGGTGAACACCGTGCGGGAGATGTAGTTGTAGAAGATGGTGGTGAACAGCGCCGTAATCATGATCGCCAGGATCACCACCGTGAAGACCCTCGAGAAGAGGACGCTTTGCCTCATGCGTCCACCTCAAACTTGTAGCCGACGCCGTAGACGGTCTTGAGGCTCCAGGGCACGCCCTCCTGGGGCAGCTTCTGGCGGATGCGCTTGATGTGGGTGTCCACGGTGCGGGTGTCGCCGAAGTAGTCGTACCCCCAGACGCGGCTTAAGATCTGCTCGCGGGAGAACACCTGACCGGCGCTCGATGTCAGCATGTGCAGGATCTCGACCTCCTTGGGCGTGCAGGGGATGACCTGCCCGGCGGCCTTGACCTGGTAGTTGGACAGGTTGATCTCGAGCTGCGGCAACCGGACGATGGAATCCCCTTCGGTGTGGGGCTCCGAGAAGCGGCGCAGCACCGCGCGGATGCGGGCCAGCACCTCCCGGGGGCTGAAGGGCTTAACGATGTAGTCGTCCGCGCCCAGCTCGAGGCCCAGGATGCGGTCGATCTCCTCGCCCTTGGCGGTCAGCATGATGATGGGGAGTTTGGATGTCTTGCGGACCGTGCGGCACACGTCGGTGCCGGAGACTTTCGGCATCATGAGGTCCAGGATCATCAGATCCGGCTGCTCGGTTTCGGCCAGGCGCAGCGCCTCGTCCCCATCGTAGGCCGATTGATGGGCGTAACCCTCGGCGTCCAGGTATATGGAGAGCGACTCGTGCACCACCGGGTCGTCGTCTGCGATCAGGATCAGCGGACAAAGCGCCATGAACATTCACCTCATTTTTATTCAGCTTCATTATATCGAATCGGCCGCCGCCGCGCAACCGTGAAACGCGATCTGTCACAGCGATGTCTCATTTTTCACGCGCCGGGCGCATTTCAGCCGTTTTTTCAGCGTCTACCGCCAACATTAACCCTAGGCGCGCTTGTTTCGGGCACCCGAACAGACTATAATAGCGGTCAACAGGCATAAACGGAGGAATGCACATGAAATCGGCAATCAAGAAAGCGTATAGGCGGTACCTTCTGGACGCGATGAGCGCCATGGCGCTGGGCCTTTTCTCGTCGCTGATCATCGGGCTGATTCTTGCGCAGCTTGCAAAGGTCCCGGGGCTCGGCTTCCTCGCGCAGTTCGCTTCTGTCTTGGGCGCCTCCAGCCCGGTGGTGGGCGCGGCGATTGGCGTCGCCATCGCCTATGGCCTCAAGAGCGTGCCGCTGGCCATGTTCTCCTCCGCCGCGACGGGTGCGCTGGGCTACCAGCTGGGCGGCCCGGTTGCCGCGTATCTCGCGGCCGTGGTGGGCGCGGAGCTTGGCACGCTGATCGCCGGAAAGACCAAGGTGGACATCATCGCGGTGCCCATTGTGACGATCGTGGCCGGGGGCCTCATCGCGGTGTGGTCCTCCCCCGGCATCGTGAACGCCACCCAGGCGCTGCAGCGCTTTCTCGAAATGGCCACCACGCTCCAGCCGGTGCCGATGGGCATCATCATTTCGGTGATCTTCGGCCTCGCGCTGACCGCGCCGATCTCATCCGCGGCGCTGGCGGCGATGATCTTTACCGTGCCCGAGGGGCAGACGATGGGGCTGGGCCTCATGCTGGCGGCGGGCGCGGCCACCGTGGGCTGCTGCTGCCAGATGGTGGGCTTCGCGGTGTCCAGCTACCGGGAGAACAAGGTTGCGGGATTGATCGCCCAGGGCCTGGGAACATCGATGCTGCAGGTGGGCAACATCCTGGTACACCCGGCGATCCTGATTCCGCCGACCCTTGCCAGCGCGATTCTGGGCCCGCTCGCCACCACCATCTTCCAGATGAAAAACGCATCGGCCTCGGCGGGCATGGGCACCAGCGGCCTCGTCGGCCAGTTCGGCACCTGGGCTGTGATGAGCGCGGAGGGCGCGGGCGCGGTGATTTTCAAGATGCTCCTTCTGCACATCGTGCTTCCGGCGGCGCTGTCCCTTCTGTTCTCCGAATTCATGCGCAAAAAGAACTGGATTCATGAAGGCGACATGAAGCTGAACCTATAGAACGTGAGGCCCCGGCGTTGCCGGGGCCTCACGTTGTCAATAAGCCTTGCCGCCGACCGCGCCCGGCGCATCCGGGAACGGAAGTTACCTGTTAAAAGCGTAGGCGATCATCTGCACCGCGGAGAGGAAGACCGCCGCCAGCAGCGCGGACTCCAGCGAGGCCACGTGGAAGCCGGGCAGGTACTCGCCCAGCGCGTAGATCATCGCCGCGTCGAGCCCGTAGCCGAAGAGCCCCAGCGTCAGGCAACCAATGGGCAGCGTCAGAATCCTGAGGACCGGCCGGACCAGGAGGTACACAATCCCCAGCGCCGCGCCGGCGGCGACGCCCAGGTAAAGCGAGTCATAGGAAATGCCGCCGACCAGCTTCGGCAGCGTCGGCACCGCCAGAAGGCAGCACAGAAAGGTCACCGACCAGTGCGAAAGGCGCGCCCTACGCATTTTGAAAGAGCGCCCACGCGCCCGAGCGGGGCGGATCGGAGACAAACGTCAGCCGCTCCGGCCTGGTGGGGTGGGGGATGGTCAGGCGGTGGGACCAGAGCGCCAGTTGCTGGCCCGGCGCGCCGCCGCCGTAGCGGTTGTCTCCCCACAGCGGAAATCCCGCGTTTGAAAACTGCACGCGAATCTGGTGGGAGCGGCCCGTTTCGAGGGACACCTCGACGAGCGTCAAGCCCTCCGCCCAGGCCGCGGGTTTGTACGCGAGCCGCGCCTCCTTCGCGCCGGTATCGCACGGGGAAGCCACGCGCACCATGCCGTCCGCGCCTTTTACGAGATAATCCCTGAGCGCGCCGGGCTGCGAAATTTCGCCCCGGACGATGGCGAGGTAGACCTTCTCCAGATCGTGGCCCTGAAACGCCGCCGTCAGCCGCGCGGCGGCCTTTGACGTGCGCGCGAAAACCATCGCGCCGCCGGCGGGCCTGTCCAGCCGGTGCACGAGGCCCAGGTACGCGTCGCCGGGCTTTTTGAATTCCTCCGCGATGTAGCGCTTGCAGGCGGTCAGAAGGTCGAGATCCCGGGAATCGTCCGCCTGGGTGGGCATGTTGGGCGGCTTCTCCACCGCAAGCAGGTGGTTGTCCAGGTACAGGACGCGGATTTCATGGCCGCCCGCCGAAAAAGACTCCGTCATGGCTGCCAGCGCCCCGACGCGCCGCAGGGCAGCACGCCGCCGGAAGCGATGGGCAGCCCTACCTCGTCCGCCGTCACGCGCCCGCCCTTTGCCTTCGCCACGGTCATGAGCAGCATGTTTGAAAGCACCGCGGGCTGAAGGCCGGTGGTGTAGCTGTTGATGAGAAAGAACACCGCGTCGTCGGCGAGCAGCTTCGCGCTGGCCGAGACCAGTCCGTACAATTCGTCCTCCAGCTTCCAGACCTCGCCGCCGGGGCCGCGCCCGTAGGAGGGCGGGTCCATCAGGATGCCCTGATAGGTATTGCCGCGCCTCGCCTCGCGCTCCACAAACTTCAGCGCGTCGTCCACGATCCAGCGGGAGCGGCTCTCGTCGAGATCGGAGAGCTTCCGGTTTTCGCCCGCCCACTGCACCATGCCCTTGGCGGCGTCCACGTGGGTTACGTGGGCGCCCGCCCGGCAGCAGGCCATCGTGGCGCCGCCGGTATAGCCGAACAGGTTCAAAACCTTTACGGGGTGGCTTGCACCCCGGATGAGGCCGGCCATCCAATCCCAGTTGACCGCCTGCTCCGGGAATAGCCCGGTGTGCTTGAAGCCGGTGGGGCGCACGTAAAAGCGCAGGTCACCGTAGCCGATGACCCAGCGCTCGGGAAGTTTTTTGTGGAATTCCCACGCGCCGCCGCCGCCGCTTGAGCGTTGGTAGCGCGCGTCTGCTTTGGACCACAGATCCGGCGCCTGTCGCGGCCAGATCGCCTGCGGATCGGGGCGGCAGAGCGTCACATCGCGCCACCGCTCCAGTTTTTCGCCGTCCCCGGCGTCCAGAACCTCGTAGTCGACCCAATCGGAAGCAATGAACATCGGCCGTCCCCTAATTCTCGTAGATTTCGCAGGTAAGCGTGTCACCGGACACGGAGGTGTAGATCGACAGCTCGCCGAACCCGTCGTAGGTGAAGCAGAAGTCGATGCCGCTGCTGTAGTCGGTCAGGATCGCGTCGTCGGGGTCGTCCACGTAGGACTGGTTGTACCGGCTGCCGTAGGTGGATTTCTCGGTGATGGTCACGCTGTCCAGATCCTTGACGGCGAGCCATAGGGCGCTGGCCACCTGAGCGACGCCGCCGCCCACCACGGTCGCGCCGCGGCCGTTGATGGCGCTTTTGTAGCCGTAGTCCTTGGTGCGGGGGCCGACCACGTCGTTGAAGGAGAAGGTGTCGCCGCTCTCCAGAATCGTGTCGTAGACGGAACCCGCAGCCAGTTCTATGTTGTGTATCATTGCGTCGGAGCCATACAGCCAGATCGTGGAGGAGGCGATGCTGTCGCCCCAGCCGCCGCCGCCGCTGTAGGAGGAAAGGGTGCATTCGACGGTGGAATCGGTCGTCCACACGTTGATGTAGAGGTCGTCGTAGTTGTTCTCAAAGACGAAATCCAGGTTCTCGTCGGAATCGGTCATGATGGCGTCGTTGCCGGAGGAGACGTAGTCTCCGGCGTACCGGCTGCCGTAGACGCGCTTTTCGATGTAGTCGATGCCGTCCAGCTGCTTGAGCGCCAGGTACAGCGTGGTCGCCACCTGGGCGACGCCGCCGCCCATCGCCTTGACGCCGCGGCCGTTGACCGCCGTCTTGTAGCCGCGCTTGGAGGTGCGGTTGCCCACGATGTCGTTGAACGAAAAGACATCGCCATAACCCAGGTACGTGCCGTCAATGGCGGCGACGGCCAGCTCGATGTTGTTCAGCTGGGCGCTGGAGGCGTAGTCCAGCGGGGTCTCCGATGAGGCGAAGGTGTCCGCCGACGCCGCCGGCGCGATCATAACGCCGGAAGCAAGCATCAGCGCCATCAACAATGCCAGTATTCTCTTCATGTGATGAGCCCTCCTTGCGATCCTGTCTGATGCGCACCGGTTACGTACAATAGACGTTCCGGATGCCTTTTTGTTCCTGAATACGGGGATGAAATCAGCCTTCCAACAGCGAAACCATGATGCTTTCGTCGTCCTGCAGCTCCGCGAGGATCATGAGCCGCGCGTTTCCATCGTAGCGGAAGCAGAAGTCAATCTTCGCGTTGTAGTCGGTCAGGATGGCGTCGTCCGCGTCGTCCACGTAGGACTGGTTGTACTTTTTTCCGTAGGTGGATACTTTGGTGACGGTGATGTCGTCCGCGTCCTTGGCGGCGAGCCAGAGCGCGCTGGCCACCTGGGCGACGCCGCCGCCCACCACCTTGACGCCGCGGCCGTTCAACGCGGTTTCATAGCCGTTTCCCTCGCTGCGCTCGCCGACGACGTCGTTGAAGGAGAAGGTTTCGCCCGGCTCGAGCGTGACGCCGCTGATTGCCTCGCAGGCGAGGCCGATGTTGCTTTTGAGGGCCGAATTGCCGTCCACGTTGATGACGGCGCTGCCCAGCGTGCTTTTCTGATCGCCCGAATCGCCCGATTCGTCGGTGAATTCCTCGTCCCCTGCGTCCTCATCCTCCCAGGCGGTCTCGTCCGGGTCGGAGGATTCGTCGGAGAAGTAATCGGAAAAATCGTCGTCCTCGGCGTCCAGGGACTCCGGGTTGTATTCCATGCCGGTGATGAGCTCGCAGGTGAGATCCTCCCCGTCCAGCGCCATTTCGATCCGAAGGGTGTCGTGGCCGTTGACAAAGCTGAAGTCTATGCCCTTGGCGTAGTCAGTCAGGATGGCCTCGTCGCCGGAGAACACGTAGCTGCCGGTGAAGTTGTCGCCGTAGGTCTCCTTCTCGAGGTATTCGATGCCGCCGAGCCCTTCCAGCGCCAGGTACAGCGCCGAGGCGACCTGGGACACGCCGCCGCCCAGCACCTTTGTATTTCGACCGTTTTCGGCCTTTTTGTAGCCGTTTTCCGCGGTGCGGGGGCCCACCGCATCGTTGAAGGAGAAGGTTTCACCATAGCCGACGAGAAGGCCGTTCAGGGTGTCCGCCGCCCGGCGGATGTTCTCAAGCAGCGCGTCGGAGTCCCCGTCTACGGTGATGAGCGAGGACGAGGCGACCGTCTCCTCCGCCGCGGCGGGTAAGGCGGCAAGGCTGATAAGGAGCGCCAGCGTGGTCAGGATCGAGAGAAATTTCCTCATGGTGTTTCCTCCTAAAGTATCATATGCCGCGTTTTGCCGCTTGATAGAAAGACGAATTCAGCGCCGAAATGTTCCAAAAAATGGACAAGAATCGACAACTTCTGTCACATTTTCTTAAAATTCATCGCGGTGAGGAGGCCTCGATCACCGCCACCGCGGCGGCAGCCCCCGCGTCATGGGTGATCGAGACGAAGACGGCATCGCCCCCGATCCGCTTCAGGCGATCCGCTGCGCCGCCGGTCAGGCGGCAGAAGGGGCGGCCGGCGTCGTCCCACAGGATCTCCACGTCCTGAAGGCCGAAGCCGTCAAAACCGCTGCCCAGCGCCTTCGCCACCGCTTCCTTGGCGGCGAAGAGGCCCGCGGCGGTGTTCGCGCCCCGGCGGCTGACGCGCTCGCGCTCGCCCTCCGTCAAGACGCGCGAAAGAAAGCGCGGGTTTTCCATCGCCTTTTCGATGCGCGCGATTTCGCAGATGTCCAGGCCAAGCCCCGCGATCAAGAAAACACCCCCGAAGATTTCATCGCTTCATTATAGCATATCCGGGCGGGCCGCATGCGGCAAAAGCACAATTTGTGGTAAATTGGTGCCTCTGCTTGTCAATGCGCCGAAAGATGGAGTATACTGTTCGGGAACTCGATTCCGTCTAAACATCAGGAGTCAAAATCTTTGAATACAGGAGAAACGCGCGGTATGCAGGCTGCTCAAACGATGGCGAAACTGCTGGAGGATAACGTAGGCAAGGTGATCGTCGGCAAGCGCGAGGTCGTGGACCTTTTGCTGATCTCGCTGATCTGCCAGGGCCACGTGCTCATCGAGGACGTCCCCGGCGTGGGAAAGACCACGCTGGCGTCGGCGCTGGCGAGGTCTCTGGACCTCAGCTTCAAGCGCATCCAGTTTACGCCGGACATCACGCCTTCCGACATTACGGGCTTTTCGATGGTCAACTTCAAAACCGGCGAAATGGAATACCGCTCCGGCCTGGTCATGAGCCAGATCGTGCTGGCGGACGAAATCAACCGCACCTCGCCCAAAACCCAGTCGTCGCTGCTCGAGGTCATGGAAGAGGGACAGGTGACGGTGGACGGCACCACCTACCGCATGCCCAGCCCCTTCATCGTGCTGGCGACACAGAACCCGGTGGACTTTGTCGGCACCTACCCGCTGCCGGAAGCGCAGCTGGACCGTTTTTTCATGCGCGTGGCCATCGGCTACCCCTCTCAGGACGAGGAGATGGACATCCTCGACCGCTTCTCGGGCAACGCGAAGCCGATGGAAGAGCTGCGCCCCATCTGTACCTCCAAGGACATCCTTTCGCTGCAGCGCGCGGTGGGCACGGTTTACGCCTCCCGCGAGGTGCGCGCCTACGTCGCGATGATCGCCGCGGCTTCCCGCAAGTATAGCGGCTTGCAACTGGGCATCTCCACCCGCGCGGCGATATCGCTGCTTCGCGCCGCCCAGGCGCGCTCGATGCTCGCCGGGCGCGACTACGTGATCCCCGAGGACATCCAGGCGATGGCGCAGAGCGTCTTGGCGCACCGCATCGTACTGAGCCCGGAGGCGCGCATGCGCTCCATCACGCCCGAGCGGGCGCTGGCGGCGGTGATGGGCTCCGTGCAGGTGCCGGTGAAGCTCAAGTGAAAGGCCGCGCCGCCGCATTTTTCCTGGCAGGGCTGACGGCGCTGGCCGCTGCGCTGTCGAACGGATCGCCGCTTTACTACCTGCTGGCGCTGATGATGGGCATGATGCTGATCTACGCCCTCGCCTCCACGCTGTGGACGCTGTACACCGCCCGGGTGGCGGTGGCCTGCCCCCGCCGCATGGTGACGCGCGGGAGTGAGATCGCGCTGACCGTCACCCTCCGCCACCTGTGTCCGCTGCCGGTGCGCGCGCTGGAAATCCAGCTCTCGGTGCCGGACGACGTGGACGCCTCCGGCACGGTGGAGGTTCCGGCGCGCCCCTTCGCGCCCGCGCTGCACGAGGCGTCCTTCCGATGCCCGCACCGCGGCAGCTACGCCGTGGGCGTCACGCGCCTGACGGCCACCGACCTCTTCGGCCTCATGACCATCTCCCGCAAGGCGGGGGGCCAGATGGCACGGGTGGAGGTCCGCCCTCGCGTTTCCCGAGAGGAACCGATGGCGCTCCAGTCGGTGGAGACCGGCGCGGAGCACATCAGCCGCATGACGGAGGACACCGCCTCGCCTTCGGGCGTCAGGGACTGGATTCCCGGCGACGCCCTCAAGAAGGTGCACTGGAAGCTGACGATGCGAAAGCGCGAGTTGATGGTGCGCACCTATGAGGAATCCGCCCGGCCGGATACGCTGATTCTGGTGGACCTGACGCCGCTGGGCGCGATGAGAAGCCACGCCATGTCCACCGAGGACGCCATCTGCGAGGCCGCGGCATCCGCGGCCACGGCGCAACTGCAGGCGGGTTATCCGGTGCGCATGCCGCTCTCGGCGGCGGTTCCCCAGGAGGTCAGCGGCCAGTCGGCCGTGGAGGCTTCAAAGTTTGTCGATGCGCTGATGCGCGTCCGGTTCGACAGCCCCTATCCCTTCGATCAGGTGCTCTCCGGCGAAATGCGGCGCATGTCCCGCACGGGCGGCGTGGTGCTCGTCACCTCGGTGCTCTCCGCGCGCATCGCCGACATCGCCACGCAGCTCAAGCGCTCGGGCATGCAGGTCAAGGTCTACTGGGTGACCGATACCCAGCGCACCGAAGCGCTGGAAATGCTGACAAGGCTCAAGCTGGCCGGCGTTCGCGCCCGCCAGATCGATCCCTGGGCCGAAAATCTCGCGATTTAGGACGTAACAGATGTCAAAAGGCAGGAAAATTCTCGACCTCGCGGGCAGCGCGCTGACAGCCGCGATGCTCTCCGGCGCGCTGACGCTGGTGCTCAGCGGGGCGCTGGGGCTTTCGGTTTCGGCGCTCGCGGTCTACGCGCTCTGCGGCGGGATCGCCGCTGTCGCCGCGCTGGCCGTCTGGTCGCGCATGGGTGCGATGGCCGCGGCGCTCATGGTCGGCGCGGGGCTCTTGGCCGGCGCGCTGTTTGGCGGGTTCAGGCCGCTGACAAAACTCACGGAGCTCGTTCAGGCGCTCGCCGCGATGGGCGCGGGCGAGGCCGCCATGCTGACCGACCATGCGGACACCATCTACTGGATGGTCGCGCTGGTTCTGACATTCTCGCTCTTCTTCATTGGCCGGATGTCCGGCGGCGTGTACCCGGCGCTGACGCTTTCGCTGATCATCCTCCTGTACGGCTGGTTCCTTGAAAAGCATCTGAGCCCCGTATCGGCGCTCCCGGCGCTGGCGGCGCTGGCGGCGATGTTCGCCCGCTCCGGCAGCGACAAGACCTCCTACCTCAAGGCGCTCCCGGCGGCGCTGGTCATCGCGGCGCTGGCGTTTACGTCGCTGCCCGCCGGAAACCCCACCTGGAGGCCCTTGGAGGATGCCGCCGATCGCGTGCGGCAGATGTTCTTTGATTACTTCATGTTCACCGACGCCCGGGCGTCCTACTCGCTGTACGCGGACGGCTATCAGCCGATGGGCGACGCGCTGGGCGGCCCGGCGGAGCCATCCAAGGAAAATGTGATGCTGGTGCAGGCCGACCGGATGCTGCTGCTTCGCGGCTCGATCCGGCGCACCTACACCACCTATTCGTGGACCAACAGCGCCGTCAACAACCGCTACCTGTTCATCGACCCCATGAAGCGGGAGGCCCGCGACCGGATTTTTGAGTCGCGACGGCTGGACGGCCTCTCCGCCGCCGACGCCTTTGAGACGGTGTCCGCGTCCGTCACGATGCTCAGGGACGGCATCTCGACCCTCTTTGTGCCCCACCGGCTGCAGGAGCTCTCGACCGGCCTCGACATGGCCGTCTATTACAACAACACCGGCGAGGTGTTCATCACCCGGCGGGTCAAGACCGGCGACACCTACGGCTTTTCGGCCCTCGTTCCCACCGGGAACGAGCAGGCGGTGGAGCGCATCATCACCGCCGCGGGCATGTCCCCGGACGATCAGATGGACGAAGCGCGCCGGGATTACATGGAGCTTCCCCGGGGCATCGAGCAGGGCGTGTACGACTTGGCTCGGGCGATCACGAAAGACGCCCAGACGCCTTACCAAAAGGCCCGCGCCCTCGAGGAATACCTGCTCAAAAACTTCACCTATTCGCTCGACGTTGAGTATCCGCCCGCCAACCGGGACTTTGTGTCCCATTTCGTCCTCGATTCAAAGCAGGGCTTCTGCAGCTATTTCGCCTCCGCGATGGCGGTGATGGCGAGAATGGCGGACCTGCCCTCCCGGTACGTGGAAGGATACCTGGTGTCCGCGGGCGGATCCGAAGGCACGATCGTCACCGGCGAAAACGCCCACGCCTGGGTGGAGATCTATTTCCAGGGCGTCGGCTGGGTGCCCTTCAACCCCACGCCGGGCGGTGGCGACACCTCGCCCGATCCGGAAGGGGAGGCGGGCGAGAACGGCGGAAGTCCGGACGCCAGCCCCTCGCCGGAGCCGACGCCGGAGCCCACCGAATCGCCCACCGCCGAACCTTCGGAAGCACCCACCGAGGAACCCACGGTTGCGCCCGAAGACTCGGGCGACCCCGACGAAGAGCAGCCGGACGACAGCGACCAGCCCGAGGAGCCGGAGCCGACCCCCGAACCGGAGGACGTTCCTCCGGAAGATGACGAGGCCGATGCGCCCGGATCCCGCGATTTCGGCTGGCTCATCTGGCTCTTCCTGATCCTTGCGCTCCTCGGCCTCGCCGCCTGGTGGGTGGTGCGGCGACTGAACGCCTCCGATCCCGAGCGCGCCGAAAAGGGCGTGAAGGATGCGCAGGAGAAGCTCACGCTCTGGTACCGCGCGATGCTCAGCGTGCTGGAGGAACAGGGCCAGACGCCCGCGCCGGGCGAGACGCCCATACTGTACGCCGAGCGGCTCAAAGAGGCGAACATCGCGGGCGAACAGTTCCGCTACGTGTCCGAGCAGCTGTCACTGGCCCGCTACGCCCGCAAAAAGCCCGACGCGGCGGCGCTCAAACAGGCGCGGGAGGCATATGCCCTCCTGGCCGCCCAGCTAAAGCCGCTGGAGAAGGCCCGCTATACGCTGCGCCGCCTGAAGCGCGGCCTGGGCGACACAAAACAGATTCCATAAATCAATGAGCGCCGCATCCGTTCACCGAATGCGGCGCTCAAAGCATCAAAAACCGCAGGGTTTTTCCATGCCTTGAGCGCGCATGATCCATGCGCGCTTCGCTTTACCATTGTTTGGAGTTCGTCAGGCTGTCCGCGCCTCCGTCCTGGAGGAGAGGAGTGTGTAGACAAAAACGACGACAAGAACGATTGCCGCGCCGGACAGCGTGAGGAGGCCCGGCCATTCCCCAAGAAACAGGAAGCACCAGGTGGGGTTCAGAATGGGTTCTACGTTGGCGACGATCGCCGCCGACAGCGGAGAAACCCCGCCTCGCATCCCTGCGCTGAAGAAGATGTAGCCAAGCCCCAGGCACACGCCCATCAGACCGGCCATCAGCCACTCCAGAGGATTGGCGCGGATCGCCGGGTCAAAGGGCATGAAGAGCAGCAGCGCGCAGCCGATCAGCGCGCCCAGGAACGTGTAGCTCAGCGCGTCACAGTCGTCGCGCTGCCCGGCAAGGAACATCACCGAGTAGGTAACGGCGGAAGTCAGGCTCAGAAGGTCGCCCAGCATACCGCCGCCCTGCAGCCCTTGCGCAAAGCATAAAACAATGCCCGCACCCGCCGCGAGCACCGTGCCCAGCTCCAGCCGGCTGGGGCGCTTGTGCCGGAAGAGCACGGAATACAGGATCACGAAGATGGGCATCGCGTACTGCAGCACGATCGCGTTGGCCGCGCTGGTGAGCTTGTTGGCGAAGATGAAAAGGACCGCCGTCGTCAAAACGGCGCCCGCGCCGATCCAGTTGCCCTTTGTCAGCTTCGGGCGGAAGCTGCGCCGGGAAATCCCGACCAGGATGACGGCGATGATCGAACGGAAGCCCACGATGGAGATGGCACTCCAGGGTACCTTCTTGGACAAGAGCCCGGAAAAACTCCAGAGCGCACAGGCCAGGGCGATCTGAAGGATCGCTCTCTTCTTTGGTTGCATACTTTAACCTTTCGCGAAACCCGTATCTTACGATCAATGTTAGTCCTTCGGTGAGATCTCCCGTCCATTTCCCTCACGGAACCCGCTTTAAGATGCCCTTGTCCAGCGTGTACTCCGCCTCGCCCGCCTTCAGCCGCCCGCCGGCGAGTAAGGCTTTCATGGCCTCGGCCGTAATCTCGGCATGGCCGTCCCTTTTGAGCGCGTCCCGCCAGACGGTGAATTTGCAGCCTTCCTTCCAGCGGGAGCAGCCAAAGGCGCGGGAATTTTCCGTCACCTCGCCGGTACCGCAAACAGGGCACTTTTCGCCCAGCCCCCTTTGGCGGGGCTTTGTTGCGCCCTTGCCCGCACTGCGCCTCGACTTGGACGGCTCCCGTTCAAAATGCGCCTCCGGCGCACGCACGGCCGCCTCCACGAGAAACGCGCCGTAGCGTCGGATGCCCTCCATAAAGCGGACGGTCAGCCGCTCGGTCTCCGTCCCATCCTTCTGGGCGGCGATGTCATAGAGCGCCTTTTCCCAGCGCCCGGTGGTTTCGGGCGACGCGATCTCCTCCGGCGCGACGGCGATGAGCCCCTTGCCCTTATCGGTGGATAAAAGCGCCTTCCCCCGCCGGGCGACGTAGCCGACCTCGATCAGCCGCTCGATGACGGCGGCGCGGGTGGCGGGCGTGCCGAGCCCGGAGCCCTTCATGCGCTCGCGGATCTCCTCGTCCTCGATGAGCCTGCCCGCGTGCTCCATCATCGAAAGGAGCGATGCGTCGGTGTGGGGTGCGGGCGGCTTGGTCTTCTGCTGTTTGACGGAGACGCCCTCAACCACCCGGGTCTCTCCCGGATCGACGGGCGGCACCGGCGGCGCTTCCTTCTCGTCCGGCGCATCCCGGTACAGCGCGCGCCAGCCCTCGGCTCGGGGCGTCACGCCGGATGTTTTAAAGACGTGGGCGCCGACCCTTGTCATGATCTCCGCCGACTCGTACTCGTAGTCCGGGTAATAGGCGGCGATCAGCCGCCGGGCGATGAGGTCGAACACTTTTCGCTCCGCCTCCGGCAGGCGGGAGAGGTCCGCCTTCGCGCCGGTGGGGATGATGGCGTGGTGGTCGGTGACCTTATCGTCCGCGAACACCCTGCCGAAGGATTTCGGCTTGTCCAGCGCGCCGACCACAAAGGGCCGGTAGACCTCCGGCAGCGCCTGCATGGCCCGTTTCGCGCCGGAGATCATGTCCCGGGGCAGAAAGCGGCTGTCGGTGCGCGGGTAGGTGATGAGCTTATGCTGCTCGTAGAGCGCCTGGGCAATCTTGAGCGTCTTCGCGGCGGACAGACCCATCAGCCGGTTCGCGTCCCGCTGAAGGCTGGTCAAGTCGTAGAGGAGCGGCGGCGGCGTGCGCTTCATCTCCCGCGTCGCCTCGGCGACGGTGCCGGTCTTCCCGGCGACTTCCTGCTTTACGCGCTTGGCCACGGCCTCGTCGTAGGTGCGGGTTTCCTTTGTCTCCGGGTCGATCCAGAGCCCCTCGTAGTCGCCGAAGTTTGCGCGAATCTCCCAGTAGGGCCGGGGCTCGAAGGCGGCGATCTCCGCGTCCCGCCGGACGATGAGGTTCAGAGTTGGCGTCTGCACCCGACCGACGGAGAGCAGCGCGTTGTAGCGCAGCGTGAACGCGCGGGACGCGTTCATGCCCACCAGCCAGTCCGCCTCGGCGCGGCAGCGGGCGCTCATGTACAGCGCGTCGTAGGCGGCGGAGGGCAACAGGTTCTTCATGCCCTCCCGGATCGCCTGATCGGTCATCGACGAGATCCACAGCCGCAAAACCGGCTTTTTACAGCCGGCTTGAAGGTAGATCAGCCGAAAAATCAGTTCGCCCTCCCGGCCGCTGTCAGTGGCGCAGATGACGCGCGCGACTTCGCCTTCGCGCATCCATTTCTTGACCACGGAGAACTGCGCGCGGGTCTTGGGCAGCACCTTTGTGGGGATTTTTTCCGGCAGGATCGGCAGGTCCTCCGCGCGCCATTTTTTGTATTTCGGATCGATCTCGTCCGGGTCCGAAAGGGCCACCAGGTGCCCCAGCGCCCAGGTGACCACGTAGCCTCCGCCGGTGAACGCGCCGTCCGCCTTATTTCTGGCGCCCACCACCCGGGCGATGTCCCGGGCCACCGACGGCTTTTCGGCCACGATCAGCGTTTCATCAGCCATTTGTACTCCAAGGGGCCGCCGCGCTCATCCGGCTGCCCAGTATGTAGTATTCGATCCACACGTCGCGCTTCACATCGCCGCCCGCCTCGGTCAGAAGCGTGGCGGTGACCTCCGTCGTTCCGAAGGTGCCGATGTCCGCGGGCGTCGCGAGAAGCGCCACGTCGGAAGCGGTGGGCGTCAGCTTCAGCCGCACCCACTGGGCGCCCAGAAGCCCCGGATTTTTGACCCGCACGCGGTAGGTAATCATTTCATACCGGGCCGGGTCCGGCTCCGAAACCTTCTTGAACTGGTCGGAGCCCATGTCACCGGCAAGAATTGCCGCGGTGATGGTTTCAAACGCGGCGGCCTGCTCCCCGGCGGGCTGCGCCTGGGCCGCGACCACCGAAGGCCTCAGCCCCGTGCCCGCAAAGAACACGATCAATAGCCCCAACACCGCCATCGTCACAATGGTCAGAACCTTTGCCACCCTGCGCATCAAACGCACTCCTCAGATGAAAACTTTTCCTGTCCATCTTACCATGCGTCGGCGCGTCTGTCCATATGCGCCGATTTGGCGCGTTGTTGTAATCCGCATCATTTTCGTTTATAATAAGGTATTGTAACCTGGGAAAGGAGGCGCGCATATGCCCGAAAAGCTGATCCTCGTGGACGGCAACAGCCTGATGTACCGCGCCTATCACGCGCTTCCGCCGCTGGACAATGGCGAAGGCGTTCCGACAAACGCGGTCTACGGCTTTTTGTCGATGCTCTTGAAGGCGCTATCGGACGAAAAGCCGCGCTACTGCGCGGTGGCCTTCGACCCCCACGGCCCCACCTTCCGGCACGACGACTACGAGGCCTACAAGGGCGACCGGCCGCCCACGCCGGACGACCTTCGCCCCCAATTCCCCGTCGCCCGGGAACTTCTCGAGGCGATGGGCATCCAAATGGTATCGCTGGAGCGCTTCGAGGCCGACGACGTGCTCGGCACGCTGTCCAAAAAGGCCGAAGCGGCGGGCATCGATTCGGTGCTCATCACCGGCGACCGGGACGCGTTTCAGCTGTCCAGCCCGCAGACGTCGATCCTCTACACCAAGCGCGGCATCACCGACACGGTGCGCGTGACGCCCGATTACATCCGGGAAACCTACGGCGTGACCCCCGTTCAGCTGATCGACATGAAGGGGCTGATGGGCGACAGTTCCGACAACATTCCGGGCGTCCCGGGGGTGGGCGAAAAGACCGCCTCCCGGCTGATCGCCCAGTACGGCTCGCTGGAAAAGGTGCTGGAGACCGCGCCGACGGAGCAAAAAGGCAAGCTGCGGGAGCGGCTGATGGAATTTGCCGACCAGGCGAGGCTCTCCAAAAAATTGGCCACCATCGAGCGGGATATGCCCGTGAACGTCGATTTTGATGCGCTCCGGCTGGGCGCGATGGATGGCGCGGCGGAGCGCCTCGAAGCCTACAAGCTCAAAAGCCTGATCCCGAGGCTGAAGCAGATTGTCCCTGCCGCCGAAGCGCCCGAGCCGAGCGCGGCGGCCCCGGCCACCGCGTGGCGCGGCGCAGAGGAATATTCCGCGCCGGACGCCCTCGCCGCCTGGGCGAAGGCGCACGCCGCCCACGCCGCCGCGGTGTCTTGGGAGGACGGCCTCTCCGTCGCGCTCTCAAACGGCGAGCGGATAACCGTCGCAACCGGCGGCGACCTGATCAGCGCCGGACTCGACGAGGGCGACGCGCTGATTGCGCTAAGGCCCATCCTGGAATCCGGTGAGGAGAAGATCCTGCCCGACGTCAAGGCGATGCTCGGGAAACTCCAGCCGCTGGGCGTTTCCGTGAACGGCCCGGCCTTTGACGCGCGGCTGGCGGGGTACGTGCTGGATTCCTCCCGCAAGAAGTACACCCTCGCCGCGCTCACGGAAGGCAATTACGACGCCCACCCCGCCTCCGGGCTCTACGACCTTGCCCGCGAACAGAAGGCGCTGCTCCGGGAGAACGGGATGGAGAAGCTCTATTACGACATCGAGCTGCCGCTGTCCCGGGTGCTCTTCGACATGGAGCGGGAGGGCTTCCTCGCCGACCGGGATGAGCTGATGCGCCTGGGCGCGTCCTACGCCGCCCGCATCGCGGAATTGACCGAGGCGATCCACGCCTACGCGCTCTATCCGGTCAACATCAACTCCACCAAGCAGCTGGGCGAGCTCCTGTTTGAGAAGCTGGGGCTGTCCGCCGGGCGCAAGACCACGCGGGGCTACTCCACCGATGCGGACACGCTGGAAAATCTCGCCGACGCACACCCGATCGTGCCGCTGATCCTGGAGTACAGAAAATACCAGAAGCTTAGCGGCACCTACATTGAAGGGCTTCTGCGCCAGCAGGGGCCGGACGGCCGCATCCACACCAGCTTTGACCAGACCGCCGCCGCCACCGGGCGCATCAGCTCCGTGGAGCCGAATTTGCAGAACATCCCCGTACGCAGCGACCTGGGCCGCGAGATTCGCAAGGCCTTTGTCGCCCGGCCGGGCTGGATGCTGATCGACGCCGACTACTCCCAGATCGAGCTGCGGGTGCTGGCCCACATCGCGGACGACCCGGTGATGATCGACGCGTTTTCAAAGGACCAGGACATCCATAGGCGCACCGCCGCCGAGGTTTACGGCGTGCCGCTGGACGAGGTGACGCCCGCCATGCGCTCCGCGGCCAAGGCGGTCAACTTCGGCATCGTCTACGGCATATCGGACTTTGGCCTGGCCCGGAACATCGGCGTCTCTCGAAAGCAGGCGGCGGAGTTCATCGAGCGCTACCTCGGCCGCTACGCCGGCATCCGGCGCTTCATGGACAGCGCGGTGGCCCAGGGCAAGCTGCAGGGCTACGTGACCACGCTGTTCGGCCGCAGGCGCTACCTGAAGGAGCTTTCGAGCCCCAACTACAACACACGCTCCTTCGGCGAGCGCGCCGCCATGAACAGCCCCATTCAAGGCACCGCCGCCGACATCATCAAGCTGGCGATGGTCGAAGCCCACCGGGCGCTGGACCGGGAGGGGCTCAAGGCCCGGCTGATCCTGCAGGTGCACGATGAGCTGATCGTCGAAAGCCCGCCGGATGAAATCGACCGCGCCAGCGCACTCCTTCGCAGCGCGATGGAGGGCGTCGCCAGCCTCCGCGTGCCGCTCAAGGTGGACCTTTGCGTCGGGAGGGATTGGAATGCGTGCAAGTAGCCCCGCGGTCATCGGCCTGACGGGCGGCATCGCGACCGGAAAGACGACGATCCTCGCCACCCTGGGCGAGCTGGGCGCGTATGTGCTGAGCGCGGACGAGGCGTCTCACCGCCTGACCGCGCCGGGCGGCGATGCGCTCCCCGCCATCCGCGAGACCTTTGGCGACGGCTTTTTCCTGCCGGACGGCGCGCTTGACCGCCGGGCGCTGGCCGAAGTCGTGTTTTCCGACGAGGGCGTCAAGCGGGCGCTGGAGGCCATCATCCACCCCGCGGTGCAGCGGGAGATGCTCGCCGGCATCGAAAAGGCCGGGCAGGAGGGTGCATCCGTGGTGGTGATGGAGGTGCCGCTCCTCTATGAAACCGGCATGGACGCGCTGTGCGACGCGGTGTGGGTGGCCGCCCTTGACGGCGAGAGCCAGGTGCTCCGCCTCATGAACCGCGACCGGTTGACCCGCGAACAGGCGCTGGCTCGGATCGCGAGTCAGATGCCGCTCTCCGACAAGATCGACCGCGCCGACGTGGTCATCCGAACAGACAGGCCTCCGCAGGAGGTACAAAAAGAGGTCGCGCACCTGTACCGCGACCTTCTCAAAAGGATGGACAAATGAGAAATTCGCTGGCGTACGCGCCGCGAAAGCGGCGTCGACGCGCGCCGAAAGGGCGGCTGATGCTGCCGCTGATCGCGCTGATTCTGCTTCTTTCGGTGGCCTATTACGCGTTCTTCTTCCCTAAAAACGTTCGCGAGATCGCCTACCCCCTTGACTATCGGGACGAAATTGAAAAGTACGCCGCCGAATACAGTTTGGATCCCGCCCGCGTGGCGGCGGTCATCTACTGTGAATCCTCGTTCCGGCCGGAAGCGGTCAGCTCCGCCGGCGCGCGGGGGTTGATGCAGATCATGCCGGAGACCGGCGGATGGATCGCCGAGAAGCTGAACGAGACGAGCGGCTACACGGACGCAACCCTCTTCGAGCCGGATCTCAACATCCGCTACGGCTGCTGGTTTCTGAGCTACCTGGACGCGCGCTTTGGCGGCGACCTGACCAAGGCCACCGCCGCCTATCACGCCGGCGGCACCCGCGTGGACGAGTGGCTGACCGACAAGCAATACTCCGAGGACGGCGTTACGCTGGCCTACATCCCCTTTGACTCCACCCGGGAGTACGTCTCCCGCGTCAAATCCGCCTACGAGCACTATAAGGAGATTTTTGCGTCATGACCTCAAGGCTTGCCCGGCTGATGGCGGTTCTCCTGGCCATCGCGCTTCTCACCGGCTGCTCGGGCGGCAACCGGACCATCACCCTTCTGGACAACGCCACCCAGCCGCCTGAGTACAACCAGGCGTCGGTGGACGATTATTCCGGCGCAGAGGAGTACGCGCTCGGAGACGCGGCGCCCGCCCCCGGCGAGGTGATGCCCGCGCCCGCCACCGCGGAGGAGAAGAAAAGCGCCGCCGAAGGCGCGGCCGAGTCCGGCGCCTCGTCCCCCTCCGACATGTACGGCTCCGCCGACCTCACGCTCGGCCTCGTCGTCAGCGCGGACGCGGAAATCAACCCCCTGCGGTGCAAGTACCGGGACGTGATGAGCGTCAACGCGCTGGTCTACGAATCCCTCGTGGAGCTGGACGAAAACCGCCAGCCCGCGCCGCTCCTGGCTGACCGGTGGGCCGTCAGCGGAAACACCTGGACGTTCACGCTGCGCGGAAACGTCCAGTTCCACAACGGCGACCGGCTGACCGCCCGGGACGTGGTGGACAGCTACAACGAAATCATGAAAAACCCGGCAACCTACTGGCATCCGCTGCTCTCTCAGGCGGTTTCGTCCATGAGCGTCGGGGATGAATCCACGGTGGTGGTCAAGTCCAACAGCTCCATCGGCTACATGCTGCTCTACGCGATGACCTTCCCCATCGTCTCCAGCGGCTCCATCTCAAGCCCGTACCCCTTCGGCACCGGGCCCTACTGGTACATCGGGTACTCCACCGGCTACGCGCTCCGAATCGAAGAGAACCCGCTGTGGTGGAAGCGCGCGAACACCCAGATTCATTCGGTGGTGGGCATGCTCTGCGCCACCAACCGCATCGCGATGAACCTCTTGGAAACCGGCGAAATCGACGCGCTGGCCAGCGAATACCCCACAATCTCGCTCAGCCGTCAGCTCAGCGACCGGCAGTCGGCGGACTACTCCACCAACACTTATGAGTGCATCGTGCCCAACCTGCGCAACGAAATCGTAGGCAGCCTGGCCGTGCGGCAGGCGCTGATGTACGCCATCGACCGCACCACGCTGGCCAACACGGTCTACGCGGGCCTCGTGCAGGAGAGCGAGGTTCCGGTCATCCCCGGCTCCTGGCTCTACAACGCCCAGGCCACCCGCTACAACTACAGCCCGGAGCGCGCGCTGAAGCTGCTGATGGACGACGGTTGGAAGGATGTGGACGGCGACAACCTTCTGGAGAAGGAGGTCGACGGCAGCCTGGTGGACTTGAAGCTCACCCTGATCACCCATGACCGCGGCACCACCAACACCCGTTCGGAGGCGGTGGATCTCTTGGCCGCGCAGCTTCGGCTGGTCGGTTTCGAGGTGGAGACCTACGTGCTCTCCGACCGTGAAGTGTACGACCGGCTGAACAACGGAAGTTTCCACCTGGCCCTGGTCGCCTTCGAGCTCAGCGATATCCCCAACCTCAACTTCCTTTTGGGCAGGAACGGCACCTCCAACTACCAGCGCTACACCACCGACGAAATGGAGTCGCTCCTGCGTGCGGCATGGTCCGCCATCATTGAGGAGGATCTGCAGTCCTCCATGTACAGCCTGCAGCTCCGGCTGGTCGAGGATCTTCCCATTCTGGGGCTCTTCTTCCGCACCGGCCTCACCGTATCCAAAGTGCCGCTGGGGCGGCTCGAGGCGCCGCGCCGCGGCGACGCGCTGCGGGGTCTCGCCACCTCGTCCAGCACCAACTGACAACCGGAGGGATAAACGATGAAGGAAATCGGCGTCGGCATCATCGGCTGGGGGTTCATGGGGCGCACCCACGCCCACGCGCTCAGGGAAATGCCGCTGTTCTATCCGGGGGCAGGCTTTCGGCCCGTGATCCGCTCGGTGTGTTCCCGGCGGGTCGACGCCGTGAAGGCCGCGGCGGAAATCCTCGGCGCAACCCACTTTACGGGCGACTACCGGGAGACCCTCGCCCGCCCGGACATCGACGTCGTCTCCATCTCCACCCCCAACGCGCTGCATGAGGCGATGATTCTGGACGCGCTGAAGGCGGGAAAACACCTGTACATCGATAAGCCCCTGACGGTCGACGCGGATTCCGCCGATCGGATCGAACGCGCCGCCCGCGAGGCCGGCCTACTGACGCAGATGGCTTTCAACAACCGCTTCTTCCCCAGCGTGCTCCGGGCGAAGCAGCTGATCGACGAGGGACGGATCGGAAACATCCTGTCCTTTTCCGCCCGGTACGACCACTCCGGTTCCATCGACGCGAGGAAACCCGCCGGATGGAAGATGCTGGAGGACGCGGGCGTGCTCCTTGACCTCGGCTCCCACGCGCTGGATATGCTGGCTTTTTTGATCGGCTACCCCCAAAGGGTATTGTGCCGCCTCCGCACCCTCTACCCGGAGCGGCCCCTCCCCGGCGGCGGCGTGGCCGCAAACGTGTCCGACGACCAGGCGGTGATGATCCTCGAAATGCCAGGCGGCGCGGTGGGCACCGCCACCGCCTCCAAGATCACCACCGGCGCGGAGGACGAACTGTCCTTCGAAATCCACGGCGACCGGGGCGCGCTCAGGTGGCGGCTGACGGAGGCCGATTATCTGGATTTCTTCGACAACACCCTGCCGGAGACGGCCCTCGGCGGCGAGCGCGGCTACCGCCGCATCGCCTCCACGGCGCGTTACCCCGCGCCGGGCGGCTCCTTCCTGCCGCCGAAAAACCGCGTGGGCTGGGACAGGGCGCACATGCACTCTTACTACAGCTTTTTGGATGCGGTCAGCCGCAGCGTGCCCGCGAGCCCCGACATCTTCGAAGGCGCGCGGCTCCAAAGGCTGATGGACGCGATGGTGCGCTCGCACCGCGAAAGCGCTTGGGTGGATTTTTCGCGCTGAAGAGCGCTACAAAAGGCGAATGCGGAGGTGGACTTCATGTTTCCGCTGAGGCAGGAAGATCTGCTCTACAGCCTGCGCCCGGCGGCGCATGTTCGCGTCGTGCCATCCATGGACGACCGCCGCGCATGGACGGGCTTCGACCCGGACGCTTCCGCCGCGCTCGTGGCTCAGGCGGAAAGGGCGCTGCGCGCGCCGCTGCCCATGCTCACCGCCGGGGATTTCCTCGCCCGAACCGGCGCGGAAGCACCCGAGGGTTACACGCTTCGCCGCCGGCAAGCGGTGAAGCTGGTGCTGGGCGCCTGCGTGTCGGGCGACGAAAAGTACCTGCCCCGGGCGGCGGACCTCCTCTGGATGATGGCCGAGGAGACCAACTGGGCCACCTTCCCCCGGCGGGGCGCGTCGCTTCCGGCCTTCGGCTCTCCGGACATGGACCTCAACGCGGCCCGCACCGCGGAACTGTTCGCGCTTTCCCGGCAGATGGTCAGCGCGCGGCTTGACCGCATCTCGCCGCAGCTCTCCGCCCGAATGGAATACGAGCTCCGCCGCCGGGTGTTCGACCCCGTCATCGCCCGTGACGGCGAGGACTGGATGCACCTGGGCGGCGATGCGCCCAGGATCTGCGCCCACCTCCTGACCGCCTGTCTCGCGGCGGAGACCGACGAGGGCGAGCGCCGGTGGCAGATGATCCGAAGGGTGTTGCGGCTGCTCGAGGGAACCCTCCGGTCGCTCCTGCCGGACGGCGGCGCGGCAAACGGGCTCGAGCGTCACATGGAGACCACCTCTGCGCTGAACGACTGCTTTTCCATGCTCTCGCTGGCCAGCGGCGGGGTGGTGGAACTTCGGGATGAGCCACGGTTCATCGAAATGGCCGTGCTCCCGTGCAAAACCCACGTCGGCGAAGGCTGGTTTATAAACCCCGGCGGCAGCCCGAGGCCGCGGCTCTCCGCGGACGCGCTGTTTCGATTGGGCGAAGGCACCCGCTCCAGCTGCCTGTGCGGCCTCGCCGCGTGGCTTCGGCGGCGCGACCCCGCCTTCGAACCGGAGTTCGACGGGCTGTTTACGGCCTTCGCGCACCTCAGGGGCCGCGAGAAGCTCCTCCGGGAGCCCGCGCGCCTGTCGATGCCTGGCTCGGCGCTGATGCCGGATATGGGCGTCGCGCTGGCGCGAGCCGGAGACTTCTTCGTCGCGCTGACGGACGGACCTTCCCCCCACCGCGACGCGGGCGATGTGAGCCTCTTCTACCGCGGCGAGCCGGTGATCGCCGCCGCAGGCCTTCCGGGCGCGGACACCCACAGCGTGCCCGCCGTCGAGGCCGTGGAGCAGAGCGGCGCGCGCCGCGCGCCCGAGCCGCCGGAGGTGCGCTACGACGGCTACTTTATGATCACCGCGGGCATCGCCCACGCCTACCCGCCCGCTGCGAGGCTCTACAGCTGGCAGCGCAGCCTGATGCTGCTGCCCGGCGAAAACCTGGTGCGCCTGATCGACGCGTTCGACTTCGAAGGCGCGCAAAGCCGCGCGACGTTCCGGTTCATCTCCCCCTTCGAGCCGCGCCTCTTTGACGGCGGCGCGCGCCTCGGCCCGGTCGTGATGCGCTTCCCCGCGGGGCTTGCCCCGTCGGTCACCGCCATCGAGCTTGAAAACCCGCGCCTTTCGGAAATCTGGGGCGGCCGGGTCTACCGGCTTGAACTGACCATGCGGGAGCCTGCGCCCGGCGGCAGGCTGGACTTTTCGTTCTCCCCGGCCGACGACATCGGCCTACAATAGAAAGGAAGTGCTCTCTCCATGACCCCGTTCCAGTCAAAGTATCAGGCGGAAATCAAAGAACTGGCCCGCGCCGCAAACCGCCTGGCGGAAGTCGGCTTCGTCACCAGCCAGGGCGGCAACCTGTCGCTCCGGGCGGATGAGGACGTGCTGCTCATCACCCCCACGAAGGTCGCCAAAATTGCCATCACCTTTGAGGACATCTGCGCCGTGGACATGAGCGGCAAGGTGCTCTATGCGAAGGAGGGCAGAAAGCCCACCGGCGAATGGCCGTTCCACGTGCGCATCATGAACAAGCGGCCGGATGTCAAGGGCGTCGTGCACGCCCATCCGCCGATCCTGACGGGCTTCGCCATCGCCGGCGGAGACTGGCTGCAAATGCCCTTTTTGCCGGAACCGGTGATCGAGGTGGGTCCCATGATCATGGTGCCCTACGCCGAGCCGCTGTCCGAGCAGCTTGCGATGAACTTTGACGCGGTCATCGAAAAATCCAACGGCTTCCTGATGGAAAACCACGGCGCGGTGATGGTCAGCCCCGAGGGCGTGTGGCGCGCCATCGAGTTCCTGGAGATGATGGAGGCCGCCGCCAAGTCCATCCTGATCGCAAAAATGCTCGGAAACCCCAAGCCCATCCCACCTTCGGACGTCAAAAACCTCGAAAACGTCATCCGCATCCGCAACATGCCCATGCCGGGCCTGCCGGGCGTGGTCGAGAGCCTGAACGACATCTTCGTCTGAACACACCAAACCCGCCGCCGGAGTTACCGGCGGCGGGTTTTTTACTGCCTTTTGCCCTCCGGGCAAGCGTGTAACATATCACCGCTGAGCCTTAACTTGCATTTCGCTGTCGTAGACGAAGTGTTTTGACATCGAAAAAGGGAGCCCCCGTCGGGGCTCCCCGCGCCAACATCCGGCGCTTTATCCTTGGTAAGAACTTTTAGACGGGCAGCACCTTTTCCTCTTTGTTGAGGAGGGTGTTGTCCAGCTTCATGGACTGCGCCTGGCGGTACTGGAAGTACTTCTCGGCGACCTGCGGGAACAGCGCGTAGGAAAGTACGTCCTCCGGCTGCTGCACGTACTCGGCAGCCTGCTTTTTGTACTCTTCCAGCTCCGGCTTCAGAAGGTCGGCCGGGCGGCAGGTGATGACTTCGGCATCGCCGATAACCTTGCGGCGGACTTCCTCGTTCACCGGGGCGGGCAGGCGGCCGTATTC
Source organism: Bacillota bacterium (assembly GCA_023411175.1). GTDB lineage: Bacteria > Bacillota > Clostridia > Christensenellales > Aristaeellaceae > JAEZHK01. The sequence continues at coordinate 1,432 of JAEYPB010000004.1, read as the reverse complement.
GCCGCGCATCAGCGCCTGAGACTCCTTGGGGTTCATCTTGTAGCGCTCGCCTGCGATGACGTTCATGACGGCCTGGGTGCCCACGATCTGGCTGGTGGGCGTAACCAGCGGCGGATAGCCGAAGTCCTCGCGCACGCGCGGGATCTCCTCCAGCACGTCGTAGAACTTGTCGGACTTGCCAGCCTGCTTGAGCTGCGAGATCAGGTTGGACAGCATGCCGCCCGGCACCTGATACAAAAGCGTATTGATGTCGATTTTGAGCACCTTCGGGTCGAGGAAGCCCTCCTTCGTCAGCTTGTCGGCGACGCCGCGGAAGTGCACCGCGATGTCGGAGAGAAGGCCGATGTCAAGGCCGGTGTCGTACTCGGTGCCCTTCAGGGTGGCGACCATCGGCTCCGTAGCCGGCTGGGCGGTGCCGTTGCCCAGCGGGGACAGCGCGGTGTCGATGATGTCCGCGCCCGCCTCGATGGCCTTGAGGTAGGTCATGTCGCCGGTGCCGGTGGTGTTGTGGGTGTGCATGTGGATCGGCACCTTGACGGCCTGCTTGAGCTTTTTAACCAGGCTGTAGGCCTGATAGGGCAGGAGCAGGTTCGCCATGTCCTTGACGGCGATGGTGTCCGCGCCCATCTTCTCCAGCTTGATGGCCAGCTCCACGAAGTAGTCCTCGTTGTGGACGGGGCTCGAGGTGTAGCTCATAGCCGCCTCAGCGATGCCACCGTGCTTCTTCGTGGCCTTCATGGCGACTTCCATGTTGCGGGTGTCGTTCAGCGCGTCGAAGATGCGGATGATGTTGATGCCGTTCTTGACCGACAGGCGGACGAATTCATCCACCACGTCGTCGGCGTAATGCTTATAACCCAGAATGTTCTGGCCGCGCAGCAGCATCTGCAGCTTGGTCTTGGGCATGGCCTCGCGCAGCGCGCGCAGCCTGTGCCAGGGGTCTTCATTCAGAAAGCGCAGGCAGCTGTCAAAGGTCGCGCCGCCCCACGCCTCGAGGGAGTAGTAGCCGACCTTGTCCAGTTTTTCCGCCGCGGGAAGCATATCCTCAAGCCGCATGCGGGTAGCCGCCTGCGACTGGTGCGCATCGCGCAAAATCGTATCGGTAATGAGTACCTTTTTGCCCATGGTCATATCCCTCCTCGCCAAGTATATACCCGGCCGCGGAACCAATAAACCCCGCGGCGCGCTGCCGGTGTCAGCCCAGCGCGATCAGCCCGTCGCCAGAGTTGACCGAAGCGCCCTTGGACACCAGAAGCGAGGAGACGACGCCGTCACGGGGCGAAACGATTTCGTTTTCCATCTTCATGGCTTCGAGGACCAACAGAACCTGGCCCTTCTTGACCGACGCGCCTTCCGACACGCTGATCGAGACGATGTTGCCCGGCATGGGCGCCTTGACCACTTCGGCGCCGGCGGGCGCGGCCTTCGCGGC
>JAEYPB010000019.1 GCA_023411175.1 Bacillota bacterium | reverse complement strand
CATCGACCCTGTGGCCGTGCGCGTGGCAGGGGAGAACGTCCGCATCAACCGGGTGGCGGGAACCGTCCGCGCCGCCGAGGCGGACGTACTCAAGGGCATCGGCGAAACGGCCGATCTCGTGATCGCCAACATCATCACCGGCGTGATCCTCCTGATCGCGCCCGCCGTATACCGGCACGTGAACGCGGGCGGAACCTTCCTGTGCTCCGGCATCTCCGCCGACCGGGGGGATGAGATCGCCGAAGCGCTTGAAGCGGCTGGATTTACGAACATCCGGCGGCGCGAGCGGGGCGAGTGGGCGGCTTTCGCCGCCGAAAAGCCTTGCGCCGCTTTCTGATCGGCTCCGGCGCGCCCGGCGAGAACGTGCGCCTGCCGGAGGATGAGGCCGTACACGCCCGGCGGGTGCTGAGGCTCCATCCCGGCGACCGGGTGCAGCTGATTGACGGCGCGGGCGCGCTCTTTGAGGCGGAGCTGACCGAGGTGGGGGAGGCTGTTACCGCGCGCGTCCTTGAAAAACTGGACGGCGCGACGGCGCCGGTCGCGCTGACGCTCTATCAGGGGCTTCCGAAGTTTGACAAGCTGGAATTCATCGCCCAGAAGGCGGCGGAGATGGGCGCAAGGCGGCTGGTGCCGGTCAAAATGCGCAGGTGTGTGGTCAAGCTCACCGCCGAAGAGGGCCGCAAGAAGCAGGAGCGGCTGGACAGGATCGCCCGGGAGGCCATGAAGCAGTGCGGCCGCGCCGACCGGCTGGAGATCCTGGAGCCGGTGGGCTTTTCCGAAGCCGTCGCCATGTTCCGGGAAGAGGACATGATGCTGATGCCCTGGGAGGAAGCCCGTGGGCGGCGCATCCGGGACGAGCACGGGTCAAACCCCGGCGCGCGCTCGGTGGGGCTTCTGATCGGCCCGGAGGGCGGCATCGCGCCTGAGGAGGCGATGGCGGCGGAGGCGGCGGGCGCGAAGAGCGTCACGCTGGGCCCCAGAATCCTCCGCGCCGAAACCGCCGCCGTGGCGGCGATGGCGCTGGTCATGCAGCTCTGGGGCGACATGTAAACGGTTAAACGGACTACTTGCTTTATTGACCTCGGGGCGCACGACCGCCGGCGGTTTCCTGTGCCGGGACATACATTTCTTTGGGGGAACTCATGAAGACAATCGCGTGCCTTACGCTGGGCTGCAAGGTCAATCAGTACGATACCGAAGCCATGCGGGAGGCCTTTGAGCGGGCGGGGTATGCAAGCGTGCCCTTTGATGCGCCCGCGGACGTGTACCTGATCAACACCTGCACCGTCACCGGCACCGGCGACCAGAAGTCCATGAAGCTGATCCGGCGGGTGCACCGCGAACATCCGGAGAGCGCCGTCGTCGTCTGTGGCTGCTTAGCCCAGCGGGACGCGGAAAAGGTCAAGCTGCCGGGCGTCCGGCTGATCCTCGGCACCCGGGACAGAAGCCGCGTGGTGGAGCTCTTGGAGCGGGCGCTCGGCGAAGGCCAGGTGATCTCCGCCGTGGGCGCGGAGGGAGCGTGGGCCTTTGAGCACCTGACCGTCTCGCGCCACGAGGGGCGTACCCGGGCGGTGATGAAAATTCAGGAGGGCTGCGAAAACCGGTGCGCCTACTGCGTAATCCCTTCGGTTCGGGGCCCTGTGCGGTCGATGCCGCTTGACGAGATCCGGGCCGAGGCGACGGCGCTGGCGGCGGCGGGCTACCGGGAGATCGTGGTCACCGGCATCCACCTGATGAGCTACGGACGGGATCTGGGGCTGACGCTCGCGGACGCGCTCCGGGCGATCCACCAGGCGGATGGCGTGGAGCGCATACGCCTCGGCTCGCTGGAGCCGGTGAACGTGACGGACGGATTTGTATCCGCGCTCCTCGAAATGCCCAAAATCTGCCCGCAGTTCCACCTTTCGATGCAGTCGGGCAGCGACCAAGTGCTTCGCCGCATGCGAAGGCGCTACAATACCGCCCAATACCTCGACGCCGCGCGGCGGCTCCAGAGCGCATTCCCCGGCTGCGCGCTGACCACCGACGTGATCGCGGGCTTTCCCGGCGAGACCGATGAAGAACACCGTGAAACGCTGGCCTGCATCCGGGAGGTCGGCTTCGCCCGAATCCACGTCTTTCCGTTTTCACCCAGAAGCGGCACCGAAGCCGCGAAAATGCCCGGCCAGGTGCCCGAGGCCATCAAGAAGGCGCGCGCCGCCGAGCTGATCGAGCTGGGCGCTTCACTGGAGGAGGCGTTCGTCCAATCCCTCGTCGGAACCACCCAGCGGGTGCTGTTTGAGGAAGAAGGGGAGGGCGGTCTCGCCGAGGGGTACACCGAAAATTACGTGCGGGTGATCGCGCCGGGTAAGTCCGGCGAGGCGCGGCCGGTTGCCATTGTGTCGGCGTCCGGCGGCGTGGCCCGGGGCGGCTGAACGCTTTGGAACCCGCACACCCCGGTAAAAATATGAACAATCTGAAAACAACTGGAAGAAAAGGGGTATAACGATGGAGAACTGCGTCTTCTGCCGCATCCTTTCCGGAGAAATTCCGTCCAAGAAGGTGTATGAGGACGAGCACATCTACGCCTTCCGGGACATCGAGCCCCAGGCACCGGTACACGTGCTGATCGTCCCGAAAACGCACATGCCGGACGTTCTGTCGCTGGACGGGGAGACGGCCATCCGCCTTTTGGAGGCGGCCAAGCGCATCGCCAAATCCGAAGGGGTTGACGAATCCGGATTCCGCCTCGTCACCAATTGCGGGACCCACGGTGCGCAATCGGTCAAACATCTGCACCTGCACCTCCTCGGCGGGGCGCAATTGGGCGGCAGGATGGCTTAATTCTATCGATTGTGAAAATTGCGGTTTTTCGGTTGACGTTTGCAAGCACCATGCGCTATAATGATCATGTGGCGAACCCCATGCTACATTGGCTGACTTGTCAGCATCCATGAGGGGAGGGAAAACACGATGTCAGAGGTACGCATTAAGGAAAATGAGTCCTTGGAGAGCGCACTGCGCCGCTTCAAGCGCATGACCGCCCGCTCCGGGATTCTGGCCGAAGCTAGGAAAAGAGAGCATTACGAAAAGCCCAGCGTCAAGCGCAAGAAGAAAGCGGAAGCCGCCCGCAAACGCAAATATTAAGCGCAGTCGCGCCTTGCGGGCTCCCACTCAGCGATGGTTGGGAGCCCCACTCATTCCCTCAGCCCCATACATCTGATATTTCACTTCGAGAGATAAAATGCAATACGCACTGCTTTTATGGCCGTATCTGAACAGCCGTTATGAGCTTGCCATCCGGTCAATGCTCGCGCGTGAGCTGTCCCGGATCCTTGAGTACGCCGGGGTGGAGCCGCGCGTGATCGAGCGGAAATTCGGCGGGCTGGATTTTCTGTGCTTTGATTCGGAGCCGCTCACCGAGCGCGCGCTCAAGGCGCTGAGAACCCACTCCCACCTTAGACTTTTGTTTGAAGTCCGACCGGACGGCGCGATGCTTCCGCTCGCGTCCGCGAGGGCGCCCGAATTGGGTGGGGACCTCTCGTCGATCCTGAAGTACAAAGGGAAGACCAGCGAGCTATTTACCCGAAGCCTGATCAACCTTGCCGCGCTGGAGAGCGATTTTTTTGACTGCGCGGACGGGGGCGTTACGCTCTTTGACCCCATGTGCGGCCGCGGCACCACGCTGTTCGAGGCGCTCAACCGGGGCTGGCACGCCGTGGGCAGCGATGTGGATGTCTCGGATGTCGAGCAGGGCTACGCCTTTCTCAAGCGCTACCTGGAGCAAGGACGCTTCAAGCACGATACAAAAGACTTTTCCATGACCATCGGAAAGAAAGCCGTGAAGCGGCGGCAGATCACCGTGAAGCGGCCGGAGGGGCCGCTCTGCGCCTCGTTCATCGCGGGGGATCTCGCGGACGCTGCGTCGGCCCATAAGCCCGGGTCGTTCCACCTCGTGGCTTCGGACATCCCCTACGGCGTGCAGCACGCGCCGGGCGGGAAGATGACGCTGGAAGGGCTTCTCGAAAGGGCGCTGCCCGCGATGCGTCGCGCATTAAAGCCCGGCGGGGCGATGGCGCTGTCCTTTAACGCCTATACGATGAAGCGCGACCGTCTGGTTCGCCTCGTCTCGGACGCGGGCCTTGAACCTATCGATGGTGAGTGCGACCGGAACCTGTCTCACTGGGTGGAGCAGGCGGTTCTCAGGGACTTCGTATTGGCTCGCCGCGCATAATAGACCGAAGGTTGCATATACTTATGCTGCATATATCGCGCCTGCCTGTCCAACCGGCGCTTTCTGTTTTATTTTGTTCATGATTCGAATCCGGGAGAGGAGCAACCCACCTTGGATTACCGCACTTTGCATTTGAAGACCGTTCAGGAGCTTCGGGCGCTGGCAAAAACCTACGGCATCAAAATCCCCGCCGGTCTCAACAAGGCGCGCCTTGTCGAGATGGTGCTGGACGCCGAAAAAGCCCTTGCGCCCGCAGAAGCGAAGCCGCGCGCGCCCAGAGCCCGCGCGGCGAGCGCAAGCGCGCCCGCATCGACGGAACAACCCGCCAAATCCGAATCCGTCGCCGCCATCGAAGCGCCTGCGCTCAGGGAGCCTGTCGCTTCGGCGGCGGAGGCCTGGCTCGCGCTCGAGCCGCAGAAGGAACCCACCAAAGGGGCGGAAACGCCCGCAGATGTGACCGCGAAGGGCGCGCCCGCCAACGCGAACGCGCCCGTTGAAGAGAAAGCGCTGGACAAACCCCGGCGTCCCGGCCGCCCGCCGAAGGCGGACAAGGCCGTTCAGGCCGAAAAGCCGGAGCCCAAACCCCGGGGCAGGAAGCCGAAGGTTGAAACTGAAGCGCCAAAAACGGAGGCGATCCCGGCGGAGACCCCGCCGGAGCGCATGCAGCCTGAAGAAACTGCGAAGCCCGCGCCCGATGCCCCAGCGCCTTCGGACAAACCGTTCGCCGAGGCGGAAGCGCCCGCTTCCGAAGCCGCCGCGAAAGCGCCCGTCGCAGAGACGGCCGCCGAAAAGCCTGAATCGCCCGCGGAGCCTGTCGCCCCGGATGCCGGCGCTGCGCGCCCTCCGGAGCATCGCACCCACGTCATGGGTCAGCCTCGCATGGCGGCGCGGATGCCGCTGCCCCAGCGCGGGCCGCAGCAGCCCCGCCAGCCCTACGCGACCCGCGGCAGGAGCTTCGACGCTGCCCAGCCCGCGCGCTATCCGCAGCCCGGCCGCTTTGACAACCAGCGGCGCTACGATGTGCCCCGTTACGACGCCCAGACGCCCCGCTACGACGCCCAGGCGCCCCGCCCGGCGGCTGAGGCGGCGAAGCCCGAAGCGCCTCAGCGCCCCCGTCGGGAGAACGCCTACACCCCGGAGCTGGGCACCACCAACCCCGCCGTGCCGGAGATGATCGCCAGCGGCGAATGCCGCGACGGCGCGGGCGTACTGGAGATCCATCCGGAGGGCTACGGCTTTCTGCGGGCGGAAAACTGCCTGCCCGGGCCCAACGACGTGTACGTGTCCATTGCCCAGATCCGCCGCTTCAACCTGCGCACCGGCGACTACGTCGAGGGCAAGACCCGCCCCACCCGGGAGGGGGACCGCTACGGCGGGCTGATCTACATCAACCAAATCAACGGCGTGTCGCCGGAGCAGGCGGCAAACCGACGTCCCTTCGAGCAGTTGGTGCCGATCTACCCTGACGAGCGGCTGCGCCTCGAGCGCGAGGGCGAGAAGAACGATCTGGCGCTGCGCGCCATCGACATCGTCGCGCCCATCGGCAAGGGGCAGCGCGGCCTGATCGTGTCCCAGCCCAAAGCGGGCAAGACGATCCTTCTGAAAAAAATCGCCAACTCCATCACGAAGGGCTACCCGAATGTGCACCTGATGGTGCTGCTCATCGACGAGCGCCCCGAGGAAGTCACCGACATGCAGCGCTCCATCAAGGGCGAAGTGGTCTATTCCACCTTTGACGAGGTGCCGGAGAACCACACCCGAGTGGCCGAAATGGTGCTGGAGCGCGCCCAGCGGCTGGTGGAGTGCGGCCGCGACGTGGTGATCCTGCTCGACTCCATCACCCGCCTCTCCCGCGCCTACAACCTGGTCATTCCGCCCACGGGCAGAACCCTGTCCGGCGGCCTCGATCCGGGGGCGCTGCACAAGCCTAAGCGCTTTTTCGGCGCGGCGAGAAACATCGAAAACGGCGGCTCGCTGACCATCATCGCAACCGCCCTCGTCGAAACCGGCAGCCGGATGGACGACATCATCTTTGAGGAGTTCAAGGGCACCGGCAACATGGAGATCCACCTCGATCGCGCCCTGTCCGAAAAGCGAATCTTCCCGGCCATCGACCTCAACAAGTCCGGCACCAGGCGCGAGGAGCTGCTCATGGACAAGGAAGAACTGGACGGTGCCTACACCATCCGGCGCCTCCTGTCGAACAACAACAACCAGGAGACCGCCGAAAACCTGATCGGTATGCTGGAGAAGACGGGCTCGAACCGCGAATTCTTCCAGCGGCTCAAGGGCTGGATGGCGGTGTACGAAAAGGACGGGTATACCTACAGCGGGAGATAGGTCGAAAAACGTAAAATCTCCAAAAATACCTTGCGCGGCAGACGGGGTTATGCTACAATAATATTTGCAATGTGCAGATTTGTCCCGCCTGCCGGGCTTGCATCGCGAGGTGAAAACCATGAAGGAAAAGATCCATCCCAACTACGCAAAGTCGGTCGTTCGCTGCGTGTGCGGCGAGACTTTTGAGACCGGTTCGGTGAAAAAGGAGTTGCGCGTCGACATTTGCTCGAAGTGCCATCCCTTCTTTACCGGCAAGCAGAAGCTGATTGACAGCGGCGGACGCGTGGACCGTTTCAAGAAGCGTTACGGCATCTAGGACCGAAAATACAGATCAGGCGCGCCTGGTCTGTTTTTTCTATCCGCCGCGCGGCTTAGGGAATACACGCTTCACTTCACGCCATTGTCATATTTTCGTGCTTTCGCCGGGAGGCGCGAGGTTATATAATAAGGACAAGGGAATCTACCCGGTGGGAGGTTGCAATGTCTAAATTTGCCAAGGGCTTTCGCGATTGGTTTTTCAACAAGCAGCCCGAGGGCTGCATATCGGTGGGTGGGCAGGCGGTCATGGAGGGCGTGATGATGCAGGGCCCCGGCCGCGTGGCCATCGCCGTCCGCAAGGGCGACGGGCGCATCGTCTACAAAGTGAAGAAGATTACGCCGCTTTCCGAAAAGCACCCGTGGCTGGCCTGGCCGATCATCCGCGGCATCGTCAGCTTTGTCAATTCGCTGGTGGGCGGCATGAAGATCCTGACCGAGTCCGCCGACATGGCGGGGTTGGATGCCGAGGAGCCCTCTAAATTCGAAAAGAAGGTCGCCCAGATCCTGCACGTCAAGCCGGACGACGTGATGATGGGCTTCGCGGTGGTGCTGGCGATTCTGCTTTCCGTGGGCCTTTTCTTCGCGCTGCCGACCTTCCTCGAAGCGCTGATCAAGCGCGCCATTCCCAACAAGACGCTGGTGAACCTCATCGGCGGCGTGGTGCGCATGGCGATGTTCCTCTTGTACGTGTTCCTGTGCTCCAAGCTCAAGGAGATCCGCCGGGTATTCCAGTACCACGGCGCAGAGCACAAATCCATCTACTGCTATGAAAGCGGCAAGGACCTGACGGTCGAAAACGCCCGCGGCTTCACCACGCTGCACCCGCGCTGCGGCACCAGCTTTCTCGTGATCGTGATGGCGATTTCGATCCTGGTCTTCCTCGTCCTCGGCAGCGATACATCAAACCCGCTGCAGCGCCTGGGCAGCCGGCTTTTGCTTCTGCCGCTGGTGGCGGGCATCTCTTATGAAATCCTGAAGGGCCTCGCCCGCGCCGAGAACAACTGGATCGTCCGCGCGTTGAAATGGCCGGGGCTGATGGTGCAGAAGATCACCACTGCGGAGCCTGACGACAAGATGCTGGAGGTGGCGCTGGTGTCCCTCAAGGCGTCGCTGGGCTACGAGAACCCGCTGGGCGATCTGAACGGGGAAATTTACAGCCCGCAGGAGAAGGGCGCGCCCGCCGCAGCCATTGAAGAAAAGGGCAGCGAAGCCGCCGCCACCGATGCGCGTTCGTGAGCTTTTGAAGGACGCCGTCCGGCGCCTTGCCGCCTCCGGCAGTCCCGACCCTGAGGCCGACGCGGCCTGGCTGATGTCGGATGCGCTCCGCGTTTCGCGCGGGGCGCTTCCCTTGCGCATGGACGAGGAACTTGCAGGCGAGGCGCTTTACTGGTTTCAGGCGGCGCTTGGGCGCCGCGCGGAGGGCGAGCCGCTGCAGTATGTAGAGGGCTTCGCCTGGTTCTACGGGCGGAAATTTCTGGTGGACGGGCGGGTATTGATCCCGAGGCCTGACACCGAGACGCTTCTGGAGGCCGCGCTTTCACGGCTGAAGGGTGGCATGCGCGCGCTGGACCTTTGCACCGGCAGCGGCATTCTGGCGGTTTTGATGAAGCTCGAAAACCCGGATGCCACCGTCGCCGGAACGGACATCAGCCCGGACGCGCTCGAGGTGGCCTGCGAAAACGCGCGGAGGCTGGGCGCGGCGGTGGACTACCATCTGGGCGATCTGTTCAAAGCGGTTCCCGGTACTTATGACCTCATCGTCTCCAACCCGCCCTACCTGACGGAAGGGGATATGGCCTCGCTCCAGCGGGAGGTCCGGCGCGAGCCGGCGCTCGCCCTCTACGGCGGCACGGACGGCCTCGACTTCTACCGCCGTATCGCGGCAGAGCTTCCGGAAAGGCTGAACCCCGGCGGCACGGCGCTTTTCGAGGTTGGCTTTTCCCAAGCGGGCGCGGTAAAGGAAATTCTCGCCCCCATCGGGGCGGTGCAAACTATCAAGGATCTTTGCGGCGCGGAGCGCGTCGTGACTGTCGAAAGGGTGTAACGCTTGGACAACGAAAGGGAGCGCATCTTAAGAAGGCTCGAGGCGGTGGAAGGCCGCTTTGAGGAGCTGTCCATCCGCATCACGCTGCCGGAGGTCATCTCCGACGCGCCGCTGTTCCAGAAGCTGATGCGCGAGCACAACGAGCTTACGGAGCTTGCGGCCTTCGCCTCGGATTTTCGTAAAAAGAATCAGGAGGCTGAGGACGCCCGGGCGATGCTCGCCGACCCGGACCTTCGCGCGATGGCGGAGGAAGAGCTAGAGTCGCTGGAGCCGGAGGTCGAGAAGATGGCCCAGGAGGCGCGCATCCGCCTCCTGCCCAAAGACCCGGACGACTATCGAAACGCCATTTTGGAGGTTCGCGCCGGCGCGGGCGGCGACGAGGCCGGGCTCTTCGGCGCGGAGCTTCTGCGCATGTACACCCACTACGCCGAATCCCACGGCTGGAAGGTGGAGCTGACCGAGGGCGGCCTCAACGAGCTTGGCGGCCTCAAGGAAGCGGTCATCATGATTCAGGGAAAGAACGTGTTCAGCCGCCTGAAGTACGAAAGCGGCGTGCACCGGGTGCAGCGCGTGCCGGTGACCGAGTCCGGCGGGCGCATTCACACCTCCACGGCCACCGTGGCGGTACTACCGGAGGCGGAGGAGGTGGAGGTATCCATTAACCCCGCCGACCTTCGCATCGACACCTACCGCGCCTCGGGCGCGGGCGGGCAGCACGTCAACCGCACCGACTCCGCCGTGCGCCTCACCCACCTTCCGACGGGGCTTGTGGTCACGTCTCAGGATCAAAGGTCCCAGGTACAGAACCGGGAGCGCGCCATGCAGGTGCTGCGCGCACGGCTCTATGAGTTGCAGCGGGAGCAGGCCCAGAGCGAATACTCCGGCGCGCGCAAACAGCAGATCGGCACCGGTGACCGCTCCGAGCGCATCCGCACCTACAACTTTCCGCAGGGCCGCGTGACCGACCACCGCATCGGCTTTACGATTTACCGGATCGACGACGTGATGAACGGCGACCTGGACGAGATCATCGACGCGCTGACCCTGGCCGAGCAGACCGAACTGATGAAGGAGCAGGACGCATGATCACCCTCGTCGCCCGCTGCGACCCCGCCGCCATCGAACGGGCAGCGGAACTGATTCGAGCGGGGGAGCTTGTGGCGTTCCCGACCGAGACGGTCTACGGCCTCGGCGCGAACGGCCTTGACGGCGCGGCGGTCCGGCGCATCTTTGATGCCAAGGGCCGACCCGGTGACAACCCGCTGATTTTGCACGTCGCCCGCATCGAGGACGCGCTGCCGCTCATCGCCGGGCCGCTCCCGGCGGCGGCAAAGGTGCTGGCGGAGGCCTTCTGGCCGGGTCCCATGACGCTGGTGATGCCAAGAAGCACCATTGTGCCGGATGAGGTGACGGCGGGGCTCGACACCGTGGCCATCCGCATGCCCTCCCACCCGGCGGCGCGTGCGCTGATCGAAAAGGCGGGTCTCCCCATCGCCGCGCCCAGCGCCAACCGCTCCGGCCGCCCCAGTCCCACGCTGGCGGCCCATGTGCTGGAGGACATGGACGGTAAGATCGCGATGATTCTGGACGGGGGCCCTTCGGATGTGGGGCTGGAGTCCACCGTCGTCGACGTGACGGGCGCGGTGCCCCGAATCCTCCGCCCCGGCGGCGTGACGCCGGAGATGATCGAATCGGCCCTCGGCGCGGTGCAGGTAGACGAAAGCGCGCTGCGCCCGCTCCGGGAGGGGGAGAAGGCGCGCTCGCCGGGCATGAAGTACAGGCACTACGCGCCGAACGGACGGCTGACCATCGTTCGGGGCGAGCGCGGCGCCGTCGCCCGGAAGATCGCGGCGCTGTACGACGAGGCAACCGCCTGCGGCGAATGCTGCGCCATCCTCGCGCCCTCGGCGCGGCTATACGGAAGCCGAAACGTCCGGCCGATCGGGGAGAGTGCGGCGGAGGCCGCGGCGAGCCTGTTCGCGGCACTTCGGGAGATGGATGGAGCGGGCTGTACGCGGCTCTTCGCCGAGGCCGTTGATCTGGATGGGCTGGGCCTCGCGGTCATGAACCGCATGGGCCGGGCGGCGGCCTTTGACATCGTGGAAGTGTGAGGGAAACATGCGCGTACTGTTTGTCTGTGCCGGAAATACCTGCCGAAGCCCCATGGCCGAGGCGCTTTTGAAGCGCGCGCTGAAGGCGCGGGGACGGGAGGACATTGCCGTCGAGTCGGCTGGGCTCTCCGCCACACCCGGCGCGCCCGCCAGCTGGAACGCCTGCCTGGCGATGAAGGAACTGGGCGTCGCCCTAAACCTGCACCGCGCGCGGCCGATGTATGAGGCCGAGCTCTCCGGCGCGCTGATCCTGACCATGACCCGTGCCCAGGCGGAATACGTGAAACGGGTGTTCCCCGGCGGCCGCGTGGAAACGCTCAGGGATTACGCGGGGCTGCCGGGCGACATTGAAGACCCCTACGGCGGGCCACCCGAGGCGTACATGAAGACGGCGCTTTTCATCGCGGAGGCGGTGGAAGCCGCCGCCGACAAACTGATTTTGGAGGAACAACCATGACCTACAGGACAAAGGGAACCTGCTCGAGAGAAATCCAGTTCGACGTGGAGGATGGCGTACTCAAGGATGTCAGATTTATCGGCGGCTGCGACGGAAACCTTCAGGGCATCTCAAACCTTGCCAAGGGCATGAAGGTGGAGGACGTGATCGAGCGGCTGAAGGGCATCGACTGCGGCGGCAAGGGCACCTCCTGCCCGGATCAGCTTTCAAAGGCGCTGGCCGCGGCGAAGGGTCAATAAGTTTGCGATTTTTAGCGGAAAAAAGCCAGGGCCAACCGAATCGGTTCGCCCCGGCTTTTTCTATGCCGTCAGTTCCAATCCCGCACGCAGGAGGCAGATCAGCTTTTCCCGGACCGGGATGCCGGTGATTTCGTTCAGGGCCTTTGCGTACCATTCGATCTGCGGGCGGTAATGCGCCAGCAGCGCTTCGTGGTCGTCGGCGCGGTCGGTCTTGTAGTCGAGGAGAACCCATTCGCCGTCTTCGATGAAGCAGCAGTCGATCACGCCCTGCACCAAAAAGCGCTCGCCCTCCCGCGCAACGCGCAGGTTGAACGGCCATTCCCGCTCCACGCGCGCCGCTCGCAGGAGCCGACGCCCGGTTTCGCCCTCGAAGAAGCGGGCGAGGAGCGCCGGTTCCAAATCGCCGTAAAGCCTGCCGGACGCGCGCATCGAGGCGATCTGCTCAGACAGCGCCCCGCGGAGCGCCTCGCCGGACAGACCGCGAAGCGGTGCAAAGTCCAGCGCCATCAGCGCGTTGTGTGTCAGCGTGCCGTACTCCGCCGCGCGGGGGCCCTCTTCGGTCATGAACAGCGGGCGCTTGCCCAGAGGCGGCAGCGCGCGGGGGCCGGTCTCTTCCCGGACGAGGCCGGAGACCGTCAGCTTCAGCGGCTGCATCACCAGTTCTTCGTGGGGATAGCGCCAAAGCATGGCGCGCCGGAGCGCGTCGTCTACGGGCGTTTCCTCCGGCGCGCCCTCGGCTGCGAGGATCTCCGCTTCGTCTACGGCCTCCAGCGCGTGCCAGTACACCCCGCAGGCCGCGCCCATCGCCTGGGCGGCGGGTTCCACCACCTCCAGGTAGTTCATGGGCCTGAGCCCCGCATCGCCGCACAGTATGAAGCGGGTGCGGGCGTCCTTGAGCCCGGCGCGCCCCACCAGGATCAGCCGGTCGATGGCGCGGGTCAGAAGCACGTACAGGATGCGCATCTCCTCGTTGTAGTCCTCCCGGGCCAGCCGCGCGCCGATGGCGGCCTGGGCGAGGGTCTCCCGGGAAGAGCCGAGGGACGGGTCGTTCAGGCGAATGCCCGCGCCCAGCGCTCGGTGGGCGCAGAATTCGCCACGCCGCCCGGCGGCGTTCAGCCTGCGCCCCATTTCGGTGGCCAGCACCACTGGGAACTCCAGTCCTTTGCTCTTGTGGATGGTCATCAGACGGACGACCTGATCCTCCTCGCCCAGCGCGTGGGCCGCGCCCAAATCGTCACCGCCGCTGCGGATGTCCCGGAAGTAAGCGAGGAAGCCGGACAGCGCGCCGCCCTGGGCCGATTCGTATTTGCTGGCGTAGTCGCACAATAAATCAAGGTTGGCCTGCCGCGCGCCGCCGCCGGGCATGCCGCCCGCGTAGGCGTAAAAGTCGCTCTCCCGGAGCACCAAGTCCACAAACTGCCCCAGCGGCAGTACCCTCGACAGCGCGCGCCAGCGGGTGAGCCGCGCTTCAAAACCGCGCAGCCTTTCCGCCAGCGCATCCTCCGCCTCCATGCGGCGGAGCATCGCATCCCGGAACGAAGTCCCGGGCGCGGCGCTTCGGATTTCGGCAAGATCCGCCGACGTCAGACCCGCCACCGGGGAGCGCAGCGCGCTCATCAATTCGAGATCCCGCCGGCGGTTGTCGATCACGCGGAGAAGCGATACCGCCAGTTCCACCTCCAGCGCGTCAAAGTACCCGCCGGATGCATCCGCGTACACCGGAATGCCCGCGAGGGTAAGCATCGACTCCACCGGCTTCATGGCGGCGCGGGTGCGGGTCAGCACCACAAAATCCCGGTATTCCAAGGGGCGCTCGCAACCCCGGCGGGCGTCGTAGTAGGGCGTGCCTACCAGCTGAGAAATGCGCCGGGCGATCAGCGCACCCTCCCGCTCGCCGCTTGTCAGCTCGGCCTCCGGGCCCGACGCCTCCCCGTCCGGCTTTTCCAGGATGTGGACCTCGAGGGGCGGATGCGCCCCTTCAAACGACGCGCCGGGATGCAGCCGCGCCGCGTCGTCGTACTCGATTTCGGCGTCGCCGCCGGTCATCACCCGCTCGAAGGCGCGGTTGGTCAGCTCCAGAACCGACGCGCGGGAGCGGAAGTTCTGCTTGAGCGCCACCACGCGCCCGCCATCACCCCGGCCGAACCGGTGGTATTTCTCGAGGAAGAGCGTCGGCTCCGCCTGCCGGAAGCGGTAGATGCTCTGCTTGACGTCGCCCACCATGAAAAGCCGCCCCGGCGCGGCGGCGGCGCGCAGAATCGCCTCCTGTACGCTGCTCACGTCCTGATACTCGTCCACGAACACGTGCTGATAGCGGGCGCGAAGCGCCGCGGAAACCCGGGGATCGGAGAGCGTGCGAATGGCGCGGTGCTCTAGGTCGGCGTAGGAAAGCGCCGATTTTTCCGCCTTGAGCGCGTCGAGGTTCTCATCCATCGCGGTCGCGATGCGTCCGAGCGCCCGAAGTGCGGGCGTAAGCGCGCGCATGTCCTCGAGGGCCAATTCCATCGGCATCAGAACCCCCTGCGCGTCGCCGATGAACTTCTTGGCGGCGTCCCGGAGCGCCTTTGCCTGCGCCTTCAGCGCCTCCTGCCGCTCGTCCGGCTCCGCGCCCTTGGGGCGGCGAATGGCGGCGAAGGGCTTCGCCTTGTACGCCGCGGCTGCCTCGGAGAGCGCCACATAGCCGGTGGCGGAGAGCATACCCTCCACGGCGTCCAGGTCGCTTGAAAGCGCCGCCGCGTAGGGCGCGGGGCCGTCCGGGTCGTTCGCAAGTTCCAGCGCGTAGGAAAGGCTCGCCCGGGCATCCCGTAGGCTCGCCCGCGCTGCCCGGGCGAGCTCGTCAAACCATATCGAGCCGTCCGAAAGGGGAAGGTTTTCGCAGGCGTCCCGAAGCCAGCGGGTGGGGTCGGCGTTTTCAAGGGAGAATTTGTACATTTCGAGCGCCAGCGCCCCCACGGCTTTGGACGACCGACCGTAGAGAAGCGCGTCCAGATCGTCGCCGCCCTCCGCGTACACCGCCTCCATGGCCTCGCTCAGCGCCTCGGCCTCGAGCTGCTTGAGCTCGGATTCATCCAGGATGCGGAACATCGGATCGACGCCGGCGGACTCAAAGTGCTCCCGCAAGAGATCAGCGCAGAAGGAATGGATGGTCGAGACCGAAGCGCGCTCCACCTTTTCCAGCTGCGGCGCGTACCGGGGGTCAACCTCGGCGCGGTCGCTTAGTTCCTCGGTGAGCTTTCTGCGCATGTCGGCGGCGGCGGCGCGGGAGAAGGTCACGATCAGAAATTGCTCGATGTCCGCACCGTCGTCAATCAGCGACAGCACGCGCTCCACCAGCACCGTGGTCTTGCCCGACCCGGCTGCGGCGCTCAGGAGCAAGTCCTCGCCCCGCGACTCGATCGCCGCGCGCTGGTCCTCCGTCCACTTCATAAGTGTGTCCCCCTTGGTAAAAATGCCCGCGCAAGCGGGCATCATGGATGGATGTGTATTATCCCCGCAGCGTTCGACGGGGCAGGCTCCTCGCCAGCGCGCGGGCCTCGTCAAGCGCCTTGACGCCCTCCGACGCCCCCGCTGAGCGCAGCGAGCAGGCTGCGGTGGCAATGCCGTCCTCGATGCCCGTTAAAAGGCTCTCGCCGTTGTGGGCGGCCAGCAGCACGCCCGCGCAGAAGGCGTCGCCCGCGCCCACCGTTCCCGCGATGAAGCCCGGCGGCAGGAGAAGGCTGGGCGCTTCGAAGTATTCGCCCTTTTCGTCGATGCCGAAGCCGCCTTCCGGCGCGTGGATGACCGCCCAGCGCCTCACCCCCAGCGCCTTGAGCTTCAGAAGAACCTCCGGCACCCGGTCGATCAAGAGTTCCTCGTTTGCGCCTCGGAGCGGCACGCCCACGGTCTTTCCGGCCTCGATCTCGTTGACGATAAAGTAATCGGTGTAGCGAAGCGCCGGCGTCACGATGGACTTGTAGCGCTCGCCCACCTCGCTGACCACGTCCGCGCTGGTCAGGATACCCGCGGCCTGCGCGTCGTGGAGCAGCCGCGCCATCCGCGTGCCGTACTCAGGGTCGGGCGCGTCGAGGGCGGGCAGCAACAGGATGTAGCCCGCATGCAGGATGCGGCAGTCGAGCTTTTGAAGCGGCACGTCGTCCACGTCAAAGGTATCGCCCACGCCGCCGAACACGAGGAAGGTCCGCGCCTTGGTCTCCGGCTCGTACAATACGTCCGTGAACGAGGTCTGCCCCTCGCGCTTGACGAAGGATAGGTCTATGTTCTGATAGGCGGAAAGCTCCTTTGCGATCAGGTCGCCTTCGCCGTCCACACCGATAGCGCCCACCGCCTTGACGGGGAGCGAGGGGTCCAGCCGCGCCAGGTCCCGCGCCACGTTTGAGACAGCGCCGCCCAGCGAAAACGTCTTTTCCAGCACCTTGACCAGCTCGTGCCGGACGGGAAAACTGGACAGCGGCTTTAAAACGTCCAGAATGATGTTGCCGGCGACGGCGATGCCACGCTTTTCCATCTCTTCAACTCCCCGGTTTATTCGCCCCGAAGGGCGCGATTTTCACGCTTTCTACTATACAACTTTTGGGCATTTGAAGCAAGTTCAAGTGAAAAGCGGCCCCGGAATGGAGCCGCTTTGGTTGGGCTGGTTCCCGAAGCAGGGCAGAATGGCTTTGCGCCGCATCAGGGTCCGATTATGCCGGAGGGAAGGCCTCCGGGGGAGAAATTCCTGACCTTATTCAGAATGCGCGCCGCGTCATCGCCTTCGGCGATCACCGGTTGTGCGGTGTTTTTCTCCTTTTCAGCCGCCGTGGTCATCAGCACGGGTACGATCCTGCCGCCCTTGGTGGTGACGGTGGTCGTGCTGGTGGATACGTCGGTCACCTCGAAGGTGTGCTGATAGATCATGGTGTCGATGTCCTTCGGCCGCTGGATGACGGATGCGATCGTCCCGAGGCCGTAGACGATATACTTGCCCTTGTATTCCTCGATGCCGCTCAGCAGGTGGGAATGGTGGCCAACGACGAGGTCTGCCCCCGCATCAATGGCTGAGCGGCCATAGGCCCTCTGCTGCCCGGTAGCGCCGTAACCGGACGAGTCCCAATGGAAGGAAGCGATCAGGATGTCGCACTTCTTCCGCGCGGCGCGAACCTGGGTCCGCATCGAGGAGAGGGAGATGTTCTCCGGCCGGTAGCCGACAAAGCCGATCTTGACGCCTTTTTCATAGACGTACGCGACGCTGGTTCGGAAGAAGGGCTTTATGCCCTGGCTGGACACCGCCGAGCGGGTGCTTTGATAACCGGCATAACCGTAATCCATGATGTGGTTGTTTTCAAGGTCCACGGCGCGGAAGCCGGCGTCCTTCAACGCCTGGGCATATTCCTTGCGGCCCCGGAAGATGTAGTTCCGGGAGCCCTTGACGACCTTGTCGGTATTCACCAGCGGGATTTCCAGGTTCGCGAAGGGAACGCCGATGAGTTCATGCTTGATTTTTTCAAAGAAGTAGGACGGCCCGTTCTTCCAAACAGACGCGAAATACTTGTAAGTGGAATTCCGGGGATCGCCGCCCAGCATCACGTCGCCGACGGCGGAAACGGTGATCTCGATGGGCTGCGTGTTGTCGACGACGCGCACGGCGATGTACCGCTTGGCGCGGCCGTTGTCGCCCGAAACGGAGATGGTGGCGTAGCCGCGGGAGACGCCGGTCACGACCCACTTGCCTTTAACCGGGTCGTCGTCCGGGTCTTCCGTGGGGACGAAATCGACGGTCGCAACGGCTGTGTTACTGGAAGCGCAGTTCACGCCCGGGTAAGAAACGAAGGCGGGCTTAATCTTATGGGTGATGTCGAACTGCGCGCCCTTTTCGATCACCCTGCTGGAGGGAGAAACGGAGAAGCCGGAATAGCGAACCGACTTGACCGTAACGAGACATTTGGCGGAGCGGCCGTTTGCGGTGGTGACCCGGACGACCGCGGTGCCCGATTTAAGGCCTTTGATCACGCCCGTGTTGGGGTCTGCGCTGGCCACGACATCGCGGTTTTTTATAACTTCAAAGGTCACTTTCCGGTCGAACGCATTGGCGGGGTAGACCGCGTAGGTCAGCGGGCGCTCCGACTTGAGCGGCACCACCAGCGAAGACGGTACGCGGACGTACTTTTCCGGGATTTTTTTGACCGTGACCGTGCAGATGGCTTGCCTTTGCCCTTTGTCGGTGGTCGCGGTGATGGTGCAGGTTCTCACCTCGGAGCCGTCGGACACCGCGGTCACGACGCAGCTCTTGCCGTCGGCGCTGGGGGAAATGGAGGCGACGGAATCATCGCTGCTCTTCCATGTGATCGTATCGGAATGATAGGTGGGCGCGGTTTTTGTGGTCAGCGTATAGGTAGATGAGGCGGAACCGGCCGGGTTCAGCGTCAAGGCGGTACGGTTCAGCCGGATGGCGGTGGCCCTCGGGTAAGTAACGGTAATCACGCGCGAAATGGGTTTTCCCTTATTGACCCTCACGTAGAGGATGGTCCGCCCCATCCGTTTTCCGGTGATTGTGCAGCTGCGGTCGTCCATTTTTTTGACTGTGGCAAATTCCGTGCGGCTGCTGCGCCACTCCACGGAGGTGACGACGGCGTCCTCCGGCTCGACGACCGCCCGGATGGTGATCCTTTCACCTTGGTCAATGCGTGCGGGCAGGTCGGGAAGCGTGACGCCCGTCACCGAGGATGCTTGCGCAACCCCTGCCATGCACAGAAGAACAAGCGCCGCGGCAGAAAGCCGGGTCAACCATTTCAACATCATTGCGACTCCTGAACAGATCATTTCCTTTGTTTGTTATTATAAGGAAAAAAGATCAGAAAGTCAAACCGATGGGCCGAATTTACATAATAGGCGAACAATAGGCCGCAATATGCGGGCACAAAAAAAGAGGCCCTGAGCCTCTCGTGATCATTCGTTCCCAGGGTGCCGTTCGCGCCGCTTTTTCACCCGCCGCTCGGCAGGACGGAAACCTGCGGGTACTTGCTGTCTTCCACTCGGAGGAGGCCTGACATCCGTACGCCGACCCGGAATCCTTTTGTGAAAATGTCGGTAAAAGCGGTCACGTGGCGCACACCCCAGGAGAGGAATGCTCACGAAATGATTATAGCGGGCGCAAACGCGTTTGTCAACGCGGGACGGGCCGTGGGGGCGCGGGAATTTTTAGTGAAGATTCGTCCAAAATCCTTGTCCCCGGCGAAAACCGACGCGTCTGGTAAAAGCAGGGTTTGTTTTGCCTGCAAAATATGGTACAATAACTTTTGAACCGGTTCGCCGCGCAGGGCATCCCTCGGCGGACGGAATTGATCGTTTATCATGATACGGGAGTGGTTTCATATGGATATCAACGGGATCCGGCAGGCGATTGAAAGCGGCAGGACGGCGCTGGGCATCGAGTTGGGCTCTACCCGCATCAAGGCAGTACTCGTGAACGAGAGGCACGAGCCGCTGGCCTCCGGCGGACACGACTGGGAGAACCGGCTTGAGAACGGCGTATGGACCTATAGCCTGGAGGATGTGTGGGCGGGCCTTCAGGACTCGTTCCAAAAGCTCCGCCAGAGCGTTTCGGAAAAGTACGGCGTCTCCCTGAACGGCGTGGGTGCCATCGGCGTCAGCGCGATGATGCACGGCTACCTGGCTTTTGATGCGGCGGGCAATTTGCTCGCCCCCTTCCGCACCTGGCGCAATACCACCACGGGCCCGGCGGCGGCGGAACTGACGGAGCTTATGGGCTTCAACATCCCGCTGCGCTGGTCCATCGCGCACCTGTACCAGGCGGTTCTGAACGGCGAAGCCCATGTCGGCAAGGTGGACTTCATCACCACGCTGGCGGGCTACGTGCATTGGAAGCTGACGGGTGAGAAGGTGCTGGGCGTGGGCGACGCCTCCGGCATGTTCCCCATCGACAGCACGACCTTTGACTACGACAAGGGCATGCTGGACAAGTTCCAGGCGCTGGTCGTGCCCCGGCAGCTGCCCTGGACGATCGATAAGATCCTGCCGAAGGTACTCTCCGCGGGCGAAGACGCGGGCAGGCTGACCGAAGAAGGGGCGAAGCTGCTGGATCCAAACGGCGCGCTGCCCGCCGGCATCCCTATGTGCCCGCCGGAGGGCGACGCGGGTACCGGCATGGTGGCGACGAACTCCGTCGCGCCCCGCACCGGCAATGTGTCCGCCGGCACGTCGATCTTCGCGATGATCGTGCTGGAGAAGGCGCTTTCGAAGCTGCACACCGAGATCGACATGGTCACCACCCCCAGCGGCATGCCGGTGGCGATGGTGCACTGCAACAACTGCTCCTCCGACATCGACGCCTGGGCCGGGCTGTTCCAGGAGTTCGCGAAGGGGCTGGGTGTGGAGATGAAGCTGGGCAAGGTGCTCGACCAGCTGTTCTTTAAGGCGCTGGAGGCTGAAAAGGATGCGGGCGGCCTCGTCTCCTACAACTACGTATCCGGCGAGCCGCTGACCGGCCTCGACGAGGGCCGTCCGCTGTTTGTGCGCATGCAGGACGCGAAGTTCTCATTGGCAAACTTCATGCGCGCGCACCTGTATTCGGCGCTGGGCGCGCTGAAGCTGGGCATGGACATCCTGCTGGACGAGGAAAAGGTCGCCATCGACAAGATCTACGGCCACGGCGGCTTCTTCAAGGCCAAGGGCGTGGGCCAGAGCATCATGGCCGCCGCCATCCACGCGCCGGTCACGGTGATGGAGACGGCGGGCGAGGGCGGCGCCTGGGGCATCGCGATCCTGGCGGCGTACCTTATCAATAAGGCGGAGGGCGAGAAGTTCGAGGATTACCTTGAGAACAAGGTCTTCGCCGGCATGGCGGGGGACACCCTCGCGCCCGATGCGGCGGACGAGAAGGGATTCTCGAAGTTCATGGACCGCTACGTGGCGGGCCTCGCCGCGGAGAAGGCGGCGGTGGAGTCGCTGAAGTAGGCGCACCGCTGGAATAGGAGCAAAGGGAAGGGATCCCGTAACGGGATCCCTTTTTGAATAACCGGTTCGACTATTTTTCCGGCAGGTCGATGGCGTCCAACGGACGGAGCAGGTGGACGCGGGCGCCCGCGTCCCGCGCTGCGGCGAGGATCGCGGCCTCGTCGCAGCCGTTGATCTCGTACAGGTCCCAGTGCATGGGGATGTACAGCGCGCCGAGCCGCGCGGCCAGCCGCGCCGCCTCGGCCTCGTCGGTGTTTCCGATGATGCCCGCGGCCGTGCGGGCATCGTCGCGGCCGTTGGCGGGGAGCAGTACCACGTCCGGCCTTTCGGCCTCGAGGCGCTCGGCGAGCCCGTCGTACAGGCTCATGTCCCCGGCAAAGAACACCTTGAGGCCGCCCGCTTCGATCAGGTAGCTCAGTTCCCGGTAATCGCCCGCATCGTCCCGATGCAGTTCCGTGTGGGCGCAGGGAATCGGCGTGATGGTGGCGGAGCCGATGACAAAGGGCTCGTCCGCTCGCGCACGGAGGATGTGCTTTACGTCCAGGTCCTCGAGCAGCGCGCACTCCGGCGCGGGTGCGGCGATGGGCGCTTCGCCGCCGGATTCGACATAAGCGCCGATCGTCCACGGATCCAGGTGGTCGCCGTGGCTGTGGGAGACGATCACGCCGTCCGGGTTCAACTGGGCGAGCGTCGCCGGCGCGGGGTAGCGCCGCTTCCACGGCGTTTCCGCGCTGAAGAAATTTCTGTCGACGTAATCGGACAGGTAAGGATCGGTGACGATGCGGCTGCCCGCCGCCTCCAGAAGGAAGCCGCATTGGCCGAGATAGGTGATCCGCAAACGCATCCCTCCCGTTTTTCTATATTTTATTATGACGCATTCTGCCCCGCGCGGTTCCTCAAAAGATGCCAGAAAAATGGCTTATGCCCATTTGGAAATAATTGCCTGCCGCGCGAAAACGCCCGGCAGGCAGGATTGGCTGTGTGAAGCGCGGGGGGCTCATCGCGCGACAGCTATCGCGCGTTCAACTGTGCGACCATCGCCTCCAGATCGTCATAGGTGAGCGCGCCGCCTGAGAAGCTGATGACACTTCGAAGCGGGGAGTAGCCCAGCATCGCCTGAAGCATCTCCGGCGAGATGGCGCTCTGCGCCACGTCGCTGCCCGCCTGGCCGCCGCCGAGGGTCTGGGTCATCTGATCGAGGAGGGGTTTCAGGATCGACCGGGCCTTTTCGTCCTTCATCAGATCCATGAAGATCGAGTTGACCGAATAGGCGAGGGGACTTTCCGTCGTCGAGGTGATGTTTAGCGCCGCGCGAAGAGCGATGTCCCGGCTGGAATGGCCGATCTCGACGACAAAAGCCCCCGTCTCCACATACCAGTCGTGGATCGCTTCGTTCCAGTAGGCGAAATCGCGCCTCGAAAGCGTGAAAGACACGGTCTTTTCCTCGCCGGGCTCAAGATGCATCTTTTCGAAGCCCCGGAGCTCCCGAACTGGGCGGAAGACGCTGCTTTCGACATCCGAAACGTAGAGCTGCACCACGTCCTTGCCTGCGACGGGGCCGGTGTTTTTCACGGTGACGGTGGCGGTCACGGTATCGGTATCGAGGATATCGTCCGCGCTCAGGCGCAGGTTCGAGTATTCGAAGGTGGTGTAGGAGAGCCCGAAGCCGAAGGGGAAAAGCACGTCCAGCTTCTTTTTGTCGTAGTATCGGTAACCGACGAACACGCCCTCCCTGTAGACGGCCACGTCGCCCTCTCCGCCGTAGGACAGGTAGGAGGGGTTGTGCTCCATCCTGAGCGAGAAGGTCTCGGGTAGTTTTCCACACGGGTTTTGGCGTCCGAAAAGCACGTCCGCCGTTGCGCCGCCCACCGCCTGGCCGCCCAGGTATGCCTCGATCACCGCGCGCACGGAGCCGATCCACGGCATTTCGATGGGTGAGCCGTTGTAGAGCACCACCACGGTGTTGGGGTTGGCCTTGGCGACGCGCTCGATCAGCGCCTCCTGGCAGGCGGGCATGCGCATGTGGGTGCGGTCGTAGCCTTCGGACTCAAAGGCATCCGGGAGTCCCGCCACGATCACCGCGCACCCGGCGGCGCTGGCGATCTCTACCGCCTCACGGATCATCGCCTCGTCGATATCATCCCGGTCGATGCGGTAGCCGTCGGCGTAGGTGATGCCCGGCGCGCCCCCCAGCGCGTCGATCAGCGAGGTGACTTTAAAGCTGTTGATGTGGGAGCTGCCGCCGCCCTGGAACCGGGGCTCCTTCGCAAAGCGGCCGATCACCGCCACCCGTTCGCCTTCCGCGAGGGGCAGGAGGCCGTCGTTTTTGAGTAGAACCATGCACTCGGCGGCGAGCTTGCGCGCCAGCGCATGCTGGGCGTCCTTATCCCAGGGCGTCTCGGGCCGGGCGTTTTCGAGGTAGCGGTAATTGACCTCAAGAACCCGTTCCGCCGCCTGATCCACCAGCTTTTCGTCCAGCTTCCCACCGCGCACCGCCTCCACGATGCGTCGGTCGTTGACGCCGCCGGAGCCAGGCATTTCAAGGTCCAACCCCGCGGCGACGCCCTTCGCCCGGTCGTTGACCGCGCCCCAGTCGCTCACCACGTAGCCGTCGAAGCCCCACTCGCCGCGGAGGAGATCGGTCAGAAGCCACGGATGCTCTGAGGCGTACACGCCGTTTAACCGGTTGTAGGAGCACATTACCGTCCAGGGCTTGGCGCGCTTTACCGCCTGTTCAAAAGCGGGCAGGTAGATCTCGCGCAGCGTGCGCTCATCCATCCGGGAATCGGAGGACATGCGCCGGTGCTCCTGACTGTTGGCGGCGAAGTGCTTGATGGAGGTGCCGATGTTCCTGCTCTGCACGCCATCAATCAGGCTGACGGCGGCCTCACCCGCGAGGTACGGGTCCTCGCTGAAGTATTCGAAATTCCGCCCGCACAGCGGCGAGCGCTTGATGTTGACCGCCGGGCCCAGCACCACGGAGACCTTTTCGTGCTGGCAGGCGTCGCCCACGGCTTCGCCGATTTTGCGGATCAGGTCCCGGTCAAAGGAGGCGGCGGTGGCGCAGCCGGTGGGGAAGCAGACCGCCTCGATGCTTTCGTTGATGCCAAGATGGTCGCCGTCCTCCCGCTGCTTGCGCAGGCCGTGGGGGCCGTCGGAAACCATGACACTGGGCACGCCCAGTCTCTCGACGGCCTTTGTATGCCAGAAGTCCGCGCCGGAGAGCAGAGACGCCTTTTCCTCCAGCGTCATTTGGGCGACCAGCTCTTTCACGTCCATCGTTTCACATTCCTTTCCACGTCGTGGATTTTGATTCAAAGGTTCGGCGCCATCGAAGCGGTTTTCTTCGCCGCGCCCGACCGCGCGCCGGGGAGGGCGGCGCCTTACTTTACGGTGGAGAGATCCCACGGCTCGTAGATCTTCGGCACGTCGCTGATGAGGCGCCTCGTATAGGCAGCCTTCGGGCGCAGGATCACCTCATCGGCGGTGCCGAATTCCACGAATTTTCCGCGCTCCATGATGTACACGCTGTCCGAGATGTAGTAGGCGAGGCCGATGTCGTGGGTGATGAAGATGATGGTCATGCCGATCTCATTGCGAAGGTTCAGCAGCATGTCCAGAATCGTCGCGCGGGAGCAGGCGTCGATCATCGACGTGGGCTCGTCCGCCAGCAGGATTTTCGGCTTCAAGAGGAAGATGCGGGCGATCATCAGCCGCTGCATCTGGCCGCCGGACAGCTCGAAGGGGTACTTGTTGGTCAGTTCCGCGAATTTCAGGTTGACAAAGGAGCAGGCCTCCTCCATCATTTCGTACTTTTCCTTCTTGGGCAGGTGTCGCCCGCCGCGCATGTTGATGCAGTCGAGCAACACCGTGTCGATCTTGCTGAACACGTTGAAGGACGAGAACGGGTCCTGAAAGATGGCCTGAATGCCCTTCCAATACTCGCGCTTCTTGTGGGCGGTGGAGATGTCCCGGGGCTTGCCCTGGAAGAAGATTTCACCCTTGGTGACGCTGGCGAGGCCTAGGAGCATCTTGGCCAGGGTGGTCTTGCCGCTGCCGGATTCACCGACGATGGAGACCAGCTCGCCCTCGCGGAACTCAAAGTCCACGTTGTCCACGGCGGTGACGGCCTTCGCACCCGCGCCGAAGACCTTGGAAACGCCCTTGCCGCTCAGGCACAGGGGGCTATTGGCGCTCATGCTCGTACACCTCCCGCAGGGTTTTCTCGGAGTGGCCGCACCGGTAGGCGCGCCCGCCGGGCAGCTCCAGCATGGGGATTTCGTGCATCCGGCAGGCGGGCACCACGTACTTGCAGCGGTCGGCGAAGCGGCAGCCGGAGGGCGGCTTTTTCAGGTTGGGCGGGGTGCCGGGGATGGCGGTCAGCTCGTGACCGCGCACGCCCTCCTCGGGCACGATGATGGAGCCCATCAGGCCCTTGGCGTAGGGGTGCAGCGGGTCGAACACCATTTCCTTCGCGGTGCCCTTTTCCACCATCTGCCCGGCGTACATGACCATGATGTCGTCCGTCACGTTGTACAGGAGCGGCAATTCGTGGGTGATGAAGATCATGCCCTTGATGTATTCCTTCTCCATGAGGTTCCGGAGCATCTTGATGACCATCTTCTGGCTGGTCACGTCGAGGGCGGAGGACGGCTCGTCCGCGATCAGCACCTTGGGCTTCAGGATGGTCGAGATCGCGATGACGGTGCGCTGCTTCATGCCGCCGGACAGCTCCACCGGGTGGCGGCTGAGCACCTCCGGCGGCAGGCCCAGTTCGCTGAACCGCTCGCGGGCCATGTCGTAGATGTCCTTTCGGCTCATCTTCGGGTCGTGGGCATGGATGACGTCCTCGATGAAGCGGATGATCTTGCGGGTGGGGTTCAGCGCGTTCATGGCCGCTTGGGGGATGTAGGCGATTTCGGTGCCCAGAACGGACTTGCGCACGTCGTCCGGGTCCATGCCGGAGATGTTTTTTCCATCGATGATGATCTCGCCGCTCGTATAGTGCAGCGGGGCGAAGTAGTAGCCCATCAGGCTCAGCGCCAGCGTGGACTTGCCGCAGCCGCTCTCGCCGGCGATGCCCAGCGACTTTCCTTCTTCGATCTTCAGGGAAACGTGGTCCACCGCGTACACATCCTCGCGGAAGCGGGTGATGTACTTGGTGGTCAGCTCCCGGACTTCCAGTATCGTCTTTGACATGTCGGCCTCCTAATCCCTCAGGGTGGGGTTGAACACCTGATCAAGGCCCGTGTTCATCAGGTTCAGCGAGAACGAGATGAGCGCGATGCTCAGGATCACGGGGAAATACGCCCACCATGAGCCGTTGAGGTGCGCGGAGTAAAGCATGGCCCAGTTCATCATCAGCCCCAGCGTCGGGATTTCGGTGGTCTTGGGGCCGAGACCCAAGAGCGACAGCTGCGCCTCCGCCAGGATGGCGGACGAGATCTGCAGGATGAACGCCATGACCACATAGGAGGCGATGTAGGGCAGGATGTCCGTCATGATGATTCGGAAAAGGCTGTGCCCGGAGAGCTTGGACAGGTTCACGTGGTCGCGGTTCCGAAGGGAGATGACCTGCGACCGAACCGCCCTCGCCGTCCACACCCAGGAGGTGAGGCCGATGACCAGCGCCACCGTCACCGCGCCGCGCTGCTCCTGGCCGATGGAGTAGGAAATCAGGATCAGCAGCACAAAGGAGGGGATGACGGTGAAGATGTTGGTGATGAACATCACGACTTCGTCCACGATGCCGCCGATATACCCGGCCAGGAGCCCGAGGAGGAGGCCGATCAGGGTGGCGATCGCGCCGGCGATCAGGCCGATGCGGATGGAGGTGCCGCAGGCTGAGACCAGCTTTTTCAGCGTGTCCGCGCCGAAATTGTCGGTGCCCAGCGGCAGGGTCTTGACGTTGGCCACGTCCGAGACGTTGACGTAGTCGGTCTTGGCGATTTTTGATTTTTCCTGGAGCGCCCCGGCGTCGTCCGGCTCGGAGACGGTCAGCGACGATGCGCTGTTGGCGGCGAGGATGGAATTGTTCAGCCGAACATAGTAGTTGCGCATGGCCTTGGTCATGCCCTTGGGGCGAATGGCCGGGTCATAGTGCTCGTGCCACTTTTTGAGCAGCGCCTCGGTGTCGGTGAGGTCAAGGCCGGTCACGTCCACCTCGGCGGCGGAAAACCAGTTCAGCATGTTGACCCGGTCCTCATCCGACAGAAACTTGGCGAGGCGGTTGGCCTCCGCTTCCGGCAGCGTGAAGGTGGAGGCCTCAGTGCCCAGGCTGTCGTACAGCGATACGTAGGTACCGGGCTTTGCAAAGGTGCCCAGGCCGATCATCTGCAGCGGGTCGCCGGGGTTCACCAGCGGATAGATCAGCATCGTCAGAAGAATCGCCGCGAGAATTACGAAGCCGACCACAAATTTTGAGGAGTGGAATACCTGGCGAAGTGTGTTTCTCATGCGCGCCCCTCCTAATCAAACTGCGCGGCCTTGACGCGCGGGTCGATCAGGCCGTAGACGATGTCCAGCACGAAGGTCGCCACCAGCACCATCACGGTGATGATGAGCGTCGTGCCGGAGATCAGCGGATAGTCCGCCATGGTGATGCCCTGCAGCATCGCCGTGCCGAGGCCCGGATAGCTGAAGATGATTTCCGCCACCAGCGCGCCGCCGATCATGGTGCCGATGGAGAGCGCGAGGCCC
Organism: Bacillota bacterium; assembly: GCA_023411175.1. Classification (GTDB taxonomy): domain Bacteria; phylum Bacillota; class Clostridia; order Christensenellales; family Aristaeellaceae; genus JAEZHK01. The sequence goes on along the minus strand of JAEYPB010000019.1, from coordinate 37,163 downwards.
GTCACCTGGGGCAGCATCGCGTTTCTGAACACGTAGGACACGATCTTGCGGTCCTTGATGCCCAGGAAGCGGCTGTACTTGACGTAATCGGCGTTGAGCTCATAGATGGACATCGAGCGCATGCCGACGGCCTGGCCGCCGATGGACACCAGCACGATCGACCAGAAGGGCAGCTGGTAGTGCTGGATCACCGATTTTATGAAATTCCAGCTCAGGTTGGGGAGCATGTTATAGCTGTACCCGCCCGCGATGGGCGCAACCTTCAGGTTGACGGCGAAGACCACGAGCAGGATGACGGCCAGGCCGAAGGCGGGGATGCTGCTCAGGAAGAGCGTGACGGGCATGACGAGCTTGTCGAAGCCCTTTCGGATGTAAGCGGCCAGCGCGCCCAGAATGTTGCCCAAGAGCCACCCGACGATGATCGCCGGGAACTGCAGCGCGACCGTCCAGCCGACGGCGCTTTTGATGATGTCCGAGACGGGCCTTGGGTACTGGCTGAAGGAAAGGCCGAAGTCACCGCGCAGCACGTTCTTTATGTAGAGGAAGAACTGCTCGGTCATCGGCTTCTTGGTGCCGAACTGCTCGGCGTAGCTGTCGTAGATCATCTTGACGGCGGAGGCGTCGGACAGACCCTGCGCCGATTTGGCGGTGATGGCCGCCACCGGATCGCCCGGCATCAGCCGCGGCAGGATGAAGTTGAGGAGAACGGCCACGATGAACGTGATGACAAACCAGAGGATTTTTTTCCCGAAGTACTTCCGATAGCCCTTCATACTATACCCCCGCTGTTGGAAGAGGCCATGCCCGAGCGCGCTCGGGCATGGCCGCCTCGTCACGTTAATGGATTAGGGGTTGACCAGCTCCACGTCATAGAGCGCCGCGATGCCGTAGCCATCGGTGCAGTCCGACGGCGGGATGTTGCGGCCGTCCTCGGAATCGGGGAAATTGGTCCAGACGGACTCGTTGACCGCATGGAACTTGTCCGGGCGGTACATGAGGGAGAAGGAGGGCACCTCGGTCAGGTAGATCTCGACGGCCTCGGTGTAAAGGGTCTTCAGCTCGGCCGCGTCGGTGGTCGTCGGGATGACCTTGATGATCTCGTCGATCCGGTCGTTGGCGAAGTGGCCCCAGTTGCCCGCCCAGTTGCTCTCGACGCCGTTGTATTCGCTGGACATCAGGAAGCGCACGCGGCTCCAGGGCTGCGCTGGGGTGGCCGATTCGGTCCACATCATGAAGATGTCATAGTCGGTCTGCTTGGCGGAGGTGACGACGGTCTGGTACACGCTCCACTCGGGGAACTCGGTGGTCAGCTCGATGCCGATTTCCTTGCCGGCGGCGGCGACGATCTCCATCGCGGCCATCCAGTCGGTCCAGCCGTTCGGGCAGCAGGCGTTGAAGGCCAGCTTCTCGCCGTTGAGCTCGCGCCAGCCGTCGCCGTCGGCGTCCACGATTCCCGCATCGTCCAGGAGCTTCTTGGCGCCTTCGATGTCCTTGCCGACCCACTGCAGATCCTTCACCGCGTCGTGGTCATAGGCGGCCTGCTCGCCGGCGGTGGGGTTCATGAGGGAGCGCGGCACGTCCGCAAACGTCGGGCTCTGGCCGGTCATGGCGTTCTGGTTGATGGCGTCGTAGTCCACCGCCATCGCGATGGCCTTGCGGACCGCCACGTTCTGAAGCGCCGGGTTGTCCAGGTTGTACCAGGCGGTGGGCATGTTGACGCAGATGCCCCAGGGCGCCTCGTCCATGTAGGTGGAGATCGGGAGGCCGTCCTTCAGCCACAGATCCTGGATGTTGGCGATGAACTGCTGGTTCACGTCGATCTCGCCGGCCTTAAAGGCGGTCTCGGTGGCGGGGTTGTCGGCGTAGATGGTGTGGACGATGTACTTGGGCACCGGGAGCTTGCCCCACATGGAGGCGTCCTGGCCCCAGTAGTTGTCGTCGCGGACGAGGACGACCTTCTGGTCGTCGGCATAGTACTTGGTGTAGGGGCCGGACCAGACGATGTCGTCCGCCGGATCCTGCTTCATGGCGGTGGCGTCGCCGCCGGTGCGCGCTTCCAGCTTCTCGGTCCAGGCCTTCTGCACGATGTACATGTCCTCAAGGAAGCAGATCAGCTGCAGCGGGTTGACCGCGACGCCGCTGTCCGTCAGCTTGGCCTTAATGGTGAAGGTCTTTTCGTCCACCGGCACGATGGCCTCAATGAAGGGCTTGTAGGTGTTGCCGCGGGTGTTGCCGATCTTGATGCCGGTCTCGAGCGTATACGCTACGTCGGCGGAGGTGATCGGCGTGCCGTCAGACCACTTGGCGGCGGGCTTGATCTTGATGGTCATCTCGGTCATGGCGTCGTTCCACTGATAGTCGCCATCCGCGATGAGGGGCGTCAGCGAGCCGTCCAGCATGTTGTACATGTAGAGCGTCTCAAACATGATGATGCGGCTGCCGCTGACCGACTGGGTGACGGCCATGGCGTTGTTCATGTCGTCGGACAGCGGGTTCCAGCCGTTGACCGAACCCCACTGCTGGCCGCCGAAGTACATCGTCTCGTTGCGGGGGAGTTCCGCTACCGTCTGGGCGCTGGCAAGCACCGGCAGCGCCACGATCAGCGCGAGCAGGAGTCCAAGGAGTCTGCGTGTTTTCATGATCCAATCCCTCCATAAAGATGATCGATATGGCACACGAGGCCATGGAACCCGGATGAAACGCGCCTGCCCGCCCGGAATCGGGCGCCTGCGCCGTTGGAGAAGGGCCGCGATGAAATCCGAAACCGTTTTCGTTCTTGCGCTAAAAAAAGTTCTGCGCACCATTCGCGCCGGGCATTTCAATCGACAGGGAGGCCGTGAAGGAGGGGCTTTCCGGCCCGCTCGGGGATGGCAGACCAGTATGATTCGGAATCGTTTACGTTATTATAACCTGAGGGGGCGCGTTGTGTCAATGATTTTTACCAATACCGGAGAAGTTTTTTTGACTTAGGAAGTACACATGCAAAAAAACGGATGGGCGGCCCGAAGGCCGCCCGGAGATTGCGCTTTCGGAACACCCGCGTCAGGATGTTTCGGGGTTTTCGAAGCGAGGGCAGAATTTTCGTAAAATCCCCATGAACGCTCGGATAAGCGCTGTTTCGGGGGCAGCCGCCTGGGACGGGGCCGCGGCTGGCCCTTCTATAAGGCCTCCGCCTCGATGATCGCGCCCATAGCCTGCCATTTCGCCTCCATGTCGGAGACCAGGCGGAACTGGGTGCGGCAGCGGTCGAGGTTGTGCGCCGGCCGGTGGATTCGGAAATAGGTGTCGCCGGACAGGTAGTCGCACAGAAAGCGCGCGCCGCACTCGAGGGTCATCAGCTTTGCGGCGAGGGGGAGCGTCTCGATCTCGGGCGGCGTGAGGCTGTCGCCGCATGCGCCGAGGAAACCCCGTGCAAAGGCGCGGAAGTAGTCGAGGGACAGAGAAACCTTATCAAGATCCGGTTCGTCTTCGACGGCGGTGGAAGCGCCGAAGCGGATCGAATCGCCGAAGTCGTTGCCCGCGAGGCCCGGCATCACCGTGTCGAGGTCGATCACGCACAGCGCCGCACCGGTCTGATCGTCCAGCATGACGTTGTTGAGCTTGGTGTCGTTGTGGGTGACGCGCAGCGGGAGTTGCCCCGCGCGTAGCATGCCCGCCATGATTTCGGCTTCCTTCGCGCGGGAGAGCGCGAAATCCACTTCCGGGCGGACGGCCTTCAAGCGGCCCAGTTCGTCACGATCCGCCGCCGCCCGAAGCTGCGCAAGGCGGTTGGGCGTATCATGGAAGCGAGGGATGGTCTCCGTCAGGGTTTCGGCCGGGAAATCGGCAAGCGCCCGCTGGAAATGCCCGAAGGCCGCGCCGCTCTCCCGCATGTGATCGGCGCATCCGGCGGCGTCCAGGCTCAAAGCGCCCTCAATAAAGGCGTATGCGCGCCAATACTCGCCGTCCTCGTCCAGAAAGAAGTCGCGCCCGTCCGTCGCGGGGATGAGGCGCAGCACCCGGCGGGGGTCGGCCTCGCTCAGGGACAGGTGGCGGGTGACCAGCGCGATGTTTTTAATCAGTGCGGGCACGTCGTGAAACACCCGTCGGTTGACTTTCTGCAGGATGTAGCGCAAGCGGGTGGTCTGAAGCAGGTAGGTCTCGTTGATGTGGCCGCTGCCGTAGCGCGCGCAGGAGATCGCTTCGCCCTGAAACCGAAATGCGCCGATGGCGCTCTGCATGGGATTTCCTCCATTTCCTGTCCGGCGTTTGCGCCGGGATATGCCCCGGCGGTTGGTTGGAACGCGCCGAAAGGGGTATATTGAACGATAGACAACCTATTATAGCCTGTCCGGTGCCGGCGGCGCAACCGCCTGTCCGGACAGACATGAAAAAAAGGAGCCGATTGCTATGGCAGACGCCGTCCGCTGCATTAAGAACATCGATTTTTCCTCGGTACAGACCATGACCGATCTCGTGTCCTACCAGCCGGGGCAGGTGGTCAGCAAGACGCTGGCTCAGAACAAGGCCGTAAGCCTGACGCTCTTCGCCTTCGACGTGGGGGAGGAGATCAGTTCTCACGAATCCAGCGGCGACGCGATGATTGTGGTGCTGGACGGCGTGGCCGAGATCACCATCGGCTCCGAGAAGTTCCGCGTCGGACAGGGCGAGACCATCGTCATGCCCGCCCGCGTCCCGCACGCGGTCTATGGCGCGGAGCGGTTCAAGATGCTTTTGACCGTGGTCTTCCCGCCGCAGGCCTGATTGCCGGCAGAGCTTCATTACGTAAGTTCATTCGGCAACTCAAAGCGCCGGGAGCCGCTTTAGCGGCTTCCCGGCGGATAAGCGGCAACCGGAGGGCGACATGTGCGGTCACAGGTTGCCCATACTTGGTTGTGCGCAAGCCCGACTGCGTGCCGAGAGCGTCCAGAACATCATCAAAGTCTTCGTAAGCCTTTAATCGTTCCCGGCGGCGCGTACGCCGGGAACGTGTTTGCCCTACCAGTGTCGAATACTGGTAGGGCAAACAATTCCTCAAGTCAGCGAGCCGCCCGGAAATGCTTTGGCATTTCAGGCGAGCGCGGCGCGCTTGCAAATGAAAGCTGCGGGGCAGATTTCATTTGCCCTTAATATACGTCCTTCCACTCCGCGATGTTGTCCTTGGTGAACAGGAACGGATCGCCGACGATGGTGAAGGTGCCGCCGTCGCCCGCGTCCATGATCTCGCGCTCGCCCAGGCGGCCCGCGGCGATCTTCTCGCCCGCCGCGCCGGTGATCTCGCCCTTGACCATCGAAACCGCCGCGTAGGCCGCGCAGTAGCCCAGGTCAATGGGGTTCCACAGGAACATGCCTTCGCAGGTGCCGTCGGTGATGGCTTCCGCCATCTCGGAGGGCAGGCCCAGGCCGGTCAGCTTGATCTTGCCGGTGAGGCCGTTGTCCTTGATGCAGGTGGCCGCCGCCGCGATGCCCACGGTGGTGGGGGAGATGACGCCCTTCAGGTCCGGATAGGAATTGATGAGGCCCTGCATCTCCTGGTAGGACTTGTCGGTCAGGTCGTCGCCGTACACGACGGTGACCAGTTCGATGTCCTTGTACTGGGGATCTTCGAGGGTCTTCTTCATGTACTCGATCCAGGTGTTCTGGTTGTCCATCGTGGCGCCCGCGGACAAGATGGCGATCTGGCCCGCGCCGCCGATCTGCCGGGCGATCTCCTCGATCTCAACGCGGCCGATGTTCTCGGCGACGGAGGGGGAGATGTCCAGGTCGCGGCCCTCGGCGTTGACCTTGGAGTCCCAGGAGATGACCTTGATGCCCTTTTCCTTGGCGGTCTGCAGCACGCTCACAACGCCCGCCGCGTCGTTGGCGGAGATGGCGATGGCATCCACGCCCTGCTGGATGTAGCCTTCGATGATCTGGATCTGGCCTTCGTTGGAAGAGTCCGCCGGGCCGTTGTGCACGAAGGTGAAGCCCAGTTCCTTGGACGCTTCGTCGAAGCCCTTCACAGCCGCCTCGAAGAAGGGGTTGCCGCTCTGCTTGTAGACGACGCCGATGGAGATGGGTTCTTCCGCCATAGCCGGCACGGCCAGGCTCGCGAAGAGCATCAGCGCCAGAACCAGGGACAGGATTTTCCGCATGGTATTAACCTCCTCATATAGTGGTGCATCTCGGCAGGCGCTCCTGCCGGAACCGGATTCATGGTTGAAGGGCTTCAGCCCCTCGCGGCGGAGGCGGCGCGGCGCCTTGACACCTGCCGCTTTTTCCGGGCCTTGTCGATCAGGTTGGGCACCAGCACCACCGCGATCAGCAGGACGCCGATGGCCAGGTTCAGAATGAACGCGTCGTTGTAGGCGATCATCAGGCCGTTTTTGAGACAGGTCATCAGGACGAGCGCCAGCAGGATGCCCACGGCGCTGCCCTTGCCGCCCGCGGTGGACGCGCCGCCCAGTACCGCGATGGCGATGGCCTGCATCTCGTAGCCGGTTGCCAGTGTGTACTTGACCGAGCCGGTGCGCGCGCACAGGAAGAACCCGCCCACCGCCGCGAAGACGCCGTTCAGCGTAAACACGGTGAGCTTGATCCGGTCGGTCTTGAGGCCGGAATAACGCGCCGCCACGATGTTGGTACCGGTGGCGAAGATGCGCCGGCCGGAGGGCGTCCTGTGGATCCACACCGCGTAGAAGGGGATCACGAGAAGGATGCAAAGGAGCATCACCGGCACATCCAGCCCGAAGATGTTCACCGAGCCGTAGCCCAGGTCCTTTGCAAACCACTGTGGGAAGCCGCCTGCCGACTGGTCCTTCAGGATGATGTAGGCGATGCCCCGGTACAATGTCAGCGTGGAAAGCGTGATGATCATCGGGTACAGCTCCTTGAACCGGGTGATCAGAAGGCCGTTCAGGAAGCCGCAAACGACGCCCACCAGGAGCATCGCGAGGATCGCCAGCGGGAACGGAAGCCCCGCGTTGAAGCTGACCGCCATTACCGTGGCCGACAGCGCCGCGATGGAGCCCACGGAGATGTCGATGTCGCCCAGGAGCAAGACCAGCGTCATGCCCAGCGCCATGAAGCCCACGTCCACCATGTACACGCGGGTCTGGTTGAGCACCTTGTCAAAGGTGTATACGCCCGGAAGCGTGCGGTTGAAGAAGCCGTAGACCAGAACGATCAGAACGGCGAGAATCCATTCCCAGTGAAGGAAAAACGCGGGAACGCGGAGGCCACCTTTTTTTCTGTCCATCAGATGTTCCTCCTCTTCAGGCTCTGCCGGTCCATGACGCGCTGGATCACGACGTTTGAAACCACCGCGACCAGAATCAGCGCGCCCTGTATCGCCTTCTTCCAGAATTCCGAATTGCCGGTGAGCTTGAGCATGGTCAGGCCATTGTTGATGACGCCGATGGTCAAAGCGCCCAGCAGCACGCCCGTGATCTTGCCGGAGCCGCCCGTGACCGATACGCCGCCGATGACGCAGGCGGCGATCACGTACATCTCATAGCCCGAGGTCATGTCCTGGGTGATCTTGGTGTCGTGGGACGCGAACAAAAGCCCCGCAAGGCCCGCCAGCGCGCCCATGATCACGTGCGCCAGCACGATCGTCCGCTCGACGGGCGTTCCGCGCATCTCGGCCGCCTCCCGGTTGGAGCCCACGGCGTACAGGTTGCGCCCGGTGCGGATGTAGGTGATGAACAGAAACACGAGGGCGAATACGAGGAGCATGATCCACGTCTTCGAGTTGATCCCAAGCGGGTCGACCCGCGTGAAGTGGATGAAGGCGTCCGACATGTCCTTCCGGTAGACCGCCTGCCCGCCGGAGATCACGTGGCACAGGCCGAAGAGGATGTACTGCATGCCCAGCGTGGTCACGATGGGAAGGACGTTCCCCCAGGCGATGATCGCGCCGTTCACAAAGCCGCAGGCCGCGCCCACCGCGACGCCGGTCAGGATGAGGAGAAGAACCGGCACGCTGCTTCGGACCGTGACGAGCGCCTCCGCGCCGTCCACCACCTGCGTCACATCCGCGGAGCCCAGGTACTGGCGCATCAGGATGCCGGTGGTCATCGCCGAAAGCGCCATGATGCCCGCGATGGAGATGTCGATCGAACCCACCAGCATCACGCACATCATGCCGAAGGCGAGAACCATCAGGGTCGAGGTGTCCTCCAGGATGAACAGAAGGTTTTTCGGCGCGGCAAAGGCCGGGTTCCGAAGCCCTACCAGGGCCACGAGCACCGTCAGGATCACCGCGAGACCAATTTCCCGGTATTTGAGGAACAGCGCATACAGCGGCATGCGCGATTTGGTAGACTGCATCGGCTCTCTCCCTTTCACGCGGTCAGGCGTCCGCCTTGTCCAGCGGCATGGCGGCCATCAGGATGCCCTCCTGAGTGGCCTCGGCGCGGGGGATTTCGGCGGACAGCCGCCCCTCCCGCATGACCAGGATCCGGTCGCACATGTTGATGACCTCCGGCATCTCGGAGGACACCATGAGGATCGCGAAGCCCTGCGCGGCCAGCTCGCACATGATTTCGTAGATGGCGGCCTTGGAGCCCACGTCCACACCCTTGGTGGGCTCGTCCATGATGAGAATGCGGGCGTCGCCCGACAGGAGCTTTGCCACGACCACCTTCTGCTGGTTGCCGCCGGACAGGGAGCTGGCCGCGTCCAGAACCGTATTGGCCTTGACCGCCAGCTTTTTTGAAAGCGCGTCAGCCTCCGCCCTCTCGGCGTTCTTCCTTAGAAGCCCCCGGTGCGAGAACTTTTTGAGGTTGGGCAGCGTGATGTTGCGCTCGATCGACCAGGGGAGGAGCAGCGCCTGCTTCTGCCGGTCCTCGGGCAGGAGCCCCACGCCCAGCGCCATCGCGTGGTTGGGATCTGACACGTCCGCCTCCCTGCCGTGAACGTAGATCCTGCCGCCGGTGGGCCTCGTCACGCCGGTGATGGACTCGATCACCTCGGTGCGGCCGGCGCCTACGAGGCCGGTCAGCCCGACGATCTCGCCCGCCCGGACGGAGAAGCTCACGTCCCGGAAGAAGCCCATGCGGGACAGGTTTTCCACCCGCAAAAGCTCCGCGCCAACGGCGCAGTTTTTGTGGGGGAAGAACTGGTCGATGGAGCGGCCCACCATCGCCTGGGCCAACTGTGCGGTGTCCACATCGCCCACGTCCCAGGTGCCGATGTACTTGCCGTCCCGCAGCACGGTGACCCGGTCGGCCAGCCGGAACATGTCCTCAAAGCGGTGGGAGATCAGGATGACCGACGCGCCGTTTGCGCGCAGGTTCCGGACGATTTCGTAGAGTTCCTCGCTCTCGCGCTTGGAAAGTGCCGCCGTGGGCTCGTCCATGATCAGCACGCGGGCGTTCTGGGAGAGCGCTTTTGCGATCTCCACCAGCTGCTGCTGGGCTACGGACAGTACCCCCATGCGCTCGGTGGGGCTGATGTCGGAGCCGAGAGAACGGAGCAGCGCCCGCGCCCGCTCGTTGGTCTTTTTCCACTGGATGCGCTTCACCGGTCCGCCGGTGACCAGTTCATGGCCCATGAAGATGTTTTCCGCCACGGTCAGGTGGGGATAGGCCGCCAGGTGCTGGTAGATGGCGGCGATGCCCGCCTGCGCGGCCTCGCGAGGGCTGGCAAAGTGCGCGCTTTTTCCGTCCAGCGTCATCTCGCCGCCCTCGTCGGGCTGGTGTACCCCGGTGATGACCTTGATGAAGGTGGACTTGCCCGCGCCGTTTTCACCCATCAGCGCGTGGATTTCGCCCTCCCTGAGCTCAAAGTGCACATTGTCCAGCGCCTTGACGCCCGGAAAGGTCTTCGAGATATTTTTAAGCTCGAGCAGGATTTTGGCCACGGTGACGTATCCCTCCTTGGGTTCAAGCGCTCGCGGCCGTTCGAAACGCGCGCTTAAATATTTAAGTGATCTGTTTAAAATACAATAGATCGTACACCACATTATAAATAAAACGATCACTAAAAATCAATATGAAATATCGCTGTTCCGAAAAAAGTGCCCGTTTTGCCGGAAATAAAAAGCATGCGGGCCCGCAAAGCGGGCCCGCATGGGGTTGAAATGCGTTTTATGCTTTAAGAACCTTCGCGCCGTAGGGCGGGAGCGTCAGCGTGCCGGAGACCGTTTCGCCGGTGACGGCGTCGGTCAGGCTTGCCTTGACGGAGACTTCCGCGCTCTGGCCCGCGTAGTTGAGCAGGAACAGCCACTTTTCCGAGCCCTTGGCGCGCACGGACAGCTCCACGCCCTCGGGGCAGCAGACGAGGCCCGCGTAGGGCTCGGCGAAGCCCAGTTCCTCCAGGAACAGCTTCGCAAAATCCTCGCCGAAGCCGCTGCCCAGGTAGTAGGCCGCGCCGCCGCCGGGGTAGGCCTTTTTGACCAGCGCGGGCGCGCCCTCAAAGTAGCCGCCGGCGAACCGGGCCACGACCTCGCCACCCTCAACATTCATAAGAACATCGTGGAAGTTGGGCGCGGAGACCCATTTTCCGGCCCAGTCGATGGTGACGGGGGCTTCTTCCTTGCGGGCGAAGGTGTAATCGGTGACCTCCGCGCCGGTGATCGAGCGGGCAAGTCCGGGCATGGGGCGCATCGGGCAGCGGCCGTACGCATCCTTGTAGCCGGTGCGCGCGCCCATGATCAGGATGCCGCCGTTCTTCACGTATTCCTCCAGCACCTTCGCGGCCTTCTCGGTCAGGATGGTCGCGTGGGGGTAGAAGACGAGGCCGTAGCGGGACAGTTCCTCCGCCGTGGTTTCGTGGTTGGGCGTAAAGCGCAGGTGCACCAGATCCAGCGGCGTGTGCAGGTGCTGCGCCGCGGCGAAGATCGCCGAGCGGGAGGCCTGGTCCAGCGGGCCGTGCCACTGGTCGCGCTCGCCGTCCCATTCGTTCAGGTAATCGCAGAGGATCGCCACGCGGGCCTCATAGCGGCTGCCCGCGGCGGCGGCGAGGGGTTTCAGCGTTTCGTGAAGCGTACCGACCTCCCGGACGCGGCGGTTCTCCTTGTTGGCATAATCGTTGATGCCGTGCCAGTAGATCTCGGTGCCGAACGCGCAGGTGCGCCAGCGGAAGAAGCTGACGAAGTCCGCGCCGTGGGCGATGGACTGCATCGCCCAGAGGGTCATCTGACCGGGTTTGGGCATGGGCGCCAGCATCCTGAAGTCCCAGCCGTTGGCGCCGGACTGCTGCTCCATGACGCCGAAGTTGGCGGAGTAGCTGCGGGCGTTGGACAGAAGGTAGCTCCAATGGCGGTCGCCCAGGGATCCGGCCATGCCGTTGATCCCCTGCTCCACACCGTAGGCGAAGTTCGGGTAGCTGTCGTAGGTGAGGAAGTCGAGCGCCGTCTGGGTCATCTCGGCGGAATCCAAGTGGCCGAAGATGCCGTTGGTGGTGATGAATTGGTCCCCGACGTGGGCGCGCAGGATGTCCGCCTGCAGCTTGACGTACGCGACGGCGCTCTTCGAGAAGAAGCGCTTTTCGAGCAGCGCCATGTGGGGGTTGGCGTGGTCGTGCAGGGTCGGGCGCTCCATGTCCACCTGGTCCCAGGCGGTGTAGGTCTGGTTCCAGAACCGGGCGCCGATGGCGTCGTTCAGCGCTTCGAGCGAGCCGAAGTGGGCCTTCAGGTATTCGCGGAAGGCCGCCCGGTCGGCGTCGGAGTAGAATACGTTCATCTCGCAGTTGATCTCGTTGTCAATCTGCCAGCCGACGATGGCGGGATGTTTGCCGTAGCGCTCGGCGAGTTTGGTCACGATCTTCCGGGTGTATTCCCGGTACGTTTCGGAGTTGTAGTTGTAATGACGCCTGTGGCCGTGGTGCATCAGGGTGCCGTCCATCCGGGCGTTCAGCACTTCGGGATGGGCGCTGGTCAGCCACGCGGGCGGCGTGGCGGTGGGGGTACACATGATGACCTTCATGCCCTTAACGGCGGCGAGGTCCAGGAAGCGGTCGAACAGGGAGAAGTCGTACTTTCCCTCCTCGGGCTCCGCCACGTTCCAGGCGAACTCAAACACGCGCACCGTTTCAATGCCAACTTTGAGCATGCGGCCGAGGTCGTCCGCCCAAAGGCTTTCGTCCCAGTGCTCCGGGTAGTAGCAGACGCCCAGTGCCAGGTGGTCTTGGTGGATCGATTTGTCTTTCAGCATGGTCGGTCTCCTCATTTGTTATTGTCGGGGAGGCGGTTTTTGGGTGCGCGCACGGCGCATTCTCCTTCGTGTTGAAAAACCCCGGGTTTTCTTGGCGCGAAGGATTATTCCTTGATCGCGCCGGCGGTCAGGCCGCTCATGAAGAACTTGGAGGCGGACAGGAACGCGACCAGAAGCGGCAGCACCGACACGGCGCTGGCCAGCATCAGCGCACCTACGTTGGCGCCGCGGCTGGGATCGCCGCGCATGTAGCTGAGCATGAGCGGCAGCGTGAACATGTCGTTCTCGCGGAGCACCAGCATCGGGATCATGAAGTCGTTCCAGACGTTGACGAACTGCATGATGCCCAGCGCAGCAAAAGCGGGCAACAGAACCGGCGCGATGACCCGGAAGAAGATCGTCCACTCGCTGCAGCCGTCGATCTTGGCGGCCTCCATCAAGGATACCGGCACGTTATTGAAGCAGTACTGGCGCATCCAGTAGATGCCGAAGGCGTTGGCGCACCCGGGGACGATCAGCGCCGCGTAGTTGTTGAGCCAGCCCAGCTTCGAAATCAGGAAGAACCACGGCACGATGCCTGCCAGCTGCGGCACCATCATCGTGCCGAGGAGGATCGAGAACAGCGCGTTCCTGCCGGGGAAGCGGTAGATGGCGAAGGCGTAGCCGCCCATCGAGCAGAATAGGAGCACCAGCACCGTGTTGGTCGCCGTCACGAACACCGAGTTCAGGAAGTGCCGGACCACGTCCACGCTCTCCACCATGAACTTGAAGTTGTCAGAAAGCGCGGCGCCGAAGCTGAACGGCGGAGGGAAGGAGTAGATCTCCGGCGTGAAACGGGTGCTAAGCACGAACATCCAGTAAAAGGGAAGCACCATCACCGCCGCCACGATCAGGAGCACCAGGTACAGGGAGAACTTTGCGACCAACCGGGACTTTTTGCTGCCGTACCACAGCGCGCCGGCGACAAGCGCGATCAGCGCGATATAAAGCCACTGCATCACCGGCCGAGCCCCCCCTTCGCCGCGTCCTTTTCGCCCATCATGCGCTGGAGGACGAGGGAGATGATGATGACCATCACCGTAATCACGTAGGCCACCGCGGATGCAAGGCCATAGATGTTGTTGCCCTTGGGCGCCTTGTTCAGAAGGTACATCATCATGGTCAGGCCCATGTTGTTGGTGCCGCCGGTCAGGCTGTTGGTCAATACGAAGGGCTCTGTGAACAGGTTCACCGTGCCGATGGTGGACTGGATCAGCGTGAACAGGATGATGGGCTTCAGAAGCGGCAGCGTGATGCGGAAGAAGGTCTGCGCGCTGGAGGCCCCGTCGATCGTGGATGCCTCGTAGATGTCATGGGAGATGCCCTGCATGCCGGCCAGGTAGATCACCATGTTCCAGCCGATCCACTTCCAGCTGAACATGATGATGATCGCGGCTTTGACGTACTCGCCCGCGCCGCCCAGCCAGTTGATGGGCGGAAGACCGATCAGCGCCAGACAGTAGTTGATCAGGCCGAAGTTGTAGCCGAAGAGCACCTGAAACACGATGGTGACCGCCACGGCGCTCGTGACCATCGGCAGAAAGTAGACCGTCTTGAAAAGGTTCTGGAATTTGACAAATTTTCCGTTCAGAATATAGGCCAGCACAAGCCCGCCGAAGAGGATCGGGATGTGGGCGATCACGCCGATGTAGAGCGTGTTTTTGATCGACAGGATGAACGTCGGGTCGGTAAAGAGGCGGACATAGTTGTCAAGCCCCTTCCATTTCATGGCGCCTACGCCATCCCAGCGGAAGAAGCTGATGTACAGGCCGCTCAGGATCGGGAACAGCCCGAAGATCGCGAACAATATGAAAAAAGGCGCGATGTACACGTAGGCCACGCGGTTTGCCTTGATCTCGCGCCAGAGCATTCGCTTTGTCTGTACCTTCCCCGTCATGGGGTCACCGCCTTTCGGTTGAGGCCTCTTTCGGTATGGGGGCCGCCCCGCGCATTACGAACGCGGGGCGGCACGCCCGGGCCGGGGAGTTCAGCCTACATCAGGCCGGCGTCCTCCATCAGTTCGACCATCTTCTCGTAGTCGTCACGGGTGTCGTTTTCGATGCGCGCCTTCATGTCGGCGATGATTTCTTCGGCGGTCTTGTTCTCGTTGAGGCCGCTGCGGACGGCGGTCTGCATGGCGCCTTCGGCGGCGGAGTCCATCAGGGACGCGAAGGTGGGTTTGGTGTTCTTGGCGATCTCAACCCACAGTTCGCGGGTCTTCTGGCCGCCGAAGAACGGGTCTTCCGCGGAGTAGATCTCGGAATCCCAGGCGGGGATGTAGCCGGGGAAGTAGTCCACCGCCTCGAACATGGTGTTCTGGCTCTCGGCGTCGGCACAGGCAAACTTGATGAATTCCCAGGCCAGTTCCTTGTTCTGGGACTGGGAGGGGATCGCCAGGTAGCTGCCGCCCCAGTTGGAGGTGGAGAGGCCGCCGGGCATGTGCGCCACGCCCCACTTGCCGGAGGTGTCGGGGGCGATCCAGCCCTTGATGAAGCCGCCGTACCAGCAGCCCGCCGCGACGGAGGCGATGGCGCCGGAACCGAAGGCCGCGTTGGCCTCGTTGCTCCACATGTCGTCAATCTGGGCGTCCAGGCCCTTCTGGCGCATGGTGATGGCGGCGTTCAGGGCTTCCAGCGCGCCTTCCTTCTCCACGTTGAGCTCCAGCTTCTCGTTGTAGAAGTCGCGGTTCATCCAGAACCACTCGTAGAGGTAGGAAGCGGAGGGCACCAGCCAGCGCTTGCCGGGGATGTAGACCTTCTCGGCGGCCTCGAGGAAGCCGTCCCAGGTCTTGAACAGCTCGTCAACTTCGGCGGGGTCGGAGGGCAGCCCCACTTCTTCGAAGACGTCGCGGCGGTAGAACAGCGTGGCCGGGCCGATGTCCCACACCAGGCCGATCATCTGCTCCCCGTTCACCGAGGTGGCCAGGTTCCACTTGTACTCGACGAAGTCGTTCTTCAGCTCGCCGGCGTTGTAGGGCTCGGCCAGCAGGTTTTCAAAGCCCGCGCCGTCCTTGAAGCGGCCAACCCAGGCCTGCTCCAGCATCACGACGTCCGAAGCGCCGGACCCAGCCGCGATGGCGGTGGCCAGCTGCTGGTGGTGGTCGGTGGTGGACATGAACACGAGCTCAACCTTGACGCCCGGGTGCGCGGCTTCGAACGCCGGGATGATGGCCTTGAAGGCCGTGTCGCCGGCCGGCCAGCCGCCGACGGTCAAAACCGTGGTTTGTTCCGCGCCGGCCACGGGCGCCGCGGTCAGCACGAACAGGACCGCGAGCAGCAGAGCGAGCATTTTCCTCATGTGGATACCCTCCTTAACTTGTATAGACATGTACGGTGAGACATTTTACAATCTCGGGACAAGGTTAGCACTTATATACGGATATGTCAACAGTGAATTTATTCAATCAACAAAATAGATTCCAAATGATTCGAAAAATCTGAAAACGTCGCCTATCTTGTTTATACAAGTTGGAATTGACACCGCCCGGCGCCCCGGGTATAATACGAATGATGACAAATGGGGGGCGAAGCATGGGCTTAAAGGAAGATTCCCACAAGTATCAGGCGGTGGAGGACTACCTGCGCGGCGGGATCGCGAAGGGCGTCTACGGGCGGGACGTGCCCATCGAATCGGAAAGCCGACTGTCGGAGATGTTCTCGCTGTCCCGCGCGACGGTGCGCCACGCGCTTTCAAAACTTGAGCGCGAAGGGCTGATCGAGCGCCGCCAGGGGCGCCGCAGCTACGCGGCGGAAGTCCGGCCCGTCTACAGGGGCCGCCGTCACAACCGCGTGGCGCTGGTCAGCTACGCTCCCGACTACTTTGACATGCGGGATTTGCGGGTCGCGGCCATCGAAAAGCTCGAAGCCGACGGCTATGAAGTCATAGAGCGCTACCTCAACGACTCCATCGCCGTCGAGCGGGAGGCGCTGACGGGGCTGGTCGACATTCCGTTGGACGGCCTGATCCTCGAGGGCATCGGCACCAGCATGCCCACTTTCAACATTGACCTTTTCAAGCGCTTTGAGGCGATGAGCCTGCCGATGGTGTTCACAAACGGATACCATAGGGACGTGCGCGCAGCCCATGTGGTTGCGAATGACCGGGCGGTCATGCACGGCATGGTGAACCATCTCGCCGCGCTGGGGCATCGGGCGATCGGCGGCATCTTCGCCGGCGAGCAGTACCAGGGGCTGATGCGCTATCAGGGCTTTATGGACGGCCTCAAGGCCAACGGCCTGGAGTATCGGGACCGGCGGGTGATGTTTTTGTCCTACACCGACCGGCGCTATATCTTTGATAACCTCTTCAACGCCTACCGGGACAGCCTTCTGGAATGCACGGCCATTGTGTGCTTCAGCGACTCCTATGCGGAGTTTCTGGAGGCGACGCTTCGCAGAAACGGGGTATCCATCCCGGAGGGCATGTCGGTCACCGGCATGGACAACCTGCCGGACGCGCCGAAAAACCTGAAGCTGACCACCGCCACGCTGCCCCTTCGCGAGATGGGCGAACGCGCCGGCGAAATATTGACTCGGATGATCGCCACACGCGGCGACGTGGAAAGCGCGATGGTGGACTGCAGGTTTGTGCCGGGAGAATCCACCTGTCCTCCGAAAAAGGCGTAAACCTTCCGGATGTTTTGCCGATATAAGAAGATGGTGTTTGACGCTGAGGCGCGAGAGAGGAGGAACGGGACTTGAGGATTCTGGACCGGCTGGTTCGCCTGGTCTCGATCTCCATCGCGGTGGTCATGGGCTCCATGGCCATCATGATGGTGCCCTACTTCTCCGCCATCGGCAAGGTGGCGCGGACGCGCCCGATTGAGACCGTGCGGCCCGCCGAAACCGAGGCGCCCGAAGAGACGCCCATGCCCGAGGTAGAAGCCCCCGCGCCGCCCGTCGGCGGCGAAAAAGCGAAGGCGCTCAGCGCGGAAACGCTGTCCGCTACGGCTGCGCCGCTTAAGGTCGAGCCCGTCGAGCCCGAACTGCCGGACGATCTGGAGCCGCTGGAAGGCCTCGAGCTCGCGCCCAAGAGCGCAGAGCGCCTGGATGTCGAGTTGGGCGGTCTGGTCTACCCCGATGGCGGCATGACCATCCCCGCCCTCTACCAGCGAAATTACAAGACCCCTGTCGCCAACCTGAAGGGGCGGGACATCTCCGTCTGGACCTCCGGTTGCGGCGCGGCGGCGGTTTCGATGATCGTCAGCTACATGACGGGCGCTTCGGATCAGACGCCCTACACCCTCTTTCGGTGGGCTGCGGAGAAGGGGCTGTACAGAGGCTCCGGCCTGGATCACAGCGCCCTTACCTGGATGGCCGAAATGTACGGCGTCGGCAGCCGATGGATTAAACCGGACGCGGGAGCGATCCTGTCGGCGCTGGCCACCGGGAACCCCGTCGTCGCCCACATGGGGCGGGGCGTCTTCACCGACAACGGCCACTATATTGTGCTGCGCGGCATCGCGCCGAACGGCGAGATCTACGTGAACGATCCGGCCAGCCCGGAGCGCAGCGCGCAGACGTTCCCGCTGGAGCGGATCATTGCCGAGAGCAAGTCCGACGACCCGTTCATGATCTGTTCCCGGCCGGGCGCGCAGGCGTCGGCCGCCAGCTGAAAAGCCGGAGTCGTCCAATGAAAAGCGCCGCGACCTTTTAAGGTTCGCGGCGCTTTGGTATGGCATCTTGCTTACAGCACAACCTGCGAGGTGTATTCGATCTTGATGCTGCCCACCTTCGTGCGCAGAAGCTTTGCCTTGTTGCCGTTGCCGTCTTCGATCGTCATCTTTTCCAGCTCGTTGGCATCAAAGAACGCGACGACTTTGCCCTCCACGAAGCCCGCCCAGTTGACGCGTTTTTCGCCCTCCGGGTTCATGACTTCCTCTAAGGTCTTGGGAGAATTGGACTGGTCGGTCATGTGCGTACCTCCTACCGTTATGATGATGCGGCGTGCCGCATAAACTCCATCTTACCGCGGCGGTGCGTCCCGGCGCAACCGCGGCTCTGTAAATATCCGCCGCCTTGACAGAGGGCGGGGGAGGTGTTATTGTAACGGCAGAAAGCCGCCCGTTTCCAGGCGGGTATGCGTTGGACGGAGGCCGTTATGGACGTTTATCATGCGGAGGTCTTTATTGAGGAGCGTTTTACGCTGGGCGAGTGCCCGGTGTGGGACGAGCGCGCCTCCAGGTTGTACTGGGCGGACATCAAAGGAAACAGGGTGCACTCGGCGGACGAGAGCGGCTTCAACCACCTGAGCCGGGACTTCGGCCAGAACGTCGGCTGCTTCGCCCTCGACCGGGAGGGTGGATTGATTCTGGGGCTGACCAGCGGCCTGTACCGGCTGCGCGCCGACGGGCGCTATCAGCGGCTGCCGCTCAAGACGCCGCCCCTGACCCGCTTCAACGACGGCAAGTGCGACCCAAAGGGCCGCTTCTGGTGCGGCGGAACCGAACTGTTCGAGGGCGGCTGGCACGACCGGGCCAGCCTGTACCTGGTGGAGGACGACGAGGCGACGGAGGTATTCGATGGCGTCGGCTGCTCCAACGGGCTCGCGTTCTCCGAGGACTGCCGCAAGCTCTGGTACATCGACACGCCCCGCCGCCGGGTGGACGTGATCGAGCTCGCCGGCAAGGAGCGCCGCCCCGGCAAGCGCCGCGAGGCCTTTGAGGTGCCGGAGCGGGACGGCTACCCGGACGGCATGGCGATGGACGCGGACGGCAACCTGTGGATCGCCCACTGGGGCGCAGGGTATGTGGCCTGCCACCGGCCGGACGGCGAGATCGTCGCCAAGGTCGTGGTGCCCGCGTCGAAGTCCTCCTCCTGCTGCTTCGGCGGGCCGGACATGCGGACGCTGTTTGTCACCACCGCGGCCGAAGACATCCCGGAGGAGCGGGAACCCCTCGCGGGCTCGGTATTCTGCGCGCGTCTGCCGGTGGCGGGCGCGATGGTGGGCCGGTACGCCGGCTGACGCGGAAGGAGGTATCCCATGAACCTGACTGAGGCCATTCGCGCGCGGCGCAGCATTCGGAAATTCAAAAAGGGCGCTGAAATTCCGGAGGAGCATATCAAGGCCATGCTGGAGGCCGCGATGCTGGCGCCCAGCGCCTGCAACACCCGCCCCTGGGACTTTACCGTGGTCAGGAGCGAAGCGGCACGCCGGGAGATCGCCCGGCTCCATCCCTACGCCCGGATGGTGGCGGACGCATCCTTCGCGGTGGTGGTGGGCGCCCGGCCCGATCTTCTGCCGGAGGACATGCCGGAGTACTGGCCGCAGGACTGTGCCGCCGCCACGGAGAATCTGCTGCTCCAAGCCGTCGCGCTGGGTTACGGCGCGGTGTGGTGCGGCGTGTACCCGCGGAAGGAACTGATGGAGGGTATCCGAAAAATTGTCGGCGGCGAGAGCGTTCCCTTCAACGTGATCGCGGTGGGCGTGCCGGACGAAGACCCGAAGGTCAGGGGCTTCTATGACCCCGGCCGGGTTCGCATCATTTAAAATAGCGAGGATATATGCGCACATACGAATTCCCCAAGGCCTCCTTTGACGCCCGACTGACCCTTGTGGACAGCGCGCAGGCGTTTCACTGGCGGGGATGGGACGGCATGTTTTATTCGGTGTCCGGCGGCGTACCCCTGCGGGTCGCGCCGCTGGGCGCGGGCATCCGGGTCGATGCGACCGACGATTGCCCCGAGGTATTTGTCAAAAACTACTTCGATCTCGACCGGGATTACGGCGCCGTCGCGCGGGAGTTTTCGGACTGCCCCCGCGCGGATGAAGCCTTTAAACTGCTCCCGGGGCTGCGCATCCTGCGCCAGCCGCCCTGGGAGGCGCTGGTGGCGTTCCTTCTGTCCCAGAACAACAACACCGCGAGGATCGGCAAGCTGGTGCGTGCGCTGTGCGAGGGATACGGAGCGCGCCATGAGGCCTTTGGAAGGGCGCTCAACGCCTTTCCCGCCCCGCAGGCGCTGGCCGCGGCCGGTGCGGAGGCGCTCAGGGCGCTGGGCGCGGGCTACCGGGCGGAATACATCGCCGAATCCGCCCGCAGGGTGGCGGAGGGCTTTCCGCTGGAGACCCTCGGCGACATGCCCTACGAGGAGGCACACCGGAAGCTGATGGAACTCCCCGGCGTCGGCCCCAAGGTGGCCGATTGCGTGCTGCTGTTCGGCTGCGGTCATCTTTCGGCCTATCCTGTGGATGTGTGGGTGGCACGGCTCTCGCGGGCGTGGCTGGGCATCGACGAAAAGAACGGCGCGCGGGTGGCTGAAACGGCCCGGGCCCGCTTCGGCCGGAACGCGGGCATCCTGCAGCAGTACCTGTTCCACTGCGCGCGCTGCGGGCTGATGACCTGACTTCAGCCGTCATTTTAAGAAGTAAGGGCATCCGGCTGGTTTATTGTGCCTGTTTTTTCATTTGAAAGCCTTATCCGGCCCTGTTCCGAGATCCCTCACGTGGCTAAACCTTATGGAAGACGAACCAAAGTAATTACACATTTTAACACCCCAAGAAGGCGTGTTATAGATAAATTTTTATCGATATGCGACTATTTTCTGTTGACAGTTGCAATTATTTTTGATAAAATGACTTCGGTGTATGAAACGCCATGTAAATATCATCGGAGGTGCCTTCAGTGAAGAAGATTGCCGCGCTCGTTCTGGCCCTTATCCTTGTGGCGGGCCTCATGACTATTTCCGTTTCGGCGGAAGGTGAGCTCAAAACCGGCCTTGCGGCCGTGACGAGCCTGACCAGCTCCAAGTCCGCGACGGCGGATGCGGATGGCCTTGCGCAGACCGACGCCGCCGTGGTCGCCGTCACCGTCGACCAGGATGGCAAAATCGTGGATTGCGTCATCGACGCCATTCAGGCAAAGATCAATTTTGGCGCGGACGGATCCCTCAAGACCGACATCGGCACCATCTTCAAGACCAAGACCGAGCTGGGCGCCGACTACGGCATGGCCAAGGCTTCGCCTATCGGCAAGGAATGGTTTGAGCAGGCCGCCGCGCTGGCCGAATATGTCAAGGGCAAGACGGTGGACGAAGTGCTGGCGATCGCCGTGAACGAAGACAAGCAGCCCACCGGCGCTGACCTGACCGCTTCCGTCACCATCAAGATCGGCAGCTACCTCGAGGCCATCGTCAAGGCCGCGCAGAACGCGCAGGCGATCGGCGCGGGCGCGGGCGACAAGCTGGGTCTGGGCATCGCCTCCGACATGCACATGTCCAAGGCCGCTGCCGCCGACGCGGCGGGTTCCGCCCAGTCCTATAGCTTCATGACCGCCGTGACGTACAACGATCAGGGCGTCGTCACCAGCTGCATCATGGACGCGCTGCAGGGCACCGTGGCCTTTGACGCCGCCGGCCAGATCACCTCGGACGTCAGCGCCGCCCCCCAGACCAAGAACGAGCTGGGCGAAGCCTACGGCATGAAGAAGGCTTCCGCGATCGGTAAGGAATGGAATGAGCAGGCCGCGGGCTTCGCCGCCTTCGTGGTGGGCAAGAACGCCGAGCAGGTGACCGGCATCCAGCTGACCGAGGATGGCAAGGCCGCCGACGCGGATCTCGCCAGCGTCGCCAGCGTCACCGTCTCCGAGATGCAGGCTGTTGTGCTCAAAGCGATCCAG
The DNA here is from genome assembly GCA_023411175.1 of Bacillota bacterium. Taxonomy (GTDB): domain Bacteria; phylum Bacillota; class Clostridia; order Christensenellales; family Aristaeellaceae; genus JAEZHK01. Next base: position 15,395 of record JAEYPB010000019.1, on the reverse strand, counting down.
GGCTAACATAAACACAGCTTTCAAGAAATGCGGACGGTTTAGGCCGTCCGCATTTTTGTTTCGAAAGGCCGGAACGGTCGGTTATGTACAATGCGAAAGGCCGGAAGCGTCAACTTCCGGCCTTGATGCACGCCCGTAACCGGGGTGCTCAGAAGATCAGTTCTTTTTCGGCTTCCTTGGCCTCGCGGCGCAGCATCGCCCACTCTTCGTCGGTCAGGGCTTTCGTGTAGCAGGCGTCCGCATGGTCCAGCATGAAGGAGAAGTGCTCGAAGTTGCCCGGCGGCACCAGCGTGTGGGCGCCTTTCAGAACCGCATATTTCATCGCGGCCACGCCCAGCGCCTCGTCGCCCCAGATGGGCTGGCACCAGGACTTGGGGTAGGGGCGCGCTTCGCCCTCCCGCCAGTTGCGGCGAACCAGCGCTTTCATGCCCAGAAGGCCGATGCCCTTTTTCTTCACCGTTTCCGAGATGCGGTCACCCCAGCCCCGGTTGATGCCCAGCGCCCAGTTGAGCGGGAAGAGCACCGTGTCAAAGTCGAACATCGAAAGCGCCCGAAGCGCCACGTCCTCGCTGTGGGCGGAGAAGCCGATGTTTCGGATGATGCCGTCGCGCTTCGCCTTGAGCACCACTTCCATCGCGCCGTCGGGGCCGAAAGCTCGGTCCAGATCCTCGTCCGTGGTCAGCGCGTGCAGTTGGTAGACGTCAAAGTGGTCCGTCTTGAGCTTCCGCAGCGAATCCTCCAGCTTTTCGCGCGCGCCTTTCGCGCCGCGCTGGTCGGTTTTGCAGGCGAGGAACACATCTTTGCGATAGGGAGCCAGCGCGGGGCCCAGCCGATCCTCCGCGTCGCCGTAGGTGGGCGCGACGTCGAAGTAGTTGACGCCCGCGTCGATGGCCTGGGCCACGTAATCGTCGGCCTGCGCCTGGGATTCGTCCATGTTGATGATGCCGCCGAATACGACGGCGGATACGTTGAGGCCGGTTTTGCCCAAAGAATGGTACAGCATGTCGTCACCTCCGGATTAATTCATGATCGCACGGCCGCCCGTGTATGATGGTTGCCGCTTTGGGAGCGCAGCCGCGGATGCGAAGCCGGGAGGGCTGCTTTTCCCGGCACTAAGGGTGGGCTTCGCCCCCCGTTGGGTCTACGCAGCCCTCGGGAAATTCCGCGGAACAGGCGATCTCAGGGAAGCCCGCCTCGGGCTCCTCGGTAGCGTTGTGGGTGGATACGGGCAGGGGCGGCTCGTCCTCCGCCGCGGCCTTCACCGGTTGAGACCGGTCGCGCACCGTAGGGATGGGTGCTCCGGCCGCGAGCTTGGGCGGCGTGCCTTCCTGCGGATCGGCACAGCCTGCCGCGAACTCCGCGGAGCAGACCAGCCCGTCATAGTCCTCGTTGTATGCGCCGTTTTTCTTCCGCTCGTCCATATGCGTGCCTCCTTGCCTCCGAAAACCGGATACTCTGGATATACTGGGCCGCCGGATGGCGGCGGCTGGTTCCATTATAGTATGAACGCCGTTTCTTGTAAAGCGGAGGGGCGGTCTTTCCGGGCGCGAATGCGGATACGATGGAGGGAGGTGATGCGCATGGGGATCGACATGACGACAGGTAGCCCGGTCAAGAAGATGCTGGCCTTTTCCGCGCCGCTGATCGCGGGGAGCGTCTTGATGCAGCTTTCGGGCTTCGTAGACGGGCTCATCGTCGCCCGTGCGGCGGGCGTCGCCGCGTTTGCGGGCATTGCGGCAGCCGCTCCGGTGGCGTTTCTGGCCACCGGCTTTCTGATGGGCTTTGCCAACGGCTTTCTGATCCCCATCGCGCTGGCGGTGGGCGCGGGCGACCGGGAGGCCCTGGACCGCTTCGCCTGCGCGGCGCTTCTGATGACCTCGGCGATGGCGCTCCTCATCGCCGTCCCCGGCGCGCTGTTTGCGGACAGGTTGATCGCCCTTGCCGGCACGCCGGTCGACATCGCGCCCCGCGCGCTTACCTACCTGCGCATAGAGCTTCTGGGCATGCCGATTCCACTTGTTTTCATGACGCTGTCCGGTATCATGCGGGCCGGCGGCGACACGCGCACGCCCTTTCGGTTCCTGATCCTGGCGACGGCGCTGCACCTGGGGCTGGACGTCCTCCTCGTCGCGGTATTGCGACTCGACGTCGCCGGCGCGGCGCTGGCGTCGGTCTTGTCCCACGGCGCGGCCTGCGCGCTTTTTCTCAGGCGCGTGCTGCGCGCGCATCCGGGCATCGCGCGCCTGATGCCCTTCGGCGTGCGCAAGGAGATCGCGCGGAAGCTCCTTTCGCTGGGCGCGCCCATCGCGCTGACAAATTTCATGGCCTCCGCAGGCGCGACCGCGTTTCAGTACGCGATCAATACGCAGGGCAGCATGGCGGTGGCCGCGGTGGCGGCGGGCGACAGGCTGCTCTCGGTGGCGCTGATGCCGGGATTGATGTTGGGCGGCGTCGCGGAGGTCTTCAGCGGCCAGAACTGCGGCGCGGACCGACCAGACAGGATACGTTCCGGGGCGCTGCAGCTCGTCCTCCTGCTCTCGCTCGTCCTGACGCCCTGTGCGCTCGCCGTGGTGGCGGGCAGGGGGTTTCTCGTCCCGCTCCTGATCGGTGGCACGCCGGAAGGGATTACCGGCCTTGCGGGGCAGTACATGCTGTGGTGCGCGCTGGCCGCGCCGCTGCAGATGACGGTGTCGATCCTGAAAAACGTGCTGCAAGGCATCGGCAAGCCCGGAAAAGCGGTGATCGCCTCGGTCTACGACCTGATCGTGCGGCTGGCCGCCGCCGTCTTCGGGGCCGCGAAGTTCGGCTTTCTTGCGATCTGCGCGGTCAACCCGCTGGGTTGGGCGCTGTCCGCCCTCGCCCTGTATGTGACCTGCCGGGCGGTTTTGTTTCGCGCTTGCCCAAACAAAACGCCCCCTTCAAGAGAGGGCGTAAAGGCGTCGGCGTGACGGCTCAGGCAGGTGCGGCGGGGCCGGTGCGCTGCACGCCCCAGATGCCGGCGAGGATCACGAGTAGAGCGACGGCGGAGCCGGGGGAGAAGGGCTCGCCCAAGAGCACTACCCCCGCCAAGACCGACAAGACGGTGGTGAGGTTGCTGAGGGAGACGATCTTCGCCATCGGCGCGTGGGACACCGCATAGTTGAAGAGAAGATATCCCGTCAGCGACGCGCCCAGGCTCAGGTACAGCGCGGCAAACACAAAGTCGGGGGACGCAAGGGGCGCCGTCAATTTCGATAAATCGCCGCGGTTTTCGATCAGCGCCAGCAGGGTAAAGAACACCGCGCCCATCAGCTGCATGGCGAAGCTGCGCTCAAAGGCGGAGAATTCGCCCGATATGCCCCGGCTGATGACGCTGTAGACCGAGCCCGCGACCACCGCCATGACGAGGAGCAAGATGCCCTCCGGTCTGATCTGGCCGCTGCCCCCCGCCATCAGCGTGATGGCCGCGACGCCCGCGATGGAGATGAGGCAAAAAAGCCACTGGGGCCGCGTGGGCCGCTCCTTCAGAAATATCGCCGTCAAAAGAAGCGTCACGATGGGGATGACGGCGATCATCACGCCGGTGAAAGCGGAATTGGTGTACATGAGGCCATACTGCTCGCCGAGAAAGTAGATCACCGGCTCGCAAAGCCCGAGCACAATAAGCGGCCGGAGATCCCGACCTCGTAGCATCGAACACCCCAGCGGCTTTTCTGGTGCAAGGGGGAAATCCTGCGTGCGCCTGAAATCCTGGCCTTTTTTTCGCTTCCAGCCGCGGGCAAGCCCGATGGCGGCCATCGCGGCGAAGGCGATGTCAAACCGGTACATCAGGATCACGAGGGGCGACGCCGCCATCTGCCCGACCTTGGACGCGAGAAAAGAAAACCCCCAGATCACAAAACAGGCAAGCGCCGCGAGCATGGGCTTCCACGGTTTCATTGAACACCCTCCCCGCGCTACAGGCTGACCTTTTTCTCCAGGAGCCACGCGCTCAGCGCAAAGGAGGCGACGATGACAACCAGGTACACGGCGTATTGCGGCCACGCGGAGAGGAGCGCCTGCGTTAGGTCGGCGCCGCTGTAATCCGTTGGAAGAAGCGATACGCCCCACTGCAGAAGCGCCATGATGGCGACGAAGAACACGAAGCTGACCAGCTTTTTGAGCTTTGCGTTCTGGAGAACCGTGGCGCTTAGCGTGATGGCAAGGTAAGCCACCACCACGAAGGTGAAGAAGTTGATCAGAAAGCCGACGCCCATCGCCGCAATGGTGGTGAGGATGGTGGCAAGATCGGTGGTGGCCATGTTCCGGAGGAGCTCCTCCACGATGACCCGGCTCAGCTCGATCTCCGGGAAGGTCTTGGTGAGGAGCGCAAAGTCCCATGCGGCGAGGGCGGAGAGGATCAGCGCGAAGACAAGGCCCAGAAGGAGCGCCGCCAGGAGCTTCGAGCCCAGGATCTTGGCCGGGGTGTTGGGCGTCATGAAGGTCAGATAGCTGGTCTTGGCGTTCAGCTCCCGCGAATACAGCGCGACGCTGTAGACCAGCATGCCCAGTACGCACATGGACGCGGCGAACACCATCAGCGATGCCGCCGGGATCACCAGATCCACATCCTTTTTGAAGATGGCGAACAAGAAAAAGCCCTGCAGCAGCATAAGCGCGCCCAGCATCGCCACGATCATCGAAAGGTTTCTGCGGTATTCGTATTTAATCAGATTGAACATGTCTTTACCTCACGCATAGATCTCTTTGTACAGGTCCACAAGACCCTTTCCGTGCGCCTCCCGAAGGCCGTCCGCGTTGCCTTCCAGCACGCTGGTGCCGGACTTCATGAACACGGCGTAGTCCACGATGCGCTCGAGTTCGTCCACCAGATGGCTGGACAAAAGGAACGTGCGCTCGGGGGAAATGCGCTCCTTGATGGCCTCGATCACCTGGTCCCGGGCGATGATGTCGATGCCGTTGAGCGGCTCGTCCAGCATGATGAGCTCGCTGTTCCGGGCGAGCGTCGCCGCCAGCTTGAGCTTGGCCATCATACCGCTGGACAGCTGCCGCACGCGGGTCTTCTCGGGCAGCTGCATCCGCTCCAGCATCTCCTGGTAGCGCGCGCGGTCAAAGTCGGGAAAGAAGTCGCGGTAGTAGGCGCCCACGTCCGCGCCGTTCATGTAGCCGAAGAAGTAGCCCTCGGTGGGCATGTAGGCGACGCGGGCCTTGCTCGCTACGCCGATGGGCTCGCCCTCAAAGGCGAGCGAACCCGACGAGGGCTTGACCAGCCCCGCTACCATCTTCATGAAGGTGGTCTTGCCGCTGCCGTTGGGGCCGAGCAGCGCGTACACGCGCCCCCTGGGGATTTCCAGGGAAAGATCGTTAACCGCGGTGGTGGTGATGTATTTTTTGGTCAGGTGTTCGCACTTCAGCATAATTGTCCTCCGTTTCCGCATGAAACCATTTTACCACAACTTTGACATCGGTTTAAGCGAATTTGTGTCAAATCAGCATTTCGCCGCTGGAACTGTCGCGATGGGGCTTCCGCGGTGTGGCCGCGTCCCTGCAGGTCGCGGTGCGTATCAAGCCGATCCTCATAAACTGTGCAACCTGCGATTATATTCCGTGATGCATTATAGATACTACAGATTTTTTGCGTACGCCGTTGACATCCTATGTCATACGTAGGATAATGAATGTGAGCGGGCCGAACGATTGCCATGCGGCGCACGGCGGGGAGGAGGAGCATGATGAACCCAGACGGCTACTTTCATCGCGTGGGCAGGATGACGCCTACTTCCCTTTGGATCAACAACGTTACCACTGACGAAGCGGACATCGCGCTGACCATCGGCGCGACGGGCTGCACCCAGAACCCCGCGTACCCGGAGAAGATGCTCACGCACCCGGAGGGCAAGGCATTGGCCTATCGCTTGCTGGACGGGATTCTGAAGGGTGAACCGGACGACAATCGGGCCCAGGCCAGACTCCAGTGCGCGCTCGTTCAAAAGGTGGCGGAGCGGTTCCTGCCGCTTTATCAATCGTCCCACGGGCGGCTCGGCTACGTGACCATACAGGCCGACCCGCTCCACGAGGATTTGGACACCATCCTCTCCGCGGCGAGAAGCCACTGCGCCGCATCCCCGAACATCATGGCAAAGATCCCCGCCATTCCCGCGGGCTTTGCGGCGATGCGCATCCTTCTCAGGGAAGGCAGGCCGCTGCTCGCAACCGAGGTCATGTCGGTGGCGCAGGCGATGGACTGCGCGCGCCTGTATCAGGAGGCAGTCGAGGAGATGGAGAATCCTCCGGTGATGTACCTGGCCCATATCCCCGGCATTTTTGACGAATATATCGGACGTGTGGTGGCGCGGGACGCGATCGACATACCCGCCGACTACATGTGGCAGGGCGGCGTACTGGTGGCCAAGAAGATCGACGCGCTTTTGCGCGGCGGCGGCTACGCCATCGGCCTTTGCAGCGGCGGCGCGCGCGGGCTGCACCACTTTACCGAAATGGTCGGCGCCAGGGGCTCGGTCACGATCAATTACCGGGGTGCGGCGGACAAGCTTTTGGAGCTCGATCCGCCGGTCGTTGAGCATTTTCACCGCCCCGCCTCGCCGGATGTTCTGGACGCGCTGTGCGAAAAAATCCCCGACTTCAGAAGGGCCTACGAAAAGGGCGCGCTTGCGCCGGACGAATACGAGCAGTACGGCCCGGTACGCCTGTTCCGTTCGAACTTTGTCGAGGGCTGGGCGAGCGCCAATCGCCGCATCGCGGAGCGCCGTGCCGCGCTGGAGGGCTTAAGATGAGCGGCGTCACCCGATCCCTGTGCCTGACTTCGCTGTTTCCTGAGACGGTGAAGAGCGTGGACGCGCTGGAGCGCACGCTCCGCTGGCTGAAGGCGCGGCATCCCTTTACGATGGTGGAATACTACACGGTCCCCGGCGACGACGCGCGCATCGCACGGGTTCTCGGTGAATTGGGCTTCGAATCGGTGTTTATCGCGGTGCTGCCGCTCAAAGCGGCGGGCCATTCGCTGTGTGCCGCGGACGAGGCGGAGCGGCTGCGGTCGGTGGAGGTTCTGAAAGGATGCATCGACCGCGCGGGTGCGGCGGGCGCCCGCCGCATCATGATCAACAGCGGCTTCATACCGGACGCTCCGGCGCGCATCGACGCGTGCTGCGAAAGCTACGTCCGATCGGTGGCGGACGCGGCGCGTCATATCGAAGCGCAGGGCTTCCCGCTCATGATCGAGTTGGAGCCCGGAGACAGCCGGGTGCAGTCCATGCAGCTTCTGGGGCCCACCGACCGGGTGGTCGAATTGGCGGAGCGGATTCGCGGCAGGACCGGGAATCATGCGCTGGCGATGGACGTGGCGCACATCCGCGAGGAGGGCGAGTCCGTCATGGATTCGCTGCGTGCCGCGAAGCGCTGGTGCAACCACATCCACCTGTGCAACTGTGTGATGGACGACCCCGCCCACCCGCTCTACGGCGACAAACACGTTGATTTCGACTGCGAAGGGGCGTGCTTCACCTACGAAGACTTTGAACGCATGTACCGTCAGATTCGCGGGATGTACGAAGGCGAAGACCTGATCGTCTCGCTGGAGATCACCTGCCGGGAGGCGGACAACGAGGCCTGGTTTGATCGGGTGGCCGCGCGCTGCGGCTGGCTCTTTGAATGACCGGGGACCATGCGGTCTATCGCCGTGTGCGTCCCCATGGCGGAGAGAAAAACAACCCGGCTGCGGCCGGACGTCGGGAGGAATCGCCTGTGAAAATCGGCGTCGTCTATACCAGCACCACGCCGGAATTGACCCGGATGGTGGATGCCAGCCTGGCCGAAGCGTTCGGCGGCGAAGCGGGCGTCGAAATCCTGAACTACCAGAACCCGGAGATTCTGCAAATGACCAGAGACAGCGGAAGAGTGACCCACAAGTGCGCCCGCGACCTCATGGACATGTACGAAGCCGCGGTTCGGGACGGCGCGAATGTGCTATTGAACGTGTGCTCTTCGGTGGGGGATGTGGCCGCGGCGGCGCAGCCCCTCTACGCGCTGACGGGAATTCCGCTGGTGCGCATCGACGAAGACATGGCGCGTTCCGCGGTGCGGAATGCCCGCCGCATTGGCGTGGTGGCGACGCTGAGCACCACGCTGGAGCCCACCAAGCGCCTGCTGGAAGCCTGTGCCAGGCAGGAAGGGGTTCATGTGGCGCTGGTGGACGCGCTGGCCGAGGGCGTATTCGGCGCCGATCAGGAGACATTCAAGCAGAAGCTGATCGAAACCGGGCGGAAGGTACTCGGTCAGGTGGATGTGCTCCTTTTCGCGCAGGGCTCGATGGCCTACGCAGAAGAAGCCGTCTCCGGGGCACTGGGCCTTCCGGTGTATTCCAGCATCCGCTTCGGGGTGCGCGCCGTCCGCGCCGCAACCGACGCCCTCGCGGAAGGCTGAGCGCTGCCGCCCGCGGGCGGGGCTGCGCCCAATCAACATAGGCAGGTGAACGTGTCAGATGACGACCGGCGAACTCGCCCGCATGGCGGACCGGCTGCGGCTGGATGTGGTGGAGATGATTCATTTGTCCGGCGACGGGCATCCCGGCCCCTCGATGTCCATCGCGGACATCATGGCCGTAATGTATTTTGATGAGATGCGCGTCGATCCCAAAGCCCCCCGGTGGCCGGGACGCGACCGCCTTGTGCTCTCGAAAGGCCACGCCTGCCCGGTTTTGTATGCCGCGCTGGCGCGAAGGGGCTTTTTCCCGATGGAGGAGCTGCCCAAACTGCGCACCCTTCACGGCATCCTGCAAGGGCATCCCGACATGCACAAGACCCCCGGCGTGGACACGGTGTCCGGCTCGCTGGGCAACGGTATCGCCATCGGGCTCGGCATGGCGCTTGGGTGCAGGATGCAGGGCTTCGATAGCTTCACCTACGTGATCGTCGGAGACGGCGAGATGCAGGAGGGCGTCATCTGGGAGGCTGCGATGCCCGCCGCCCACCACGAGGCCGGAAACCTCATCGCCTTTGCGGACTGCAACAACAACCAGTCCGGTGGCAAGGTTACCGAACTCAGCTCACTCTACCCGGTCGCTGAAAAGTGGGAGGCCTTCCACTGGCACGTACAGACGATCGACGGCCATGACATTGATTCCATCCGCGAAGCGGTGCGCTCCGCAAAGGCCGAGAAGCGCCGCCCTTCGATGATCGTCTGCCGCACGGTGAAGGGCAAAAACATCCCGTACATGGAGAACGACAACACATGGCACAAGCGCACCCCCACGGAGGAGGAAGTGCGGCATGCCCGGGCGGCGCTGGGAATGGAGGGTTCGGCATGGGCGTAAAAAGTACGCGGGAGGCTGCGGTGCGCGCCCTTTTGGAGCTTGCGGAAGTGGACAGGCGCATCGTGGTGGTATCGCCCGACGCGATGCTGGCCGGAAGGCTTCTGCCCTTCCGAGACCGCTTTCCGGACCGCTTTCTGGAAATCGGCATCGCGGAGCAGGCTTCCGTGGATATCGCCGCCGGGCTCGCCACGGCGGGCTTGACGCCGGTGGTGGTCAGCTACGCGGGGTTTCTGACCATGCGCGCCTGCGAGATGATCCGCACCTTCGTCGCCTACCCGGGGCTGAACGTCAAATTGATCGGCCTGAACGGCGGCATGCTGGGCGGCGAGCGCGAGGGCGTGACGCACCAGTTTTATGAGGATGTGGGCATTCTGCGCGCCATGCCGGGCGTAGCCATCCTGACCCCGGCGGACGCAGGGCAGGCCTATCAGGCGGCGAAGGCCATGATGGCCTATGACGGCCCGGTCTATCTGCGACTGGGCAGCGGCCGGGAACCGGAAGTTTTCGAAGAGGATGCGCCGTTTCAGATTGGGAAGCTTCGCGTCGTGAAGGAATACGGAAGCGATGTGGCGATCTTCGCCACCGGCTTCATTATGAACAGGGCGCTGGAGGCGCTGGAGCGGCTCAAGGAAAAGGGTGTATACGGCATTCTTGCGGACGTATCTACCGCAAAGCCCATCGATTCAAAGGGCGTCGCGGAAATCCTGAAGCGCACGAACTGCGCCGTCGCCATCGAGGATCACAACTTTTACGGCGGCATGTCCAGCGCCATCTGTGAGATAGCCTGCCAGGATCACCCCTGCCGCGTAATCCGGCTGGGCCTGCGCGACGAATATCCCAGGAGCGGGCATGCCGCCGAACTGCTTGACGCCTATGGGCTGTCGGTGGACGCGATGATCGCCGGCGCGCTGAAGGCCATGAGCAAATAAACCCAAGAAGATATGCCCGCCGGCTTTCGGTTGGCATACCGATCGCGCGGTTTACGGATGCCGCGGCAGGAAGCGAAATGAAGCAGGGCGGACGCGCTTTCGCTCGTTCACCGCCTGCCTTTGGTTGCGCTGAAATGCTTTTCTCCCCCGGACAGGTTGTACACGCGCCGAAACCCCTTGCCGAGCAGGATGTTCTGCGCGGCGTTGCCGGTCGTACCCTTGTTGCAGTAGGTTATGGTGACGGCCTCCTTGTCCAGCCCGCTGACGGCATTCCGAAGCTCGGCGTGGGGGATGCTCACGGCCGTTTCAATATGGCGCTTCTCATACTGCGCCGCGCTGCGGGCGTCGATCAGCTGGTACTTCTCCCCGGAGGCGGTCAGGCGGTCGAGTGCCTCCGGCGTCATAAGCGGTCGGCCTCGGCGGATGGCATTGTCCAAAATCATGCCGGTGTACATGACGGGGTCCTTCGTGGTGGCGTAGGGCGGGGCATAAGCGAGATCGAGGTGAACGAGGTCCTCCGCCTTCGCCCCGAAGGAAATCGCCGTCACGAACACGTCGAGGCGCTTGTCGACGCCATCGAAGCCTACGATCTGCGCGCCGAGCAGCCGTCCGGTCTTGTTGTCCGCGATGCCCTTGATGACCATCTCGCGGCCGTGCATGTATTCCGGCTTATCCGGCTTGATGTTGTGGCAGACGGCCACATCGAAACCCAGCGCCCGCGCTTCCCTTTCAGATAGGCCGGTCTGCGCCACGGTCAGATCGAAGACGCGGAAGATGCCCGTCCCGAGCACGCCTCGGAATTCCAAATCGCCTCCGGTCACGCTGTCGCCGGCAATCCTTCCGGTCTTGTTGGCGGTGGAACCAAGCGGCCGCCAGACCGGCTTTCCCGTGACCAGGTGGAAGTGCTCGATGCAGTCGCCGCAGGCGTAGATGTCCGGGATGTTGGTTCGCATTCCGGCGTCAACCCGGATTGCCCCGGACGCGCCCAGCGCAATGCCCGCCGCCGCAGCCAGTTCGGTGTTTGGGCGAATGCCTGCGGAAACCAGCACCATGTCCGCCGGAATTTCCCGGCCATCCGCCAACGACACACCTGCGTCCGTAATTTCCGAAACGGATGCGTTCGTCAGGACGGGCACGCCGCTTTTTTCAATGTGATCTTGCGCGTACGCCGCCATGTCTGCGTCGAGGCCCGGTGTGACCTGAGGAAGCTTCTCAATGAGCGAGACCTCAATGCCGAGCGCCTTCAGGTTCTCGCACATCTCAAGCCCGATGAAGCCCGTGCCGATGATGGCCGCGGATTTTGGACGGTTTTCGCGGATAAACGCCTTGATGCGAAGCATGTCGCCAATCGAGCGCAGGGTGAAGACGTGCGCCCCATCCGCACCTTTGATTGGCGGGACAGACGCCCGCGCGCCGGTCGCGATCACCAGCTTGTCGTAATGGTCCTCGAAAACCTCGCCAGTTTCGAGGTTCTTCACCGTAACGCACTTATTGCTTGGCGAGAGGGCGAGCACTTCGTGCCGCGTCAGGATGTCTACGTTGTACTTGCTCTTGAAGAATGCGGGGTCCCGAGGGGTCAACTCCTCCGCATTTTCGACGACGCCACCGATATGATAGGGCATGCCGCAGCCGGAGTAGGAGATGAAGCGATCCTTCTCATACATCACAATTTCGGCGTCTTCGCTGTTTCGCCGCGCCTTGGCGGCGGCGGAGGTGCCTGCGGCGACCGCTCCGATGACGATGATCTTCATATCATATCCTCCCTCGTTCGAACCAGCCTCTTGTGTTGTTGGCGATCCTGACCAGCGTCAGCATGACCGGGACCTCCACCAGCACGCCAACGATGGTGGCGAGCGCCACCGGGCTCTGCGCGCCAAACAGCGCAATCGCGACGGCCACGGACAATTCGAAGAAGTTCGAAGCGCCGATCATGCCTGCCGGTGCGGCGACGTCGTGCTTGAGCTTCAGCGCCTTGCTCGCGAGGTACGCGATAAAGAAGATCAAAAACGTCTGGATCGTCAACGGAATCGCGATCAGGAGGATGTGCAGCGGGTTTTGCAGAATCACCTTGCCCTGGAACGAGAAGATGATGACGAGGGTCAGAAGAAGCCCCGCGACGGTCACGTTGTTCCATTTGGGGAGGAACACATCGTTAAAGTGGCCCTCGCCCTTTCGGCGGATCATTTGCGTCCGGGTGATCACGCCGCCCGCCAGCGGGATGACCACGAACAGCACCACCGACAGGAGCAGCGTGTCCCAGGGAATGTGGACGCCGCCCACGCCCAGGAGGAATGCTACGATCGGCGTGAACGCGACCAGGATGATGAGGTCGTTCGTCGCCACCTGAACCACCGTATAAGCGGGATTTCCTTTGGTCAAGTGGCTCCATACGAACACCATCGCGGTACAGGGCGCCGCGCCGAGCAGCACGGCGCCCGCCAGATAGTCGCGGGCGAGGTCGGCGGGAATCAGCGCCTTGAAGACCACGTAAAAGAAGAACCACGCGATGCCGAACATGGTGAACGGCTTGATCAGCCAGTTTGTGATCCACGTCACGAACAATCCCTTTGGGTTCTTCCCGACGTTTCGGATGCTCTGGAAATCCACCTTGAGCATCATCGGGTAGATCATCAGCCAGATGAGGATCGCGATGGGGATTGACACGTTGGCGTATTCAAATTGACCGAGAAAAGCGGGAATCCCCGGCAGGAATTGCCCGATGAGCACCCCGATCGCCATGCAAAGGATGACCCAAACCGACAGATACTTCTCGAAAAAGCCAATGCCACTTTCCTTGCCTGCCATATTTGTCACCTCAACTCAATGCAGTTGCCGCAGCATAACGACACGCAGATTCCGCACCCGGTGCACTTCTCCGGATCGATCTCGGTTCGGGAGCCAAGCGGTTCATCCTCATCCTCTGTCCATTGGATCGCCCCGGCCGGGCATTCCTTGAGCGGTTTGCAGATGCGCTTGTCAGAGGCGCACTTCCGCCTGTCGATGTGCGCTTTCATCCCGGTCATCCCCTGACCTTCCGGAGAATCGCGGCGACCTCCTCGGGGTTGAGCACCTTCCCATAGGACACGACCTTGCCGTCCACCACCAGCGCGGGCGTGGACATCACGCCGTAAGAAGCGATCTCGGCGAAGTCGGTCACGTGGTCGATCGCCATATCCATGCCGAGCTGTTCGAGCGCCGCCTTCGTCGCGGCCTCCAGCTGATTGCACTTCGCGCAACCGCTGCCCAATACCTTGACGGATGCGCCTTCCGACTTGGCGGACTCCGCCTTCGCCATGCGCTCGGCATCGCAGTTTCCGCCGCAGCAACAGGACGATTCACCCTTTGTCGTTTTCCTTCCAAACAGTGCCATGATGATACCCTCCTATATAATTCTCCTATAATGATCCTTGAGTATAGTCGCGGGCTTCCCCACGACCGGTGTAAAGAGAGTGTAAATCGTTCGAGCCGTCTTCCACTCCGATCAGCAGCAGTTCCCTCCGCACGAGCAGGATTTGCGGCCTTTCCCCTCGAAGAAGGCCTTAAGATTCTCCGGCAGCACGTATTCCCCGCAAGCGCATCCGCCTTCATTCCCAAACACGGCTCTTAGAACCGACCTTGCCAGCATTTCCTTGGGCGGTACTTCGTAGGATTGTCCGCCGTACTCAAACACACGGCAGTCTACATCTGTTCCGCTGATTTCGCCGCAACACCCGCAGCGGCTTTCCGTCACGCTTTCGCAGATATCCCACCCGTTGACACGAATTGTCGGCGACGAAAGGAAGCGGTATTGCCCCGCGATATCCGCCGTCGCCATCTCGACCTTTTTGTACTCGACATCGAACCCGGCGAGCCTCAAAGCCGGCGTCAACACCATCATGACTTCGTCAAGCGCGCTATCCGTCCCGATGCAGCGGTCGCACGTGTTCAAATCGAGATAAAGGTATTCGACAACGACTTGGTTATCGGGCGTTTCGCAGCACCCATAGGAGTTGGCGCCCGATACGGCTTCTTGCTTTCCATTAGGGGGCACCCAACCTGTGTCATCGCCAACGTAGGTGATCGCGCCGACCGGGCAACGGTTGCCGCAGCCGTGGCAGTGGTCGACGCATTCGCCCGGTTTTTTCACAACCGGCGTCGGTGCTTTCGTTTCATCATAGACGTCGTGCGGGCATTTTGCGATGCAGGTCCCGCATTCAATACAGCTCGCATAATCGATCACTGGATACCATGTCTTTGCCATATGAGCGCCTCCTACAGAATGAATCGCTGTGCCATGTTGAAGAGATATCCGACGAGGATGATCCCGACTGTGCAGATTGCGATGAACAGAGCCAGAAGCTTCGGCTTCACCGCCTTGCGCAGCATGATGATCGACGGCAGCGACAGCGTCGTGACCGCCATCATGAACGAGAGCACCGTGCCGAGCAGCGCGCCTTTCCCGAGCAGCGCCTCCGCGATGGGGATGGTGCCGAAGATGTCCGCGTACATCGGGATGCCGATCACCGTCGCCAGCACCACGCCGATAGGGTTGCCATTTCCAAGCACCGCCGCGACCCATTCTTCAGGTATCCAGTTGTGAATCGCCGCGCCAATGCCGACGCCGATCAGGATGTACGGGAACACCTTCTTGAAGGTGGCGAGCGTCTGTTCCTTCGCGTAGCGGAGCCGATCCCGCCTGGTGAGGTCCGGAGATTCGATATCCACGCTGCCCGCCGCCATGATGAAACGCTCAACGTACTTCTCCATGTGGAGTTTTTCGATCAGCGAACCGCCGACCACGGCGATCACGAGCCCAATCACGACATAAAGAAGCGCGACCTTCGCACCGAAAATGCTCATCAGGAGAAGCAGCGAGCCGAGGTCCACCATCGGCGAGGAGATCAGAAAAGAGAATGTGACGCCAAGCGGCAGGCCCGCCGAGGTGAAGCCGATAAAAAGCGGGATGGACGAGCAGGAACAGAACGGCGTCACCGTGCCCAGGAGCGCCGCGATGCAGTTCGCCCAGATTCCGCGAAACCGGCCCAGAATCTTCTTGCTCCGTTCCGGCGGGAAATAGCTCTGAATGTAACTGATGAGGAAGATCAGGAGGCAAAGAAGCACCGTGATCTTGATCACGTCGTAGAGGAAGAACTGAGCGCTTCCGACCCAGCGGTTTTTTG
>JAEYPB010000088.1 GCA_023411175.1 Bacillota bacterium | reverse complement strand
AACACTACCAGCCTCGCGGGGGGGCGCGCCGGGGGGCGCGACCCGCCCGAATTTCGAGTGGTTTAGCAGCAATCCCGCCGCCGTGACGGTTTCGGATACCGGCGTCGCTTCCGCCATCGCGGAAGGTACGTCGGTGATTACCGCCTATGCCACCGACGGCAGTGGCCTTTCCGCCAGCTGCAAGGTGACGGCGATCAGGCCGGTAACCTCCATAACGCTGAACCAGGGAAGCGCGAAACTGACCAGCATCGGCCAGACCGTCACGTTGCAGGAGGCCGTGCTGCCTGCCGACGCGAGCGACAGAAGCGTTATCTGGTCCACCAGTAACGCCGCGGTCGCCACCGTGAACGGCGGCGTGGTCACCGCCAAGGGCGACGGAACCGCCACCATCACCGCCACCGCAAAGGACGGCACCGGAAAGTCCGCCAGTTGCGCGATCACCGTGGATACGTCGATTCCCGTGGCCTCGGTCGCCATCGAGGCTCTGGGCGTGCCGCTCTACTACGGCGGGAAAATCCAGCTGAAAACCACGATTCTCCCCGCGAACGCGACGGACAAGACGCTCGTCTGGTCATCCAGCAACCCGCATACCGCCACGGTGGAGAACGGCACGGTCACCGGCTGGAATCCGGGCCGGACGACCATTACCGCCACGGCCAAAAGCGGCGTTAAGGCGACGTGCGAGGTCGTCGTCTCGTCCACCGCTTCCAGGCTCCGGGCGTTCGCCTACGACATGCACGTTGAAACATCCCCAACGGGGATCTACCTAACGGTCGGCGCGCAGCACGGATCACCGCCTTACGACATCGACATCACGCTGAATCAAAACGGCGTGCCGCTGCACGGCATGCGCACCGCTCTTAATCACAGCGGAAGCGTCGCCTTCCAGATGGGCCCCGTGCCCGCCGCGGAATACACCGCCATCGCGACCGTGACCGATGCGAAGGGCCGTGTGGATACCGCCAGCACGACCTGCTACATGTACGCCCAAGGCGCGGACATCAGTTGTACGAGTTATAATGAGGTCCTGCCGTATTCGACACTCACGGACATCCGGTTTGAAAGCGCGAGCGCGTCCGTGGCGATCGGGCAAGATATACTGCACTCCGTCGTTCTATCCCCAGCAAACACACCCTATCCGGGTTTTGAATGGTCCAGCAGCAATCCCGCTGTCGCAACGGTCACAGAAATCGGCATCGTGCAGGGCGTCGCCAAGGGCTCCTCGGTCATTACCGCTTCCACCGTCGACGGCAGCGGCCTGTCCGCCAGCTATACGGTAACGGTGTACCGGGACGTGGACTCAGTATCGATAGACCAGAGCCCGAAGGGCGTCAAGCTCAAGCAGGGCGAGACGGCTACGCTGACCGCGACGGTGCTGCCCGCGGACGCGAGTTTTAAAACCATCTCCTGGTCCAGCGGCAACCCGTCGGTTGCCACCGTCTCCAACGGTGTCGTGACCGGCTTGCGTGACGGTACCACGGCCATCTGGGCAATAACGCCCAACAGCAAGGGCGCAAGTTGCATCGTCACCGTTTCCAACAAGATCTTATCCATCGACCCGAACCTGCCGAAGGATCTGCCGCTGGTAAACGGCGCCTATGAACTAAACCTGAAGGGTACGCTCCAACTGTCGCCCAGGACCGACCCGGCGGCCGTCGGCGCGAGCTTTGCGTACAAGTCCAGCAATTCGAAGACCCTGAGCGTCACGAAGCAGGGCCTTGTGAAAGGCCTGAAGGCCGGCACCTGCACGCTCACCATCTCCGCGCGCAACACCAGCACCACCGCCCCGATTACGAAGGCGTTTAAGCTGCGCGTGATCGTGCCGGCCTCCTCGGTCAAAATGGACCCCGGCTTCACGATCTTTGAGGGCAAGTCCCGGAAGCTGAAGGCCTCCGTCAGCCCGAGCAGCGCTACCTACCGGAAGCTTGAATGGTCCAGCAGCAATCCATCCGTCGCCACCGTGGACGGCCTGGGCAACGTATACGGCGTCTCTCTCGGCACCGCAGCCATCACCGCCACCGCCCACAACGGCGTGTATACCACCCGGCAGGTCCGCGTGACCCACCCCGTGGGGAGCATATCGCTCGCCGCGCCGGTCAGGGCCATCTACGTCCGGAAGACTGCGCAAGTCACGCCGACCGTGTTGCCGAACACCGCCGATGCCGCGCTGAAGTGGACCTCCAACTCAACAAAAATCGCCACCGTGAACCAGTCGGGCCTGGTCATGGGGAAGACCGGCGGCACAGTCCGGATCACAGCGGCCGCCAAAGACGGCAGCAAGAAGAGCGGCTCATTGGTGCTTAAAGTCGTAAAACCAGCGTCTTCCATCTCCATAAGGAAGTCGATGACGCTCTTCACAAACGGCAACGCGACTGCGAAGCTCGCCGTCACCGCCTCTCCCGCGAAGACCGGCTACCTGTCCATGACATGGTCAAGCGATAATCCGTCCGTCGCCAGCGTCGATCAAAACGGCGTCGTCACGGCGCATGCTGACGGCACCGCGGTCATACGCGCCACCACCGACCTCGGCAAGACCGCCACATGCAGCGTAACCGTGCTGACCTACCCATCCTATATCAAGCTGAACCTGCCCGGGACATTAAGGGTTGGAGAAAAGCTGCGGCTTATCCCGCCGCTTGTGGAACTGAACGGATCCATGCGGGCGCTGACCTGGAAGTCCTACAACACGAGGCTCGCAACCATCGACAAAAAGGGCCTGTTGGCGGCGAAGAAGCCTGGGTACGTGGAGATTCGCGTCACGACGGCGAATAGGCTGTCCGCGAAAGTCAAGCTCAAAATCACAAGATAGCCTATAACATCACACCTTTCAGCGTTCTTGGGGCAGCCACCGAAAGGGGCTGCCCCAAGAACGGTTATTATTGCCAGGGCAGTGGAGCCCGGAGTACCTTTAACGAGCGGTACGGACTGAGTATCTTCCGTTGGTGAGCCGCTCATGAGCGCTGAGAGTACGCTGTGCCAGAGCTTTTTAGTCGCACTGCACAAGCGTTTGGCGGCGCGAAAGCTTTACGCCCGGCGGCAGGAAAGCGGCGTTACGCTGTCGAAATGTAAAGAAAAACTACCACGGAGGAGAAGGCATGCGACTAATGCACATGGCCGACGCGCACTTCGGCAGGCGCTTTTCCTCGTCCCGGTTCGGCCCGGAGGCCGCCGCCGCGCGGAGACGGGCGCTGGAAGCGGCGCTCCGGCTTCTGGTCGATTACGCGAACGAAAACGCTGTGGACGCGATCCTCTGCGCCGGCGATCTGATCGAGTCCGCCGAGATCCGCCCGGCGGACCTCCGAACGCTTCGGGACATCCTGTCCGGTCTCAAAACGGCGAAAATGTACGCCGTCTCCGGCAACCACGACCCGCTGGACGCGCTCAGCCCCTACGGTCGGCTGAACTGCGACAAGCTCCATTTGCTGCCCGCGGGCTACAGCCGGATCATGCTGAATGAGGATACTGCGCTGCACGCGTTCTCCTTTCCGGAGGCGGTGGTGCGACACAATCCCCTCGAGGAAGCGCCGCTGGATCTCGGCGCAAAGCGCAACATCCTGCTCCTCCACTGTGACGCCATCAGCCCGGAGAGCGACTACCTCCCTGCGCGGATGAATTTTCTGCGCAGGTTTGATTACTGCGCGCTGGGCCACGTGCATCAGCCCTTGGAGCTCGCGCCGGGCATCCGCTATTCCGGTTCGATTCTGGGCATGGATCGCAACGAAACCGGCCCTCGCGGCTTTGTCGTCGTAGAAACGGACGGCCCGACAGCGGAGTTCGTTCCGCTGCCGTTGCCGACCTACGAGAGCCGTTCGGTCGAGCTCTCCGCCCAGAACGGGGGCGCGGAGGCGCGCATCCTCGAGGCCCTTGAACCGCTCCCCAGGGACAGCCTGGTCTCCATCACGCTCACTGGCAGCCACCCCGCCGGAGCGCGGCCCGACACCGAGGCGCTGGCCGAGCGGCTGCGCACCGCCGGGCGGCAGACTTACCTGATCGATGAGACACTCCCGGCCTACGACCTCGAAACCCTCGCCGCCGAGCACCGGGACGACCTCGCCGGCCAGGTCATCGCCGCGTTCGGCCCGGAGGAAGCGATGACCGGGAAAGAGCGCCTGGCGCTGGAATACGCGCTGACCGCGCTGATGGAAGGGGGCCGCAGGGCATGATCCTGAAAACGCTGGAACCCGGTGCCTTCGGCCGGTTTCAGAACGCGGTCATACCCCTTCAGCCCGGCATCAACCTGATCGAAGCGCCGAACGAGGCGGGAAAGACCACGCTGGCCGCCTTCATCAGCGGCATGCTGTACGGTTTTTTCAAGCGCGACGTCAAGCGTCGCATCTACGCCCCCGAATACGATCGCTACCTGCCCTGGGACAACCCCGGCAGGTACCTGGGCGCGATGGAGTTTCTCCACGAGGGGCGCGCCTATCGCCTCGAACGCAACTTCCTGAAGGACGAGGTAAAACTTCTGGACGCCGCCACCCGCTCGGATGAAAGCGAGCGCATGGACTACAACCAGGCGCTGCGCATCCGCGAGCCGGGGCTGTACTTCCTCGGCATCAGCCAGACGGCCTTTGAGGGTACGCTGTACGTGCGGCAGCAGGCGGTGCGGTCGGACGACGCGCTGGGTGCGGAACTCTCCGACCGGATCGACGCCCTCAGCGAGACCGGCACGGGCGGGCTCAGCGCCTCCGGTGCGGCGAAATGGCTGGACGCGCGCCGGGCGGAGCTGGGCACCCCCAGGCGCAGCGGCACGCCGCTGGGCGAACAGCAAAAAAAGCTGACGGCGCTTTTGTCCGAGCGCCAGGAGTCCGAAAAACGGCGCGGCGAGGCCGCCGAGGACGCCCGGCGGGAGCTGGCGCTGAAAAAAGAGATCGAGGCGCTTGAAGCCGCCCAGCGCGAAGACGAAATGGCGCTCGAAGGCGCAAAGCGCCACGCCCGCTGGAAGCGCGCCGAGACCGCCCGCGCATATAAAGAAGAGATTGGCCGTTTGGAAGCGGCGCTTCGCGCGATGCCTGAGGACGGCAGCCTGCACGAGGAGGCGCTGGAGCAGGCGATCGAAGACGCCCGGAGCGCCCAAACGCTGGCGCGGCAGGCGGAGTCCCTCTTCAAGGATCTTTCTGATCTGGACGGCGAAATCGCCGCCGCGCGGGCGCAGATCGAACATTCAGGCCTTACCGAGGAAGCGCGCGCCCTTTCCGGCGCGCTGGAGCGCAGCGACGCCCGCATGACGCTCCTCGAGAGCGACCTCAAGGCCCGGGACGAGGCCGTGAGCGAGATCCTCGGATCGCTTCCGCCGGAACCTGCCGTGGACGCGCAGCGCGCCCGCATGCTGATCGCGCGCTTTGACGCCCTGCCGCAGGAAAAACCCGACCGCTGGATGGTCGCGGCAGGGGCGATCCTCCTTCTGTCGGCGCTCCTCGGCTTCCTCCATCCGACGGCGTTCGCGCTGGCCGCGCCCGCCGCGCTTCTCATCGCACTGGGCGTCGCAAAGAACCTGCGCAGCAAAAAGACAGCTGGCGAAAAGGCGGACATCCTGAAATCTCTCGGCGCGTCGTCGCCGGCGCAGTTTGACGCCGTGCTGTCGGCGCTGGAGGAACGCGCCTGCGCCGAGCAGGCGCTGGACGCTGCGCGCCACGCTTTGCGGGGCGCGGAAAGTGCGCTGGAGGAGGCGACGGGAGAGTTCTCCGCGCTGCTCGAGCGCGCCGGAATGGATTCGCTCGAGGACTACCGAAGGGCGGTCGCGCGGTACGATGCCGCGCTGGCGGAAGCGCGCGCTCTCTCCGCCCGGCGCGACGCGCTTGCCCGGCAGGCAGATAACGCCGCGGCGCGGCGCGACGGGCAGGCTGAGGCCATCCGCCGCATTCTGACGGCGGCGGGGCTGGACGCGGATGCAGGCGGCGCACCGGAGGCGCTGAACGCCCGCCTCAAACAGCTGCGCGACCGAGGGGCGCTTGTCCGGACGCTGGAGGGCGAGCGGCGGCTGTTGGCCGAATGCCTGGGCGGCGACGATTACGACGCGCTGACAAGCGGCGCTTCGCCGGAGCAGGAACCAGTCCGCGACGCGGGCGCGCTGGCACATATGATCGAGCAGCGTGCCGGCGAAATTCTAAAAAAGAAGATCGAAATGAACCGCCACGCCGCCGAGCGGGAGGCCATCGAGAACGGCTGCCGCACCCTCCCGGACATCGACGGAGAGATCGCGCTGAGCCAGGAGAAAATGGACGCGCTGACTCGAAGGGCGGAGGCCATCGACCTTGCGAAGGCGCGCATCGAGGAGGCCGCCGCGGCGATGCGCAAAAAACTCTCCCCCGCGCTGGGCCGCGCCATCGCGGAGGTCTCCGGACAGGTCACCTCCGGCCGCTACGCGCGGCTGTACATCGATACGGACCTCATCGTACGCGCCGAGGCTTCCGGGCAGACCGTGTCGCCCGACCGGCTCTCCGGCGGCACCGCCGACGCCATCTACCTCGCGCTCCGGTTGGGGCTGATCGAATTTCTGATGGGCGAAAAACCGTGCCCGGTGATTCTGGACGACAGCCTGGCCCAGCTGGACGACGAGCGCGCGGCGCGCATGCTCCGGGTGATCGCGGACTTCGCCGAAGGCAGGCAGGCGCTTCTCTTCACCTGCCAGAGCCGTACGCGGCGCATGCTGGAAGACCTTCTCATCCCCCACCACGCGGTGGCGCTCGATCGCTGACAAGCGGAACTTCGTCCCTCATAACCCCCTCCGGCGCGGACATATATTGTCCCGACTGGAGGGATTTATTATGCCGGAACCGCGCAGCCGCGTGACCATCCACACGTCCATCATCCCGGAACAAAAGCCTGCTTCCGAGCCTAAGAAAACCATCCGCTGGCGCGTGCTGCCGCACCCCGCCGCGAAGAAAACCCGCTCTCCGAGGGCGCAGCGCCCGGAAGGCGCGCGCAGAACCCCCGGGGAGAAGCTGCTCCGCAACGCCGCCGTGGCCTGCTCGCTGCTCCTGACGCTCCTGGCGCTTTCGAACCTCAACCAGCCCTGGACCGAGAAGACCGTCGCCAGCGTCCGGAGCGCGATCTCCATGCGGATCGACCTGGACGAGTCCCTGGGCAAGCTGCACTTTGTGCGGGATCTCGTGCCCGATGCCGCGCTGGTCTTCTGGAACATGGGCGCGGGCGACATGACAAAGCCGGTGAACGGGCAGCTCTTCCACGCCTACGACGCAAATCAGCCCTGGCTCCTGTACCAGACCGGCGGAACCCAGCCGGTGCGCTCGGCGCTCGCCGGGCAGGTGGCCGCCGCAACCCAGAACGCCGACGGCGCATGGACGCTCTTGATCGACCATGAAAACGGCGAGCAGACCGTCTACGCCTATGTGGCGCAGTCCATCGTCAAGGTGGGGCAGACGGTCAAGGCCGGGGACCAGATCGGCGTCACATCGGACGCGGAGGACGCGCGCCTTTACTTCGAGCTGCGCAAGGACGGCCAACCGCAGGATCCCACCAGCCGTTTGGGTTCGTGACGAAATTTTACGCCATCCCGGTGCGACTGCATTGGACGCTGATCCTGCTGCCGCCGCTCATGGCGATCAGCGGGCTGGGGTCCGCGCTCCTCACGGTTGCCGCATCGGTTCTGATCCACGAGTCGGCCCACGCGCTGGCCGCGGGCGCGGTGGGCGTCCGGGTCCGCGAGCTCGTGCTGACCCCGTTCGGCGGCGCGCTGCGCATCGACGGCCTTTGGGGCTATCGGTCCGGGCAGGTGGCGCTGGTGGCGCTGGCCGGGCCGGTGGCCAGCCTTCTCACGATGACGGTGGCCGCGGCCCTTGCCTATGGGGGCGTAGTGCCTCCCCGCGCAGCGGGCGAATGGGTGCGCGTCAACCTGATGCTGGCGGCGTTCAACCTGATTCCCGCGCTTCCGCTGGACGGGGGGCGGGTGTTGGCGGCGGCGCTGGGCAAAAAGAGCGGCTCGGCAAAGTCGCTGCGTCTTGGCGTCGCGCTGGGCGGCATACTGGGCGCTCTGCTGCTCGCCCTCGCTCTCTGGCAGTTCATCGCCGCCCGCAGTGTCAACATGACCATCGTGCTCTGCGCATTGTACCTCATCCTCAGCGGCCCGGCGGAAAAGCGCGCGGCCGAAGGCGCGGAAATAATGAGCCTCCTCTCCCGGCGGGACGAGCTCAAGGCCGAGGGCACGCTCCCTGTGCGATGGATCGCCGCCGACGAATCCGTGCGGTGCGCCGACGTACTTCGCCGCCTCGGCGCACGGCGGATGCACCGCGTCGCCGTCTACGACGGCGCGCTGAACCTCCTCGGTACCGTCGAGGAGCGTGCGCTGATCGCCGCCGTCCGTCGCGGCGAACCGGAAACCATCGGAGAACTGGCACAAAAACGCAAAATTCCCCTTGACACGCCCCGTGATACCCGGTATAATTACACCTGCTGGTCGTAGGGGCATGGTGTAATGGTAACACGTGGGTCTCCAAAACCTTTGTTGAGGGTTCGAGTCCTTCTGCCCCTGCCACGTGAAAAGGCCCGGAATCATTGGATTCCGGGCCTTTTCTTGTTTGGACACGGATTCTAGCGGTTCCTTGGCGACGAAGCAAATTAAAAAATGGCGGCTTACTTCTGCGCGGCGGCCTTCCTATGCGCGCTCCAGTAGGATTTTCAGGTTCCGCTGAATCACGCCTGCCTTGTAGTAGCCCAGCATGCTGAGGTTTCGAAGCGATTCCCACGTCTTGCGCGGAAGTCCTTCCACCGCAGGTTCCGAGAGAAGAAGGGCCGTTTCATCCTCATCAAAGCTGTCCGGCCAGGTTTCCGGCTGCAGGAACGGCTTGTTTTTCGGGCAGACAGATTGACAGGCCATGCAGCCCACCAGCGCGTTGTGCCACGAGCCGTCCACCCACGATGGAAAGGGTGTATCGGATTCGTTCAGGTTGGTCAGGCAGGTTTCGGCGTTGACCAGACGACGCTCGGAGAGGATGCACCCGGTCGGGCATGCGTCCAGGCATCGCCGGCAGTGATCGCACTCGGGCATCCGCCGCGCCTCCTGCCAGGAGTCCGCCTCCGCTTCGAGATCAGAAACCCAGGCCACCAGGCGGTTGAAGCTGCCCATCCCATCCACATAGGTCAGGTTGTTCCGCCCGTACAGACTCAGCCCACTCCGAACGGCCAAGAGCTTGAGGGGCGGCTGAATCATCGCCACGGTGCGCCCTTCCGGCCGCAGCACTTCCTCGATCAGCGCCTGCGCCCGCTGATCCGCATCGTAGAAGGCGTAGGTCGGCGGCAGCGTGACCAATCTTGTTTCTCCCTTCCAGAGAAACGAGAGATTAAACGTACGCTGCGGCATCGCAGCGATGATGACGGACCGAGCGTCCGGCAACCGGCCGACGGCATTGTACTCAAGCCATGCGTATGTCGATTCGAAGAAAGCCCTGTCGATCAGGCCGTCCTCGCGAAGCCGCTCAATCTCCGCCTGGAGCTCACGCAGCCTTTCAAGGGAAATGATGCGCCCGCGATAACCGTTCCCGTTCAGCGCCTCCAGAAGCCTGCCGCCCAATGTCTCCATCCGCTCCGCCTCCCGCACCGTATCCTTCTATAATATTTTTGACCGTTACTGTGTTATAATGAGGATAGCACCAAACACATGCGCTGTCAATAGATGGACGGGGGCTTTGCGATGGATTTTCTCGCCTTGGACTACATCAATACCGAATGGTTCGTCACGCATTATCATTTCCGCGATGTGCTCACGGACCCGGCGCTTTTAAAGGGTTTTCTGGAAAAGTGGCAGCTTAAGCATCCTTCTCCGCCCAGCCCGGATATAACGGAGGCGCTGATCCGGTACCGCGCCTTCCTGTCCGGCGCGCTGCGGGAACTTATGGCGCAAGAGCGCCTTTCCGCCACGACAGCGGCGGAGCTTGAAAAAACCCTCGCGTCGTGCCCCGGCGTACGAAGGGTTTGCCTCCGTGACGGGCGGTATGAAACACGCTTTCAGCCCTTTCAAAAGGACTGGAACTGGGTCATGGCGGAGGTTGCAGCGTCGTTCATCGAATTGGCGGATATGGAGACAGGCAGAATCCGCGTGTGCGAAAACCCCGGCTGCCGGTGGATTTTTTACGACGAAACGCGGAGCCGGACCAAGCGCTGCTGCGACGGAACTTGCGCAAATCTCGTCAAGATGCGCCGCTTCCGGCAAAAGAAAAAGGAAAAGGGCTGAACCCTCCCCCGCCGATGAATAGATCACGAATAGGCGCACAAAAAGCCCCCGCAACGCGGGGGCTCAGACCATCAACAAAGTCCTCCGTGGGCTTCAATCGTGCCCGACGGCGTGTACGCCGGGCACGGAATAGCGCCACCAGTGCGCATTTTTTGGCGCTATCCGCACCTTTGGTCAGTGCGCCGCCCGGAAATTCCAGGGGATTTCAGGCGCACGCAGGGTTCTTCCTTCGCATCAAAAAACCCGCCGGGTTTTTTGATGCTTTGAGCCCCCGCAGCGCGGGGGCTTTTCAGAACGCAGTAACCTTAGCCGAAAAGGGACAGCAGCACGCCGGCGGCGATGGCCGAACCGATCACGCCCGCTACATTGGGGCCCATCGCGAACATCAAGAGGTAGTTGCCGGGTTTGGCTTTCTGGCCTTCGATCTGTGAGACTCGCGCCGCCATCGGCACCGCCGAAACGCCGGCCGAGCCGATCAGCGGGTTAATTTTTCCGCCCGACATCCAGCACATGAGCTTGCCCAGAAGGAGCCCGCCAACGGTGCTGAACATGAAGGCCATCAGGCCCAGAAAGATGATCCCGATCGTCTGGGGCGTCAGGAAAGTTTCGGCCTTCGCCGTGGCGCCGACGGTCACGCCAAGGAAAATCGTGACGATGTTGATCAGCGCGTTCTGGGCTGTCGAGGACAGTCGTTCCGCGACGCCGGACTCCTTAAACAGGTTGCCCAGCATCAGCATGCCGATCAGCGGCGCGACGGAGGGCAGCAGCAGCACGCAGAACACCGTCACCACGACGGGGAAGCAGATCTTCTCGAGCTTCGAGACTTCGCGCATCTGAGTCATGACGATCTCGCGTTCCTTCTTCGTGGTCAGAAGGCGCATGATCGGCGGCTGGATCATCGGGATCAGCGCCATGTAGGAGTAGGCCGCGATTGCGACCGCCGGCAGGATCTGCGGCGCGAGCCGCGTGGTCAGGTAGATGGCGGTGGGGCCGTCCGCGCCGCCGATAATGGCGATGGACGCCGCTTCCTTGGGGGTGAAGATGCCCAGAAGGTTTGCGATGATGAACGCGATGACGATGCCGAACTGCGCGCCCGCGCCCATGAAGAGGCTGGACGGGCGGGCGAGTAGCGGGCCGAAATCGGTCATCGCGCCGATGCCCAGGAAGATCAGGGACGGGTAGATGCCCAGTTTAACGCCCTGGTACAGATAATATAGAAGGCCGCCGGGTTCGGAGCCCACCGGCGAACCCATCAGGTTCGCCAGCGGCAGGTTGGCCAGAAGCATGCCAAAGGAAATCGGCAACAGCAGCAAGGGTTCAAATTTTTTGCCGATCGCGAGATATACCAGTACGCACGCGATCAGAATCATCAGCGCGTGCCCCCAGGTCAGCGCGGCAAAGCCGGATCCGGTCCAAATTTTCTCAAGCGCTTGTGCAAACATGGAAATCCTCCCAGGCGGCGGGCGCCGCAGTTTTTCAGGCCTTTTTTTCGCCGAAATACCGACCCACAACCAGCGAGGTCAGCTTGATCAGCGCGTAGATCGACGCCAGGAGCGCGAACACCAAGCACATTACAAATAACGCAACCTTTATGCTCTCCGCGAATACCATCTCTTCTTCCTCCCTTCCTTCCGATTGAGCCTTACCAAAATGGCAACCATGCCTGCGCATGGCTCAAAGCGGCGACGCGACAAAAATGGGCAGAAAACCCTCAAAGGAGCCTCCCACCCATTAAGCTCAGCGTCTTGAAGCAGTCGCCTGCCCAACCGGTTTGTTCCCTATAAAGTTGCAGGCATTATACCGCATCCCGCGCATTTTGTCAATGCGCCCGCTGCCGTTCCTCTCGAATCCGCCGCGAAACTCTCTGACGCCTAATCGTCCTGAAGGGCGGCGTAGCCTTCTTCGCCGGTGCGGACCTTGATGACGTTCTCAACATCGTAGACGAAGATCTTACCATCGCCGATCTTCCCGGTGTAGAGCGCCTTCTTTGCGGTTTCCACAACGAGGGCCACCGGCACCTTGCACACGACGATCTCAAGTCGGATCTTCGGCAAGAGGTTGATGTCCACCGGAACGCCGCGGTAGAACTCCGTGCCGCCCTTCTGCATGCCACAGCCCATCACGTTCGTAACGGTGATGCCGGTGATGCCGATCTTGCCCAGCGCATCCTTCAGCACTTCAAATCGATGCGGATTGGTGATGATGTCCACCTTGGTCATCTTTACGTCCGAGGAAGGCGCTTCGGCCTTTTTGTGCACCACCGGCACCGCCTGGCTGACCGGCACGGACTCGGAGGCGACAGGCGCCGCAATGCCGTCGGAGCTGATCACGACCGGCATGAAGTCGGCATAGGCGCTGGCGAGGCCGTGCTCTTCGGAGTCGAGGCCAGCAATTTCTTCCGCGGCCGACACGCGCAGGCCGATGGTGCCCTTGATGACCTTAAACAGGATGAACATCGTGACGCCCACCCAGAGCATGACAGAGACCACACCCAGAAGCTGCACGCCGAAGAGCCTCAGCCCGCCGCCGTAGAACAGGCCGCCGTCCACCGCGAACAGGCCCACCATCAGCGTGCCCGCCGCGCCGCACACGCCATGCACCGGTACCGCGCCCACCGGGTCGTCGATCTTGAACTTCTTGTCCAGAAGCTCGATCGCCACAACGATCAGAACGCCCGCGACCGCGCCAATGATGGCCGCACCCCACGGGGAGACCGCGTCGCAGCCCGCCGTGATCGCAACCAGACCGCCCAGCGCGCCGTTCAGCGTCACCGATACGTCGGGCTTCTTGTAGCGAACCCAGGTGACGATCATCGCCACGGTCGCGCCCGCGGCCGCCGCCAGGTTGGTGGTCATGAAGATGTCGCCCATCGAGGTCAAAATTCCGTCGCCGGTGGCGCCCAGCGTGGAGCCCGGGTTGAAGCCGAACCAGCCGAACCACAGGATGAACACGCCCAGCGCGCCCAGTGTGACGCTGTGGCCGAGGATCGCTTTGGGCTTGCCGTCCGAGCCATACTTGCCGATCCGGGGCCCGAGAATCTTTGCGCCGATCAGCGCCGCCACGCCGCCTACCATGTGCACCGCGGTGGAGCCGGCAAAATCATGGAAGCCGAGCTGCGCCAGCCAGCCGCCGCCCCAGATCCAGTGGCCGGAGACCGGGTAGATCAGCGCCGTGATGACCACCGAATAGATGCAGTAGCTGATGAATTTGGTGCGCTCCGCCATAGAGCCGGAGACGATCGTCGCCGCCGTCGCCGCGAAGACCGTTTGGAAGATTACAAACGTCGACGTGGGGATCGTGCCGGGGCCGTAATTGCCCCGGATGAAGAAGTCCGGCATCCCGATCCAGCCGCCGATGGTCGCGCCCTGCATCAGACCGAAGCCCAGCGCCCAGAACACCAGGGAACCCAGCGCGAAGTCCATCAGGTTCTTCATGATGATATTGCCGGCATTCTTTGCCCGGGTAAAACCGGTCTCCACCATGGCGAACCCCGCCTGCATGAAGAATACCAGCGCCGTCGCCAGCAGTACCCAGATGGTGTCAACAGATGAGAACATACCCCACACTCCCTCTCCCCGAATAAACAAAAATGCGCATCCGGCGCAACATTGCGCTCGAATGCACACCTTCGTGCAAATGAAAAAGGGCGGAGAACTTCTTGCGAAGGCCCACCCTCAGGCTTCTAATCCATCAGCGAGGCCCCCGCATCCATCTGTCAGCAGGAGGACGCCGCATGAACTTACCGGCACTATACCGGATTTGCCGCCCCTGTGTCAAGTCGATTTGGATAAAACCCCGTCTTTTAACATTTTGCAGGCGAAAAATGCTCAGGTTGCAAAAATCATCTCTCTTTCAACCGCAACGGTCAAATATCGGTGCCCCAGCTTATTGCAACATCCGTTTTCCGCGCTCGAAATCCCTCATTATCTCCCGGCGGCCACGGCGATGCAGGCCAGAGCGTTACTCAGAAGCTTCGTTCAGGCGCAGCACCTCGATCCGGCGGCGCACCGCTTCCGGCAGGCAGCCCGACAGCGCGCGTTCCAGAAAGACCGTCCGGGCACCGTGCTTCAGAAGATGCGCCTCGATCCGCGCGGCCTTGTCCGCCTTTTCCGGCATGAGCAGGTAGAGCACAAACCAGTCCTCGAGGGCGGCGAAGGGAACCGCTTCGCCTTCGATCATCCGGCGCTCGGATACCGACGCCTCGCTGAAGTCGTATTCATAGATGCCCTCCGGGTGGCGTATTCGAAACCCCGCCATCAGGTCCACGCCGACACCCCCGACGTGAAATTTCCGAAAGATCCTCGTGTCAAACAGCGCCGACTGTTCGGCGGGCACGGCATTGCCCATTCCACCCAACAGAAGCGCCGCGGCTTCGGCGTGCTCTGTTCGGACGATGATGTCGATGTCGTTCGGGTGGTCCGTCAGCGCGTACTGGCGCAGCAGCAGCGAGGCGCCGACAGCCCAGGTGCTGCCGGATTCGTTCAGCGCCCTGGTGATTCGGGCGAGCGCGTCAAGCATGGTTTCCCTCCGTCTTCCGTCGCTTTCGAGAAGCAGCCCCGGTTTGAAAAGGCGCTTTCTTCCCGTATGTGTATGGTATCACAGACCGCGCGCGCGGAACAGCCCAAAGATGGTGAAAGTTTCCACTCTTTCGCAGACGCGCGCCTGCGGCCTTCGTCCGAAAAATCGGTGTGCTGCGTTTATTTTTCCACTATTTTCTGGTATAATAATAAAGGATACAAAAGCAGGGGGGCGTTCGCCATGTGGAAGGAATTCAAGGAATTTGCGTTTAAAGGCAATGTGGTAGATTTGGCGGTCGGCGTCATGATTGGCGCGGCGTTCGGCAAGATAGTGACCTCGCTGGTCGCGGACATCTTCACGCCGATCCTCTCGCTGATCACCGGCAAGATGGACTTTTCGACGCTTGCGGTCAAGTTCGGCGAGGGCGAAGGCGCGGCCTCCCTCAATTATGGCCTGTTCATCCAGTCGGTGATCGACTTTTTCCTGATGGCGGTGTGCATCTTCCTGTTCGTCAAGCTCATCAACAGGCTTAGGAAGCCGGAACCGGTCGCAGAGAAGCCCGCGCCGCGCAAGTGTCCCTACTGCCTGAGCGAGATCGACCAGGCTGCCACGCGCTGCCCGCATTGCACCTCTCAGTTGAGCGCATAATAAGGCGCGCACTCGGCGGGCAAACCACCGCACCGGGTAGGGCGCGCGCATTCGCCCATGCTTTATAGGGAGTTTACGAAATTGTCATTGACAGTCCCGAATGCATCGTATATACTTTCCATAGATTGCTGGTTTGCTTCCAGAGATTTTGAGACGGGATGCGACGACAAGTTTCGTTGCCGACCGTCTTTTTCTCTGTGATCAAACGGATGATTGAAGGAGGACATTTTTATGGAAACCAGACCCTACGTGTCCTGGGACCTGATGAACAGCTTTCTGATCGACGCTTTCAAGGGCTACGGCGTGCCGGAAGCCGACGCCGCCATCTGCGCGGACGTGCTGCTGGAGAGCGACCGCCGCGGCATTGAGAGCCACGGCTGCAACCGCTTCAAGCCCATCTACATCGACCGCATCGTGGACGGCATCCAGAACCCCATCACCAAAATCGACATCCTGAAGGAAACCGCCACCACCGCCGTTCTTGACGCGAACGACGGCATGGGCATGGTGGCCAGCCACAAGGCCATGGAAATGGCCATCGAAAAGGCGAAGAAGTACGGCCTTTCGATGATCGCGGTCCGCAACTCCACCCACTACGGCATCGCCGGCTACTGGACGACGATGGCGACCAAGGCCGGCATGATCGGCATGACCGGCACCAACGCCCGCCCCTCCATCGCGCCGACCTTCGGCGTCGAGAACATGCTGGGCACCAATCCCCTCACCGTGGGCTTCCCGACGGATGAGGAGTTCCCCTTCATGCTGGACTGCGCAACCTCCATCACCCAGCGCGGCAAGATTGAGTACTACGCCCGCGTTGGCAAGGACACCCCCGCCGGCATGGTCATCGGCCGCGACGGCAACGCG
Source organism: Bacillota bacterium (assembly GCA_023411175.1). Lineage (GTDB taxonomy): Bacteria > Bacillota > Clostridia > Christensenellales > Aristaeellaceae > JAEZHK01. The sequence goes on along the minus strand of JAEYPB010000088.1, from coordinate 31,117 downwards.
CAGACCGACTCAAAGCAGATCCTGAAGGACCTGAACACCGGAAACGCCGCGCTGGCCCCGCTGGGCGGCATCGGCGAAGAACTGGCCGGTTACAAGGGCTACGGCTACGCGACGGTGGTGGAAGTGCTGTCCGCCGCGCTGCAGGCCGGTAACTTCCTGAAGGCGCTCAACGGCATCGACGAAAACGGCAAGAAGATGCCCTACCACCTGGGCCACTGGTTCCTCGTGATCGACCCCGAGGCGTTCATGGGTCTCGAATCCTTCAAGAAGACCTGCGGCGACATCCTCCGCGAGCTGCGCGCCTCCGTCAAGGCCCCCGGTGAAGAGCGCATCTACACCGCCGGCGAGAAGGAATACCTCGTTTGGCTCGAGCGCAAGGACAAGGGTGTGCCGATCTCCGAGCCCGTGCAGAAGGAGATCATCACCATCCGCGACAAGCTGGGTCTCTCCTACAAGTTCTCCTTTGAGAAGTAGAGCCAAATAATCAAATGAGGTGAACAACGATGGATTACGCAACGGAGTCCCTGCGCCTTCACGGCGAATGGAAGGGCAAAATCGAAGTCGTCACCCGCGTCCCCACCGCTTCGAAGCAGGACCTGTCCCTGGCCTACACCCCCGGCGTCGCGCAGCCCTGCCTGGAGATCCAGAAGGATGTGGATAAGAGCTACGAGCTGACCCGCCGTTGGAACATGTGCGCCGTCATCACCGACGGCACCGCCGTTCTGGGCCTGGGCGACATCGGCCCCGAGGCCGGCATGCCGGTCATGGAGGGCAAGTGCGTGCTGTTCAAGGCCTTCGGCGACGTGGACGCGTTCCCGCTCTGCATCAAGTCCAAGGACGTGGACGAGATCGTCAACACCGTGTACCTGCTCTCCGGCTCCTTTGGCGGCATCAACCTGGAGGACATCTCCGCGCCCCGCTGCTTCGAAATTGAAAAGAGGCTGAAGGAAAAGTGCGACATTCCGATCTTCCATGACGACCAGCACGGTACCGCCATCGTCACGCTGGCCGGCCTCGTCAACGCGCTGCGCGTGGTCGGCAAGAAGAAGGAGGACGTCAAGGTGGTCATCAACGGCGCGGGCGCCGCGGCCATCTCGATCACCAAGCTCCTCCTGTCCGACAGTTTCCAGAACGTCATCCTCTGCGACCGCAAGGGCGTCATCTACGAAGGCCGCACCGAGGGCATGAACGCCATCAAGGACGAAATGGCGCTCGTCACCAACCGCGGCATGGTCAAGGGTACGCTGGCCGACGCGCTGGTCGATGCGGACGTGTTCATCGGCGTGTCCGCCCCCAAGATGGTCACCACCGAAATGGTCGCCAGCATGGCGAAAGACGCAATCGTCTTCGCCTGCGCCAACCCGACACCGGAAATCTTTCCCGACGAGGCCAAGGCGGGCGGCGCGGCCGTCATCGCCACGGGCCGCAGCGACTTCCCGAACCAGATCAACAACGTCCTGGCCTTCCCGGGCGTGTTCCGCGGCACCTTCGACGTGCGCGCGTCGGACATCAACGACGAGATGAAGCTGGCCGCGGCCTACGCGCTGGCGGGACTCATCGAGGCCAAGGATCTGAACCCGGAGTACATCATCCCCGCGCCGTTTGACCCGCGCGTCCGCGACTCCGTGGCCAAGGCCGTCGCCCAGGCCGCTCGCGATTCCGGCGTAGCGAGAATCTGAGTTCCTTTTGATACAGACGCGCCCCTCCGTTCATGACGGTGGGGCGCGTCATTGTGTCCTGCCGTCCGCTCAATATTTTTCTAACAAAATAAATTTTCGCATACTTCGACACATCGAATATTCTGACAAATCGGAGGCCTCCTTCCTGTTTTGTTCTATTCTCGCCGCAAACGCCTGGAGGCGGCATGAACCGGTAACGCTCAGGGACATGCGCCGACATAATGCTCCACGATTGACACGGGCCGTCCATTTCGTGTATAGTGAACCCGAAATTACTCGAAATGAGGTCGTCCATGAAGACCATCATCGAATGCCTGCGGGACAACCCGGTCATCGCCGCCGTCAACTCGGAGGAGGGGCTGGAAGCGGCCCTCACCTGCGAGAGCGAGGTGGTGTTCCTGCTCATCGGGTCGGTGGTCACCATCGCCACCCAAGTGGCGCGCGTCAAAGCCGCGGGCAAGCGTGTTTTCGTACACATCGACCTGATCGACGGCTTTTCCAGCCGGGACGTGGTAATCGATGCGCTCGGCGCCATGTGCGCGCCGGACGGCGTGATTTCCACCAGACCCCCGCTTCTACGCCGCGCCCACCAGCTGGGGCTGACGACGGTTCAGCGGGTGTTCGCCATCGATTCAAAATCCGTCGCCAACCTGAAAAACCTGTCCGACACCGGGCGTCCGGACTTTATTGAAATCATGCCGGGATTGATCCCGAGGGTATTGCGCGCGGCGCAGGAATCCACCGGCATCCCGGTCATCGCGGGCGGGCTGATCGAAGAGAAGGACGAGGTCATCGAGGCCCTCGCCGCGGGCGCGGTGGCGGTATCCACTACCCACCAGGGCGTCTGGCGGATGTAACGTATTCGCCATAAGCCTGTGTCGGCCGCGGCGAAACTTAACTTTCCTCCGTCTTGCCATGCGGAGAAAATTCCGTTAGAATAGGTGTCACAACTTCATCACCGTGATAAATGCATCAGGAGCAGGGATGATGGCGCACCCCGCCTTCTCACAGAGAGCCGCGGTTGCTGAAAAGCGGCAGAAGGAAACGCGTCTGCTCTCCCCGCCAGCAGCAGGCTGAACGTTCTTCCAGTAGGCCGTGCCGGGTTCCCCCGTTACAGGGATGCGCAATCGGGTTTTCCGGCTGCGTCAGAGCGACCGCCCCAGGGCGGTAACGAAAGTGGTACCGCGGATGCAAGCCTCCGTCTTTCATGGGAAAGACGGAGTTTTTCTTTTCCCAGGGCTTGAATATTCGACAGGAGGCGTATTGATGAAGATCGCGTTTTCCACCCTGGGCTGCCCCGAATTCGGCTGGATGGACATCTATGCGATGGCCAAGGATTTCCACTTCGACGGCATTGAAATCCGCGGCCTGGGCCAAAACATCCTGGCCGTGACCGCCTCGCCGTTTTCCGAGCGGCAGATCGAAAGGACGGTAGCCAAGCTGCAGTCGCTGCACCTGGAGATCCCGTGCCTTTCCTCCGGATGCTGCCTGAAGTACCCGGAGAAGCGCGCCGAGGTGCTGGACGAGATCCGGCAGTACGTCGATCTCGCCCAAAAGCTCGGAACGCCCTACATCCGCATCCTGGCCGACCAGGACCCCGCGCCTTCGGGCGAGGTGGACGACGGATACGTCGCCTCCGTTCTGAAAGAACTGGCGGAGATGGCGGAGGGCGCGGGCGTGACGCTGCTCGTCGAAACCAACGGCGTCTACGCCGATACGGCGCGGTTGGCCGCGCTCCTCGATCAGGTTTCCAGTTCGGCGGTGGCGGCACTGTGGGACATGCACCACCCCTACCGCTACATGAACGAGTCGCCCGCCGCCACCGTGAAAAACCTCGGCGCGCGCATCCGCTACACCCACACCAAGGACTCCGTCGTGGAGGACGGCCAGGTGCGCTACCGCATGATGGGTGAGGGCAACCTGCCGGTCTATGACATGCTGGACGCCCTCAAGGACATCGGCTATGACGGCTATGTGTCGCTGGAATGGGTCAAGCGCTGGGCGCCGGACCTGACCGACGCGGGCATCGTATTCCCGCACTTCGCCGGGTACATGCAAACCTACTTCGAAGGCCACATGCTGCAGGTGGACGGCCGCGGCACCGGCAAATACGTCTGGCGAAAGGAACACCTGATCGAGGCCACCTTCCCGGAGGTGCTCGACCGCATGGTGCGGGAATTCCCAGACCAGTACGCCTTCCGCTACACCACCCACTACTACACCCGCACCTACCGGCAGTTCCGGGACGACGTGGACGCCTTCGCCCGCTCACTGATCGCGATGGGCGTGGAAAAGGGCGACCACGTGGCGATCTGGGCCACCAACGTGCCCCAGTGGTTCATCACCTTCTGGGCGACGGTCAAGATCGGCGCGGTGCTGGTGACGGTCAACACCGCCTACAAGATCCACGAGGCGGAGTACCTTTTGCGCCAGAGCGATACCCACACGCTGGTGATGATCGCAGGCTATAAGGATTCCAATTACGTGGAGATCATGCGGGAGCTCTGCCCGGAGCTCGAAACCGCCGCGCCCGGCACGCTCGTCAGCAAGCGCCTGCCGCGCCTTCGGAACATCGTCACCGTGGAATGCGACCTGAGCGGCGCGTACACCTGGGACGAGGCCATTGAGATGGGCAACGCCGTGCCCGTTTCGGAGGTCGCCGCCCGCGCCCGGTCGCTCAGGCCCCACGACGTGTGCAACATGCAGTACACCTCCGGCACCACGGGCTTCCCCAAGGGCGTCATGCTGACCCACTACAACGTGGTCAACAACGGCAAGGCCATCGGCGACTGCATGGACCTGTCCACCGCCGACCGCCTCATGATCCAGGTGCCGATGTTCCACTGCTTCGGCATGGTGCTGGCGATGACCGCCGCGATGACCCACGGCACCACCATGAGCCCGATCCCCTACTTCTCCCCCCGGGTGTCCCTCGAGTGCATCAACCGCGAGAAGATCACCGCCTTCCACGGCGTGCCCACGATGTTCATCGCCCTGCTCGAACACCCGGACTTCGGGAAGACGGATTTCTCCCGCGTGCGCACCGGCATCATGGCGGGCAGCCCATGCCCGGTCAAGGTCATGCGCGAGGTGCTGGAGAAGATGAACATGTCCGAAATTTGCATCACCTACGGCCAGACCGAAGCCTCCCCCGCCACCACCATGAGTAAGACCTCCGACTCTGTGGAGACCCGCGTGTCGACGGTAGGCAGCGCGATGTTCGCGGTGGAGTGCAAGATCGTCGACCCCGAGACCGGCGAGGATCTGCCCGACAACACGGACGGCGAGTTCTGCGCCCGCGGCTACAACATCATGAAGGGCTACTACAAGATGCCGGAGGCCACCGCCGCCGTCATCGATTCCGAAGGCTGGCTGCATTCGGGCGACCTGGCCAGAAGGCTCCCGGACGGCAATTTCAAGATCACCGGGCGCATCAAGGACATGATCATCCGCGGCGGCGAGAACATCTACCCCAAGGAGATCGAAGAGTTCCTCTACACCCACCCGGCGGTCAAGGATGTGCAGGTGATCGGCGTGCCGGACAAGCAGTACGGCGAGGAGATCCTGGCGGAGGTCATCCTGAAGGAAGGCGTCGGAATCACGGCCGAGGAACTCCAGGAATACTGCAAGAGCCACATCGCCAAGCACAAGTGCCCGCGCTACATCGATTTCGTCACCGAATTCCCGATGAACGCCGCCGGCAAGATCCAGAAGTACAAGATGCGCGAGCGCGCCGCCGAGAAGCTGGGGCTGACCGCCGTCGGAAAGATCGAAACCGCCTGAGTCCTGCCCTGAAGTCGTCCCGTTTTTGATTCGCGGATAAATCCCCGCAAGGCCCGCCGTGCCTGGGCCTTGCGGGGATTTTCGCGCCGGAATCTATACGGCTTTTGCCTTGACACATCCGTTGATATCATGTTACGGTTATTGTAAGGGGCAGGCCTTTGGCATGCCGGATAACCTGGAATTCTTTGGCAGCTGGGCGATCGGCGCCGCGCGTAACGCCTAAAGCGAGGCGCGGGCCGCCCGCCAGCAGAAAATGGGGGGATGACAAGGTTTCTTCCAATTCTATCCCGCGCAAAATAGAATGAAAGGACTGTGATGCGATTGAACGTACTGTTATCAAAATTCAAAGAGGTGCTGTATTCGGTCCTGCCGATCACCCTCATCGTAGTGATCCTTCATTTTACCCTGACGCCGCTTGAGCCCTACGTCTTTGCGAGGTTCCTCTTCGGCGCGGCCGTCGTCACCGTCGGTTTGTCCATTTTTCTCTTCGGCGTGGACATCGGCATTACGCCCATCGGCAATGAAATGGGCTCGGGCATCACAAAAAGCAACAAAATTTGGATCGTCGTCGTCTCCGGCCTGCTCCTCGGCTTTTTCGTATCGATTGCCGAGCCGGATCTGCACATTCTGGCCGAGCAGGTGGCCGACGTGACCGCAGGCCTCGTCTCCAAGATGGACATGGTGGTCGTGGTATCGGTCGGCATCGCGGTCATGCTGGCCGCGGGCCTTTGGCGTACCATTTACGGCTTTCCGCTGTATAAAATGCTGACGATCATCTACCTCGGAATCCTCGTTCTGGCCTTTTTTACAACGGAGGAATTTCTCGCGATCTCCTTTGACGCCTCCGGCGCAACCACCGGCGCGCTGACCGTTCCGTTCATCCTCGCCCTCGCGGTGGGTGTTTCCGAGATGAAAAAAGACAGCAAGGCGTCCGAAAAGGACAGCTTCGGCCTGGTCGCGATCGCCTCCGCCGGAGCCATCATCTCGGTGATGATCGTGAGCCTCTTTACAAGGCAGGACGCGGTCACCGCAACCCTTGCATACGCCGAAACCGCAAACGCCTCCTTCTTCGCCCCCTTCACCGGGATCATCCGCAGCCTTTCCAAAGAGGTCTTGATCGCCCTCGCCCCCATCGTGCTGATCTTCGTCGCAATGCAGGTTTTCGCGTTCAAGCTGCCCCGAAGGGCATTCCGGCGGATCATCGTCGGCGTGTGCTTCGCGTTTGTCGGGCTTGTTCTGTTTCTGGTCGGCGTAAACGGCGGCTTCATGGTGGTGGGCAGGGTCGTGGGCGCCAAGCTCGCGTCGCTGGACAGCTGGATTCCGCTCGTCGGGATCGGATTTGTGCTGGGCTGCGTCACGATCCTCGCGGAACCTGCGGTGTACGTTCTGACCCACCAGATCGAAGACGTCACCAGCGGCTACGTGCGGCGCAAGGTCGTTCTGATCTCGCTGGCCATCGGCGTCGGCTTCTCGGTGGCGCTTTCGATGGTCCGTATTCTGATCCCGGGACTCAGGTTATGGCATTATCTGCTCCCAGGGTATACAATAGCCTGTACCTTGAGCTTTTTCGCGCCCAAGCTCTTTGTGGGCATCGCATTTGACTCCGGCGGCGTCGCCTCCGGCCCGATGACCGCCACGTTTATCCTGGCCTTCGCCCAGGGCGCTGCGGATGCCTTTGAAAGCGCCGACATCATGATGGACGGCTTCGGCGTGATCGCGATGGTGGCGATGACGCCGCTGATCGCCCTTCAGGTTCTGGGCCTCCTGTTCAAGCTTAAATCTAAAAGGAGCGGCATGAATGGAAGCATTGGGATTGAATAACACTGCGGCAATCGAGCTGATCTACGCAATCGTCAACTTCGGCACGGCGCCGAAGTTCCTTCGCAAGGCCAAGGGCTACGGGATCAGCAGCGGCACGACACTCCTGGGCAGGGGCACCGTCCCCGGCCGCCTTCTGGATTTTCTGGGTCTCAACGACATCCGCAAGGAGATCGTCATGATGGTCGCGGAGCGGAGCGTGGCCTTTGAGGCAATCGAAAAGCTCAGCCATGACTTTGAATTTGCAAAGCCCAACCACGGCATCGCCTTCACCGTGCCCGTAACCGCGGCATGCGGCATGCACCGCTGCAGCCATACGCCCGACCTGAAAGACGACAAAGGAGCGAAGCGCATGTACCAAGCCATCACCGTCATCGTGGAGAGGGGAAAAGCCGAGGATGTCATCGACGCGGCGGTCAAGGCCGGGTCGAAGGGCGGCACCATCATCAAGGCGCGGGGCTCAGGCATCCACGAGACCAGCAAGCTCTTCTCCATGGACATAGAGCCGGAGAAGGAGATCGTCCTGATCCTTTCGGAGGCGGATAAGACCGGCGCCATCGTCGAATCCATCCGAAAATACATGAAGATTGACGAGCCCGGCCAGGGCATCCTCTACGTTCAGGAAGTATCGCAGACCTACGGGCTGTACAAATAAGGCCCGCCTGGGGATTGGCAGCGAGTATGAAAGGCCGCGCCGGGTTTCGTGCCCGGCGCGGCCTTTTTTCTTCAGGCATCCGCCTCCGCCATTCGATCGACCTCTTCATCCCGCCCTGCGAGCGCGCAGCCGCCCGCGCGGGGAACGTTCAGAAGCCCACCCTCCCTGAGGCGCGAGAACAGCGGCGATGTGAGCGCCTCGCGCAGCGTGTGATCCCGGAGCGTGATGTCCGAGTGGGGCGAGAAGGGGCAGGGCTCCGCCGCGCCGTCCGACGCGATGTGGAAAAAACCCCGTCCCGCGGCGAGGCAGCCGCCGAGGGCGGCCTCGTCCCCCGGAAAAGACAGAAAGAGCATCGGATACCGGGCCCGGAAATCGCTGACCGCCTGCTCCAGCGCCTGCCGCTCTCCCTCTCCGAGGGCGAGCGTTTCGGTTCCGTCCACCGGAACATACTCCACATAGACCACCGCCCGCGCGCCGCGGGTACGAAGCGCGTCCACGAAACCCGGCGCGGTGACCTCGCGCAGGTTTTCTCTTGTCACAGTGATCGACGCGCCGAATGGGATGTTCCGCTTTTTGAGTGCGTCCATCGCGGCCAGTACCCTAGCGTACACGCCCTCGCCCCGCCGCGCGTCGGTCTCGCTGCCGCCGCCCTCGATGCTGATCACCGGTATCAGGTTCCGGCGCGCGTCGAAGAGCGCCAGCCGCTCCCCCTCGATCAAGGTCGCGTTGGTAAAGACGGGGAACAGGATGTCCCGCTCGGCGGCCGCGACTTCCAGAACATCCGGGCGCATCATGGGCTCGCCGCCCGCAAGCAGAATAAAGCTGACGCCCAGCGCCGCCGCCTGCCGGAAGATCGACCGCCACGCTTCGGCGTCAAGATCGGGCGCCGCGTGGGCGCATTCCCTCGCCCGGTCGTAACAGCCCGCGCAGCGCAGGTTGCAGGAGCGGGTAATGCTGGCGATCAGAAAGGGCGGGATGTGCTCGCCTTCCACCTCCAGCCGCTCCCGGAGCGCGGTGGCCTTTCGCGCGCTGATCAGGAAGCGCGCGAGAAAGACGCTCTCCCGGGGGCTCAAAAGCGTCGCCCGGATGAGGTCCTGCACGATGGCCTCGGAGCCCTCGTTAAGATACCGGGTCAGATCGTCCAAACCGTTCACACCCATTCAAAATCCTATCGCGCAGCGTCCGCCCTGCCTACTGTGCCGGGGGCTCGGGCGCCGCTTCGGCGGGCGCATCCGCGGTCTCAGGCTCGGCGGGCACCGCTTCGGCGGGCGCATCCGCGGTTTCAGGCTCGGCGGGCGCCAAATCGCCCTCCGGCTCGCCACGAAGCGCCTCCACGTCGGCAATGGTGATGGCCATCAGGTCGTCCCTCGTCAGGTTCTCCATGACCGACAGCCGGTTCGCCTGCTGCACCAGCACCCGCTCGAAGATGTTGCGCACGCCGCGGGCGTTGCCGAAGGAGATCGAATTGGTGTTGACTTCGTCGATCAGCTGACGCACCGCCGAACGGGCGGCCTCCTCCAGCACGTACTGGTTTTTCCTGCACTGCATTTCGAAGATCTCGATCATCTCGTCCAGCGAATAGTCATCGAAGTGCAGGTAGCGGTTGAAGCGGGACTCGAGACCGGGGTTGGAGTGGATGAACGCGTCCATCAGATCGTCATAGCCCGCGACGATCACCACCAGGTCGTCGCGGTGGTCTTCCATCGCCTTGAGCAGCGTGTCGATGGCCTCCTGGCCGAAGTCGTTCTCGCCGCCGCCGTTCAGCGCGTAGGCCTCGTCGATGAAGAGCACGCCGCCCAGCGCTTTTTTGACGGCCTCGCCGGTCTTGATGGCGGTCTGGCCGACGTAGCCGGCCACCATGCCGCTGCGGTCCACCTCCAACAGATGCCCCTTCGACAGGATGCCGAGGCTGTGGTATACCCTGGACATCAGCCGGGCGATCATGGTCTTGCCGGTGCCGGGGTTGCCGGAAAATACCATGTGCAGCGACATGTCCAGGGTAGGCAGGTCGTGGGCCTTGCGCATCTTATAGACCGTCACCATGTTGATGAGGTTTGAGACCTCTTTTTTGATGCCGGCAAGCCCGATGTACCCGCCCAATTCTTCCTTCAGCTTCGCGATGTCCTCCGGCGGCTTTTCCTCGGCCTCGGCCTCCGTGGGCGGTTCGGCAGCGGGCGGCGCGCCCTTTTTGCCGGTATCCTTCGCGGGCTCATCCGCCTCCGGCGCTTCAGGCTTCGGCCCTTCCGGCTTGCCTGCGCCCTTCAGGCGCTCCGGTGAAAGGCTGGGCGCGCCCCAAAGGTCGTCCGCGACCCTGCGGAGGTTGTTTTCAGTCAGCTTCTGGATGACCTCCAGCTGCTGAAAGATGATCTCGTCCTTGCTGTCCAAGGTACTCCCCCCAATTCTACGCTTCAGGCACCAGCGCGATCTTCAGTCCCTCGCGCTTCTTGGAAATTTCGAAGGCATTTTTGAAATCCCCCAGCGGCAATACGTGGGTGAGGATGCCCTCCGTGGGCAGGCTGCCGTCCTTGAAGCCCTCGATCACCGGCTCGAAGCAGTAGGGGCTTAGGCTGACGCCGTAGATGTCCAGCTCCTTCGCATCGCCAATCAGCGACCAGTCCACCGTCGCCGGGGCGCTGAATACGCTGAACTCCACGAAGCGCCCGCCCCTTTTGATCAGCTGCAGCCCCTGCCCCACCGCCGACGGGTGGCCGCTGGCCTCGATATACACATCGCAGCCGGTGCCTTCGGTCATGCCCGCGATCAGCGGCGCGACGCCATCCCCAGTCCAGGGCTCCATCGCGTGGGTCGCGCCCAACTTGAGCGCCAAATCCCGGAGCCAGCCCACCGGGTCGATGGCGATGAGGGCCTTCGACTTCTTCCGCGCCGCTGCGGCGATCATCCCCAGCCCCAGCGTGCCCGCGCCCGCGACGACCACCACGTCCTCCGGCTCGATCTTCGCGCGATCCACCGCGTGCATCGAGCATGCGAAGGGCTCGATCAGTATGGCTTTTTCGAGGGGCATGTCCTCGGGCACCGGGTAATTGCGCGCGTTCTCCGGAAGCCGCACGTACCCGGCGAACCCGCCGTTCAGGTGGTGTTTGAAGCCGTACACGTTGTGCGGGTCGCACAGCCAGTACTTTCCCTCCCGGCAATAGCGGCAGCTGCCACAGGGCACCAGCTGCTCCGTGACGATGCGGTCGCCCACCTTGAGCGGGCCCTTATACATAGGTCCGACCTCCGCGACGCGCCCCAATATCTCGTGCCCGGGAATGAACGGCGGCTCTACATAGGCGGGATTGCCGTCGCCGCCCCAGAAGCGCGCGCCGCCCTCGTAACACTTGATGTCCCCCGCGCACACGCCGCAGGCCTCCACCTTCAGGATGATTTCCGCGCCGCTCGCGCGCGGCACATCCACCTGTTCGTAGCGGTAATCGCCCCTGTCGTGCGCCACCACCGCATTCATCTTCTCAGGAAGCACGCGTCCACCTCCATTTTTCCAATCGTACTGATTATAGCAGGCCGCCCACCGTTTGTGAAGGGCGGCGCGCGGTTTGCCATACCGAAGTCATCCTCTTAATGGGGGTAGAAATATGTGGTTGTCAAGTAAAACCCCTTCTGCTATAATAACTTTGGTATGCCACCGAAGGGAAGGACCACGTTTGAAGCTTTTTATCTCCGCCGACATCGAGGGCACCTGCGGCATTTGCCACTGGGATGAAACCGAAAAGGGTCGCGATCTGTACCAGCACTTCGCCGCCCAGATGAGCCGCGAAGTGGCCGCCGCCTGCCAGGGCGCCATCGACGCCGGCTGGAACGAAATCCTGGTCAAGGACGCCCACGATTCCGCCCGAAATATCGATCCGAACCAGCTTCCCCAGAATGTCCGCATCTTCCGCGGCTGGGGCGCGGACCCGCTCTGCATGATGGCAGGGCTCGACCCGTCCTTTGACGGCGCGGTGTTTACGGGGTATCACTCCGGCGTGGGCAGCGACCGAAACCCCCTCGCCCACACGATGAACACCCGCGCCTTTTCGCTGACGATCAACGGCGAACCGGCTTCGGAGCTCTACATCAACTGCCTGATCGCCTCCTATCTGGGCGTTCCGGTCTATTTGGTGGCGGGTGACCGGGGGCTCTGCGAATGGATGCAGGCCAAAAACTCGAACACGCTGACCGTGCCGGTGGTCGAGGGCTTCGGCGGCGGCAGCATCTCGCCGCACCCGGAGGCCGCCGTCCGCATGATCCGCGAAGCGGTGGCGGACGCGCTCAAAATTCCCCGTGAGGGCTTTATGTTCCCGATGCCGGAATCGGTCGAAATGTCCGTTTCATTCCGGGAGCACCAGCAGGCCCGTAAGGGCGGGTTCTATCCGGGCGCGAAAAAAGTTGACGCGCGGACGGTATCCTTTGAATCCCGTGACTTCATGGACGTCCTGCGATTCATGATGTTCGTGGTCAACGGGTAAACGCATGATCAAACCAAAAGCACTGCGCCCCGGCGACACGCTGGGGTTCGTCGCGCCGGCCAGCCCGACCAAGACGCTCGAGGGCGTTGAAAAATCCGTCGCGGCCGCCCGGGCGCTGGGGTATGATGTCGTGGTCGGCGAGAGCTGCTACAGCACGCACGGCTACTTCTCCGGGGACGATCAAATGCGCGCGCGGGACCTGAACCGCATGTTCGCGGACGATGCCATCGACGCCATCGTCTGCATCCGCGGCGGGTACGGAGCGCCGCGCATCCTGGATCAGCTGGACTACGACCTGGCGCGGAGACATCCGAAGCTCCTCGCCGGTTACAGCGACATCACGGCGCTGCACATCGCCTACGGACAGATGTCCGGCCTCGTTACGATGCACGCGCCGATGCCGTCCACCGAGTGGATCGCGGACGACTACGACGCCTTCACCGACGCCGGGCTCTGGCGGGCGCTGACATCCGCCGAACCGCTGGGCGCAATCGAAAACCCGCCGGGGTTCCCGGTGGAGGCGTTGAGCAGCGGCGTTGCCCGGGGCCGTCTCGTCGGCGGCAACCTGTGCCTCGTTGCCGCGCTGAACGGCACGCCCTGGGAAATCGACGCGCAGGGCGCGATCCTCGTGCTCGAGGACATCGGCGAATACGTGCACCGGCTGGACCGGATGCTGACCACGCTGCGCCTTTCCGGAAAGTTTGACCAGTGCGCGGGCATCGTGCTGGGCGGCTTCACGGACTGCCCGCCGGAGTGCCCGGACCGCAGCCTCACCCTCCGGCAGGTCGTTGAGGAAGTGGTCCTTCCCGCCGGAAAGCCGGTGCTCTCCGGCTACATGATCGGCCACTGCAGCCCGAAGGTGACCATTCCGCTGGGCGTGATGGCCACCATCGACGCGGACAAGAAACTCTTCACCGTCGACGAGGCGGCGCTCACCGCGCCTTAGCCCTCTAAGGCGCACAGACCAGCGAAACCTTAGCAGCTCGGCGCGCACGGCGCCAGGCGGCAGGAAACCTACTGGAAACATCCTTCGTCTATTTAGAGAAGCGCGGGTTCGCGGACAACAACAGGAGGGAACGCAATGGGCAAAATCAAATGGTTGGGCGCGGTGATCCTCACTCTTGCGCTGCTCGCCGTCATGCCTATGGCCGCATCGGCGGCCACCGGAATATCCGATCAGGGCGGCTGGATCGGCCAGACGGAGGGCACGCTGTACGCGATCCTCCAGGACGGAGACAGCTACTCCGTCTATTCACTGCCCGCCTCGGGCGGCAGCCCGACCAAGCTCGACACCGCCCAGACGATGACCAATCTTCTCATCGGCGGGAACGGCTCGGCCTACTACCTCGCGGGGGACGGCGCCAACTTCCAGTTGAAGTCCATCGGCGACGGCGGCGCGGTTTCCACCCTCGTCAACTTTGAAGCCGGCGTCCAGGCCAAGCAGATTTCCTGGTACGACGGCATGCTCTACTGCCTGATCGAAAACAAGCTGAGCGTGATCGATCCCGCCACCGGCGACATGGATGAGGTCACCCCCGAGCTTTTGACGGAATACGTCATCATTGACGACGTAATCTTCTACGTCTCGGGTGCGGACATCGCCACCTACACCCATGAAATGACCGGCGGCGACATGCTGGTCGCCTCCTCCGGCAAGCTCTACTCGATGACCTCGACCGGCTCCAACCCGGAGATGATCCTGGATAAGGGCATTTCCGACCTGCGCGCTGCCGGAGATTATCTGTACTTCCACAACATGGAGGATAGCTACGCGATGGGCTCCAGCGATGATACATGGCTGGAGGGCAAGCTGTACCGCTACAACATCCAGACCGGGCAGCTCACTTCGATGAACCTGGATTACGACTGGGACTTCTTCCCCACCGCCCGCGGCGTTGTGGTGTACACCTCCCAGGACGTCTCCCTCTACCCGCTGACCGGCGGCGACGGCCAGGTGCTGATGACTCCGGAACTTTACACCACGCTGACGGTGTTCGGCGACGCGGCCTACGTGTATGAACATTCCGCCGGAACCCTGACCGAGGTGCCGCTGAACAGCTCCGCCGCCGCGCCTCTGGCCACCTTCAACGACGTCACGCCGCTGACGACGGACGACACCGGCGACGAAACAGGCGACGAGACCGGTGAAACCGACGGAGAGATTACCGACGACACCGACGACACCGACACCACCGTAGACGACACAATCGATGCGGATGATGACGACGACTCGTCCTCCGGCTCCTCCTCCGGCGGTTCGTCCACGGCGACCAGCAGCGGCTACATCTTCCCCAATTCCTCCACGAAGAAGCTGACCCGCTCGCAGATCCTCAAGGTCGCCAAGTCCAAGTGGGGCTATGCGCGCAACGAGATCTACGCGCGCCACGGATACCGCTTCAAGTCCTCCAAGTACAAGAAGTATTTCGCCAACAAGACCTGGTACAAGCCGGGCAGCTTCTCCACAGGGGAACTCAACTCCATCGAGTGGTACAACATGGACCTCATCAAGTCGATGGAGATCGAGTATGGCCTGCTCTCCGGCTCCACCTCGTCCTCCGGCGGCGGAAGCTCCAGCGCGGAGAACAACTACTACATCTTCTCCAGTTCTTCAAAGAAGAAGCTGACGGCCAGCCAGCTCAAGGGGCTGTCCAAGAGCAAGCTGGCGCTGGCGCGCAACGAGATCCTCGCCCGCCACGGCTACAAGTTCAAGACTGCTTCCTACAAAAAGTACTTCTCCAACCAGAAGTGGTACAAGCCCGGCGGGTATTCCTCCGGCAAGCTCAACTCGATCGAATGGTACAACATCAAGCTGATCAAAAAATACGAAGCCCAAAAGTAACCATTCACCCTTGCGGGGGCGGCTGAACCCGCCCCCGCATTTGTTTTGTCGCCGCCGCCCGGCGGCGCTCGGTGATGATCTGCACAGATGATCGGGAGTTGATTTCGTGGTCTTTTCCAGCTCCGAGTTTCTCTTCTTTTTTCTGCCGTTTGTTTTGGCCGCTTACTTCGGCCTAATGCGCGGACGGGGCGCCAAGAACTTGTTTCTGACCCTCGTCAGCCTCTTCTTCTATGCCTGGGGGGAGCCGTGGTTCGTGTTCGTCATGCTCGCCTCCATCGCCTTCAACTGGCTGTGCGCGCTTGAGATCGACAAGCGACGGGGAACCAAGGGCGCCAAGTCATGGCTGACCTTCTCGGTCATCGGAGACCTGGCCCTTCTGGGCGCGTTCAAATACCTGATGTTCGTTCTGGAAAATGTCAACCTGGCCTTTGGCGCGAACATCCCGGTGCCGAAGATCCTGCTCCCCATCGGCATTTCGTTCTTCACGTTCCAGGCCATGTCCTACGTGATCGATGTCTACCGGGGCAACGGCAAGGTTCAGAAGAACTTTATGAACGTGTGTCTGTATGTTTCCTTCTTCCCGCAGTTGATCGCCGGCCCGATCGTAAGGTACCAGACCGTCGCCGACGAAATCACCGAGCGCTTCGAGAACCTGGACGACTTCACGAACGGCGCGCGGCGCTTTATGGTGGGTCTGGGCAAGAAGGTCATCCTGGCCAACAGTCTGGCGCTCCTGGTGGACAACGCGTTCTCCCACGCGCCGAGCGAGCTGTCGGTGGTCGGCGCATGGATGGGCGCCATCGCTTACCTGTGGCAGGTGTATTACGACTTCTCCGGCTACTCCGACATGGCCATTGGCCTCGGCCGGATGTTCGGGTTCCACTTCCTGGAAAACTTCGACTACCCGATGATTTCGCGCTCGATCACCGAATTCTGGCGCCGCTGGCACATCTCGCTGGGCTCCTGGTTCCGGGATTATCTGTTCATCCCGCTGGGCGGCAGCCGCGTAAAGAGCACCTGGCGGCTTCTCTTCAACATGTTTGTGGTCTGGTCGCTGACGGGCCTTTGGCACGGCGCGTACTGGAAGTACCTGTTCTGGGGCATCGGCTTTTTCATCTTCCTCGCGTTTGAGCGCCTCACCGGCCTCTCAAAGAAGCTGGACAAGCAGCCGCTGGGCGTGCTCTACGCGATGATCGCGGTCACCACGATCACGGTGTTGATCCGCTCCGACAACATGACCTACGCCTCCGGCTTCATCGGCTCCATGTACGGCGTGGGCGCCAACGGTTTCTGGGACGCCACCGCCGCGATGTACGTGCGAGAGTACGGCGTATTCGTCGCGCTGGCGCTGTTGATCGGCCTACCCGTCGGCCGGTTCGTCAAGGAAAAGCTGCGCGTGCCGGAGCGCGCCTATGAGATCCTGAGTGCCGTCGGACTGATCGCGGTGTTCGTCGTCTCGGTAAGCTACATCGTCATGGGCGGCTACAACCCGTTCATCTACTTCAATTTCTAGGAGGGATGGCAATGCTTCGCAAGAGAATCGATCTCGTCCTGACCGCCATCCTGCTCGCTGCCATCTTTGCGATCGGCGGCGCGACGGCTTCCCTTCACATGCGGGAATTCGGGTACGACCTTGTAAAAGGCTACACCAATTACATCAAGGAGGGGCAGCCGCTGGCGGGCGTTTCGGCCCGCATTTCGGCGCTGACCAATACGATCAATCAAGTGCTGCTGGGCAAAGACGCCTTCCAGAAGCTGAACCTGCGGCTTCAGATGGCGCTGGGCAAGGAGATGTTCAGCCTCGGCGGCAACACGATGGTTCGGCTCAAGACCGGCCAGCTCTACGACCTCGCAAAAAAGACCGTCTTCACCGACGACATCGAGAAGATGGCGCGGCTAAAAGACAATCTTGAAAAGATGGGCATCCCCATGCTCTACGTATATCCCCACTGCTCGCTCTACGAGGATGGGCTGCTGCCCGGCGGCGTCGTGGATACCAACAACCAGATGGCGGACGTTCTGGTCTCCGGCCTCCGGGAAGAGGGCATCCCCGTCGTGGACAGCCGCGAAGTGTACCGGTCTTCCGGCCTCACCCTCGACCGGGCGATCTACCGCACGGATCAGCATTGGGCGAACCCGCTGATCTTCGAGACCTTCCGCGCCACCTCCGCAAAGCTGAATGAAATGGGGTTCACGGTCGATCCCTCGACCTACGCGGAGGAGAACTTCACCACCGACTTCTACCTGCGCATGCACATGGGGCAGGTGGGCGAGCGCCTGGGCGTTGGCCTGATCGAACCGGACGATTTTGCACTGATCTACCCGGCCTATGACACGTCGTTCACGAAGAAAATCGTCAACGGCCGCAATGTCGAGGAAAAGACCGGCTCTTTCATGGACCTTCTCTACCCCAGCCTGCTTGAGGACGCGAAGAACAACGGCGTGGCGAACCTCTACTGGGTCTACGGAAACCAGGACGCGGAAAGCTGGTATACGAACGACAAAGTGTCCACCGGGCGCATTCTGATCTCCAAGGATTCCTACGGCACCCCGTTCGTGGATTTCATGGCGCTCGCCGCCCATGAGGTGCTGGCCGTGGACCTTCGGAAGACGGCGCGCACCATCGAGGATTACGCGCGGGAGTACCAGCCGGACATCGTGATCGTCGCCCACTCGCAGGCGATGCTCCGGTCCGCCAACTACGTGTTTATTGAAAAGTAACCGCCTGCGGGCGGCCAGAGGATTACACCGACCCCGCGCGTTCATAGAATAACGAAAAGGGCGGTAGGATAGGTGTGGAGGATGATTTTTTGCAGAAGCTCTTGGAAGAACTGTACAGGGTGCTGCCGCCGGAGCGCGTACTCACAAACGAACCGATGGCCCGGCACACCACTTTCCGCCTGGGCGGCCCGGCGGATGCATTCGTGCTGCCGGAAACGGCCGACGAGGCGGCAGCGGCGGTGCGCGCCGCCGAAAAACTTGGCGTGCGCCATCTGATCCTGGGCAACGGCTCCAACATGATCGTGCGGGATGGCGGCCTTCGCGCGCTGGTGGTTTCGACTGAGGCGATGAATGCCGTCGAAGTCAGCGGCGATTCGGTGACCGCCCAGGCGGGGGCGCTCTTGTCCAAGGTCGCGTCGGAAGCGCTGGCAGCGGGCCTTGCCGGGCTGGAATTCGCCTGCGGCATCCCCGGCTCGGTGGGCGGCGCCGCGGTGATGAACGCCGGCGCCTACGGCTTCGATATGGCGGGTGTGCTGACCGCCGCCCGGGTCTTCATGGACGGGCGGGATCAGTGGCTGACCCGGGATGAGATGGACTACGGATACCGTAAATCAAAGGTTCTGAAGCAGGGCGGAACGGTTCTCGAAGCCCGCTTCTCGCTAACGCCGGACGACCCGGCGCGCATCCGCGAGCGCATGAACGAATACAACACCTGCCGCCGCGAAAAGCAGCCGCTGCATCTGCCCAGCGCGGGCTCCGTCTTCAAGCGTCCGGAGGGCCATTTCGCCGGCGCGCTGATCGAACAGGCCGGCCTCAAGGGCTACACCATCGGCGGAGCGCAGGTCTCGACGCTGCACGCGGGCTTTATCGTCAACATCGGCGGCGCCACCGCGGCGGATGTGACAAACCTGATCGCCCACATTCAGAAAGAGGTTCTGGCGCGCTCCGGCGTACAGCTGGAGTGCGAGGTGCGCATCCTGGGCGAGGAAACCTGACCTGTTTCAGGAAAATCCGCCTTATGGGCCGCGGGGTGTTTCACCCGCGCGGGAAGCGCCCAGAAATAAATAGACACACACGCCCGCCGCAATCCCCGGCGGGCGCGCTTGGATGATGTCGGGATGGCTGGGAGGTCTCAAGATGTCGTTTTCATCGGACGTGCGGGAGGAACTCGCGCGCTCAGTATGCGACAAGAATTGCTGTGCGCGCGCGGAGATGGTCGGCATGGCCCTCTCCTGTGGCGCACTTTCCTTTCGCGGCGCAGGGCGGTATCAGCTGACCATCGGCAGCGAGAGCGCCGCCGTCGCCCGGCGGTACTTTCTCCTGGCCAAGGAATTTCTCGGCGTCACAGGGGAACTCCGCGCGGTCAAGACCGACCGGCTGGGCGGCAGGGCCCGTTACCTCGTCAGCTTCTCGGACGAGGATGCCCAGACGCTGATTTCGTCGCTCAAGCTCTCCGACACCAATGCCCCGCTGGGCATCCGCAAGACGCCGCACCGGGAAATCCTCCGCCGGAACTGCTGCCGCGTGGCGGCTCTTCGCGGCGCGTATCTTGCGGGAGGGTCCATGTCAAACCCCGATCACGCCTATCACCTGGAGATCGCGGTGTCCGACGAAGAGATGGCGGGCTTTATCGTCCGTCAGATGGAGAGCTTGGGGCTTCCAGCGCGCCTGAACGAGCGAAAGCGCCAGTTTGTGGCGTACCTGAAGGATGGAGAACACATTTCGAGTTTTCTGACGCTGCTCGGCGCCCACGTGGCGGTGCTGTCCTTCGAAAACGCGCGCATCCTGAAGGGCATCCGCAACGATGTCAACCGCCAGGTCAACTGCGACAACAACAACCTGGAAAAGACGGTGGAAGCCGCCCAGCGCCAGATTTCGATAATCGACTGGATCGACAAGAAGCTGGGGCTTGACTGCCTGCCGCCGTCCCTCGAGGCGGTGGCGCGCCTGAGGCGGCAATACCCGGACGCGTCCTTCGCCGAACTGGGCGCGTTGATGGATCCGCCTCTGGGCAAGTCCGGCGTCAGCGCCAGAATGCGCAGGCTGGAAGCGCTGGCGGAGGAGATGGCAAACAAATAGCGTCCCCGGCGCACAGGTCGCCGGAAACGCTTGAAAGGTACGGCCCAGATACACGGGTTTCTGATGCGCCGCTTCAGGCCTCCCGCTCCCGGGTCTGGCCGATGGGCATCAGGTTCTTCGCGCCCGTCGCGAACAGAAGCCCCACCACCCGCCGAAGGAGCCTTCTGGTCTCCGGGTCAAAGCCGGAAGTCTCCGTCAGGATCGACGCCAGGTTCTTTCGCCAGCCTGCGAACAGGTCGTTCACCGATTTCGCGCCGGTGGACGACAGGATGCGGTACACCGCCTCGATAAAGGCCTTTCGGTCCTCCGCGGAAACCGAGGCCATCCACTGTTTGATGGTCTTGTCCGCGTACAGGCTGCCTGCCCTGAGGCCGCCTTCCTTGACGAAGTCCGTGCGCCCTGTCTGCCAGGTGAACGGGTCGTGTTGCATGATGCCGAAGCCCTCGCTGCGCACCACCTGATAGCTCTCCGCGTGCTCCATCAGCATGCCGATGATCGACGTCTGCGGCAGATACGTCCTGACGAGGGGCTCCACCTTCGGGTAGGCGGGGCACTCCTGCATCCGCGCGGTCAGGCCGGGCCCGTCATTGTTGTATATTTCGCGGACGCGGGCGCGAACCGCGCCGCCTGCGAAGAGGGTCGCGTACAGCGCGAGGTTGCCGCCCTTGGAGTGGCCACCGAGGCGCAGCGGCCCGTCCACGCGACCCGCAACACTTTCGAGGTATTTCACGCTCTCCAACTGGGCGGGCACCACATCGGAAAAGCTCATGTTAAAGTCCTCTTTCCAGCCCACCAGCGTGCTATCGGTTCCCCGGTACGCGACAAATGTGGAGCCGTCGCCCAATTCCACCGACACCGCGGCGAACTGCTTCTCCTCCTCCACGCTGAACTGGTTGCAGAAATCGATGATGCGCATCGGGCCGAAGCGCGCGCCTGCGCCCATCAGCCGGATGAGCTCCCTGTAGGACGGGCTTTGCTCCCTGGCGCAGACCGTCGGCGCGATTTCCGAAATGGTCTGTCCATCGAAGCCCTCAAGCGGCAGGTAGGAAAAGACGCTCAGGATCAGGTTGTCCACGGGGTTGAACGGCGAAACGCGCAGCGGCACGTCCAGCCGCCAACCAAGGTAGTCCAGTATGGTGCCCACGCTCGTTCACACTCTTTCCCTTGGATGCGGCCGCCCGCGCCCCGGCGCGAAGGGCCGCCTTCTGCCGGACAATCAAAAACTGCCGGCGCTCACATTTTAGCACAATGCAGACCCGCGCGCAACGCGCCGGGTGAAAGGACGATGTTAATGTACGAATCGATGCTTCAAAATGTTCAAGGGCTGCTCGAGGGCGAGCACCACCCGCTGGCGAACGCGGCCAACCTGTCGGCGCTCCTTTTTCAGGAGATCGAAGGTCTCAACTGGGCCGGGTTTTACTTCATGCACGGCGGGGAACTGCTGCTCGGCCCCTTTCAGGGCAAGCCCGCGTGCCTTCGGATCGCCCTCAGCCGCGGCGTGTGCGGCGCGGCCGCCCGCGAAAACCGCACCATGCTGGTCGAGGACGTCCACGCCTTCCCCGGCCACATCGCCTGCGACGAGGCCTCCCGGAGCGAGCTCGTCTGCCCGATCCGGCTGGATGGCCGCGTGATCGGCGTCATCGACCTCGACAGCGCGCGCCCCGCCCGGTTCACCCCGGAAGAACAGCGGGCGGTGGAAGCAGTCGCGGCGCTCTACGCCGAGGGCTGCGATTTTTCGGACGCCGGGTATTCGCTCACCTGACAAGCGCCGCCATCACCGCAAAGATGACGAGCGATAGAACGGTCGACGCCGACAGCACCGATGTGATGTAGCCCTTGGCGGCCTCGTCCTTTGAGACGATGGGCAGCACATATGGCGGCGGCAGCGTGAACATCAGAACGGCCGCCCAGACAAGGCGCATGTCCCCCGGCTCGAGAAGCCTGATTAGCAGCACCATACCCGCCAGGAGCGGCGCGGCCGCGGCGATCCGGACGCCCAGCGTCAGCCCCACATCCCGCCAGCTGAGGCCGGAGAAGTCCAGCTCGTACCCGATCACAAACAGGATGACCGCGCCGGTCGGGCCGGATACGAAGTCCACCGCCTCCTGAACCGGCGCGCCCAGCGCCGACGCGTACAGCTTCGCGCCAAGCCCCGTCGCGCCCAGTACCACGCCCGCCGCGATCGCGCAGATGGTGGGCGATTTGATCATGTCGAGAAGGCGCTCCCCCATCTCCTTGCCGTCGCCCTCCTGCGCGCCGATCAGCGCCATGTAGGCGGTGAACACGAACAGCACCTGCCCCAGATCCATCACCGCGAAGGAGCGGATGGATTCCGTCCCGAAGAGCATTGCGTAGAGCGCGTAGCCCATCATGCCCGCCTCGAAGCCGGTGGTCAGAAACGGAAGGTACTTCCACGCGCCGGGGATCGCTCTCCGGGCCAGCGCGCCCAGCGCGTAGAGCGCGACGCAGCAGGCGAACATCGCCGCGACGATCACGGCGACGCTCACCGTATATCCCGCCCGGTAGAACGCGCCGAAAAGCACCGCCGGCAGCGTCACCTTCATCACAAGGGTCTGAAGCGCGCCGATGCCCGCGCGGGCAACCAGATTCGTGCGCCGGGCAAGCGCGCCCAGCGCGATCATCACCACCACCGGAAGAACCGTCGTAAGTACGTCCATGTCAGCCCTTCTTTCTGCCCAGCCTGAGCATCAGCGCGTCCACCGCAGCCTGATCCCGCAGCGCGCCGCGCTTGATGTCGTAATCCGCCTCCGCGCAGGAGCGGTACATGCTTTCAAGCTCGTCTTCCGCCAGCCTCGCCGCCTGCGCCTGAGCGCGGGTGGCCGCGAAGTGATTGAGCGACAGCTTCTCCTCGATCTCCTTCAGCGGCGCGCCCTGTGCCCGCAAGCGGCGGATGTGGGTGAGCATTCGCATCTGGCGCGTCAGCATCGCGAGGATGCCCACCCGGTTCTCGCCGGAGCGGATCAGCGCGCCGTACAGCCGGTGGGCGTCGTAGGTCTTCCCATCCATCAGAAGGTCGATCATCTGGAACACCGAGCTTTCAAGCGACGGCGGCACCAGCTTTTCCACGTCCTCCACCGTCACCGCGTCCCGCGCACCGGCAAAGGCGGCCAGCTTCGAGATCTCGCCGTCCAGCCGCGTAAGCGCGCGCCCGGCGAGAAAGGTCAGGCTGTCCAGCGCCGCGCGGTCCATTTTTTTGCCCAGCTTTTTCAGCCGGGCATTCGCCCATTTCAAAAGCTCCGCGTCGTCCAAGAGGTCAAACAAAACCGCGCCCGGCAGTTTCGCGAGCGCAGAGGGCAGCTTTTTGCGCATGTCGGCCGCGCCCCGCACATAGAAGACCACCGCGGCGCTGTCCGGCGCGGTGGGGAGCCAGTCGCTCAGCCGCTTCGCCTCGTCCTGCTCCGATCTGGCCTTGCCCGAAAGGAGCGGCGGAAAGTCCCTGACCACGACGAGGCGCTTCTCCGCCATCACCGGCAGCGTTTCGGCGGCCTCGATGATCGCCTGGGCGGTCCCGCCCTCCATCACGTTTTCGTTGAGCTCCTCCAGCCCCGGCGGCAAGAGCCGCTCCCGCAGCCGCGAGAGTGCGCTCTCCTTGACCCACTCCTCCGGGCCGTGGAAAAAATAGACGCGCTCGTAGGAGCCGTCGCCAATCGCCTGAAAAAGCGCCTGTCTGGTCATTTTTCCTCCTTACGGGATGAAGGGCGTCACGACCACCGCGCCGCCCTGCTCGACATTCACGCGCACCCTGCCGCTTTCGTTCGTTGTAAAGACCGGTATGCCGAGCCGCCGGGCGCGCTCCAGAAACGCTTTGGACGGGTGATCCATGCCGCCGGAGCCCGCCGGGATGGCGACGACGGTCGGAGACGCCGCCCGGAGCAGAAACTCCGCATCGGGTATGTCCGCCCCGTGATGCGGCGCTTTGAGAAGGTCCACGTCCGGGATGTCCGGAAGGAGCGTTGCCGCGGGCAGATCGCCGGTCAGCAGCGCCGAAGCGCCACCCATCGAAACGAGGAGCACCAGCGAGGCATCGTTGGGGTCGTCCGGCACGAGCCCAACGGGCGGGTACAACACGCGCGCCGTGGCGCTCTCCGAAAGCCGCACCACATCCCCCGCCTTGAGCGGCACCACCGGCCCCGTCAGCCCCGACCGCGCCTCGGCCGCTTCGACGCCCGGGATCCGCGCCCAGCACTCGGGCACGTAAACCGTGGCATCCGGGTACAGCGCGGCCACCGCGCCCGCGCCGCCGATGTGGTCGTCGTGGGGGTGGGTCAGAAACACCGCCTTCAGCGGCGCGCCGGTCTGCGCCAGGTATTGGGCGGCGGTGCCGCCCGACTCCCCCGCGTCGACGAGGTACGCCTGCCCCTCGGCGTAGACCACCGAAGCGTCGGCGCTGCCGACGGACAGGAAATCGAAGGCAAACCCTTTCGGGATGTCCAGCGCGTTCACCGCCGCCGACAGGATGAGCGCCGCCGGAAAAAGCGCAAGAGCGGCCAGCCTTTGCCGCCTCGTCCCTCCCGCGTGGTCGGACAGCGCATAGATGCCAAACCCCCAGGCGATACAGAGCGGTAGGACGATGTGCCCCACCGGAACCGTCGCGCGCGGCAGGTTCGCGGCGAAGGAGGCGATGCCCGTCAGCGCATCGAGGAGCAGCGACGCAGGCCGCGCCGCCAGCGCCCCCATAGCGGGCCAGAGCAGCTGAACCGGCACCGCGAGAAACGAAAGCGGCAGCGCGATGCCCGCAAGCGGCACCGCCAGAACGTTGACCAGCGGGCCGTAAGGCTGCGCCGTGCCGAAGAGGTTCGCCGACGCCGGAAGGATCGCCACCGACGCCGCAAGGCTGGCGCAGAAGGCCTGCGGAAAGCGCCTTAGAAGCCGTGGCAAGGCCGAAACGCGCAGAAGCCGCTCCAGCGGGCGGCTGAGAAGAATCAGCCCGGCCATCGCCGAAAACGACAGGATGAAGCCCGCGTCGCCCGAAGCCAGCGGGTTGACCGCCAGCATCAGGATGAGCGCCACCGCGAGGCCGCTCAGCGAATCGCCTGGCCTGCCCGTCAGCGGCGCGAGCCGAAGACCCAGGTACATCACCACCGCGCGCACGATGGGGCCGGAGAACCCCACCAACGCCGCGTAGAGTGCGAGGAGCGGCGCCATCGCGAAAAACACGGCTCGCCGGGAGAGGATTTTGCGCAATAGATAATCCAGCGCCAGCGCGAGACAGGTGACGTGCAGGCCGCTCACCGACAGGATGTGGGCGAGCCCGGCACCCCGAAAGTCGTCCGACATCTCCTCGGGCAGATCGCTCCGGTCGCCCAGGATCAGCGCGCGGACGAGCGGGGCCTGACGGGCTGGAAACGCTTTGTCCACAGCTTCCGCCAGCCGCGCGCGGGCGAACCGGAGCAGCGACCGGGCCGAGAAGTCGCCGGGCGTCACGCGGGCGGTGCCCGCCTTCATCGTCGCGCATAGGACGCCGTTTCTCCTGCACCAGGCGTCAAAGTCGAAGCCGTAGGGGTTGACACGCCCCGACGGCTGCCATGTGTCGACCGTCATGGTGACCCGGTCGCCCAACCCCGCGGGCACCGGCTCGTAGGCGTAGACGCGCACTTTCCACCCTAAGGGCTCGCCGCCAAGCAACGCGCCGGAGAGCGTCAGAACCGTCCGCGCTTCGTTGACAGCGGGCGTCAGGCACAACTCGCCGGAGAGCGCGACGCCCTCCGCCGCGGCGGGCATAGGCCGCCGCATCAGCGCCGATGATTCCATCGCAAACAGCAGCACGAGCGCGGCAAACAGCGCCATGCCGCGCTTCCAATAGACAACAAGCGCCATGAGAACCGCGCCCGCGCCCCAAACCGCCGCCGGGACGGGCGCTGCGCTCCCCACCGCCGAACCGGCCAAACAGCACAGCGCGGCGATCACCAACGGGCGGCGCCCAAGCCTCGAAAGCATCGCTAGATTGTCCAGGTCGCGCCCGGCTGCGCCAGAACCGCGGCGGGGTAAGCCGACCGGCCTTCCTCCAGCACCGCCTGCGGGTCGTAGCGGGGCGAAAGATGGGTCAGCACCAACCCCTTGACCCGCGCCTCGCGCGCCAACTCGCCGCACTTTCTGGCCGACAGATGGGGCGCCCGCTCGCTCCAGTCGGACTCAAGGAGCCCGGCGTCCGCCAGGAGGAGGTCCGCGCCGTCGGCAAACCGCGAAAGCGCCAGGTTCGTGTTGGTATCGCCCGTGTAGACGAACTTTTTTTCTCCTTCGGTGATGGCGATGGAGTAGGCCTCCACCGGGTGCCGCGCGGGCAGGAAGGCCACGCGGAAGGGGCCGATGGCGGTGTCCTCGATCGGGAACAGGTCAAACCGCCCCCCGGTCAGGAGCGCCGCCTGCTGCTCGGGGGTCTTGGGCGCGTAGACCGGCAGGTTTCTCCCGGCAAACTCCAGCGCGTAGCGCATCGGAAGCATGTCGGACATATGGTCAAAGTGCAGATGGCTCAAGATCACCGCCGTGAGCGCTTCAAGCCCGGGCCGCTCGGCCACGCGCGCGAGCACGCCGCTGCCGCAGTCGAGGAGCAGGTTGGTCTCCCCGTCATCCGAAGAGACGAGATACCCGGACAGCGCCCCGCCCGGCGCCGGATAGGGCCCGTTTACGCCAAAAACCGTCAGCCTCACAGCCGCCACCCCTTCGTACTTTTCATTAAATGTAAGTATACCATCATTTTCGCTGCCGTGACAAGCACCTTGGGCGCGCCGCCCGCATAGGATATATGGCTAGGAGATGATGCTATGCAATTCATGGGCTTATTCTACGCACGCGACCCGCGCGCCATGCTGCCTGGCCGGGAAGCGCCCTATTACATCATCGGCCGCCACGCGCTGTCCGCAACGGACTGCGCCTCGGACGGCGGAGCCATCGCCTCGGCGCAGGGCCGCCTTCGAAACAGCGCGGCACTCCGGGCGGCGCTAGGGTCGGGCGGCATCAAGCCCGTGGACGGCAGCCTCTCCGCGCTGGTTCTGGCGGCCTACCGGCTGTGGGGCGACGAATACCCCGCGCGGCTGGGCGGGCCCGTGTCGTCCGTCGTCATCGATCAGGACGCCGGGCGACTCATCCTGTCCAGGGACAGGATGGGCGAAATGCCGGTCTTCTACGCGTACCGCGGCGGCTCGATGGCCTTCTCGGATCACCCCGCAAAGCTCCTGGACGCGCCGCTGGCGACCCGGGCGGTCGACCGCGACGGCCTGTGCGAGCTGTTCGGCGTCGGCCCCGCGCGCACCCCCGGCCGGACGCCCTTCCGGGACATCTTTTCGCTGCCGCCGGGCTCGACCTTGATCGCCGTCAGCCACGGCCACAAGGTGCGGCGCTATTTCGCGCTGGAACCGCTGCCCCATGAGGACGATCTTCCGCGCACGATCGAAACTGTGCGCTACCTGTGCGAACAGGCGGTGGCGGATATCTTGCCGCTTCGGCCCGCGTCCATGCTGTCCGGCGGGCTGGACTCGACGGCGCTGACGGCGCTCATGGCCTGCGCCATGAACCGGCCGGTAGAAAGCTACTCGGTCGATTACGAAGAAAACGAGCGCTACTATGCGCCCGTCGCGTTTCAGCCGGAGCGCGACGCGCCCTATGTCACGCTGGCGTCCGAACACCTCGGCACCAACCACCACGCGGTCACGCTGAAGCAGGAGGAACTCATGGCCTCGCTGGACGAGGCGATGGCGCTTCGGGGCTTCCCCGGCATGGCGGACATCGACGCGGCGCTGATGCTCTTCGCCCGGCACATCGCGCACGAGCACCCCGCGGCGGTCTCCGGTGAGTGCGGCGACGAGGTGTTCGGCGGCTACCCCTGGTTCCAAAGGCCGGAGCTCATCGCGCGGGACGGCTTTCCCTGGTCGGGCTCCCTCGAGCTGCGGGAGCGCGTTCTGAAGCCGAAGGTGCGGGACAAACTGCGCCTCGCGGAATACGCCTCGGCGCGCTATCACGAGGCGGTGGCGGCGCTGCCCCGGCTGACCGGGGATGCGCCGGAGGAGGCGCGCCTTCGCCAGCTTCAGAACCTGTGCTTTCAGTGGTTCATGCCGAACCTTCAGGAGCGCGCCACCCGCATGAGCCCGATCCCCGTCCTCACCCCGTATGCCGACGACCGGCTGGTGCAGTACGTGTACAACGTACCCTGGCGCATGAAGAACACGGGCGGTGTCGAAAAGGGCCTCCTGCGGGAGGCGATGCGGGATCTTTTGCCGGAGAATCTGCTCATGCGCCGCAAGAGCCCCTTCCCGAAGACCT
Source organism: Bacillota bacterium (assembly GCA_023411175.1). GTDB lineage: Bacteria > Bacillota > Clostridia > Christensenellales > Aristaeellaceae > JAEZHK01. Next base: position 2,803 of record JAEYPB010000088.1, on the reverse strand, counting down.
GCCACCCGCGCTATACGCACCTGGTGCGCGAGGCGACGCTCGCCATGCTGGACGACACATCCTCGCCCATCCTGGAGGTCGTCAGCGCGGACGCCGTCCGGGAGATCGCGGCGGGCCCGCTGTCGCCCGCCGAAACCCCCTGGTTCGGCCAGTTGATGGCCGGACCGCAGATGCTGGCGTATCTTCTGACGGTGAACCGTTGGATGCTGCGCTACAACGCGGAGGTGACGCTGTAGCGCTACGCTCGGGTTTCCAAGCACACGGCTCCGCACATAAAACGGCTTCCGTCGCCTGATCGCAGGCAGCGGAAGCCGTCAAGCATCCAAAAAACCTGCGGTTTTTTCGATGCGAAGGAGAAACCCTGCGTGCGCCTGAAATTCTCTAAAAACTCCAGGGGCTCGCTGACCAATGGTATGGATAGCGCCCGTCTATTTCACGACAATCCCCGGATTGGGCAGAAGCGCGCTGCGCAGGCATATGGATGTGACCAGCGCGTCCACCGTCTGCCCGTCGATGAAGACGCGGACCTTGTCCACCGGCGACAGCGCGCACAGCGTGTTGACCAGCGCGTAGACCAGGTTTCGCTCGGCCTCCTCGTCCAGCCGCTGACAGCTGCGGTAGAAGTTTCCGGACAGGTTGACCAGCGCGATGCCTTCCTCGATGCGCACGCCCTCGATGTCGGCCTTGCCGACGCCCTGGGGCACGACGGGCAGAACGCCCGTCTCATAGGGCATGGGGCCCGCGATCACCTGCTCCACCAGCACCCTCGGCGACAGCGCCGCGCCGCGCTCCACCGCGCGGCTGACGGCGCGCAATTTTCCGGTGGCCTCGTCCATCAGGTACACCTGTGCCACGCGGCCGATCATGCTGTCAAAGTCGTCGGGGCTGAACACCCCGTCCTCCGGCGCGATCGTGCGTCCGCCGAGGGCGAAGGGCTCAAGCGGCGCCCCGTCGGCGGTGATCCTAAGCGCGTCGATCTCCGGCACAAAGCGGCACAGCGTCAGCGTCAGCGCCCCATAGGCGAATCCCGGTTCGACGCCGATCTCCTTCAGCGCCTCCTCGAACCCGCCGGCCAGCCGGAGGGAGATCACGCGGCGGCCATCCTCCAGCGTATCGATGGCCGGATTGGCGGAAAGGATGCCCTCGCTGGGCAGCACACGGCCGTTTTTCCCGCCTGCGGCGAGCTGACGGATCAGCTCCAGCGCATAATCGTCGTCCGAAAAGCGCACGGCGCGGACCTCGGGCAGCAGATACCCCCCGTCCTGCGACGGAAAGTACAGCGTGACGTTCCGGTCCAGTCGCCCGTCCTGCTGGGCAAAGCGCTCCTGATCGGCCTGCAGCTGCGCCCACAGCGCGGTCAGGTTGCCGTCTGTTCTGGGCAGCGCACCGGAGGGCAGCGCGAGGGAGCTTTCCTCCTTGCCGCCGATCAGCACGTTTACATACTGGATGCCGTCGGTGCCCACCAGCGTGCCCGCGATGGCGGCACGCATCCAACTGAGCTCCTGCTCGGTCAGCGACAGCGCGTCCACCGACAGGTTGACGGTGGCGACGCCCTCCGACTGCTCCACCCAGATTAGCCTCGTGCCGTCCGGCGCGATGGGCAGCACCCCCGGCAGCGTATCCGGCGGATCGAGCAGCCGCTCCATGACCTTTTCGGCCATCAGGTCTTCGCCCGTCAGGCGCATCGTGCGGCTGACCGCGACCAGAGACTGCTGGTCGGACGCAACGTAGTTAAGCGTAAACCTTCCGGTGTACTCGGCGGCGCTGTCGCCGGCAGGCGCGGTCAAGCCGTCGCTCTCGGCGGGCGGCAGCGTTCGGCTGACGTTGGCGCGCTCCGGCACGAAGGAGAGGGACGCGCAGCCCGACAGGAGCGCGAGCGCCAGGAGGACGGCCGCAACGCGGGCGGTTCTTGATCGTTTCACTTTCATCCTCCGATGTATTGCAGGTTGATGATTGGCATTTGGACGGAAACAGCGTTATTTCAGTCTGTTCACAAACCCCGCCGGGGGTTCAATCGTTCCCGGCGGCATGTACGCCGGGAACGAGTTTCCGTAGCCAGGGAAGACACTGGCGGAGGAAACGTCCTTTGGTCAGTGCGCCGCTCGGAAATCCGTGAGGATTTCAGGCGCACGCAGCGCTTCCCTGTGCGCTGAAAAACCCGCAGGGATTTCAGCGCACGGACTTTCATCCTCCGATGTACTGCAGGTTGATGATCGGCAGCTCCACAGTAAAGGTAGACCCCTTGTCCTCCTCGCTGGCGACCGTCACGCTGCCCTCGTGGAGCAGCACGATCTGCTTGACGATCGCAAGGCCCAGGCCCGTGCCGCCGGTATCGCGGGAGCGCGCCTTGTCCACGCGGTAGAACCGGTCGAACACGTGCAGCTGGTCGGCCTTCGGGATGCCGATGCCGGTGTCGATCACGCGGATGACCGCCTTCTTGCCGGAGCGCGCCATCTCCACCCGCACCTTGCCGCCGGTGGGCGTGTACTTGATGGCGTTGTCGATCAGGTTGTAGAATACCTGCTCCAGCTTCATCGCGTCGCCCATCGTATCGATCTGATCCCGGATCGCGACGTCCAGCGCAATCTCGCGGCCCTCCGCCAGCGGCCGGAGCCGCCGCGCCGCCTCCTGCACGAGCTTGTCCAGCGACACGAGCTTCGGTTGCAGCTTGGTCACGCCCCGGTCGTCCATGTGCACCAGCGTAATCAGGTCGTTGATGATGGAGTTGAGCCGGTCGATCTCCTTTGTGATGTCGCCGAGGAACTCCTTTTGCATTTCGAGGTCACAGGTCTCCTGGTAGAGC
>JAEYPB010000076.1 GCA_023411175.1 Bacillota bacterium | reverse complement strand
GCCAGCCGCCGAGGCCAACTCCGCCGCAGCCCGGCCAGCCGCCGAGGCCAACTCCGCCGCAGCCCGGCCAGCCGCCGAGGCCCACCCCGCCGCAACCGAACCCATGGCCGCCCCGTCCCACGCCGACGCCCCTCTGCCCGCCCGGATACCGGCAGGGCACCGTGCAGCCCGGCGAGCGTTTTGACGACCTCCTTCTGCGCTTTGACGTCTCCTACCGCGCGATGCGCGCCGCGAATCCGTCTTTGCCCGACCAGCCGCAGCCAGGGCAGCGGTTCTGTGCGCCGCCCGCCGGTTCGCGCGGGTGCCGCACCTACACCCTCGCGGCGGGCGACACGCTGGAACGCGCCGCCGTCCGCCTTCGCACGACGCCGGGGGCGCTGCTCCGACTCAACCCGACAATGGCCCCGCGGGACTTCGTGCAGGGCAGGATCATCTGCATCGACTGACCGGCAGCAGAAAACCCCCTTCAAACTCTCCGAAGGCCGGGTTGACCATCAATAAAGTCCCCGCCGGGAACGATTTCTTCCAACAGTGCGGAAATTGGTGGCGGAAACTATACCTTTGGTCAGTGCGCCTGAAATCCCGAAGGAGTTCAGGCGCACGCAGGGTTTTCTCTTCGCATCGGGAAAACCGCAGGGTTTTTCGATGCGAAAACCCGGCCTTCAAACTCTGAAAGCCGGGTTCAACCTGTAGACAAGCCTCGTCAAGCCAGTGTTTCGCTACCGGCCGGGCACACCGCCGCGGCGGTACGTTAAACCGCGGCGCTGGCCTCGTTGTGCATTTCAATGGCGCGGCGGAACTGTGTCTCGAACAGCTCACGGTAGATGCCGCCCCCGGCCATCAACTCCTCGTGGCGGCCCCGCTCCTTGATGACCCCGTCGGCGATGACCAGGATCTGGTCCGCCGCCAGCACCGTCGACAGCCGGTGCGCGATGACGATGGACGTGCGCCCCTTCATCAGCCCGTCCAGTTCATCCTGAATGTGGCTCTCGCTGATGGAGTCGAGGGATGAGGTGGCCTCGTCGAGGATCAGAACCTTCGGGTCCTTCAGGATGACGCGGGCGATGGACATGCGCTGCTTTTCGCCGCCGGACAGCTTCAGGCCGCGGTTGCCAACCTTCGTCTGATAGCCGTCGGGCTGGGCAGCGATGAAATCATGGATGTTGGCCACGCGGCAGGCGGCCTCGAGCTCTTCCATGGTCGCGTCCTCCCGGGCGCAGCGCAGGTTCTCCTCGATGGTGCCGTTGAAGAGGTACGTATCCTGGGTGACCACGCCGATGTTGCCGCGCAGGTAGGCGATGTCCATGTCGCGCACGTCGACGCCGCCGATCTTGACGCCGCCGCCCGAGACCTCGTAAAGGCGCGGAATCAGGTTGACCAGCGTGGACTTGCCCGCGCCGGAAGGGCCGACGATGGCGAACATCTGGCCGCCGGGCAGCGTGAAGTCTATGTTCCGGAGGATCTCAAGCCCTTCGGCGTAAGAGAATTGAACGTGGTCAAAGGTGATGTCCGCCTTCTCAAGCGAGGGCTTCACGGCGTCCGGCTTGTTGAGGATGGTGTTCTTCCGGTCAAGGTAGTCGAAGATGCGGGTGAAGAGCGCCATCGACCGGGTGACGTCCACCTGAACGTCCAAGAGGCTCTGCACCGGCCGGTACAGCCGGTTGACCAGCGCCACGGTGGAGGTGATCGTACCGACGCTGAGGGCCGGGTCCATGCCCTTCAAGATCATGAATCCACCCGCGCCGTAGATCAAAAGCGGGCCCGCCTGGGAGAACATGCCCATCATCATCCTGAACCACTTGCCGGAGCGCTGCTCGCGCATGGTCCACAGCGAAACTTCCTCGTTGGTCTTCTTGAACTGCTCGAAGTCCTGATCCTCCCGGGTAAAGAGCTTGGTCAGCAGAGAACCGCTGACCGACAGCGTCTCGTTGATGATCTGGTTGAGCTCGTCCTGCTTCTTCTGCCCCTTGGACAGCAGCTGCCAGCGGGTCTTGCCGACCTCCTTGGTGGGCAGGATGAGCAGCGGCAACGCGCAGACGCCGAGCAGCGCCAGCTGCCAGCTTAGCGAAACCAGCGCCACCAACGTGGTTGCGACGATGGTGAAGTTCGACAGGATGTTGGACATCGTGCTGGTGAGAACGTTGCTGACGCCGTTCATGTCGCCGTTCATGCGGGTGACGATGTCGCCCTGCTTTTCGGTGGTGAAAAACGCGTGCGGCATGCCTTGCAGATGCCGGTACATCTGGTTTTTCATGTCATAGACGATGTGCTGCGCGATCCAGATGTTGACGTAACTTTCAAGAACCCCGATCACCTGGCCCGACACCAGCGCGACGCCCGCGATCAGCATCAGCTCAAGGAGCATCGTCATGTCCTTGCCGATGACCGCCTCGTCGACAATCCGTCCGGTGATGATGGACGGAACGAGGCCGAGGATCGAAGACGCGATGATCGCGAAGAACACCAGAAGCATCTGCTTCCAATAGGGTTTCAGGTACGAAAAAATGCGCGACAGGAGCGCCCGCGTGATCTTCGGGCGGTTTTTCTTTTCCTCTTCGGTCAGGAAGCCGCGCGGCAGCTTCGCCAAAAAAATCTCCCCTTTCGGGCGTACCCGGTGGATGTGCATTATTTTCATTATATCACAACCCGCCCCGGAATTAAAGCGGAGCGGGCCTGATAGATTGTGACACGTTGATTACGGTTGTTGATATTCTGGATAAAATGGCGCGCCTTCCAAGCCGCGGGCATAGCGGCGTCTCGCCCCGCATGCAAAGGGCCGCGCTTTAAAGCGCGGCCCACAGACCATCAACATGGTCCCCGTAAGATTTCAATCGTGCCCGGCGGCGTGTACGCCGGGCACGGGATAGCGCCCCAGTTCGCATACTGGTGGCGCTATCCACACCTTTGGTCAGTGCGACGCCCGGAAATCCCGAAGGATTTCAGGCGCACGCAGGATTCCCCCTTCGCATCGGAAAAGCCGCAGGATTTTTCGATGCCTTGAGGGCCGCGCTTTAAAGCGCGGCCCTCAAGGTGAACAATCAGCGCTTTCGTTGGATGGCCGCGCGGGCCTTTTCGCATATGTGTTCGGCGGTCAGGCCGAAGCGCGTCTGCAGGTAGTCCTGGGGGCCGACCTCTCCGAACTCGTCCTCGACGGCCACGTACTCCACCGGCGCGGGATGGCGCCGCGCCAGCGCTTCGCTGACGGCGGCGTACAGGCCGCCCACCCGGTTGTGGTTTTCGGCGGTGACCACCGCGCCCGCCTTCGAAACGGCGGCGACGAGCGCCTCCTCGTCCAGCGGCTTCACGGTGAACATGTCCAGTACCGTCGCGCGGATGCCTTCCGCCTCAAGTTTTTCGGCGGCCTTGAGCGCCTCGCCCACCATCAGCCCGCAGGCGGCGATTGCGACGTCCGCACCCTCCTTCAGCGTAACGGCCTTTCCGATGGGCAGCTCGGTGCCCTCGGCGTAGACCCGGAGGTTGTTTTTCCGCCCTACGCGGATGTACTTGACGCCGGGACGGGAGAGGCACTGGGGCAGCACGCTCTCCAGCATGGCAGTATCCGTGATGTCGATGACCGTAGCGCCGGGCAGCGCGCGGTAGAGCGCCATGTCCTCAAAGGGCATGTGGGTGCCGCCGTTGAACGCCGCCGATACGCCGGGGTCGGTGCCGATGATGGTGATGTCGTTTCCCGCGTAGCCGGCGGAAAGAAACGCCTGATCAAAGCACCGGCGGGACGCGAAGGTGCCGAAGGAGTGGGCGATGGGCTTGAACCCCGCCGACGCGAGGCCCGACGCGACGCCGATCATGTTGGCCTCGGCGATGCCGCACTGGATCGCCCGGTCCGGGTGCTGACAGGCGTATTTGGCGGTGCCGATGCAGCTCATCAGGTCCGCGTCCAGGTAGATCGCGTCGGGGTTCCCGTCCAGAATGCCGGTGATAACCGCGCCCAGCACGTCCTTGAACGCCCTGGGGTCCATTTCGCCGTTAAAGACGATCATGCGTCCGCACCTCCTTCCAGCGCCGAAAGCTCCGCTCTAAGATCACTCAGCCATCGGTCGCAGGTTTCCGGCGTCACATTCATCGAGTGGTTGGCCTGGGTCTCCTCGACCTCCCGGATGCCCGCGCCCTTTACGCCGTCCATCACGATGGCGTGGGGCGCGCCGCCGGACGCGTCACACCGGGCGATGGCCGCGCGCAGCGCGGCAATGTCGCTCCCCGGCACCGTCTGGGCGTGAAAGCCGAAGGCGGAGAACTTCTTTTCAATGTCAAAGTTCTTCACAACGTCGCAGCAGCAGCCGTCCAGCTGTTTTTTGTTGTCGTCGATGAACCAGATCATGTTGGACAGCCCGCGGGACGCCGACAGCATCGCCGCCTCCCACACCTGGCCCTCGTTGAGCTCGCCGTCGCCGACGACGAGGAAGGTCCGGCTGCCCAGGCCCTTCAGCCGATCGCCCAGCGCCATGCCCACCGCCAGCGAAGTGCCCTGGCCAAGTGAGCCGGTGGTCATGTCGACGCCGGGGGTCTTGTTGCGGTCGCAGTGGCTGGGGAAGCGGGTGCCGGGCTGGTTGAGCGTCTTGATGTCTTCATAGGGGAAGAAGCCCTGGATGGCGAGCGCCGCGTACACGGCCGGGCCCGCGTGCCCCTTGGAGCAGACCAGCTTGTCCCGCTCCGGCCAGCGGGGATCCTCCGGGCGGTAGCGCATCACGTCGCCATAGAGCACGCCCAAGAGGTCGCACACGCTGAGCGCGCCGCCCACGTGGCCGAAACCCCGCGCCTTGAACGACTCCACGGCGCCGATGCGGATGCGCGTCGCCAATGCCTTCAGTTCTCGATCGGTCTTCATCGCTTTTCTCCTTGGCGCGCCGCGAAAGCGGCGCTCTTCACTATTTTGCGGCCCTCGGCAGCGTGGAGCCGCCGTAGGGCATGGCGAGGATGGTGGCGTCCGGGCCCAGTTTTTGAAGCGCCGCGTCCAGCGCCGCCTGGGCGGAAGGATAGGGCGTCAGGAATATCTTGCGGACGAAGTCGTCCTTCAAATCGCTGACGAGGAAGATGTCCGCGCTTTGCAGCACCATCGCGATCGCCGCGGCCTTGTGCCCGCCGAGGCAGAAATCCCTTCGGATGCGCTCGATCATCGATTCCGGCGAGGGGGACTGCGTCATCCACGCCTCGAAGGTCTCCTCCCCCAGCCCCTCCCGGCAGGAGCCGATGAGGATCACCACGCCGCCCTTTTTCACCGCGTGCTTGGCGTTGTCCAGCGCCTTCTGTGTCTGATACAGGTTGAGATCCTTGGGCGAGCCGCCCTGGGAAACCAGGACGATGTCGGCGCGCTCCGGGATGAACTTCAAATAGAACTGATCCAGGAACCGGCAGCCCGCCCGGTGGGCCTTGACCGGGTCGCCCGCCACCGCGCAGACGATTTTCTTGTGCTCGTCCAACACCACGTTCAGGATGAAGTCGATGCCCACCATCCGCGCCGCTTCCTCGATGTCCTCCCGGAGCGGGTTCCCGGCCAGCTTCCCGGCGCAGGCGTCGGGGTTCACCATCAGCGAATGGTTGGACTGGATGGCCGCGCGGGTGGAGACGCCCGGCATCAGCGCCTTTGCGCCGCCGGAATACCCGGCGAAGTAGTGGTACTCGATGTTGCCCAGGCACACGCGCCGGTCGGCCTCGGCCACGGCGCGGGTGATGTCCACCGGCGTCTCCCGGGCGGTGACGCCGAAACGCACGCAGTCGTCCGGGTCGGAGTCAACGCAGCGGATTTCCTGAAAGGCCCGGTCGCCGGCCAGCTTTTTTATCTCCGCCTCCGTCTGGCGGCGGTGGGAGCCGAGGCCAAACACCAGCGTGATGTCCTCCGGCTTCACGCCCCCCGCGTAGAGCTCGTCGAGAATCGCCGGCATCACCTGGTACGTGGGCATGGGCCGGGTCACGTCGCTGGTGACGACGGCCACCTTTTCGCCGGGGCGGACGATCTCCCGAAGCGGCGGGGAGTCGACGGGATAGCGAAGCGCCTCGGCCACCGCGTCGGCGCCGGTCTTCCCCAGCTTCATCGCGTTGGGCGCCAGGATGCCCAGAACGTTTTCGTCCGGCGCTTCGACCGTCTGCACGCCGTCTCCAAAACCGAATTTAAGTCGCATGCTTCTCTCCCTCGGCCGGGAACGCCACGGCCGCGTGCCTGAGCGCCTTGACGACCGGCAGCTCCTCGCCGGTCAGGAAGCGGATCAGCGCACCGCCGCCGGTGCAGATGTAGCCGATCTTCCCGGTCACCTTGAACTTCTTGGCCGCGGTCACGCTGTCGCCGCCGCCGACCACCGTGTACGCGCCGGTCTCGGCCAGCGCTTCCCAGACGATGCGGGTGCCCGCCTCGGTCTCCGGCTTTTCAAACACGCCCATGGGCCCGTTGACAAAAACCGTCTTCGCGCCACGGATGATCTCTGCGTATTGTATCGCGGCATCCTCGCCGATGTCAAGCGCACCGATGTCTTCGGGCACCGCGCCGACCTTTGCCTCCCGCCGCGCCTTGTTTTCAAGGTAGGCGAGGCTCTCCGGCAGGCGGATTTTGTCCGCGTACTTTTCAATGAGCGCCTTTGCATCCTCGATAAATCCGGCGTAGCCGCTTTTTTCGATGAATTCCCTGCTGGCGCGGCCAATCTCCTCGCCCTTTGCGGCCAGAAGGATGTTGCCGACCAGGCCGCCGGTCAGCACCACATCAGCCGCGCCGCTATTGAGCACCGTGCCCAGCATCAAAAACGCGTCGGACACCTTCGCGCCGCCCAGCACGAACACGGCGGGGCGCGCGGGACATTCCATCAGCTCCGAGATCACGCAGTATTCCTTTTCAAACAGGAGGCCCATCGCGCTGGGCAGCACCTGCTCGAAGCCGCACAGCGAGGGCTGATCCCGGTGGGCGGCGGCGAAGGCGTCGCACACGTACAGGTCGTGAAGCGGCGCGAGCTTTCGGACGACCTCCGTCTCGGCCTGCTGCGCGTGGGTGAGTTTCAGGTTCATTTCAAAGAGCGTCTGTTCCTCGGCGCAGAAGCGCACGTTGTCAAGCAGCAGCGCCTCGCCGGGCTTCAGCTGGCGGATCGCCGAGCGCGCCGCGGGGCCGGTGACGTCGTCCACAAATTTGACCGTCTGCCCCAATAGCTCGGTCAGCACCTTCGCGTGGGGTTCGGTGGTGAAAAAGTTCTGGTATTCGATGTCGCTGCCCTGGTGCGCGAGAATTGTCAGCTTCGCGCCCCCGTCCAGAAGGTGTTTCAGCGTCGGCACGCAGGCCTCGATGCGCGCGGTGCTTTTCAGCTCTCCTGTGGCGCGGTCCACCGGCTGGTTGATGTCCACGCGGCAGACGACGGCCTTTCCGTTTACGTCGAACTCGTCCAGCGTGCGAATGCCAAAGCGCATGCGCATCCCTCCTTCGAACGAAGGCGGGGGAGTCGCCTCCCCCGCCGCCGGTCGGCTTTATTTGAATTTTCCGATGTTCAGGTATTTGTTGGTTTCGGCGGTGCCCTCTTCGCGGGTCATCTGCGTTTTCACGGCCGCGCGCACCGCGTCGATCGTCTCCGGGATGGTGACCGACTCCTGCGGGATGTTGATGGCGAACATGATGTCGTTTCCGGACTCCACCACGCTGTCGGACCAAAGCCCGATCTCGTACATGTCGCCCCGGGTATTGCCGAGGTCGCGGGCGTATTTGAAGAAGCTGGCGTTGCCCATGAAGCCCTCGTCAATGGAAACCAGGCGGATGCGCGGGTGCGCCTGGAAGCACTCGAGCGCCTGCTCCCGGGTGATCTTCTTGCCGTCCCTGCCGCTGGCCACGACCGTAATGATGTGGCCGTGGGTGACAGGCGTGTGGACGAGGATGCCCGTGGCTTCCACATGGGGCATGATGGTCATCAGGTCCACCGCCTGGTGGGAGGGCGCCTTGTCCATCTGGAGCGCGTTGGTCAGCCCGCGGTGGTAGTCGCCGGGGTCGGCCACGCGGCGGATGATGGTGATCGCCACCTTCGAAACGCCCACGGCGCGGTCCAGCGCGTCCACCGCGCGGATGAGGCCGGTGGTGTTGCAGGAGGTCAGCTTCAGGTAGTCCGCGCCGACGCCCTTTTCATAGTTGGCGTAGCCGTGGAAGAACACATCCGCGACGGAATTTTTCTCGCCGCCCTGAAACACCGCCTTGACGCCGGCCGCCTCGTAGAGCGCCTTGTTTTTCGCGCCGACGCCGCCGGGGGACGAGTCCAGCATCACATCAACCTTGTCGATCAGGTCCTGAAACGTCCCGGCCACCGGGATGGAGAGCGCGTCGAAGGCCGCCTTGTCCGCGCCGTCCACGAGGTACAGATCGTAGGGCATCCCCTTTTCCTTCAACGCGCGGACGGCAAGCGTCGGGGCGAGGTCCGCCACGCCGACGAGCTCCATGTCGCCCTGAAGCGCCACGCCGTCCGCGAGCCGCTGCCCGATGGTGCCGTAGCCCGCCACGCCCACTCTGATCTTTTTCATTTCAATTCCTCCAATCCTTATCCTTCAACCTTGACCGGCGCGCCTCCCTGCAGCCAGGATTTCTTGGCCGCGATGGCGATCTTGACCGGCTGCAGGCCGTCGAAGGAGCCCACCGGCGTGTCCTTTCCGGTGAGGCACGCCTCCACGAAGTCCGCCTCCTCCTGAATGAACGCGTCGTTGTAGCGCTCGAGGAAGAACCACAGCGGCTTTTCCTTCGTAACGCCTTCGGCGGTGTACCAGGTGGTATTGTTGGCGGTCTCGTTCTCGGCGGCGATCATGCCCTTGGAGCCGAAGACCTCCACGCGCTGGTCGTAGCCGTAGACCGCCTGACGGGAGTTGTCGATCACGCCCAGCGCGCCGTTCGCAAAGCGCAGGTTGATGATGCAGGTGTCGACGTCGCCGGTTTTCTCGATCTCCGGGTTGACAAGGCACGCGCCGAAGGTGGAGACCTCCACCACTTCGCTGCCGGACAGGTAGCGCACCATGTCGAAATCGTGGATGGTCATGTCCACGAAGATGCCGCCGGAAGACTTAACGTAGGATAGGGGCGGCGCGGCGGGGTCCCGGGAGGTGACTTTGACGATCTGCACGTCCCCGATGCCGCCGGAGGCGACCACTTCGCGCACGCGCTTAAAATTCCGGTCAAACCGGCGGTTGAAGCCCACCTGGTACTTGATGCCCGCTTCCTTGACCGCCTCCAGCACCGCCTCGATCTTGCTCAGGTCGTGGTCGATGGGCTTTTCACAGAAGATGTGCTTTCCGGCCTTCGCCGCCTCGATGGAGATGGGCGAATGGGTGTCGGTGGAGGAGCAGAGGAAGATCGCGTCGATTTCCGGGTTGTTCAGAATGTCATGATAATCCGACGTAGCGACCTTTACGCCCAATTTTTCCGCCAATTCTTCCGCCGCCGGAAGGTACACATCCGAGATCGCCGCGACCTCCGCGTCCGGCACCCGGTTTACGAGGTTTGCCGCGTGAAGCTTGCCGATGCGCCCCGCGCCGATGATCCCGATCCGTAGTTTCTTGCCCATGTCGAATCCCCTTCTCTTTGGTCAGTTTGAATTTTGTCAGTACCTATGCGCCTTACCCTGTGCGTTCCGAGCGTATCTTGGTAAAGGATGCGGATTGGCTTCTCGTCCGTACCTGCGCGCCTTGCCTTGTGCGCGCCGGGCGTATCTTGACAGAGGATGCGGATTGGCTTCCCGTCAGTACCTGCGCGCCTTGACTGTGCAGCGCCGGGCTTTTCCCGGCAGAGCGCAGACTGATTTCTCGTCAGTACCTGCGCGCCTTGTCCGCGTTTTCAAGATGCTCACGCCACGCGTCCCGGCAGCGGGGGTTTTCGGAAACCTCCGGCGTGCCCACGCGCCACCACGCGCCGTAGCCCCCGGTCATGGACTTGGGCAGTACCTTGATGTCGAAGAGCACCGGCCGGTCCGTGACCTTCTTCGCGTCCTCGACCGCCGCCTCCAGTTCCTCCATCGTGCGGATGGCATAGCCTGCCGCGCCGTAGCCTTCGGCGATCTTCGCGTAGTCCACGTTCAGGAAGGGGCCGTTGTGGCCGTCGCCTTCACGGTAGCGCAGTTCGGTGGCCATCGTGTCGTTGCCCTGGGCGGTCTGAAGGTTGTTGATGCAGCCGAAGCTGGCGTTGTCGAAGAGGCAGACGTTGATCTTCTTCTTCTCCTGCACCGCGGTGAGCAGCTCCGAGTGCAGCATGACGAAGCTGCCGTCGCCCACCATCGAGTAAACCTGCCGGTCGCCGATGGCGAGCTTTACGCCCAGCGCGCCGGAGATTTCGTAGCCCATGCAGGAGTAGCCGTACTCCATGTTGTAGGTGTCGGGAACTTCCGGCCGCCACATGCGCTGCATGCAGCCGGGGAGGCTGCCGGAGGAGCCGATGACCACCGCGTCCTTCTCGATCAGCCGGTTGAGCGCGCCCAGCACCTCGGTCTGGGTCAGCGACGCGTCCACATCGGCGGCGAATGCCTTCGCGGAGCCCGCGTTCCGGTCGTTGACCTCCGGCTGGTACGTTTCTCCGGTGAAGTGCAGGCCGTCGAGGCGATCTAGCTCCTCCGCCCATTTCGCCTTCGCTTCGGCGATTTCGCCCGCCCATCCGCTCTTGTAGCCGGTCAGCGCGGCGGCGATTGCGTCCAGCGCCGCCTTCGCGTCGGCGACCACCGGCACCGCGTCCAGCTTCATCGCCTGGAACGGCGACGCGCTGATGTTGACAAAACCCGCATTCTCCGGGAACAGCCCCTTCGAGGCGGTGGTAAAGTCGGTATAGCGGGTGCCGACGCCGATGACGAGATCGGCTTCCTTCGCGATTTCATTGGCCGCGGCGCAGCCGGTGACGCCGATGCCGCCCAGATTCAGCGGGTGCGTCCACTCGATCGCGGATTTCCCCGCCTGGGTCTCGCCGAAGGGAATGTTGAACTGCTCCGCGAAGGCGCGCAGCGCGCCGTGGGCCTCGGAATACCGGACGCCACCACCGCAGACCAGGATGGGCTTCTTCGCTTCGCGGATTCGCGCGGCTGCCTCCGCCACGGCCTCCGACGTCGGCGGACGGCGCTCGATGACGTGGACGCGCCTTTTAAAGAAGCTTTCCGGGTAGTCGTAGGCCTCGCCCTCCACGTCCTGCGGCAACGCGACGCACACCGCGCCGGTGTCGGCAGGGTCGGTCAGCACACGGAAGGCGCTCAGCATCGCGCTCATCAGCTGCTCGGGGCGGTTCACCCGGTCGAAGTAGCGGCAAACCGGCCGGAATGCGTCGTTTGTGGACAGGCCCAGGTCGTGGGTCTGCTCGATCTGCTGAAGCACCGGGTCGGGCTGGCGGCAGGCGTACACGTCGCCCGGCAAGAACAGGACGGGGATGTTGTTGGCGGTGGCGGTACCGGCGGCGGTGACCATGTTGGCCGCCCCCGGCCCCACCGACGAGGTGACCGCGAAGATCTCCTTGCGCTTCGCCTGCTTGGCGAAGGCGATGGCCGCGTGGGCCATGCCCTGCTCGTTCTTGCCCTGATAGACTTCAAGCGCCTTGCGCTCCTGCTGGAGCGCCTGCCCCAGCCCCACCACGTTGCCGTGGCCGGGCAGGATCATCACGCCGCGGACAAAGCGGTGCTCCGCACCGTCGAAGCGCACATACTGGTTTTCGAGAAAGCGCACCAATGCCTGCGCCATCGTGAGCCGAACCGTCTTCATTTCGTCAACTCCTCCGGGGAAAGGATGTGTTCGTTGGCGTCGGGCTTCCACAGCCACGCGTGCTCCGGGTCGTCGATGCGGGTCTTCTTCCACGGGTCGCCCGGAAGGTGCCGGATGCCCCAGACGTAGACCATAGCATAGCCCGGCGCGGCGGCCTGAGAATGGAAGCCGTGGTTGATGACCGTCAAGCCGTTCTGGTGGGAAGAATAAATCTCACCGTTCGCGAAGCTGGCGCCGAAGCCCTGGGGCTTGTCGAAGCGGTGAAAATAGACTTCCGGCTGGGGGTGGTGGTGCGGCGGGTAGCTGGACCACTTGCCGGGGTAATTCAAAACCTCGCCCAGCACCATGTTGGACCAGGGCGCGCTCTCGTAGTCGAACAGCGTCTTGATCTCCCGGCGCATGGCGCCCATGAGTTCGCCGTTCGCGCCGGCGCGCTGGGTCATCACTTCCTCCGGCTGGTAGAGCTTCGCCGGAAAATCCCGGTCGTTGCCCACGGCCTGCACGTAGAGTTCCGCCTCCGGCAGCGCCGTCACGCGAAGCCGCATGCCGCGCGGCGCGTGCAGACACCAGGGCTCGTGATGAAACTCGTCCGGCCGGTCGGCCAGGTGCACCTGGCAGGCCTCGCAGTCGATGTCGCCCCATTCGAAGCGCACCCTGCCTTTGAGGAGCAGGATCGCAACCTCCTTGTCCGGCTCGTAAAACTCCCACTTCGCGCCGTCCCTGAGCGCGAGGAGCCCCACATCCATCCCGGTACCCGCGTCTTCCGCTGGCGCCTTCAGGTAGGGGTTATAGCCGGGGCCGATCTCCTTTTCGATGTACATGGCTTCCTCCTAGATTTTCGCGTGTTCCCGGATGTAGCGCCGGGCGTTGATGGCATATTCCAGCGGGTTGGCCTTTGCCGGGTCCTGCTCGGCCTCGACCAGAAGCCAGCCTTCGTAGCCGGCCTCCGAAAGCAGCTTCAGGATGGGGTCAAAGTCCACGCATCCGTCCCCGGGCACGGTGAACGCGCCCTCCCGCACAGCCTTCAGAAAACTCCAGCCCTCCGGCCGCACCCGGTCCACCACGTGCCTGCGCATGTCCTTCAGATGCACATGGCCAACGCGGTCCGCGTACTTTTTGAGCATCTCGAGCGGGTCCTCGCCGGCGAAGGTGAAGTGCCCGGTGTCGTAGCACAGAAACACCGCTTCCGGGTCGGTCTCCCGCAGCATGCGGTCGGTCTCCGCCGCTGTCTGCACCACCGTGCCCATGTGGTGGTGGAAGCACAGCTTGAAGCCCCTCCCGCGGGCAATCTTGCCCAGACGATTAAGCGCTGAGGTGAACCGCGCCCACTCGGCTTCGTCCATCACGTGCTTCTTGTCGCCCAGCACCGGCGTGTCCGTCTGGCCCTGGATGGAGTAACTCTGCTCCGACACGTTGACGCGGCTCGCCCCGACGGCGGCGAGGAAGTCCAGCGCCTTTTTGAACTCGGCCTCTTCCTCCTCGATGGGGCGCGTCAGGATGAACGAGCTGTACCAGCGGGAGGCGATCCGCATGCCGCGCAGATCCAGCTCCCACTTGAGCGCGGCGGGGTCCGCGGGGTACTTGTTGCCGATTTCTGTGCCGGCAAACCCGGCCAGCGCCATTTCGCTGACCGTCTGGCGGAAGGTGTTCTCCGCGCCGAGCTCCGGCATGTCGTCGTTGCACCAGCCGATGGGTGCGATGCCCAGGAATACTTTTTTGCTGTCGAACATGATTTCTCCTCCTAGACCGTTGCCATTTTGCGCGCCCGCGCCTCGATCTTGCCGCGGGTCACGTCGATGGTCACCGCCACGATGATGACGGAGCCGATCACGATGTACTGAATGTCGTTGCCTGCGCTGAACAGGTTCAGCCCGTTTCGTATCGCCGAAATGAGCAGCGCGCCCAGAAGCGTTCCCCAGATCGTCCCCTTGCCGCCCCGGAACGAGGCCCCGCCGATGATGCAGGCCGCGATGGCGTCGGTATCATAGGTCGCGGCGGAGGCGGTATTGGCGGTATTGAGCCGCCCGGCCAGCACCACGCCGGCGATGCCGCACATGAGGCCGGAGATGGTGTAGACGATGGTCAGCACGCGCTCCGAGCGGATGCCGGACATCCGCGCCGCCTCCGGGTTGCCGCCCACGCAGTAGATCTGGCGGCCCAGCGCGGTGTGGTTCAAAAATACGTCGAAGATGGCGTAGACGACAATGATCAAAATAAAGCTAACCGGGAAGCCGAAGCTGAACACCGTTTCCTTGCCGATCCAGAGCACCGGGTCAATGCCCTTGTTGGTGAAGCCGATGGTCTTCGAACTCGTAATCAGCAGCGCAACGCCCCAGAACACGTACTTCATGCCCAGCGTCGAGACAAACGGGTGCGGAAGGTCCAACCGGGTGAGGAGCGTTCCGTTGACAAACCCCGCCAGCGTCGAGACCGCGATCGCACAAACAATCAGGATGGCCGGATTGGTGACGCCGAAGTTCTGCATCAAAACGCCGATCAGGCAGGTTGAGAGGATGGTGTTGTAGCCCACCGACAGGTCGATGCCGGCGGTGATCAGCGTGAGCAGCATGCCGGAGCCGATCAGGCAGTTGATCGACGTCTGCTTTAAGATGTTCATCAGGTTGTTGATCCGAAGGAACTTGTCCGGCAGCGCGATGGAAAATACCACAAACAGGATGGCCAGAACCATCAGCGGCCCCAGCCTCATCAGGATATCGCCGATGCCGGTTCTCTTTTTCACAACAATGTTGGTTCCGCTCGTCATCCGACTTCTCCTCCCCACGCCGCGCGCATAATGTCCTCCTGGTTGAAGTGGTCGCTGTCCCGGTCGAGCGCCGCCATGACGCGCCCGCCGCGCATGACGACCACCCGGTCGCTCATGCCCAGAACCTCCGGAAGCTCCGATGAAACCATGATGATGCACTTGCCCTGCCGGACGAGGTCGTTCATCACGTTGTACACCTCGATCTTCGCGCCCACGTCGATGCCTCGGGTGGGCTCGTCAAAGATGAAGATGTCGGCATCGCTGTTGACCCACTTGCCGATGACAACCTTCTGCTGATTGCCGCCGGAGAGCTGCATCGTGACCTCGTTGACCGACGGCGTCTTGATCCTGAGCGTCCTGACGAGCTCGCGGCTCTCGCGGTCGATCAGCTTTCCCCTGAGCATCGGCCCCAGCTGGAACTTTCGCATACTGGCCAGAATCAGGTTCGTCTTGACCGACTGGCTGAGCACCAGCCCCTGGCCTTTGCGGTCCTCGGTCAGAAACGCGATGCCGTGCCGGATGGCCGCGCCGGGGCTTTTGATGGAGACCTTCTTCCCCTTTATGTAGACCTCGCCGCCATCCAGCCTGTCCGCGCCGAAGATGGCGCGCATGGTCTCGGTGCGACCCGCGCCCACGAGCCCGGCGAATGCAAGAATCTGCCCGCCGTAGGCCTCGAAGCTGACGTCCCGGAGAACCCCCGTCTCGTTCAGGCGCACCGCCTTCAAAAAACACTCGCCCTTTTTGCCCGGAACCTTCGGGAACTGGTTTTCAAGGGTTCGGCCGACCATCGCCTGGATCAGCCGGTCGTTCGTCATGCCGGACATGCCCTCGGTCATGATGTGCTCGCCATCCCGCATGACGGTGACGCGGTCGCACAGTTCGAACAGCTCCTCCAGCTTGTGGGACACGAAAAGGATCGCGATGCCCTTGTCGCGGAGCTTTCGGACCGTCACCATCAGCTGACGAACCTCCTGCTCGCCCAGCGACGAGGTCGGCTCGTCCATGATGATGAGCTTGGCGCTCTGGGACACCGCCTTGGCGATTTCCACCATCTGCTGAAGGCCGATGCCCAGCTTTCCGCACTCTTTTCGCGTATCGATCTCGGGATGGCCCAGAAGCGACAGCGCCTCCCGGGCCTCCCGGTGCATTCTCGGATAATCGAGCAGCCCCAGCCGGTTTTTAACCTTGCGCCCCATGAACACGTTGTCCACCACCGGCAGCATGGGCACGATGCCCAGCTCCTGGTACACGCAGGAGATGCCGTGGGCGCGCGCCTCGACCGTGTTTGAAAACGCAACCTTACGGCCGTCCACGTAGATCTCCCCTTCTTCGGGGATGTGGACGCCCGTAAGCACCTTGATGAGCGTGGATTTACCCGCGCCGTTTTCGCCGATCAGCCCGTGAATCTCGCCGGGCCTGATGCCAATGTGCATGTCGCGCATTGCCACGACGCCCGGAAACTTTTTGGTAACGCCCCGAAGTTCCACCACGTATTCGTTCATCCGGCCACCTCCCTGCCGCCCCGGATGGGCCTGCGGACGACCCGGCGCGCCGGATCGTCCGCAGGGTGCCGCGCGGGGGTTGCTTACTTCATAAACTCGGCGGCGTTGGCGGCGTCGATGACGACGGTGTCAACGACCACGCGGGCATCGATCGCCTCGCCATTGACGGCGCTGGCGGCAGCCTTGACGGAGAGGTTGCCCATCAGAACCGGCTGCTGCGCGATGGTGGCGGTCAGCTTGCCTGCGGCGATCAGCTCCACGGCGCTGGCGTTGCCGTCAAAGCCGATGACGTTGATGCCCGTGACGCCCGCCGCCTCGATGGCGTTCAGCGCGCCGATGGCGGTGTCGTCGTTGTGGCAGAGCACCAGGTTGATCTGGTCAGGGTAGGCGTTGAGCAGGTCTTCCATAACCTTGGTGGCGCCGTCGGTGGTGTTGTTGCCGGAGAGCTCCGCCAGCGGCGTGAGGCCCGCTTCGCTCAGGGCCTTCTCATAACCGGCCTTGCGCAGGTTGGAGGTGTTGTCGCCCTCCTGGCCGTAGATGATGACCGCGCCGGTCTTTTCGCCGTTCAGCTTCACGCCGTAGACGCCGCCGGAGTAGGCGGCCTCTTCGTTGGAGGTGCCGACGAAGGTGGTCTTCTGCTCATAGGCCGCGTCGGTGTCGCAGAAGATCACCGGGCCCGTGTAGCCGGAGGACTGGAGCACGCCGATCACCGCATCGCCGTCCAGCGGCGCGATGATGATGGCGGCGGGGTTTCCGGCCAGCTGGGTCTCCAGCTGCGCCACCTGCTCGGCGATCTCGGTTTCGGCCGAGGCGCCCTGTACGTCGATGGTCACGCCCAGCTCCGCCGCCGCAGCGTCGCAACCGGACTTTACACTCTGCCAATACTCGCTGGAAAGGGTCTTGAGGTTGACGGCAATGGTGCCTTCCGCGAGGCCGGGAACCGAGAGAATCGTGGTAAGCAACAGGACCAAGAGGATCGCAAGCGCCTTTTTCATGGAATTCCCTCCGTTTCGATATTGATCACCGGCGCGTTGCCGGTTAATCATCGGCATCATCATTCTATCGGGAGTGCCTGTTGAAGTCAAGAGAAAGTGGGTAACTCACCCAAAAAGATGATAATATTGTGTAATTTTCTAAACATAAATTCCGCCCAGGGTTGACAGCGGCTCAATGATTATGATATTCTGCATAACATCTATCGATAAAATTAGAGGGATATTCATGAAGACCGCGCGACTGGACGCCATGGAACAGTACATCCTGCAGAACGAACAGGTGAACATCGCCGAACTACAGGCGCATTTTGACGTTTCGATCAACACGCTCCGGCGCGATCTCGACGAGCTCGAGGCGCGGGGGCATGTGACGAAGATCTACGGCGGCGCGGCGGCGCGCACGCAGGCATCGCTGATTTCGATGCCCAACCGCTTTCAGATGAGCGTGCCGGGAAAGCGGCTGATCGGCGAGCTGGCCGCGTCCGTGATCCCGGACGGCACCACCGTTTTCATTGATTCCGGCTCCACCACCTACAACGTCATCCGCCACCTGGGCGCGAAGCGCGGGCTGACGCTGGTCACCCACAGTCTGGTCGCCATCAATGAAGCGAGCCGCCTCAAGGAGATCAACACCATCTCCCTGGGCGGCATCTACAACGCGTCGCTGGGCGCGTTCGTGGGCATTTCGAGCCTGGACTCCATCAGGACCCTGTCCGTGCGGGTGGCGCTGATGGCCGCGACCGGCGTCTCCATCAAGCGCGGCCTGACCAATACCACCTATTTCGAAGCGGAGATCAAGCGCGTGATTACCTCGAACTGCGAAAAGATCGTGCTCATGGCCGATCACACCAAGTTCGACCGGGACGCGATGATCTCCTACTGCCCACTGGAGCGGGTCGCCACCGTCGTCACCGACCGGGAACCCGCGCCGAAATACATGGAGTTCTTCAAAAAGCATGGAATTGGGGTGCTGTATGGGGAGGAGAGCGAATAAAAAAACTGCCCGGACAATACGCCGCGTGGTCCTATACAGTGACCACATTGACATACTGCTGGATAAAATCCCAATAAACAACGCTATATTCCGTGAATAAGCCCTTTAGAGGGAGTTGATGCAGTTTTAAACGCATTTCGTATTGCCTTAGCTTGCATCTCCCCCTGCGCTGCCAACCCAGAAATTATCGCTTTGCTACACGCTAGTCCTCTTGTAGAAATCGTGATCTTTACGATCGTTCCAGAAATATGCGTGTTTCCGCTGGTAGCTCCATCGTTGGAATCGACTCGGAGAAATTTTCCGCCAGAAGAAATGCAAAAAGACCCATTCAATCTTCTGCACATTCCACTCACCATAAAAAGTCCAAATCCCGAATTAGCCCAAGGTCCATTTGATCGATTTGATTTTCCAGGGCTAAACGCTTGTGATATCCCAGCTTTTATAGACATTTTTAACGCCTCCTCATCACTCGAAGCATAAATGCTATGTATCCTGTTTTTCCGCAAGCTTCCCTTGATTCCTATTCCTTCATCAGCGATCGCAACTTCGGCAGTTCCGTCACTCCAAAATTGTCCGCATATCCATGCTCGATTTATCTCGGCATGTTCAGGTATGTTCCTTAAGATTTCACGAATTAAGTACGTCAATAGTACATTAATTTCTTGATTGTCACGAGCCAGAACCCGAGATAGTCGCGCAGCTTCTTTTTCAACCGCATCGCCAACTTCGATAAAATTCCCACTCTCTAATTCCGCCTTATGAATTTGCAAAATATCAATCTCTGATATTGGAATATAGTTTTTATTCCCACTTGCCTCCCCCCGGGAATTTCCCCGCAGTTATTTGTGAAGATATTGCTTTAAAAAAGCCCATATGCCCAGCGCAGTCAACTCCTTTACCCAAACCTAATTCAAGTTGAAATGGAATATCTAAATAGTTACTGCGGAATTGCTTTATTGCCATTGCCGTCAAAAGCATCCCAAAAGGACGCACCCAGTTCATATTAGCCACTACAGTCACCGGGCTTCCGACGCTCATCTGCCCCAAATTGTACGCAAATCTTAATGCCTCTGTAGTTTCTAAATCAGGCAAATTAATTCTCATCTCGAACTACCTCTTGCTCACATATTAAGCACAATTAGTCTAACATTTTACTTTAATATCATCAAGCGCCAAGCTAAAAATTAGCCGGAATTTTATGTTACATCGATTCCGTCAATTGCATGTAAACAAAAAAATACCCCACTAGATTTGATACAATCTTGTGGGATAAGATGGTGGAGGTGAGGAGAATCGAACTCCTGTCCGAAAACCCGAGAACCTAAGCATCTCCGAGCGCAGTCTGCGTTTTAACGTTCCCTCTGCCGCACGCCCACAGACGGGCTTACGGTTTCAGTAGCTTCATAAAATCCCGCCTACGTCAAAGCTTGGTTAGGCTGGTTCCCCGCCTTTAATGACGCCGGGTGGCTGCGCCGCGGGAGGCTCAGGTCCGACGAGCGGCCTTAAGCGGCCGCCAGAGCGAAGTTGTCTTCGTTCGCAGTTATTGTTTTTCCCGTTG
>JAEYPB010000099.1 GCA_023411175.1 Bacillota bacterium | reverse complement strand
GGTTATGCTACCGTGCAGTCAAGGCGGGTAAGCAGAGCCCTGCTTCCCGCCTCATCCTACAAGCTACCAAGGTATACGTTTTATCACGTCTTTTCGGCTTTACACAAAATCTGGGATTGACCCTCAACAAGTTCTTGGCGTAGCTGAACCGTGTATTCTCCCCTTTCTTTTTTCAGTTCAATCCACGCGATACCCCAATATGTTTCGTTGCCCTCATCACCTATCAGCTTGAACTTATTAAGGTATCTAGCGGTAATCTGTCCGAGCCTACGATTCTGCACACTGAAAAAGCGAAAATCTCGGCCATATTGTTTTCCTAATGATTTACAGGAAGCTGTGTGGGAAGGGGCAAAGTACCATTTCTCAAGCGCTTCCAGCATGTTTTTATCATTTTTAACCTTGGGTAGTGCAAGAATTTCTTTCCACTCATCAATAGAAATTTCCACATCATAGTTGTATGTGTGAGGATTACGGTACACATTCATCATAGTTCATCCCTCCTATTCTAAGATGGGTTCCTAGCCAAGCAACATTGTGACGCGCGCTCCTGGCTCAGCGGAAGCTCGCATCTCCTTCAAAGCGCGGCCTTTCGGTCATTTTTGCTTTCCCGGGGACGACCTTGCCGCCCGCGTACAGCGGCAGGTAGCTGCCGCCGGGCGCGATGCCCGAAACGTTGTCGCCCAGCCAGCGCACCCGGTAGAAGTCGTCGATGGCGCGCTCGCGGGTTTCATAGTCGGCCACCGGAAACGCAATCGTCACCACGTCGCCCGCAGAGACGCCGCCCAGCTTCAAAAACACGCCGTCGACCACGGAGAGGGTGCGCCCGGTCTCGATCCGCTCGGCGCCGCCCGAAGAATACGTGGCCCGGATCGCGCCGTAGGGCGCCCAGTCCGGCGTGCGGCAGGCGAGGTCGGGGATGTCTTCGCGGATGCGCAATACGACCTTGCCTTCGTGGGGCAGGTGGCTCTCCACATCCAGCCATTTTGCATCGCGGTTCAAAAGCAGGTTCACAGACACGCGGCCGCGCTTTTCCGTCACAATGCTGCGCCAGCCATAGTACAATCCCCGCGCGCCGGAGGCCACGCAGCAGGTCTGCACATCCATGATATGGCCGCGTCCCTTGACGCCGGAGTAGACGAAGTCGTTGGGCGCGGCATAGCCCGCGAACGCGCCGCGCAGCCGGTCGCCCACCCGGTAGAAGGTCTTGTGCCGGGGGATGTCCTGCGCCTTGGTGTCCAGCTGAAAGATCCAGGAGGTGTCGATGAGCTGCGACTCCACCAGATGATTGCGCAGGAATTTCTCGGCCACCTGCCAGTACTCGGTGTAGCCCGCCTCCGCCAGCGCGATGGCGCAGCCGATTGCGTCCACCAGTGTGCAGGTCTCGTGCTCGTAGCCCTGATCGTGCATGTCGCCGGGCGTCCAGCCGAAGGCGGTGCACCAATTATCCAGCGCCCATTTCAACCGCTTTTCGACCCAGGCCGTGAGCTTGGCGTTTTCGGTGAAGAGCGCGAATTTCGCGATGGAATGCAGCGTGCCCATGCGGGTGTGGAAGTGGCCGTTCCGGTATTCCAGCGCGCCGTTCCAGCTGCCGTCGGGCAGGAACGCGCCGCTTCGCAGCACGATATTCGCCACGAAGTTTTCGCACAGCTCCAGCGCGTCGGGGTTTCCCGTCATCTGATGCCAGGTTAAAAGCGGGTTCACCTGCCGCCCCCACATGGCGCAGGGGTCGTAGGCCAGCCGCGTGTTCACCGCGTCCAGCGACGGCCAGCCGCCCTCGTAATACTCGCTGGCGGGGTAGTACCAACTTTCCCGCTCCTTGCGGGCGATGCGCTTGAGCGCCGCCACATGGCGGTCGGCGTAGCCTTTTACGCGCTCGTCTCCGGTGGCCTGGTACCAGGTGGCGAGTCCCAGGATCACCGCGCGCTGGTCGATCATCGGCGCGCCGGGGCGAAAGGGCGTGCCGAGGCGCTTTATCTCTTCATCGGTGAAGGTGTTGCGGCGGTAGCAAAGCCCGTCGTCCTTGATGAAGCCCAGAAGGTTCCGCCGGTAGCGCGCCTCCACGTCCCGGCCCTCGTCGGTGCCGGTCATCGCGCGCACCAGCTGGATGGAATCGACGAGGCGCCCGTGGCTCGAACCAAAGTCCCAATTGCCGTGGCTCATCCACGCGGGATGCTCCGCGTCCGACTGCAGGAACCCGCTGAAGAAGGGAATGCCTTCGTAGTCCTCGTCGGCCACGTTCAGCATCGCGTTCAGCGCGATCTGCGCGCGGTCGGCGAGGTTCAGGGTATCGGGAATCTGACGGTTCATGGGATCTCCTTTCGCCTTTAAGGTTCAGCCTTTCAAAAAGTCCGCCGCCGAAAGGGAGCCGTTTAGCTCCTCGGCCATGTTGAGGGCCAGCATGTCCCAGTTGAGGAAGCCGGGGCTCATGACCGGCGCGCCGGTCTCCGGTACGTAGTATTCGTGCATATCGCCGGTGGTTTTGAGGTCCTCGCCCAGAAGCGTCAGCGTCTGGTCGAACAGGCGCTCGGCCTCGGCGCGATAGCCGTAATTGAGAAGCCCCCGGAACGCGCAGTAGTTGACCACCAGCCAGATCGGCCCCAGCCAGTTGGAGGGGTTGTTGGTGGCCTCCAGGTTGTACATTTTCTCGTCCCTGGACAGCGAGCGGATGCCGTAGGGGCTGGCGAAGGTCTTTTCGTCGGTGATGTGCTCCCGGACGATGCGCTCGGCCTGTTCCTCCGTGGCGATGCCCGCGAGGAGCGGCAGAAAGCCCGTCCACGTCCGCACCTTGATGGGCAACGTGTGCCAGAACACGCCCAGCCCCTTGTGGAACCAGTCGTAGGCGCGGGTCTTCACATCCACATCCTGGGAGTAGAAGAACCCGTCGCGCTCGTCCCAGCATTCCTGCTGGATCGCCTCCGCGAGGGCGGCGGCCTTCGCCTCGTAGTGGGCGGCGCGCGCCTCGTCGCCGAGCCGTGTCAGGATGCCCGCCATCGCGCGCGCTTCCATCACCATGAAGCCGTTCAAAAACACGTTGGCGGTGGAGAAGCGCGGCCGTCCGAAGGTGGCCGGGTCGTTGTCCATGCCGATCATCACGTCGTCCGCCCAGACGTAGAGGCCGGTGACGCCGCGGAGGTAGTGCCGGTCGTAGCAGGCGAAGTAGGCTTCGAACTTTTCCACATGCGCCCGGAGCCACTCATGAGAGCCGGCAAGCCCCGACACCAGCATCGCCTGCTGGCACAAAAAGGGCTTGTGCATGTTGAGAATATGGCCCTCCTTGTGCTTTCGTATCAGGTAGGACTCCTCGTCGTCGCCCTGAATGTTGTTCGACACCATCATGGGGATGTAACCGTCGTCCAGCTGGAAGGCGAGAAAATTCTCCACGTTGCCGCGGGCGTGGGCGATGAGCTTTTCCGAAAAGCCCGGCTCCGCGTACTCGGTTCTTGCGAACGCGGCCAGCGCGTACACCGTCCAGAAGGTGTCCCAGTCCCAGAGGTTGCCGTCGTAGATGGAGCCTGGGTCGATGAACGGATGGGGGAAGCGCTTGCCGGGGGATTTGAAGACCCGGGGGCACTTCTCGCGGATGTAGCGGCCGATGAGGCCGAGGTACTCCGCCTGTCTATCGGTCATAACGCTGTAAACCTCCGATCAAGCGCCTGAAGCCGGGGGTCATCCTCGGGGAGGAAGCCCTCCCGCACGTAGTCGTTCACGCTGCGTTCGCCGGCCATCATTTCAAAGAGCATCATCTCCGAAAGCTCCGGCAGCGCTTCGCCGAGGGCCGCGCGCGCCTCCGGATTTTTCACGATTGAGCTGATGGGTGCGTCAAGGCTCAGCGCGTCCTGGGGGAGCGGGCGCGTAAAGGCGTGTTCGCCGGGGCCGAGCTCCGCTTCCGGCTCTCCGGGGAGGAGCAAAACGGCGCTGGCGCAGAGCGGCACGCGGAAGCGGTAGCGGACTTCGCTTCCCTCGATCGCCCAGCCGCTCTCGATCCGGCCGACGGGGGAATCAAACGAAGCGCTGGCGCTAAAAAGCGCGCGGTCCGGCTTGGGCGCGAGCAGGATTTTTCTGAAGCCGGGGTGCGACTCCAAGGGGTTTATGCCGCACACGTCGCGGTACAGCCACTCCACCACCGAGCCGTAGGCGTAGTGGTTGAGCGAATTCATGCCGGTGTCGGAGATGCTGCCATCCGGCAGAATGGAGTTCCACCGCTCCCAGATGGTGGTGGCGCCCATCTTCACCTCGTAGAGCCAACTGGGGAAGTCCTCCTGCAGGAGCAGTCGGTAGGCGATGGAATTGCTGCCGGTGTTCGACAGCACGCGGCACAGATAGGCCGTGCCGATAAAGCCGGTGCGCAGATGGTAGTTTGATTCTTTCAACTTGAGGCGAAGGTCGTAGGCCGCCTTTTCCCGGTGAGCTTCCGGCAGGATGTCCATGAACAGCGCCACGACGTAGGCCGTCTGGGTGGTGACCGCCAGCCGCCCGCCGGGGGTCAGGTATTCCCTGAGGATGGCGGCCTGGATTTCACCCGCGAGGCGCTCATAGTTGGCCGCGTCCCCGTCATGCCCGAGAACCCGGGCCGCCTTGACCAGGAGGCGCGTGGAGTACAGGTAGTAGCAGCTGGCGAGGTATACGCGCTCCGTGCCGCCGAAGCGGTAGCCCACCGGGTCCTCCACATCGAGGGACAGCCAGTCCCCATAGTGGAAGCTGCCGCGCCACAGCCGCGTGTTGCCGGTCTTTTCGTCCTGGCCGCGGATGGCCTCCACCCAACCCCGCATGGCGGGGTACTGCCGGCGGAGCAGGTCTTCGTCGCCATAGCGCACGTACAGGTTCCACGGGATGATGGTGGCGGCGTCACCCCAGGCGCAGGCGCCCACCTGCTTCACGTCGTGCTTGGGCACCACCACCGGTACCCAGCCGCCAAGCGCCGCCTGCTCCTTCATAAGGTCATGGAGGAACTTGTCGAAGAACGCGCACACATCCATGTTGAACGCGCCCGTGCCGAAGAAAACCTGCGCGTCGCCGGTCCATCCCATGCGTTCGTCCCGCTGCGGGCAGTCGGTGGGCACGTCCAGATAGTTGCCTCGCTGGCCCCAGAGCGTATTTTCAACGAGCTTGTTGACGAGTGGATTCCCGGTAACGATGCTGCCTGTCTGCGCCATGTCGGAATAGAGCGCCATGCCGCGGAAGTTTCCGGGGCGAACTTCCGCCGGCCATTCGGTCAGCTTCACATAGCGGAAGCCGTAGAAGGTGAACTGCTGGCGCACCCATTTGGGTTTGCCGTCTGAGACGTACGTAAATTCAGCCTTCGCGGTGCGAAGGTTGTCCCGGTAGAAGTTGCCGCCCTGCAGCACCTCGCCAAATTGCAGACGGAAGCGCGCGCCGTGGGGCGCGTCACAGTAGAAGGTGAAGAAGCCCACCATGTTCTGCCCCATATCGACGACCGTCTCGCCTGCGGGGGTATGGAGGATATCCGCCGGGGAGAGCGACAGCATCTCCCGGGTGGCGGGGCTGCGCCGGGGCTCCAGCAGCGCCTTGTCCGTCTTCAGCAGCTTGACCGGGTATTCCGCGGTACAATCAATCGTATCGTCCCGCGATTCGCCGTCAAAGATGCTGGAATCTACGACGGGGCCGCGCCGGGCGTGCCAGCTTCCGTCCGACAGCACGCGCGTTTCCGTGCCGTCCTGATAAACGATGTGAAGCTCCAGAATCAGCCCGAATTCGCTGCCGTACTGGAATTTCTTCCGGCGGTTCAGGCCGTAACGGCCCTTGTACCAGCCGTTGCCCAGCGCGGCCTCCAGGAGGTTCTCCCCGGCGGCGATCTGCCCCGTCACGTCGTAGGTCTGGTAGGGCAGCCACTTGTCATAGGCCACGAGGCCGGGCGACAGGTATTCATCCCCGCATTTTTCGCCGTTGAGCGAAAGCTCGTAAAGCCCGAGACCCGAGGCGTAGACCCGCGCGCTTTTCACGGGCTTGTCTGCCGCAAAGCCGGTGAAGAGGACCGGATGCCAGCCCGCGGGGAAGTCGGGGGTGATCCAGTCCGCTTCCCAGCGCTCGTCCAGCTTCGAAGTTTCAAAAAACGCCGCGCGCTCGGCCCGCTCGCCGCCCCGGGAGACCGTCACCCGCCAGAAGTAGCGCGTGCGGGGCGCGGGATCGAAGGGGAGGGGGTGGCAGACGCCGTCGAGATCCGCCCGCTCGCCGCTGTCGTATACGACCAAATCAAAATTCTCGTCCAGCGCGACCACGACGCGGGCTACAAGGCCGCGGGGGTCGCCGTCGCCATCCACCACCCAGGAGAGGCGGGGGCGCTCCAATGCGTAACCCAGAGGGTTTGTCAGATGGTTGGTCAGAAGTCTGCCCACCGAGAGACTGCCCATGAAATTGTCCTCCTGAAATATACAATGGGAAACCACAAACGCTTTATTCGACGCGGGCGCGCAAATTCCCTGTCCGCGTCGCGCCATGCGGCCAGGGAACGTGGAATCTGTCAGCCCTTTACCGCGCCGGCGGTCATGCCCTCGATGACCAGCTTGTTCATCGAGATGTAGATCAGAAGCGTCGGCATCACCGAAATCGCGATACACGCGAAGATTGCGCCCCAGTTGCGGTTGCCGTACTGATCGGAAAAGTACAGAAGGCCGGTCTGCACCGTTTTAAGCGCGCTGTCGTTGATGAAGGTCATCGAGAACATCAGGTCGTTCCATCGGAAGTAGAACTGAATGACGCCCACGGTGACGATGCCGGTCTTCATCAGCGGCAGC
Organism: Bacillota bacterium; assembly: GCA_023411175.1. Taxonomy (GTDB): domain Bacteria; phylum Bacillota; class Clostridia; order Christensenellales; family Aristaeellaceae; genus JAEZHK01. The sequence continues at coordinate 1,551 of JAEYPB010000099.1, read as the reverse complement.
ACGATGCGGGAGAACACCTGATAGATGTTCGCGCCGTCGATGACGGCGGCCTCCATCAGATCGTCCGGCAGCGCCACGAGGTAGCTTCTGAGCAGGAAGATCGAAAGAGGCAGGCCGAAGGCTACGTAGGTCAGGATCAATGAGAATCGCGAGTTGATCAGGCCCAACTGGTTATAGATCGTGTACAGCGGAATCAGCACCACCGCCGTGGGCACCATGATGCCCGACAGGAAAAGGCGCATCGCCCGACCGCGCAGCTTCCACAGCATCTTGGTCAGCGCGAAGGCGCTGGTGGTGGACAGGAGGATGATCAGAAGAAGCGAGATCACCGTCACGATGGCGGAGTTCATGAAGTAGATGTTCATGCGGCCGCGGTTCCAGGCTTCCACGTAGTTCTGCCAGTACAGGCCCTGCGGCAGCGCGTAGGAGGCGGACAGCGCAAACTCGTCGTTGCTTTTAAACGAACTCATCAGAATCCAGAAGATCGGGTAGATCTCCACGAACAGGAACAGCGCGATCAATACCTTGCCCAGAATGGTCAGCGGCCCAGATTTTTTGACCATGCGCTAATACCTCTCTTTCCCGATCCAGTTGACGATCTGAGTCACGAGCAGGCACTGGACGAGGATGAAGATCGCGATGGTGCTGCCGTAGCCGTACTGATCAAACTTGAAGGCGTTTTGATACATGTTCATGGTCATCGAGGTGGTGGCGCTGCCGGGTCCGCCGCCGGTCAATGCTGTGGCGGATTCGAACATCTTCAGCGTTCCGGTGAAGCTGAACACGAAGCAGGTGGTGATCATCGTCTTGAGCATGGGCAGAAGCACGTTCAGGAACAGTCTTCCGCTGTTCGCGCCGTCGATTCGGGCGGCCTCGATGATTTCGTCGGGGATGTCCACCAGCGCGCCGTAGATGATGACCGTGTAGAAGCCGATCGCCGTCCAGATGTCCATGATGCACAGCGCGCCAAAGGCGGTGGAGGACGAGCCCAGCCATGCCTTGACGAGCCCATCAAGCCCCACGGAGGACAGTACCGCATTCACGAGGCCGTGGCTGGGTACCAGCGCGTACATCTTGATAAACATCTGCGCCACCGCCACCGCGGGCAGGATGGTGGGGATGAAGATCAGGGTTCGGGATAGCGTCTTAAAGCGCCTGACGCTGAAATGCACCATCAGCGCGGCCATGAGGCCGAAGCCCACCTGGCAGGGCGTGACGATCAGGATGTAGCGCCAGTTTACGCGAATGGCGTTCATCGTCTGCGGGTTGAACCACATGTCCAGGTAGTTTTGAAGTCCATAAAAAGTAAATTTCAGGCCGGGCATACCCGAAAACAGCGAATACACAAACGTCCACACGATCGGGACGAGAATGACAAACGCAAAGATCAGAAAGGCGGGCAGCACAAACAGGAGGATTGCCGTTTTGTCGCGCAGCACCTTTTCCAAAGAGACCTAGCCCCCTTCCGAAGGTGAAATGCCTCGTGGGTTTCGCGGGCGGGTTTTCCGGAGTAGAGGGATTTCGGGCCGCCGCGCGGCCCCCAATCCCCGG
>JAEYPB010000097.1 GCA_023411175.1 Bacillota bacterium | reverse complement strand
GGGGGGGGCTGGTTTGGGGGCGGGGCGGCACGGGGCGGCAGCAAGGGTCGGGCCGACAACAGGGGTCCGGCCGACAACAAGGATCGGGCCGACAACAAGGATCGGGCCGACAGGCCTCCGGCCAGGGCGGATTCCAGGGCGGCGTGGGTCTGGGAGGGGTGGGATGGCAGGGCTCCGGGCGGCAGGCGTCTGGCCAGGGCGGGTTCGGCCAGGGCGGCGGGTCGGGCCGACAGGGGTCCGGGCAGGGCGGCGGGCAGGCGTTTCGGCACCGCCTCCAATCAATCTGTGGATAGAGCCACATGATTCATCATCCTTTCGCCGCGTAGAATGCGCGGCTACGCCATCTTACGCAAATCCGGCTTGACAGGTTCCGCGCCATCCTATAAAATGAGATCAATTGAATAGGATCGGAAGACGATTCCGGGAGAGACCGCCGCGGCGGCGCCGAAGGGGAACGCGCAAGAAACTCTCAGGCAAAAGGACCGGAGTCTGACGACACTCTGTAAAGTCGATTGATTCGACACCGAAGAAGCAATCCCGGCACGCCGGGAGAATCTTTCAGGTAACTGGACAGAGGCGCACCTTTCTAAGGTGTGCCTCTTTTTACATCCATCCCCGGCGACACACTGCCTGGTGAAGAAAAAGGATTCCCTTCGCTTCGGAAAACCACCCCGATCGCACGATGATTTAGGGAGGAATTGATATGGAACTCAAAACCCCGCTGTATGAACTGCACGTCGCCGCGGGCGGGCGCATGGTACCCTTCGCAGGATATCTGCTGCCGGTGCAGTACCCGGGCGGCGTCATCCAAGAGCACATGGCGGTGCGGCAGAAGATGGGCCTTTTTGACGTATCGCACATGGGCGAAGTGCGGTTCGAGGGGCCGGATGCGCTCGAAAACCTCAACCGCCTGATGACCAACGATTTTACCGGCATGGGCATCGGACAGGTGCGCTACTCCCCCATGCTGAACGACGAGGGCGGCATCCTGGACGACCTGATCGTCTACCGCCTGGCGGAAGAAAAATACATGGTGGTGGTCAACGCCGCCAACCGGGGGAAGGACGTAAGCTGGATGAAGGCGCACCGCTTCGGCGACTGCGCCGTCTCCGACGTGTCGGACGACACCGCGCAGCTCGCGCTGCAGGGCCCCGCCGCAAAAGCGCTGATCGCGTCGCTGACCCCGGCGGATCAGATCCCGCAAAAGTATTACTGGTTCATCGAGCGCGCCAGCGTCGGCGGCATCGACTGCCTCCTGTCCCGCACCGGCTACACCGGCGAATTTGGATACGAGCTGTATGTGAAGTCCGAAGACGCACCCGCGCTGTGGACGCTTCTGTTGGAAAAGGGCCGGGAGGCAGGCCTCATCCCCTGCGGCCTCGGCGCTCGGGACACGCTGCGCCTCGAAGCCGGGATGCCGCTCTACGGACATGAGATGGACGAAACCGTCTCGCCCCTTGAAACCGGCCTCTCCTGGGCGGTCAAGGCCGAGACCCATGGCTTCATCGGCCGGGAGGCGATGCTCGAAAAGGGCGCGCCCCGCGCGCGGATCGGCCTCAAGGCCATCGGCAAGGGCATCCTGCGGGAACACCAGGCGGTGTTCCGGGATGGAAAGCCCATCGGCCAGACCACCAGCGGCACGCTGCTCCCCTTCGTCGGCTCGGCCTGCGCGATGGCGCTGGTTGAAAGCGGCAGCGTGCAGACGGGCGACGCGGTGGAGGTGGACGTGCGCGGGCGGATGGTCGCCGCAGAAGTCGTGCCGCTGCCGTTTTACAACCGCGCGAAATAGCCCACCCAACCCCCGGTCCGCCATGTGGCTTTCGCGGGATACGCCAAACGGATATTTATAATAGGAGGAATCCCCATGAACACGCCCGAAAATCTCAAATACTCCAAGTCCCACGAATGGCTGGAAATCCTGCCGGACGGTGCCGCGCGCATTGGCATCACCGACTTTGCGCAGTCCCAGCTGGGCGACATCGTATTTGTCAACCTGCCCGACCCCGGCGACGAGATGACCACCGGCGGCAGGTTGGCCGACGTGGAATCGGTCAAGGCGGTTTCAGACATCTTCAGCCCCGTGTCGGGCCGCGTGCGCGAGGTCAACGAAGCGCTCGGCGACGCCCCGGAGGCCATCAACCAGAACCCCTACGACGCCTGGCTGGCCGTGATCGAGAACGTGGGCGAGACCGAGGAACTTCTGGACGCCGCGGCCTACGCCGCCTTCTGCGAGGAGGAAGGCTGATGGGCGGGTACCTGCCGTCATCTGCCGCCGAACGGGCCGAGATGCTCCGGGAGATCGGCCTCAGCAGCCCCGCGGAGCTGTACCGGGATGTTCCGAAGGCGCTGCAGATTGATCGGCTGAACATCCCGGAGGGGCTTGGCGAACTGGAAGTCTCCCGTGAGATGCGCGCGATCGCGGCCAAAAACAAAATCTACCGCTCCATCTTCCGCGGCGCGGGCGCTTACAACCACTACATCCCCGCCATCGTCCGGTCGGTGACCTCGAAAGAGGAATTCGTGACCGCCTACACCCCCTACCAGGCGGAGATCAGTCAGGGAATCCTGCAATCCATTTTCGAATACCAGACCCTCGTGTGCGAGCTGACCGGCCTTGACGCCTCCAACGCCTCGGTCTACGACGGCGCCACCGCCGCGGCGGAGGGCGTCGCCATGTGCTGCGACAAAAAGCGCCCCCGTGCGCTGGTGGCGGAGAGCGCAAACCCGGAAACGCGCCGCGTCCTCGCAACGTACCTCGCCGGTTACGGGTACAGGCTGGAAACCGTGCCGGAGAAGGGCGGCCGCGTGGATCTGGACGCGCTGAAGGGGCTTCTGGGCCAGGACGCCGCCTGCCTCGTGATGCAGTCCCCCAACTTCTACGGCCTGATCGAGGATGCGGAAGGCGCCGCCAAACTGGTTCAAGGCGCGGGCGCGAAGCTGATCCTCTCCGTGAACCCCATCGCCGGCGCGCTGTATAAGTCCGCTGGTGAGCTGGGCGCGGACATCGCGGTGGGCGACGGCCAGCCGCTGGGCATGCCGCTGTCCTTCGGCGGGCCATACCTGGGCTTCATGGCCGCGAAGGCGGACATGATGCGAAAACTCCCGGGCCGCATCGTGGGCGAAACCACGGACAAAGAAGGCCGCCGCGCCTTCGTCCTGACGCTGCAAGCCCGCGAGCAGCACATCCGAAGGGAAAAGGCAGGCAGCAACATCTGCACCAATCAGGCACTCTGCGCGACGACCGCCTCGGTCTACGCGGCGGCGCTGGGCGCGGAGGGGCTGACCGAAGTCGCCCGGCAGTGCCACGCCCGGGCAGAATACCTCGCCGCGCGGCTGGCGGAGATCGGTTACCGGCGGCGGCACGGCGGCGCGTTCTTCCATGAGTTCCTGACGGAATCCCCCGTTCCCGCCGAGCGCGCCCTTGCGGCCCTTTCCGAAAAAGGCATTCTGGGCGGCCTTCAGGTGGCGGACGACATCCTGTGGTGCGCCACCGAGATGAACTCGAAGGCCGACATGGACGAGCTTGTTGAAATCCTGAAGGGGGTGCGCTGAATATGAAGCTTCTGTTTGAAAAGGGCGCGCCCGGCCGCGGGCTCTCCATCCTCCCCAAGCTGGACGTCCCCGCTCCGGCCATCGACGAGTGCCTTCTGCGGAGGCGCCCCGCGCGCCTCGCGTCCCTCAGCGAGACCGAGATCAGCCGCCACTACACCGCCCTCGCCGGGCGCACCCACGGCGTCAACGACGGTTTCTACCCGCTGGGCTCCTGCACGATGAAGTACAACCCCAAGATCAACGACGAGATGGCCTCGCTTCCCGGCTTCACCGGCGCGCACCCGCTGCAGCCGGAGGCAGACGTTCAGGGCTCCTTGGAGGTTCTGGACCGGCTGCGCGGCATCCTGTGCGAAGTGACCGGCATGGCGGACATGACCTTCCAGCCCGCCGCCGGCGCACACGGCGAGCAGACGGGGCTTCTCATGATCAAGGCCTATCATGCGGCGCGGGGTGACTTTGGCCGCACGAAGGTGATCGTACCGGACTCCGCCCACGGCACCAACCCCGCCTCCGCCGCGATGGCCGGGATGCAGGTGGTGTCGATCCCCTCGGGCCCGGACGGCTGCGTGGACCTCGTTGCCCTTCAAAAGGCGGTAGGGCCGGACACGGCGGGGCTGATGCTGACCAACCCCAACACGCTGGGCATCTTTGACAAAAACATCGTCGAGATTACCCGCATCGTCCACGAGGCGGGCGGCCTCAACTACTACGACGGCGCGAACCTCAACGCCATCATGGGCATCGTGCGCCCCGGCGACATGGGTTTTGATGTGGTGCACCTGAACCTGCACAAGACCTTTGCCACCCCGCATGGCGGCGGCGGGCCGGGCGCGGGCGCGGTGGGCGTCAAGGAGATTCTCCGGCCCTTCCTGCCGGGCCCGCAGGTGGAAAAAACCCCGGAAGGCTACCGGTTCGTCATGCCGGAGCGCTCCATCGGCGCGGTAAAATCTTTCTACGGAAACTTCCTGGTGCTGATCCGGGCCCTCGCCTACGCGATGACGCTGGGCGCGGACGGCATCCCCCTTGCCGCGACGACCGCGGTCATGAACGCCAACTACATGATGGCGAAGCTGAAGGGCCGTTACGATATGGCCTCCGGCGAGATCTGCATGCATGAATTCGTGATGTCGCTGGAAAAGCTCAAAAAGGAAACCGGCGTCAGCGCGCTGGACGTGGCGAAGGCCATGCTCGATCAGGGCATGCACCCGCCGACCATGTACTTCCCGATGATCGTGCACGAAGCGCTGATGGTGGAGCCCACCGAAACCGAATCCCGCGAGACGCTGGATGAGGCCGTGCGCGTGCTGAATGAGATCTACGACCGCGCCCATTCCGACCCGGAGGGCGTAAAGGCCTGCCCGGTCAACGCGCCCATCGGCCGCCCGGACGAAGTGGCCGCCGCCCGGAACCCGCGCATCCGCTACCAGTTCCCGGACTGAGACACCGACGGCAATCTTCACGCGGATTTCCTGCTTGCGCCCCGCGCGATATGCGCGGGGCGCAAATTTTGTCTCCGCCTCCAATATGCTCGAAGAATTCAAAATGCACTGGTATAATGGCTCATATACGGTTTCGGGAGCGTGGGTCTGTGAAGCTCATCCGGCAATTTCTCATAATCGCGTCCATTTCCTTTCTGGGCGAAGGGCTCAGGGCGCTGATCCCCTTCCCCATCCCCGCCAGCGTGTACGGGCTGATCCTGATGTTCACGGCGCTGTGCCTGGGCATTGTTAAGCCCCGCCAGGTGAACGACGCCGCGCGCTTTCTCATTGAAATCATGCCGGTGATGTTCATCCCCGCGGCGGTGGGCCTTCTGGAGTCCTGGGAAACGCTGCGGCCGGTGATCCTGCCGGTGGGCGTCATCACGGTCGTCTCCACCGTCGTCGTCATGGCGGTCACCGGGCACGCCACCCAGGGCGTCATCCTCTTCAGCGAAAAGAGGGCGAAAAAATGAATGCTTTTTTCACCGAGTCCGTGTACTTCGGCGTGGTGTTGAGCCTCGCCGCCTACGAAATCGGAAGGCTTTTGCAGATCCGCTTCCGCCTTGCGGTTCTGAACCCGCTTTTGATCGCCATCCTCCTGACCACCGCCGCCGTCTGCCTTTTGGGCGTGGACTACAAAAGCTACTATGCGGGCGCGAAACACATTTCCTACCTTCTGACACCGGCCACGGTCTGCCTCGCCGTGCCGCTGTATGAACAGCTGACGCTGCTCCGCCGAAACCTCGCGGCGCTGGCGGCGGGCATCCTTTCGGGCGTTCTGGCCAGCTTCGTCTCGGTGCTGGCGCTTTCAAAGCTGTTCCGCCTGAGCCACGCCGAATACGTGACGCTGCTGCCCAAATCCATCACCACCGCCATCGGAATCGGCGTCAGCGAATCGCTGGGCGGCATCGCGTCCATCACCGTGGCGGTGATCATCGTCACCGGTATTCTGGGAAACGTGATCGCGGAAGGGCTTTTCCGCGCTCTGCGCATCCGCCACCCCATCGCGAAGGGGCTCTCGCTGGGCACCGCCGCCCACGCTGTCGGCACCGCGCGGGCGATGGAAATCGGCGAGGTGGAAGGCGCCATGAGCTCGCTCGCCATCACCGTATGCGGCCTTTTGACCGCGGCCGCCGCGTCGTTCTTCGCACAGTTCCATTAGCCGCGCTACGAGCGAAGGACGGTATTGGCCTTCCCTCTCGTTTGCACCGCCTCTTTCCCGGCGGGAGCGCTTTTTTTGAAAAAGTGGCGGCGGGGGCATTTAACAGAGAAAAAAGCGCCGCCGCGTTTCAAAACCGGGTTCTCCGGGGAAATATAGACTAAGATCAAGGAGGTGCTCCAAAATGAAAAAAAAGACAATCGGCGTATTCGTCGGCAGTCTGCGTAATGGCTCCTATAACGACAGCGTGGCGCGGTATCTGGCAAAGGTTGCGCCCGCACATCTCGACCTCAAGTTCATTGACATCGGCCATCTGCCGCTGTACAATCAGGATTTTGACAATAGCCCGCCCGAGTCCTACGTGAAGTTCCGGGACGAGGTTCGCGCGCTGGACGGCTTCCTGTTCATGACCCCAGAACACAACCGCTCAATCCCCGCGGCGCTCAAGAACGCGCTGGACATCGGCTCCCGTCCCTATGGCGCCAGCGTCTGGAATGGCAAGCCCGCCGGCGTGGTCAGCGTATCCATCGGCGCCATCGGCGGATTCGGCGCAAACCATCACCTGCGTCAGGTGTTGTCCTTCGTGAACGTGCCGGTGATGCAGCAGCCGGAGGCCTACGTGGGCGGCATCATGTCCTCGGTAGACGACAAGGGCGACCTGACCAGCGACTCGCTGAAGTCGTTCCTGAAGGACTACATCGACGCGCTGGCCGCCTGGTTCGAAAAGTTCTAAACAAAAAATTCGCCGCCCCGTCCATTTTCGGACGGGGCGGTTTTGTCATGCCGCAGTCAGGTCGATCTCGCCGTAAATGGCCGCCTGCTTTACCCGGACGAGGCCGAGACGCAGAAGCTCCAGCAGCGCCAGAAAAACGCTGACCAGCTCGACCTTGCCGGGAACATCCTCAAACAGTTCGGAAAACCGTGCATTGCCCTTGGAGAGGCGCTTCTGGATGCGGCTCATGCAGCTCTGCATCGTGTACACGTCCCGCCGAATCTCGTGGCTGATTTTGCGCTGCGCGTCCTCGTGGGCCTCCGCGCGCCTTATAACCCGCTCGAAGGCGGCGGTCAGCGCCTCCAGCGTGAGCCCGGTCAACTCGTAGGTGGGCGGCGGCAGCGGGTATTCCTCCGGCAGCTTCGTCAGCCGGTCCCGCGCCTCTTTTTCAAGCACCTGCATCCGCTCGCCCAGTTCCTTGAAGGCCTTGTACTCGGTGAGGCGGCGGATCAGCGCCTCCTCCGGGGTCTCTTCTTCATCCTCCGGCGCGCGGGGCGGCACCGGCAGGAGCGTGCGGGACTTGATTTCAAGCAGCGTCGCGGCCATCTGCAAAAACTCGCTGGCCGAGTCCATGTCGAGCTCGTCCACGCCCGCCATGGACATAAGGTACTGCTCGGTGATCTCCGACAGGAAGATGTCTTTGATGTCGATCTTGGCTCGGGAGATCAGCGTCAGCAAAAGATCGAGCGGGCCGTCAAACTGCTTCAGCGAAACGACGTACATGCGCGCCCTCCTAGATGATGTTCAGCAGCCGGAACAGCGCCTCAAACGCCATGCCCGCGCCGGCCAGCGCGCTCGTGTGCACCGCGCCAAGGAGCTTTCCCAGCGCTCCGGTGAAGATCAGCGCCAGCAGCAGAATCTGCCCGGCCATCGCGGCCTTCTGCGGCGCGAAGACCTGACGGCGCAGCACCAGGTCGTTGAGCACATGGTAGCCGTCCAGCGGCGGCACCGGCAGCAGGTTGAACACCGCCAGCGTCAGATTGATGGTGGTAAAGATCAGAAGCATCAAATAGATGTAGCCGCCCACGTCGCCAAGCAGCGACGCCACCACCGCGTAGCCGTAGCTTTCGGGGGAGCGGATCAGCATCGAAGCCTCGGAACTGGGCAGCGCCCCGGCCGGAATCTGTCCAAAGGCGATGAGCAGCATGACAAACATCATGAGGCAGCCGACGACGAACATCAGAAGGTTGGCGGTGATGCCCGCCAGCGATACCTTGATGTCGTCCCGCCGCAGGTTGCGGAAATTGTTCGGGTTGACGGGCACCGGCTTCGCCCAGCCGAAGCCCACCACAAAGAGCATCAGAAAGCCGACGGGGTCGATGTGGGCGAAGGGGTTGAGCGTCAGCCGCCCGAGGTACTTGGCCGTCGGGTCACCACAGCGGTAGGCCACCCATGCGTGGGCCGCCTCGTGCATCGAAAGGGCCAAAATAAAAGGCGGAACGCTTAAAAGCAACTGCCGTATGAAGGACCCGAAGTCGAATCCACCCTGAAACGCTTGAATCAGCATGCGTTCGTCTCCAATCTCGCCGCCGCGCGGCCTTGTTTCTATTATATACACCCCGGGAACATCGCGCAAGCGGCAGGAAAACGACCTTTCCGCGTAGAATCAGTAACGCCATGAACGTCTATGATTTTGACAACACAATCTTTCGCGGCGATTCCACGGCGCGCTTTTTTGGGTTCTGCCTGAAGCGCCACCCTCTGATCGCGCGGCGGCTTCCGGTGGTTTCATTTGAGGCGCTGCTGCTCCTGACCGGAAAAACCGACAAGACCGGCTTCAAGAGCCGCCTGTTCGGCTTCCTTCGGGACGTCCCGGACGTCGAGGCCGAGGTCGCAGCCTTCTGGGCGGAAAACGCGGGCCATATCAAGCCCTGGTACCTTGCGCAAAAGCGGCCGGACGACCTCGTCATCTCCGCCGGGCCGGAGTTTCTTTTGCGCCCGGTCTGTCCCAGGCTGATCGCCTCCAGGGTCGATCCGAAGACCGGCGCCTACGTCGGCAGAAATTGCGACGGCGAGGAAAAGCTTCGCCGCTTTCGTTCAGAATTCGGAGCCGCCGAGATTTCCGAATTCTATTCGGACTCGATGAGCGACGCGCCGCTTGCAAAGGCGGCCGCCCGCGCGTACCTGGTCAGGGGCGATCAGGTCTCGCCCTGGCCCGCCCGGTAGCGCGCCTCCAGCCCGAGCAGCGTCTCCTTCAGCTTTAGGCCGCCGCCGTAGCCCACCATCGCCCCGTTCGCGCCGATCACCCGGTGGCAGGGGATCACGATGGGCAGCGGATTTCTGTGGTTGGCCGCCCCAACCGCCCGGGACGCCTTCGGTCTTCCGACTGCGCGGGCGATTTCGCCGTAGCTTCGTGTCTCGCCCATGGGGATCGCGGCCAGCGCGGTCCAGACCGCCTTCTGAAACTCCGTGCCCTCGGGCGCGAGGGGCAAATCAAAGAAAGCGCGCCGCCCCATAAAGTACTCGGTCAGCTGCGCGGCGGCCCTGGTCAGCAGCGGCGTCTGACGCGTCTCTCCCTCCGGCGCGGCCTCGCCCGGCAGCGAGATGCGCGCGAGCGCCCCGTCCTCCTCGCAAAGCCAGATTTCCCCGACCTCGGTTGCGAACATCATCCTGTATCGCATAGTCCTACCCCCTTGTATGGTTGAACGGGAGGCGCAGCTGGATCTTCTTTCTCAAGTGCGCCGCGCCAGCGGCAATAGATGCCGCTTTTTGAATGCCTCGAGCGAACCCTCGGGTTCCTGCCCAAAACCGACAAACGGGCGGTGTGCGATTCGCCGCTCAAGCGCTGAATCGCCGCGCCCGATGAGAGCGACCCTGCTTATAAGTATACCACAGTTTCCCTGCCCGCAACAGAAGGGCCGCCAAATGCAAAAAAGCTTCCCCCCGCTTTCGGCTGTGTGCCGAAAGCCTGTTTTATCGCCTGCGATCCGGCCTTAATCCTTTCGCGCCGCGCCGATCCGGGTTCAGTGTCGCTGCCCCCAAATTCACCTTTTAAAGCATATTAATTTTGTCGGAAATGCTTGACGAGGATCGGCGCAGGAGATTATAATATCCATGAAAGCCGACAAAAAAGGTCAGGATTGGAGGGGCTGGTTTGAAGCTGTCGACGCGAGGCCGGTACGGCATCCACGCGATGTACGATTTGGCACAATCGTTTGAAAGCGGCCCGCAGCCGCTCAAGTCCATTGCCGAAAGGCAGTCCGTGCCGGAGGCGTACCTGGAGCAGCTGATCGCACCGCTCAGGCGCGAAGGGCTGGTCAAAAGCGTCCGGGGAGCGCAGGGCGGCTACCTCCTGGCGCGCCCGCCGTCGGAAATCACCATCGGCCAGGTGCTCAGAACCCTTGAAGGGAACCTTACGATCATCGATTGCCTGACCGAGGAGGATTCCTGCGAGCGGGTGGAGGCGTGCCCGACCCGAAAAGTCTGGAAAAAAGTCCGGGATGGGTTGAACGCGCTGGTGGACGGCATAACACTTCAGGACATGCTGGAGGACCCGGAGGGCAGCAATCTGAAAGGGTGTATACAATGAACAGGGTTTACATGGACAACGCGGCGACCACGCGCGTTTCAAAGCCGGTGCTCGAGGCGATGCTGCCTTACCTGACCGAGGTTTACGGAAACCCTTCCAGCGTCCACTCCTTTGGCCGCGACGCGCGCCGGGCGCTCGACCATGCCCGCGAGCAGGTCGCGATCGCGCTGGGCGCCGAGCCTCGAGAAATCTACTTCACCGGCTGCGGCACGGAGTCCGACAACTGGGCCATCCGCGGCGGCGCGTATGCGCGGAAATCCAAGGGCAAGCACCTGATTACTTCCGCGATCGAACATCACGCGGTGCTGCACGCAATGATGCAGTTGGAAGCCGAGGGCTTTGAAGTCACCTACCTGCCGGTAGACGAATACGGCCTCGTAAACCCCGATGACCTTGAAAAGGCCATGCGGCCCGACACCACGCTGGTTTCGATCATGATGGCCAACAACGAGATCGGCACCGTTCAGCCGATTGAGAAACTGGCGAGGATCGCGAAGGCCCACGGCGCGCTGTTCCACACCGACGCGGTACAGGCCATCGGCGCCATCGAAATCGACGTGCACGCGCTGGACGTGGACATGCTGTCCCTCTCCGGCCACAAGTTCCACGCCCCCAAGGGCGTCGGCGCGCTGTACCTCAAAAAGGGCGTGCGCATCGGTACGCTGATGCAGGGCGGCGCGCAGGAGCGCAAGCAGCGCCCCGGCACCGAGAACATCGCCTCCATCGTGGGACTGGGCGTCGCGATTGAGCGGGCCGCGTCCACCATCAAGGAGCGCAGGGCCTACCTTCTCCCCCTTCGGGACCGGATGATTGAAGGCATCCTGTCCGCGATTCCCGAGACGCGACTGAACGGCCACGCCACCAAGCGCCTGCCGAACAACGTCAACGTTTCGGTGCGCTACATCGAGGGCGAGGCGCTGCTCCTCAGCCTTGACATCGCGGGCATCGCGGCCTCTTCCGGCTCCGCCTGCACGTCGGGCTCGCTGGATCCCAGCCACGTGCTGCTGGCCATCGGCCTTCCCCACGAGATCGCCCACGGCTCGCTGCGCTTCTCGATGAGCGAGGAGACCACCCCGGAGGAAGTCGAATACGTGATTTCCGAACTCAAAAAGATCGTAGACCGCCTGCGCAGCATGTCCCCGCTGTTCGTGAACACCTGATTTTTACAGATAGACCGGCAAACGGAGGGAAAGAATATGTACACCCCTGAAGTCATGGACCACTTCACCAACCCTAGGAACGTAGGCGAAATCAAGGACGCCAGCGGCTCCGGTACCGTCGGCAACGCGAAGTGCGGCGACATCATGAAGATGGACATCAAGGTCGAAAACGGCGTCATCACCGACGTAAAGTTCAAGACCTTCGGCTGCGGCGCGGCCATCGCCACGTCCAGCAAGGCCACCGAGCTCGTCAAGGGCAAGACCATCGACGAGGCGCTCAAGATCACCAACAAGATGGTGACCGACAGCCTGGGCGGCCTGCCCGAGGTCAAGCTCCACTGCAGCGTTCTGGCGGAGGAGGCGCTCCACGAAGCCATCACCGACTACAAGCGCCGCCTGGACGCAGGAGAAATTTCGGCATAATCAGCGCCCCGTAAAGGAGTGCATCTATGATCCACGGCAATGTGACGGGCATCCGCGAATCGGTGCTCGCCGATCTTGAACGGCTCTATGAGATGGAGTTCGAGCGCGACCAATTCCTCCCCGACCGGCTCCTTCAGCTGCTCGTGCGCCACACGATGGCGCTCAGCCGCGAGCTGATGGTCTATATGACCCGGGAGGGTTCGATTCTCGAAATCGCGGTCGGCTCCATCGCCAGCGTCGGCCTGCCGGAGCGCCACCTTCGGAGAAACACCGAACGGCTCTCCGGCATTCGCTGTATCCATACCCATCCCGGCGGAGACGCCCGGCTGTCCGATGTGGACGAGCAGGCGCTGCGCCTATTGCGCTTTGACGCCATGTGCGCCGTGGGCGTCGCGGGCGGCCTCGCCACCGGCATTTCCGCGGCGTTTCTGGGCGAGGCGGAGTACGGCAAGCTGTCCATCGTATCCTTCGGGCCGGTGAAACCCGGCCGCATTCCCCAGACGCTTTGGATGCACGAGATCGACCTGGCCGAGCGCCGGGTGGAGAAGGCCATACGCGATCTGGATCAGGTGGAGGAGGCCGAAAAGGCGCTCATCGTCTCCACCGAGAGCGAAACCTCGCTGGATGAATTGGCGGCGCTTGCCTCCACGGCGGGGGCGATCGTCGTCGCGCGGACGCTGCAAAAGCGCAAGCCCGACCCCGCCACCTACATCGGCAGCGGCAAGGCGGAATCGCTGGCGCTGGAGTGCCAGGCGCTGGAGATCGACCTGGCCATCGTGGACGACGAGCTCTCCGGCGCGCAGCAGCGCAACCTGGAGGAAGCGCTGGGCGTGCGCGTCGTCGACCGAACCGCGCTGATTCTGGACATCTTCGCCCGCCGGGCGGAGAGCCGGGAGGGCAAGCTTCAGGTGGAGCTGGCACAGCTGAAATACCGCCTGCCGCGGCTGACCGGCCTCGGCACGGTGCTGTCGCGCCTCGGCGGCGGCATCGGCACCCGCGGCCCCGGCGAGACGCAATTGGAAGTGGACCGCCGCCGCATCAGAAGGCGAATTGACGACCTGACCGCGGAGCTTCGCGAGCTGTCCCGCCAGCGGGATGCCCGCAGGGCCCGCCGCAAAAAGACCGAGCAGACGGTGGTTGCACTGGTTGGCTACACCAACGCGGGAAAATCCACGCTGCTAAACGCCCTTTCCGGCGCGGACGTGCTGGTGGAGGACAAGCTCTTCGCAACCCTCGACCCCGTCATGCGCAAGCTCCCGCTGCCGGAGGGCGGCGAATGCCTCGTGGTCGACACCGTCGGCTTTATCCGCAAGCTCCCCCACCAGCTGGTGGACGCCTTCCACTCCACGCTGGAGGAGGCCCTCTACGCAGACCTTCTGGTGGTCGTCAGCGACCTTTCGTCCCCCCAGTATACAGAGCAGCGCCAGACGGTATTGGACGTGCTCGCCACCCTCGGCGCGGGCGATAAGCCGATGATCGAGGCCCTCAACAAGGCCGACGTGGCCGCCGACATCGGCGAGATCGAACCGCCGGACGCCATCGTCATCTCCGCCGCCACCGGCGCGGGGCTCAATAGGCTGGTTGCCGAAATCGCAAAGCGCGTGCAGAAGATGCGCGCCCGGGTGGAACTGGTCATCCCCTATGACAGGGGTGCGGCGCTGAGCCTTCTGCACAGGGAAGGACAGGTCCTGGAAGAGGAATACCTCGCCGAGGGCACCCGCGTCGTGGCCATGCTGGACGGCGCGCTGCACCAGCGGGCGCTGAAGCTGATGAAATAAAGAAGGCGTTTGACGTACCGGACACACGAGGCGTAGCGAACCCTTCGGAGGCATTTATGCACGAGAATACGCACGGGGTTCTGATGGCGCTCCTGGCGGCGGTGCTCTTCGGCCTGAACGCGCCGCTGTCGAAGCTGCTGCTTTCAGAACTCTCCGCTCCTCTCATGGCCTCGCTTCTTTATTTGGGGGCGGGGTTTGGCATGTTCGCCATCCGCATGGCGCAAGCCGCCGGGAAAGGCGTTCGGCGCGAGGCCGGGATCACAAAAAGGGAACTGCCCTATGTCGCCGGGATGATCCTCCTCGACGTAGCGGCGCCCATCCTTCTTTTGATCGGCCTCGGTAAAACCGCATCCGCTAACGCCTCCCTTCTGAACAACTTTGAAATCGTGGCCACATCGCTGATCGCGCTCCTCGTTTTTCACGAGCACGTGGGGCGGCGGTTGTGGATCGCCATCGGCCTGATCACGCTATCCGGCTTGATTCTGTCCTTCGAAGGGGCGGACGGCCTTTCGTTCTCGTCTGGCTCCGGCTTCATTCTTCTCGCCTGTGTCGCCTGGGGCTTTGAGAACAACTTAACGCGCATGCTGTCCTCCAAGGACCCCGTAGAGATCGTCGTGATCAAAGGGCTTGGCTCCGGCGCGATCTCGATGGCGATCGCACTTTTGTCGGGGCAGGCCGGCGCAAAGCTTCCCCATGTGCTGGCGGTGCTGGCGCTGGGCTTCGTATCCTACGGCCTGAGCATCTATTTCTACGTGGTGGCGCAGCGGGAACTGGGCGCCGCGCGAACCAGCGCCTATTACGCGGCCGCCCCCTTCGTAGGGGTGCTGTTCTCCGTGATGCTCTTCGGCCAGCACTTCAGCGCATCGTTCCTCGCGGCGGTTTCCGTGATGCTCGCAGGTGCGTATTTCGCGGTCTCCGAGCGCCATAACCACCGGCACATCCACGAAGCCGTCACCCATGAGCACCGGCACCACCACGGCGATGGCCACCACACCCACGAACACAGCCATCCTGTTTCCGGCGAGCACAGCCACCCTCATGAACATGAGCGGCTGACGCATGCCCACGGGCACGCCCCGGACATCCACCATGCCCATTCACACCCGTCCGACGCATAAAACGCCATGCCACGAATTCCCCAGAAATCGCGCATGCAAAAGAGAGGCCGTATCGGATCGAAGAACGGAAGAAAGCATCATGAAGCCAAAAATCTACGAATTTGACGCCGTTATCCGGAAGGTTCCAGATCTGGACGGCGCATATGTCGAAATCCCCTTCGACGTGAAGGCGACGTTCGGCGTGAGGCGGGTGCCGGTCCGCGCGACCTTTGACGGCGAGCCCTACGATGGACAGCTCGTCCGCATGGGCACGCCCTGCCACATCATCGGCGTCCGCAAGGCCATCCGCTTAAAGATTAATAAGCAGCCCGGCGATGTCGTGCATGTCACGCTGGCAGCGCGCGGGTAGTATCGCTTGCCCTTCATCCCAGTCGAACGCCGCCAAAAAATAAAAAGCGGTCCCCTCGCCGACCGCTCAGACCGTCAAAAAAACTCCCGCTATGGGAGTTTTGACAATCCCGCACCACCGCGCGCCAGGCGCGGTGGTGCGAATACGTTATACGGATTACTTCCGCCCGTAGACCGGCCCAAAGTTCTGGCAGGCGCGGTAGTCGGCGCCCTCGCGGTCCTTGGTGCCGAAGGCGTTCCAGGCGCTGGGCCGGAAGATCTTGTCGTCCGACACGTTGTGCATGGACACCGGGATGCGCAGCATTGCGCACAGCGTGAGGATGTCCGCGCCAATGTGGCCGTAGTTGAAGGAGCCGTGGTTGGCGCCCCAGTTGTTCATGACCGAGTAGACGTCGGTGAAGGCGTCCGTGCCGGTCAGCCTCGGCGCGAACCAGGTGGTGGGCCAGGTGGGGTCGGTGCGCTCGTCCAGCGTCTTGTGAACATGCTCGGGCAATTCCACAGACCAGCCCTCGGCCAGCTGCATGACCGGGCCTAGCCCGTCCACGAGGTTCAGCCGCATCATGGTCACAGGCATGCCGCCCTTGGTCACCAGGTGGCTGGAGTATCCGCCGCCGCGGAAGTAGCCCAGGTCGGCGTAGCAGTACTGGGTGGCGTCGAGGCAGGCCGCCGCTTCCTCGGGCGTGATCTCCCACCAGGGCTTCATCGCGGGCTTGCCCTCCGCGTCCTTGCATTCGCCGCAGGCGTCGAGGCAAACGGCGCCGGAGTTGATCAGGTGGATGACGCCGTCCTTGGCTTCGCCCTCCGGCTTCCAGCCGGTGACGCGCTCGATGGCCTCGGGGCTCCAGTAGGTGCGCACGTCGGCGAAGGCGGACGCGGTGCAGGACACGAGCTTGCCGAACAGCATCGCAAGGCCGTTCAGGTGGTCGTTTTCGGTGGCCACCGGCAGCGGCTCGCGGATGCCGTTCCAGTCAAAGCTGGAGGAGAGGATGGACTCCAGGAAGTCGCCGTTGGGGAAGTGGTCGTTCCACTGGCGCTGGCCCTGGAAGCCGGACAGGATCGCGTTGTGGCCGACGGCCTCTTCCTCGAAGCCCAGCTCCGCAAGCCGCGGGTTGCCGGTCATCATGTCGCGGGCGATCATGGTCATCTTGATGTTCGTATCGAGCGCCCACTCCTTGTAATCGGGGGTGTGCTGCTCGGCCGCAGGGTTCTTGTCCCAGCCCAGCGTGACGTTTTCCTTGACCCAGGCCTTCGCCTTTTCGAACTCAACCGGGTCGTAAATGCCCTCTTCCCAGCGGCGGATGAACTCGGACGAGTCCACGGATTCGCTGCGCATGCCCAGCCACTTTTCAAGCAGTTCCGGGTTCACGATGGAACCGGCGATGCCCATCGAGGTGCCGCCCATCGAAAGGTAGCTCTTTCCGCGCATCGTGGCCATCGCAAGGCCGGCCCGGGCGAAGCGGAGCAGCTTCTCGCCCACGTCGGCGGGGATCTTATCGGAATCCTTGCCGTCCATGACGTCGTGGCCGTAGATGCCGAACGCCGGCACGCCCTTCTGACTGTGGGCCGCCAGCACCGCCGCCAGGTACACCGCGCCGGGGCGCTCGGTGCCGTTGAAGCCCCAGATCGCCTTGGGGGTCAGCGGGTCCATGTCCATGGTCTCGGAGCCGTAGCACCAGCAGGGCGTAACGGTGATAGACACGCCCACGTTTTCACGGGCGAACTTGTCCGCGCAGGCGGCAGCTTCTGCGACGCGGCCGATCGTGGTGTCCGCGATCACGCACTCCACCGGCATCCCGCAAGGGTGGCGCAGGTTCTTCGTCAGAAAATCGGCGGCGGCCTTGGCGAGGGTCATGGTCTGATCCTCCAGGCTTTCGCGCACGCCGCGGCGACGGCCGTCGATGCAGGGGCGGATGCCGATCTTGGGCAGCGCGCCAACGTAGCGGTTGACCGGTTTGTTCATCGGGAATGCGCTGGGATTTGCCATAGTCTTTACCTCCTGGAAGCGCGCAGTTGCGCGTTAAAATTCACCGACTTCCATTATAGCGCATGCCGGCGGATTTCGCAATCGAACTATTTTATTTAAAACGTGTGAAAATCCAGCTTCCCACGCGCGCTCTTAACAGAAAACGCGCAAGGGACTAAACATATGTTCGGTCTTGCGCGCTTTACCACACTTTTGAGGTATGCTATAATGGCATGGCTTGTTCGAAAGGGGGATAACCATGCGGGTACTGGTCACCGGCGGTGCGGGTTTTATCGGCTCGCACGTCTCGGAAAAGCTGCTCGAACGAGGGGATCGGGTGCTGGCGCTGGACAGCTTCAGCGACTTCTACGACCCCTGCGTGAAGCGTCAAAATGTCAAGGCGGTCTACCGCGCACACCCGGACGGCGCCTTCGCGCTCTGCGAGGCCGACATCCGGGATGGCGAGGCGCTCGACATGGCCTTTGCTACCTTCAAGCCCGACGCCGTCGTCCATCTGGCCGCCTGCGCCGGGGTTCGCCCTTCCATTGAGCGCCCGGAGGAGTACTTTGATGTAAACCTGATGGGCACGGTGCGCCTGCTCTCCGCGATGACGGCCCACGGCGTCCGGCGGCTGGTTTTCGCGTCGTCCTCGTCGGTTTATGGGAACAATGAAAAGGTTCCCTTCTCCGAAGACGACCCGGTGGACTGCCCCATATCGCCCTACGCCGCCACCAAGAAGGCGGGGGAACTGACGGTGCACACTTGGCACCACCTAAACGGCCTCTCCTGCGCGTGCCTGCGCTTCTTCACCGTCTACGGCCCCCGGCAGCGCCCGGATCTGGCCATCACGAAGTTTGCGGACCTGATGCTGCAGGGAAAGCCCATTCCGGTCTACGGCGACGGCACCACCCGCCGGGACTACACCTACATCGAAGACATCGTGGACGGCGTCGTCCGCGCGCTGGACTGGACAGAGGAACCGGGGCGCTACAGCGTGTTCAACCTGGGCGAAAACCACACCGTCTCGCTGGCGGAGATGATCGAAGCCCTAGAGCGCGCGCTGGGCGTAAAAGCCGAAATCCATCGCCTGCCCCCGCAGCCCGGCGATGTGGAGCGCACCTGGGCGGACGTCTCCCGCGCCAGGGCGGTGCTGGGCTATAACCCTTCCACCCCCTTTGAAAAAGGTATTGAACAATTCGTCCGCTGGCTAAAAACCCAGCGCGGCATATAAGCGCCCAACGGGCAAGGAGAAACCGGTGAAAGACATCGTCATTCGCGGCGCACGCGAGCACAATCTGAAAAACATCAACATCACGCTCCCCCGGGACAGGTTGATCGTGCTGACCGGGCTTTCGGGCAGCGGCAAGTCCTCGCTGGCGTTTGACACGATCTACGCCGAAGGCCAGCGGCGCTACGTGGAGTCGCTGTCCTCCTACGCGCGGCAGTTTTTGGGGCAGATGGAAAAGCCCGATGTGGATTCCATCGAGGGCCTCTCCCCCGCCATCGCCATCGATCAGAAGACCACCAGCAAGAACCCGCGCTCCACGGTAGGCACCGTCACCGAGGTGCACGACTACCTGCGCCTTCTGTACGCCCGCGCCGGCACGCCCCACTGCCCGTCGTGCGGCAAGGAGATCCGCCAGCAGACCATCGACCAGGTGGTCGATCAGGTGCTTGCGCTGCCGGAGGGAAGTCGCGTGCAGATTCTCTCGCCGATGGTGCGCGGCCGCAAGGGCGAGTACGCGAAGCTCCTGGAAGACATGATGAAGCAGGGCTTCGTCCGCGTTCGCATCGATGGAGAGGTCTACCCACTGGGCGAAACGCCCCCGCTGGAAAAGAACAAAAAGCACACCATCGAGGCGGTGGTGGACCGGCTCATCATCCGAGAGGACACCCAGCGGCGGCGGCTGACCGACTCTCTCGAGACCGCCATGCACCTGGCGGGCGGGCTCGCGGTCGCCTCCGTCATCGACGGAGAGGACATGCTGTTCTCCCAGAACTACGCCTGCCCGGACTGCAACATCTCCATCGAGGAACTGACGCCCCGGATGTTCTCCTTCAACAACCCCTACGGCGCCTGCCCCACCTGCACCGGGCTCGGCACGCTCCTCAAGGTCGACCCCGCCATCGTCGTGCCGGACCCGACCAAGAGCCTCTCCGAGGGCGCGATCCGCGTCAGCGGCTGGAACTCGTCGGACGAGGGCGGCAGCATGGCCCGCATGTTCCTGGAGGCGCTGTCCCGCTACTACGGCTTTTCGCTGGATACGCCGGTGGGTGAACTGCCCGAGGGCATGCTGGACAAGGTGCTCTACGGCACCGGCGGCGAGAAGATCCGCGTGGATTACGAGCGGGAGCACGGCTCCGGCACGTTCAATGCGCCGTTCGAGGGCATCATCGCCAACCTCGAGCGACGCTACCGAGAAACTTCTTCCGCGGGCATGAAGGAGGAGTTGGAATCCTACATGTCCAACACCCCCTGCCCGGACTGCAAGGGCCAGCGCCTGAAGCGCGAATCGCTGGCGGTCACGGTGGGCGACCGATCCATCGCCGACGTCAGCACGATGTCGGTCTTGGATGCCCGCGCCTTCTTCCACGGTCTGACGCTCGATGAAAAGCGTGCGATGATCGCCCGGCAGATCCTGCGCGAAGTGGACGCGCGGCTGGGCTTCCTCGTGGACGTTGGGCTCGACTACCTGACCCTCTCCCGGGCGGCGGGCACGCTGTCCGGCGGCGAGGCGCAGCGCATCCGGCTGGCCACGCAGATCGGCTCCAGCCTCGTGGGCGTTCTCTACATCCTGGACGAACCGTCCATCGGCCTCCATCAGCGGGACAACCGCAAACTCCTGACGACGCTCAAGCACCTTCGGGACCTTGGCAACACGCTGGTGGTCGTCGAGCACGACGAGGAAACCATGCTGGAAGCCGACCACATCGTGGACATCGGCCCCGGCGCGGGCGCGCACGGCGGCTACGTGGTGGCCCAGGGCACCGCGGAAGAGATCATGGCCAACCCCGCTTCCATCACCGGCGCGTACCTCTCCGGGAGGCGGCGGGTGCCGCTTCCGGCCTTCCGGCGGTCGCCTTCCGGCTGGATCACCGTGCGCGGCGCCCGCGCCAACAACCTGAAGGACGTTTCCGCCCGCATCCCGCTGGGTGTCATTACCTGCGTGACGGGCGTATCGGGCAGCGGTAAATCGTCTCTGGTCAACGAGATCCTGTTCAAGGCGCTCTCCCGCACGCTGAACCGCGCGCGCACCCGCCCCGGCGATCACGACGGCATCGACGGGCTGGAGCAGCTGGACAAGATCATCGCCATCGACCAGTCCCCCATCGGCCGCACGCCTCGCTCGAACCCCGCCACCTACACCGGCGTATTCGACCTGATCCGCGACGTGTTCGCCGCCACGCCGGACGCCAAAGCGCGGGGATACAAAGCAAACCGCTTCAGCTTCAACGTCAAGGGCGGACGGTGCGAAGCCTGCGCGGGCGACGGCATCCTCAAAATCGAAATGCACTTCCTGCCGGACGTGTACGTGCCCTGCGACGTGTGCAAGGGCCACCGCTACAACCGAGAAACGCTGGAGGTGCGCTACAAGGGCAAGAACATCTTTGATGTACTGGACATGACGTGCGAAGAGGCCCTGGCCTTCTTCGAACCCCTCCCGCGCATCGCCGGAAAGATCCAGACCATGGTGGATGTCGGCCTCGGCTACGTCAAGCTGGGCCAGCCCTCCACCACCCTCTCCGGCGGCGAGGCCCAGCGCATCAAGCTGGCGACCGAGCTCAGCCGCCGCGCCACCGGCCGCACCATCTACGTCCTGGACGAGCCGACCACCGGCCTTCACGTGGCCGACGTCGAAAAGCTGGACGAAGTTCTGCAAAAGCTGGCGGACTCCGGCAACACGCTGGTGGTCATTGAGCACAACCTGGACGTCATCAAGACCGCCGACTACATCATCGACCTCGGCCCCGAAGGCGGCGCGCGGGGCGGCACCATCGTCGCCACCGGCACGCCGGAGGAAGTGGCCCAGTGCCCGGAGAGCGCCACGGGTGAATACCTGAAGCGCGTGTTCCAGACGGAAGGCATGGCGCCATGACGTCCCTTCGCGGGATTTATATCAGCGGAACGCGCATCCCCTGCGCTTACATGGACCGCGCCGCGCCGGAGGAACTGGCGGTGCTCTCCGACCTCGCGGCGGAGGCGGGCGCATGCCTCGCGGCGGCGCGCGCGCCCGGCCCCGCGCCGGAGGGATGGATCACGGTGCGCCGGGGCTACGCAAGGCCGCGCTCCGCGCCGCCGGAACCCCTCGTCCCGCTGACGGATGCCCACCGAGCCGCGGTGCGGGGGCTCTACGCGCTCTTCGCAGGCCGCTTTGGCGGCATGCTGACCCGGGAGGACCCGGAGGAATGGGAAGCCCACTTTGCGCGCCTGAAGAACCCGCTGGGGCTCTTCGAAGGCGACCGGCTGCTTCTGTGGCTGGACGCGGACGGCGGGAACCTTTCGGAATTGTCCGCCGCGCCGGATGCGGACGAACGCATCCCCGGCGCGCTTTGGGCGGCAGGGATAACCCGCGCGCCCGCGCCGCTTCTGGGCGTTCCGGCGGAGGAGTGGGACGAGGCGCTGAAGCTCCGGCTGATCCGGCCCTTCCTTCTTCCGGACGGGCGGGTCGAAACCGCGGACCAACTCACCCACGCAATGGAAAACGCGGCGCAGTGGGATGATTAAACTACCAAAGGAGTCGTGAACCATGAAAAAGCTGACGCTCAAGGGCATGATTCTTGCGGCGGCGTTCGCCGCGCTGACGGGCATCCTCACCCAGGTGCAGATCCCGCTGGAGCCGGTGCCGATCAACCTGGCGCTGTTCTCGGTGTACCTGGCGGGCGCGCTGCTGGGGCCGAAGTACGGCCTCATTTCGATGCTCGTCTACGTACTCCTGGGCGCGGTGGGCGTTCCGGTGTTTTCCGGCTTCTCGGGCGGACTTCACAAGCTGGTGGGGCCGACGGGCGGCTACATCGCGGGCTACATCCTCTGCGCATTCGTCGTGGGGCTTCTGAGCCGCAAGTGGAACTTCCACTTCACCATGCTGTCGGTGGCGATGCTCATCGGGCTTGCAGCCTGCTACGCGCTGGGCACCGTGTGGTTCATGATCGTGACGGGCCGCGACCTCGCCACCAGCCTCGGGCTTTGCGTGATCCCCTTCCTGCCCGGCGACGCGGTCAAGATCATCCTGGCCGCCCTCCTCGCAGGCCGCCTGCGCGCGCCGCTTCAGGCGAGCGTTTGGACGGAGTAACCCGAGCTCAGCAGCACATGCAAAGGGCCTTCCCGAAACCGGGAAGGCCCTTTATCCTGTCCTTGCCGTCAGGCGGCGGGCATTGTAGCACCGGCAACCACCCTCGAGCTCAGCCTCATCAGACCGGCAGAAACCCCAGCGCCAGCACCACCGCGCAGGAGACCATCGAAACCATGAACAGGCTCGCGCCGCGCCAGGCGAGAAACGCGCCAGCCGCCAGCGCCGCCGCGCCGGAAAGCGGGCTGTCTGTGGCGTCCAGAATGGCGGGAAATGTCATCACCGCCAGCGTCACGTAGGGAACGTAATATAGGAATGACCGGACATACCGATTTTTGATCTCTCCCCGGATCAGCGTCAGCGGCAATACGCGGATCAGGTACGTCACGGCCGCCATGATGAAAATGCTGACGTAGACGTTAGTTCGCATCGCGCCGCGCCTCCCTAACGGGGAAAAGTACGGCCGCCGCGCCGGAGATGACCACCGTCAGGAGGATGATCCGAACCCCCGGAGACAGAAAGTCAAACGCGGGCAGCTTCGCAAGCGCGTAGCTCATCGCCATTGAGAAGACGATCAGCACGGCCAGGAGCCTGTTTTTGCGGGCGGGCGGCACGATGATGGCGATGAACATGCCGTACAGCGCCACGCTGAGGGCGCTGACGAGCCGCCCGGGCAGCACGTTGCCCATCACCACGCCGAGCCAGGTGCCGATGGACCAGCCGGGGATGGCGACGGCCATCGCGCCGTAAGTGTAGAAGGGATTGAGCCGCCCGTCTACGGCGATGGAGATGCCGAAGATCTCGTCCGTCACGTCGTAGCCGATGAGGAGCCGATGGATGAGCGGCGTCTTCGGGTCCAGCTTTTGGCTGAGCGCGCAGCTCATCAGAAGGTACCGGGCGTTGGCCACCGCCTGCATCAGCGCGATTTCAAAATAGCCAGCGCCCGCGGCGATCAGCGTGAAGCCCACGTATTCTCCGGCGGAGGCGTTGAGCGTCAGGCTCATCAGCGTCGCCTGCATCGGCGAAAACCCGGCGTTGCGTGCCGATATGCCCAGCGTGAACGCCACGGCGAGGTATCCCAGCGCGATGGGCAGGCCGTCCTTGACCCCTTTTCGAAACCACGCGGATCGAGATTGCATTGCAAACACCCTCTGTAAAGTCACTTTGCCCATTGTATCGCAACGGCGCGCGCGGGTAAATGCGCTTTAGAAGAATTTGCAGAAAAATAGCGCGGCCGACCGTGCGTCCGCGCAAGAAACAGGGCTGCGCCGCTTCGCCCTTTGGCGTGCGTGTGCGCGAACGCGGCTGTCACAGAATCATGACAAACGTCCCCGCCGCAATCAGCGCCGCGCCAATGACGGACTTGACGGTAAACTGCTCGTGCAAAAAAGCATAGGCCAGAATCAGCGTGATGACGATGCTGAACTTATCGACCGGCACGACTTTGGACACCTCGCCCATTTGCAGCGCCTTGAAGTAGCATAGCCAGGAGGCACCCGTAGCAATGCCCGAAAGGATCAAAAAGAGCCAGCTACGCTTGCTGATCTCGGCAATGCCGCCCTGCGCGTTCGTCAAAAAAACGATGCCCCACGACATTGCGACCACCACGACCGTGCGAATGGCCGTTGCCAGGTTGGAGTTCACGCCGCTGATGCCGATCTTCGCCAGAATGGACGTCACGGCGGCAAAAACCGCCGACAATACCGCAAAGAGGAACCACATTCCGCACTCAACTCTATTTCATAAGTTTATCCGATGGTCGGAATCGCAGGGATATCCTTCACATTTCAGTATACCGCGCACATTGGCTCCATACAAGCGGGGTTCTTCCGGTTCGCGTGAAAATGTAAAAAAGGCGCAAACTCCGCTGCCGGATTTTACGCCTCCGATGGTGATTTTGGCAGCCCCGTCAGCCCGCCTTCGCGATTTTCACGGCCTTCTTCTCGGCCTTCTCTTTGGCCTTCCTGGCCTTGCGCAGGTAGATCGGCTCGGTTTCGAAATTGACGTTCTCCGGCGGCACTTCCATCAGGCTCGGGTCGCGGAAATACTTCTGCATCACCGAAAACGCTCGGGCGTACCCAGCACCGCCGCAGATGCGCTCGTCGGTTACGACGCCGATGGGCAGCTGGTTCTTGTAGCCGATCTTTCCGCCGCCCAGGGGCTTCAGCGCCCGCTCGATCTTACCCAACCCGAGGAAGATCGACGTGGTGCCGAAGTTGTACAGGTGGTGGTAGAGGTAGGTCATGTTGATCGAGGCCATGTTGGTGATGAACATGGATGTGTGGAAGGGGCTTGCCTTATAGACGAGGCTGGGCATCAGGCCGTAGCGGTCGAGGAGCTTCACAATCCCCACCACCAACGTGGCGAGGCCCGGAATCGCGAGCAGCGTCCGCGCGAACATGTCCGTCAGGTTGGTGTTTTTATCCACGCGCCCCTGCCCGACGGCCTCCTCGATTTTGCGGCCCACGTCAAAGACGGTATCCGTGGCCTCGAAATCCACCTTGGCCAGCGACTCCATGATGCTGTCGTCCGACCGCCGCCTGAGCACCACAAACGAAACAGAAATGCGGTTTCTGGCGTAGATCTGCTTGTTCATGATGAAGCGGTTGAGCTCCGGGCACTGGGACACCGTGCGCACAAACGCGGCGATGACGATCGACATGAACGTCAGGTTGTGCCCCTTCTCATGGGCGGCCTTGATGTAATCGGCGAGCACGTCATAGTCCAGCGTCTGCCGGCAGAAATTCTGCGCGTCCGCCCGCGTGGGCATGATGTAGGGCGTAAATTGAACAATCGGGTCGATGCCTTTCATCAGGCGCCTTCCGTCCGGCCTGAAACCAAACACATGCGATCCGTCCCTTCGTAGCTAAATGAACGGGCTTACCCGCGGGGCCTGTCTCCGACAAAAAACAGCGCGATGGTTCCCGGCCCGGAGTGGCAGCCGATGACTGGGTTGACGAAGTTGAGGATCTCGACGCCCACGCCCCACTTTTCCCGGATCAACCCCTCCACGTACTTCGCATCCTCCCGCGAATCACCGTGGGAGAGGAAGACGGGGTATCCTGCGGGATCCAAACAGTTGTCCTTCATGTGGTCCACCAGCGCCTTCAGCGCGCGCTTCCTGCCCTGCTGCTTTTCCTTGGGGATCAAATGCCCCTCGTCGTCCACGTTGAGCACGGGCTTGATGGAGAGCATCGTGCCGATGAACGCTGCCGCGCCGGAAACCCGGCCGCCGCGCTTCAAAAAGTTCAGATCGTCCACCGTGAACCAGTGGTGGATCCTCAGCTTCATCTCCTCGGCGAAGGCGGCCACTTCCTCGATGGAGAGCCCCGTCTCGGCCTTTTGAACGGCGAGGTGGACGAGCAGCCCCTGCCCCAGCGACGCGCACAGCGTGTCCACGACGATCACCTTTCGCTCCGGGAACTCCTGGAGCAGCTGATCCCGCGCCACCTGCCCGCTTCCGCAGGTGCCGCTCAGCCCCGAAGAAAACGCCAGGTACAGTACGTCCTGCCCGTCCGCAAGGTAGGGCCGCATCATCTCCGTGATCTTCTCCGATGTGGCCTGGGCGGACTTGGCGTTGGCGCCCTCCCGCAGGCGACGGTAGAACTCGCTGGGCTCGATGCAACCGGGGGCGGTGGGGTCTGCGGCGAGGGTATAGTCCTCGCCGTCGATCAGAACGCTGAGCGGGATGACCTCGAGCCCGTGGGCGTCAATATAGTCCAGCGGAAGGTCGCACATCACGTCCGTAAACAGCTTATACACCGAACCCCTCCTTTATTTTTAATCTGAAGTTGATTTTGTCCATTATACCATCGATGCGCGCGGGACACAAGCGCGGGTTTTATAACGGGAAAGCGGTTGACATGCGCCGCCGCCTGGGGAATAATGGAGCACATGGATCCCTTGAAAACTACGGCTCCGCCCGGCAAGGCGGGCCGATGCATTGCGATGGTATGAGGTACGTATGCGTTCGAGCGAACTGATCGACTGGATACATGGCGCACGCCGGTTTGGCGAAAAAAACGGCCTTGACAACATGCACGCCCTGATGGGCGCGCTGGGAAACCCGGAAAGAGCGCTCAAGTGCGTACACGCAGCCGGCACCAATGCCAAGGGCTCGGTATGCGCGCTGATCGAGTCGGCGCTGCGCGCAAACGGCTACCGGACGGGGCTGTACACCTCGCCCTTCCTCGTGGAATACCGGGAGCGCATCCGCATCGGCGGCGTGCCCATTTCCGAACCGGCTTTCGAGCGGGCCGGGAACCGCGTATACGAAGCGGTCCGATCCATGCCCCATCTCGCGCCCACCGCCTTTGAGCTGGGCACGGCGATCGCCTATCTGGCTTTTTATGAGGCGGGCGCGGACATAGCGGTGATCGAAACCGGCATCGGCGGGCGGCTTGACCCCACCAACGTCATCCTCCCCGAGGCCAGCGTCATCGCGAACATCGGCCTTGACCACATGGAACAGCTGGGCGACACCATTGAAAAGATCGCCTTCGAGAAGGCGGGCATCATAAAACCCGGCCGCCCGGTGGTGCTCTATCCCCAGAAGAACCCGGAGGCGACGCGGGTGATCGAGGCGGTCTGCCTCGAGCGCGGCGCGCCGCTTCTCAAGGCGGAGCGCCTGCCCGTCGAGGTTCGCGGGATCACGCCCCGCGGCGCGTCTTTTCGCTGCGATGTGCCGCACATCGGCCCGGTGGACGCACACCTGAACCTCGCGGGGCGGCATCAGCTCGAGAACGCCCAACTGGCGCTGGCGGCGCTCAGCGCGCTGGCCGGCCGGGGCTGGGCACTTACGCCGGAGGAGACCTCCCGCGGGCTTCAGGACGCGCGCTGGCCCGGGCGGCTGGATTGGGCGGACGACCGCCTGCTGCTGGACGGTGCCCACAACCCCCAGGCGGCGCGGGCGCTCAGGGCGTACATTGACGAGTTCCTTCCGGGTAAGCGGATCGTCCTGGTCACCGCGATGATGCGGGACAAGCAGCCCGAGGCCTGCGCCGAAATCCTCGTCCCCGGCGCGGCAGCGGTGATCGCCACCCAGGTGGAAGGCCCCCGCGCCCTGCCCTCGGAGGCGCTGGCGGAAATCTACCGCGCCCACGGCGCGCCCGCGACGGCGGTGCCCTCTCCTTCGGAGGCGCTGCGGGCCGCGCGGGACGAGGCGGGGCCGGAGGGCGTGGTCGTCGCCTGCGGCTCCCTGTACCTCGTCGGCGAACTGATGAAGCTGACCGGCGTGCAGGCATAGCCCCAGCCGGCGGAAATAAGGAGGAATGCCCATGATCCGTCACATCGTCCTGTTTAAAATCAAGCCCGAGTACAAAAACGAGATTCCCTCCATTGTCGAGGGTTTTTACTCGATGGTCGGCAAGGTGGACGGCCTCGTCAGCCTCGAGGCCGGCGCGGACTTCCTCGGAAGCCAGCGCAGCTACGACGTGGCGCTCGTCACCGTCTTCCGGGATCGGGCGAGCTTCGACGCCTATCAGGATCACCCGGCCCATCAGCCGGTCAAAAAGCGGATGCACGAAGTGCGGGAGGCTTCCGTCGCCTGCGACTACGTGATCGAGGAGGCGTAGAGATGCTGTACGATGAGAAGCACGGCGAGCAGGCCGCGATCATGGAGACAGCTTTTCGCATGTGCGCCGCAGCGCGCACCGCGCCCAAGACCAGGGGCATCGATTACATCCGGACGATGGTCGTAACCGGCGAAGAAAAGGACGCGCTGGCTGAAGAGATGGATCGCCTTGGCGAGGCGCTCGGCGCGGCCTCCTTCATCCGGGACGCGAAAAACGTGCGGCTCAGCCACGCGGTGGTTCTGATCGGCACCCGCCTTTCGGTGCGGGGGCTCAACTGCGGCTACTGCGGCTTTCCCACCTGCGCTGCCTGCCGGGACGCGGGGGCGACCTGCGTCTACGACCCGATGGATCAGGGCATCGCGCTGGGCTCGGCGGTGTCCCTCGCGGCGGACAACCGCATCGACAACCGAATCTTCTACTCTGCGGGGCGCGCCGCGCTCTCGTTGAAGCTGATGGAGGAGGACGTAAAGGTCATCATGGGGATACCGCTGTCCGCATCGGGCAAGTCGGTCTACTTTGACAGAAAGTAAACCCGTCTCCCGCAAACGTTCTTCTGCAGGATTCCAATCGATCCAACCGGCGTGCACGGGGAGCGGGATAACGCCACCAGTATAC
>JAEYPB010000029.1 GCA_023411175.1 Bacillota bacterium | reverse complement strand
GGTTCTGGCCGCTTGCGTCCGATGGGGGATTGCCGGGGTTCTGACCGTCGTTGCCCGGGGGGGGCATTGCCGGGGTTCTGGCCGCCCGGCCCGCCCATCGATACGAGTGCGATGGTGACGGTGTTTCCGTCAATCTGAGTCACCTGTCCGAAGGTTCCGCCTTCCTGTTGCTGTGCGCTCTCGGCCAGCGCCGCCGCGCCGAAAACCATGAGCATCAGGACGGCGAGGGACAGGGCCAATCTACGTTTCATGCGCATTCCAATCGTCCTTTCCTGTTTTTGGATTCCGGAAAAAGCATACGGAGAATATTTGGCGATCTTTTGGGCGGGGCTTGAACAATCCGTGAACAGTCTTTTGACAATCAGACGCCCTCCGCCGGAACTTCCGGAGGAGGGTGCTGGGGAGACGGTATGGTTGCTGGGGATTCTTACGTGCCGGGCATGTTCTGGGCGTTGTCGGGCGCGGACTGTCCGGGGTTGGCCGCGCCGCTGTCCGGGGTGGGCGCTCCACCTTGTCCGGGATTGCCCCGGCGGCCACCGCCGCCCTTGCCGCCGCGGTTCCGGTCATTTCCGGACCCTTTGTCAAAGCCGCGTGGATTGTCCTGGCCGAAGCCGCGCCCGAAACCCGCCTGGAAGACGGTGATGGACGTCGCCGCGTCGCCGGAGAGCTGGACGGTCAGAATGCTGCCGACGGCGATGTCGGCAACGGAACCCTTCTGGTTGCGGCCGCCGACGGTGATGACCGTTGAATCGGTCAGGGTAAAGGTCAGGCTTTCGCCGCTGGCGGTGAAGCCGGAGCTTGCGCTCTGGTCACCCTGCGGCGCGGATGCGTCCGGGGCGGCGGTCTGCGCTTCTGCCGCATCCGTGGCCGCGTCCGGGGCTGCGTCCGGGGCTGCGGTGGCCTCCGGAGCCGCGGTGGCTTCCGGGGCATTGGCCTCCGGCTTTACGGTGGCGCTGGAGGAGGCGTCGGCCCCTTTGCCCGGCGCGGCGGGCGCCGTGTAGGTGCCCAACTCCACCGTGATGGCGGTGGCGCTCACCTGCGTCACCCGCCCGGTGACGGTCTTTGCCTCCGCAGCTTCCGTGCTTTCGGCAAGCGCCGGGCCTCCCGTCAGCGTCAGCGCGGTCAGAAGGGCCAGCGCCATCGCAGTCAAACGTGTCTTCTTCATGGGATACACTTCCTTTCCTGGAAATAAGCGCGCTTTTTGCGCTGTACCCATCTTAGTACAGGGGTTGGGCAATCCTGTGCGAAAGCCTTGAACAGTCCGTGAACAGTCGCGCGGGGGTGAGAACAATCAAATTGACATGATTCATGGATGTATGGTATTTTATACCCGCGGGGCTTAGCCCGCGATGTAGAAAGGAAGTATGGTAAGATGGGCAAGACCAACAGGAGCCTGGTGCTGGCGGCGGGCATGCTGCTGCAGCTGTGCGCGGGCATCGTCTACATGTGGAGCGTGTTCCGGGGCCCCGTCGCCACCTACCTGAACTGGGATGGCGGGGCGGCGGCCTTTACCTCGTCGATCATGCTGGCGGCCTTCGTGGTGGGGATCGTCGGCGGCGGGCGGTTGCAGGACAAATTTGGCCCCCGGCTGGTGCTGATTGGCGGGAGCCTTCTGTTCAGTCTGGGCATGATCTTGACTTCGCTGGTCACCAGCGCCAATCCAACGATGATCTACCTGACCTACGGCGTGATCGCCGGGCTCGGCGTCGGCGTGGTGTACACCACCACCGTTTCGGTGGTGCAGAAGTGGTTCCCCGACCGGCGCGGCTTCGCCACCGGCATGATGGTGAGCGCCTTCGGCTTCTCGCTGGTCATCTTTACGCCGCTCGCCTCGGCGCTTCTCAGCGCGAAGGGCGTGCCGTTTACGTTTACGGCCATCGGCAACCTGGTATTGGTCGTGTGCACGCTGTCGTCGCTCCCGGTGGTGAACCCTCCGGCCGACAGCGCGCCCGGCGGCGCGGTGGCCGCGAAGGGAAAGCCGCAGCGCCACTACAGCACCGGAGAAATGCTGAAGACCGCCCAGTTCTACAGGATCTTCTTCGGCATGATGCTGATACTTCCGGCCTACTTCATCCTGAATCCGCAGTTTAAGGCGCTGGGTGCGGAGCGGGGCCTCTCCGACGCGCTGCAGAACTACCTGGTCATGACCACCGGCGTGGCGAGCGCGGCGGGGCGGCTGATCTTCTCCTGGGCGTCCGACCGGATCGGCCGGAAGAACGCGATCTACCTGATCATCGGCGTGACGCTCGTCGGCGTGGTTTCGCTGATCGTCGCACAGGGCTTCCTCTTCATGGTGTGCGTCGCGCTGATCGCCTTTGCCTTCGGCGGCTGCGCCAGCGTGTTCCCGGCGCTGACGGCGGACAACTTCGGAACCAAGCACATGGGCCTCAACTACGGCTGCGTGATGGTGGGCTTTGGCATCGCGGCGCTGGGCGCGCCGCTGCTCAAAAACCTGTTCCCGCCGGAGAGCGCCGAGACCGCCTCCTTCATCATGGCGGCGGCGCTGTGCCTTGTGGCGCTTGTGTGCGTCGTGCTGATCAAAAAGCCCAAAGAGGCATAAAGGAGGGTGGCTGAAAGCCACATCGGTTTTTCAGCACCCCGGGGGCGCGAACGCGGGTTCGCGCCTCAAAGCATCAAAAAACCCGCCAGGTTTTTTGATGTGAAGGGGAAAACTGCGCGCGCCTTAAAACCCCTGGAATTTCCGGGCGGCGCACTGACCAAAGGTATGGATAGCGCCACCGGTATGCGTACTGGTGGCGCTATCCCGTGCCCGGCGTACACGCCGCTGGGCACGATTGAAACCCCGCGGGGACTGATGGTCTGGGGCGCGAACGCGGGTTCGCGCCCCTTTTTTGTATGAAAGCCTTGCGTGGAGTATTTACGCGCGCATTTTACGCCGGAAGGCGAGGATGGCCAGCGCGTACACCATTACGGCGTACACGGCGACCCAGCCGAGATGGGGCAGCGCGCCGGAGAAGTCGCCCCGGAGCGATAGTTTCGTCGCGTCCACCGCGTGGGCGAAGGGCAGCGCGTAGCCGATTCTCTTGAACCAGCCGCCGATGAGGTTCAGGTCGAACCACGTCCCCGACAGGAGCGTCGCCGCGTTGATGAAGAGCGGGAAGACGCCGCCGGACTGCTTGTCGGTGAGCAGCGTGCCGAATAGAAGCCCGGTGCCCGTCATCATCAAAACAGCCGGGATCAGCGACAACAGCGCCAGCGGCAGGTGATCGGGTTCGAGGCCGAAAAAGAGCGCGGCTACGAGGCAGACCGCCGCCTGGGCGAGGCCAATGGCGAACACCGGCAGCGAATAGCCCAGAATGTAGTCCCTCGCGGTCAGCGGCGACGCGAACAGCCGCAAAAGGAACGCGCTGGCCCGGTCGCCCGCCACCAGCATCGACGAGAACAGCATGATGAACGTCAGGCTGAACACCGCCATGCCCGGCGCGAAGCTTGAAATGGCGAAGGCTGGGTTGACCCCGCCGATGGCGCCGGTCAGCGCCCGGATCATTGCGATCAGAAGGATCGGCAGCAGGATGCCGAACAGAAACGTCAGCGGGTCGCGCAGGATCTCCTTCATGTTGCGCCCGGAAAAAGCCATCATTTTCATGCCGTCGCCCCTTCGTCCGTAAGGGACAGAAACGCGTCCTCAAAGTTCCCTTCGCCGCTCATTTCGACAATTTCCGCCGGGGTGCCCAGCGCGGCCAGTTTTCCGCGGTGCATGATGCCGATTCGGTCGGCCAGCGCCTCGGCCTCCTCCAGGTAGTGGGTTGTGAGGATGATGGTCATCCGGCCCTTCAGCGCTTCCACATGCTTCCACAGTTCGCGCCGGGCGCGCACATCCAGCCCCAGCGTCGGCTCGTCGAGGAACAGGAGCTGAGGGTTTGAAATCAGCGCCATCGCGATGCTCAGCCGTCGCTCGAGGCCGCCGGACAGCGCGCCCGCCCGGTCACCGGCGCGGTCCGAAAGCGAAAAGGCGCGCATCATCTCCTCCGCGGCCTCTCTCGCTTTGCGGCGATCCATGCCGTACACCCGCGCGATCAACTGGAGGTTTTCCCGGACGGAGAGCTTCTTTGCCACCGCCGTCTCCTGCGGGGAGACGTTGATCTTCTGCCGCACGCCCTCGGGGTTTGAAACGATGCTCTCGCCCAACACCAATGCGTCGCCGCCCGTCGGCCGGGCGGTGCAGGACAGCATGCGGATGGTGGTAGTCTTGCCCGCGCCGTTGGGCCCGAGGAGCGCAAACAGCGACCCTTTCGGGATCTCAAGGCTCAGCGCATCCACCGCCAAGCGCCCCTTGTACGCCTTTGAGAGGTTTTGAATTTCAACCGCGT
Source organism: Bacillota bacterium (assembly GCA_023411175.1). Lineage (GTDB taxonomy): Bacteria > Bacillota > Clostridia > Christensenellales > Aristaeellaceae > JAEZHK01. The sequence goes on along the minus strand of JAEYPB010000029.1, from coordinate 35,201 downwards.
TCATTCTTCGGGCTCCTTTCCGTTGAAGATTGTGGACATCAGCGTCGCAAACATGGCCTTGGGCGGAATCGCGATGCCCTGTTTTTCGTCCGCCAGCAGCATCAGCGTATCGCCGGGCTTGATGTCAAAAACCTCCCGCGCCTTCTTGGGGATGACGATCTGCCCCTTTTCGCCCACCGTCACCGTCCAGGCGTACTTGCCTTGAGGACCGTTCATTCCGATCACCTCGAAAGTATGATTTGTAATACAAATTATACTGCCGTGGGGAGGGGGATGTCAAGCCGTTTGCGCTCTCTGCCCGTGAAACCCCAAAAATAACGAAGGCGCCGCGGTTGCGGGCCTTCGATTGAGCCGGAGAGCTTTATCAGGGTGCGACGTCGGTCACGCCGATATACTTGTTGTAGATGTAGCCGGCCTTGCCGTTATGGGTCACCTTGCTCCACTTCGAGCCGATCTTGAGGATGATGATGTCCGTGCCCTGGGGCACCGAGCGCAGGATCTTGCTGGATGAAGAGCCGCTCTTACGCAGGTTGACTTTCGCGTTCGTGACGCCGTAGGCGCCGTTTGTGATGTAGTTTTTATAGACGTAGCCGGTGGTGAGGCTGGGCACCAGCTGCACCTCGTACCAGTTGCCGTACTTTCCGAGGATCGCCAGCGCGTCGCTGCGGTTTAGGTAGCGCTCCACATCGTAGGAGGTGCCGGGGCCTTCGCGCAGCGAAACGGTGCTGTCCGCGTACTTGGTCTTGATGCGCGCCATCGTGCCCCAGTTGGCAAGCTTGGTTACGTCCACCATGCGGGTGATGTACTTGTTGTAGGCGTAGCCCGTCACGCCCGTGCGGACGACGCGGATGTTGTCCCAGGACTTGCCCGTCGACAGGATGATTACCCGGTCGCCGTGGAGCGCCCAGCCGCGCACATAGTATCGGGTGCCGGGGCCGGAGCGGATGTTGACCGAGCCGTTGGGCGTGGTCATGCGGATGACGCCCATTCTAGCGGCGGCAAGGGCGGGCGCCGATACGGCCAACATAAGGATGACCGCGAGGAGCATCGCGCCCGTTTTTTTCTTAATTACCATCCTTCATTCTCCTTCCAGGATTTGGTTTATGTATCTATTGGATGCTCCTATGGATGGAAATGTTCCGTTTTGCCATAATTTCTCCTGAGGGCACTTCCTTTGTTTGACAAGGCGGGGCCTGGGTGCTATGATACGTTCGGGCAAATTATCGGGAGCGAGTGATTGGATGGAGACCACCACGGCGGTGTTGATACCCGCCTACAAACCGGACGAGCGCATGCTCCAACTGATTGAAGCGCTGAAGGCGGCGGGGTTCTCCCGGCTGGTCGTCGTCGACGACGGCGGAGGCGATGTTTACGCGCACCTTTTTGAGCGTGCGGCCGCACTGGGGGCGGAAGTGCTGATCCACCCGGTCAACCGCGGCAAGGGCGCGGCGCTCAAAACGGGCCTCGGCCACATCCTGAGGGGCGAGCCCTGTCCGGTGGTGACCGCCGACGCCGACGGGCAGCACGCGCCGGAGGATGTGAAGCGCATCGCGGACAAGCTCGAGGAAGCGCCGGACGCGCTGGTTCTGGGCGTCCGCGACAAGTCGCAGATGCCGCCGCGCTCCAAGTTTGGAAATACGCTGACCTGCTGGACGCTTGGGCTGATCAGCGGGCTGTGGATTGACGACACGCAGACGGGCCTTCGGGGCCTTCCCAAGGATTCGCTGAAGGAGATGGCGGCGCTCAGCGGCGACCGCTATGAGTATGAAATGAGCATGCTGCTCCACGCCAGAAAGAGCGGCATGCCGGTGGAGCAGGTGGTCATCAAGACCATCTACATTGACAACAACGTAGGCTCCAGCTTCAACGTGCTGCGCGACAGCGTGCTGATCTACGCCACGCTGCTCAGGCGGCTGATCGCGTTTCTCGGCTCGTCCGCGCTGGCGGCGGTGATCGACCTTACGGTCTTCACCGCGCTTTACATCATATATCCCCAGTACCTGATTGTGGCGGTGGTTGCGGCGCGGGCCGTCAGCGCCACGGTCAACTATTTCGTCAACAGGGATCTGGTCTTTAAGGCGAAGACCGGTGTGAAGTCCGCCGTTAGGTACTTTGCGCTGGCCTGCGTGATGATGATCCTGAGCTACCTCATCATCCGCGCCCTCACCTTCCTGCGCATCCCGACGGTGCCCGCCAAGATCATCGGCGACGCGCTGCTCCTGGCGTTCAACTACCAGGTGCAGCGGCACATTGTGTTCAGGGGCAGGAGAAAAAAATAGGGCAAATGACGTGTTTATCAACGGTTGGAGCCCGCGTTTTTGTGCGCGGGCTCCAATATTTTCATGGGTCAAACGTTGAAGCCGCACTTCCAGGCGGCGACGCCGGTGCCGGGGAAGGCCTCCGACAGGCGGCGGTTCAGCATCTCCAGCGTCACGCCCTCCTTCATGACGGCCTGCAGGTATCCGCCGCCGCCCGCGCCGCAGATCATCTTTCCCGAGAGGAGGTCGTCCGCGGCGACGAAGATCAGGTCGATGCAGGTGTTGGTGCCGCCCGCGTCCAGCCGCTTGGAAAGCGCCCAATGCTGGCTGAGCATCTTTGAAAAGCCCATGAGATCGCCCGATTCCAGTGCGCGCGCCATGTCCCGCGCCAGCGCCTGAATGTCCCGCAGGATGGACGCGGCCTCCGGATCGCCCGCGATGTAGCGGCCCATGACCTCGCGCAGAAGCCCCCGCGCGAGGCGGCGCTGCCCGGTGTAGATCAGGCAGAAGCGCGCTTCCAGCGCCTGCATGGTTTCCTCCGGCGGGCTGACCGATTCAACGGCGATCTCCTGCCACGCGCCGGGCGCACTGGTCAGGAGCTTTATGCCGGGGATCATGCCGCCGGCCTGGTCCTGCCAGCCGCCGCCGGTGGACATCAACTGTTCCGCGCAGAGCACGCGGCCGATTTTCTCGTGCAGCGTCGTCTCGATGCCGAAGAAGTCCGCGATGGCGGCGACGCACGCGCCGGCCAGGATGCTGCTGGTGCCCAGCCCCGAACCCCTCGGGATGCCCCGGACCTGGGTGGACAGCTTGAAGCCGCCGCCGAGGCGCGTCAGGATCTCGCCCAATGGCTGCGACGCCCGGGCGGGCAGGAGGCCGGAGGCCACCAGCGTGGCCTTGTGCAGCGCAAAGGGGTCGAAGGGATTGGAGCAGTCCAGCGCCTTTTCGATGTCGGTGAATTCGCCGTAAGCGCCGGAGTCGCCGCTGGCGAACACCAGCATCTTCTCCGAAATGCGCTCGAGCTTCGCCTCCACCGGCAGCCGCCCGCCTACGCGGATCGCCGCGTTGAGCACCGTGCCGCCGTTTTCGTTGCAGTAGGGCGGCGTGTCCGACCAGCCGCCGCCAAAGTTGACCCGAAGCGGCAGGTGGACGGAGGACTTGTCCTTTCGTATTGCGAGGCCGTCGTCAAACGACATGCGGCGCACGCACTCCCCGTGGATCGCGTCGCGGATCAGCCGGAAGGCTTCGCCTTCAAAATGCGATCGGCGGGAGGGGCAGAGCCTCGACAGGTAGTAGCTTACGCGGATCGCGCCGGAGGGCATGCCGCCCGGCTTTTCCATCGCGTCCGCGCGCTTTAAAAGGCGGTCTATCTGCCGGGGCGTGGGCTCACGCCCGGCAAAGGCGCGGGCGGCGTCCGAGACGGGCTTGCGCGCCTCGATGATGCCGAGAAGGTTCTCGACGCGCACCCGCTCATCCAGCGCATCCTGCCAGTCGAGGATGGCCTGGCCGTCGGCCCGCTCGAAGCCCTCCTTGAGGCTGATCCGGTCGCCCTCCGGCAGCGCCTCGGCGAGGCGCAGGTCGCCCGCCGTGCGGAGCTCGGCCGTCAGATGGGGCTCCGCTACGAGGGCCAGCGCGGCGCGGGCGGCGTCGATGGCGGTATTCCGGACGGGGAAGAGCCGGGCGGTCCACAGCGTGCGCTCCGGCCCGTCCCAGATGTCCTCCGGCTTTAAACGCATTCGCTCCATGAGCTTTTGAAGGGGGCGGCCCAGGAAAACCGCGTCCTTCGGGTTGTCCTGTACGCCGTACAGCCGGGCGGAGAAGCGCCCGTCTGTCAGTTTTACAACGTGCAGCGCCGTCTGGTCCGGCACCCGCTCGCCCGAGAGCGTCGCAGACGAGACCACCGCGCCCCGGCCGACGACGGTGCCCGCGCCGAGCAGGCTGTCTTCCACATAGCTGCCCGCGCCCACCCGCGCGCCGGGGTGAATGAAGCTGCCGGAGGCGGCGTAGTCGCCTTCCTCGCGGTTTGAGGACACCATGCGCCGCCAGCCGAGCGCCTCGTAGTCCGCCACCTCATCGCAGACGAAGGAGACCAGCTCCCGCGTGGTGCCGAAGTGGATGAACGAAGCGGGGGACAGGTTGATGAGCCCCAGCCGATACCGCCTGAGGAGCGGCCACAGCGCCGAGCGCAGCGCGCGAAGCTCCGGCGTAAAGTCGCCTTCCGGCTTTTCCAGATGGTACTTTTCCAGCGTGGCGTCCGCCGCCAGCGGGTAGAGGAAGTCCGCGTAGAAGCTGAGCCGCGCCTTCGGGGACAGGCAGGCGCGAAGCTTCTGGCCGTCCACCTCGCCGTTTGTCTCGATCAGGCTGAGAAGGCTCGCGCACAGCGCGCCGTCCATCAATACCGCGCCGGTGTCCAGCGCGACGCGGCCCATTTCGTCCACCGCGCCCGCTTCACGGAGCGCGGCCTCCGGCAGCTTGTGCAAAAACCGTGCCACGCCGCCGTCCGCGCTGGGCAGGAACACGCCGTGCTGTACACCGTGGTCGATCCCTTCGCGCACCGAGAGCGCCGCCGCGCCTTCAAAGTGAAAGTCGATCTGCAGCGGGTTGAACAATAGCAGCACGTCGCCCGAGACGACCAGGATGCCGTCCTTCATCCTTCCGGGCACCGCGCTCATGCCGATGATGAATTCGTCAAACAGCGTGGAGCGCCGGCCGTTCGCGAGCGTCCGCGGCACCGGCGAAAACAGCTTGCCGCAGGCGGAGTACTGGGGCGCGCGCCGGCTGTCGCCGCCGGAGTGGATGATGAGCGCCCGGCGGCCGCGGAGCGGGTTCGGGCCTTCGAGGGTGCGGATATGGTTTAGCGCCGCCATCGTCGCGCCGCCAGAGCCGATGCGCGCGCCGTCCGGGTCGGGCAGCACGTGGTAGCGTGTCGACTTGGGCAGCATGCCTTTTTCCAGGCGGTAGTCGATCTGTCGGCGGTAGGAGGCGGCCTGTGCTTCATTGGAAGCGGTCAGGATCACGTAATCCCAGCCGGGCAGGCGCTCGTCCTCCGCCAGCGACTGGCGGTAAAAGCCGTAGGCGTCCCGGTAGGACTGCTCCAGGAACATCTGGCGAAGGTCCCTCATTTGTCCAGTCCTTTCAGCGTCAGCGCTTCGATGGGGATGTCCATCTGTCCGACGCGGGCGCGGCCGAAGTTGCCGTGGCAGTCGGAACCCGCGGTGACGATCAGGTCGCGCCCGCGGCAGAAGTCGACGAGCCGCTTTGTGATCTGCGGCGCGTGCAGCGGATAGAAGCACTCCACACCGTCCAGCCCTCTATCCACGAGCGCGGCGACGTTTTCCATGAAGGCGTCCTCGTCCGGGTGGGGCACCGTCGCCCAGGGGTGGGCCAGCACCGCCCGGCCGCCGGCCAAGTGGATGGCGGCGATGGTTTCGTCGATTTCGGGAAAGCCCGCGTCCTCGTAGGTGACGCCGTATTCGGCGTAGAGGGGGATGCCGTCCCGGATGGCCTGGGTCACGCCGCGCTTATAGAAGTATTCCAGTCCCTTCCAGCCGCCAAAGAGCGCGTCCCGCTCGAAGGCCTCGAAGTCCTCGAGGGAGATGCCGGGGTACTCCGGCGCCATGCGGCGGATCAACTCGACGCTCATATCGTCCAGCGTTTCGCGGTTTTCTCCGACCATCGCGTGAAAGCACGGCTCGAAGAAATCCACGCCGTAGGCCAGGAGGTGGTGGAAGCGGCCGCCAAAGCGGCACTCGGTCTCCAGCGCGCGGATGAAGCCCAGCCCCGCCCGGCGGGCGAGGGGCTCGGCTTCAAGGCTGCCGGAGAAGAGCTCGTGGTCGGTGATCGCGATGAGCCCCACGCCGTTTAAAACCGCCTCCCGGACGACCCGCTCGGGGTCAAAGGAGCTGTCGGAATGGGTGGTGTGGATGTGCAGGTCTGCGTACATGCGTCAATTCCAATCTTTCGGTAGTCCGCCGGGTCAGGCGCTCAGTGCTCGCCGCCCTGGCCGTAGTAGGCGCCCGCGCCGTGCTTGCGGAAGTAGTGCTTGTCCATAACCGACTGGGGCGCCGGTTCCACGTTGACGTTGAGCCGGTGGGCGATGGATGCCATGTGGGCGACTTCCTCCAGCACCGCGGCGTTTTCGACGGCCTTCATCGGGTTCTTGCCCCAGGCGAAGGGGCCGTGCTTGCGCACCAAAACCGCGGGGGTGGCGAGGGGGTCGAGGTTCATCGTCTCGAAGGTCTCGACGATCACGCGGCCGGTGTTGAGTTCGTAGTCGTCCTGAATCTCCTCCGGGGTCAGCATGCGGGTCAGCGGCACGCTGCCGTAGAAGTAGTCGGCGTGGGTGGTGCCCAGGCAGGGAAGGTCCCGTTCGGCCTGCGCGAAGGAGGTGGCGAAGCGGGAGTGGGTGTGCACGATGCCGCCCAGCCCGCCGAAGCGGCGGTAGAGCTCCAGGTGCGTGGGCGTATCGCTGGAGGGGTTCAGGTCGCCCTCCACGCGGTTGCCGTCGAGGTCCACCACCACCATGTGCTCGGGCTTCATCACGTCGTACTCCACGCCGCTGGGCTTGATGACCACAAGCCCCTTTTCGCGGTCGATGGCGGACACGTTGCCCCAGGTGAAGGTGACGAGGCCGTACTTGGGCAGAAGCAGGTTGGCGTCGCAGACGAGTTTTTTCAGCTTGGAGAGCATTTCATATTCCTCCTTGGCATCGTTTCTTATTTGGTATTATAGCATATTCAACGGCGGTATGGTATACTGTTCGAGCCGGAAGCGCGGCATTCCGCCGTCCCGCGCTCGCGTGGGGGCGAGGGTGGGTTTGCGCCGCCCGACAGCGGCTGGGCCGGAGGATCATTTTGAGGGGGATGCCCATGCGCAGGCGTCACATTGAATTGGAAAAGACGGCGGCCTACGCCATCTTTATTAACGCCTTGCAGATTTTGGCGGCGCTGACGGTGGCGATCCTGGCGCTGGTGGTGGGCGATACCGCCTTCACCGGAAAGCTGGAGCAGGCGGCGCTTTCCGGCATGGCGCTGGTGGTGATCTGGGGCGCGACGCTGGACATCCGCGACGCGTTCGCCGCCCGCAGGCTCAACCGCGAGAGCGACATGCTGGAGGACGCCCTCGGCCGCGTCAACGAGCTCAACGGCACGCTGCGTGCACAGCGGCATGACTTCATGAACCACCTGCAGGTGGCCTTCGGGCTGATCGACATGGGCGCAAACGACGAGGCCCGCGCCTACATCGAGCAGGTGTACGGCGACGTCCAGCGGGTCGGCGAGGCGCTGAAGACCGCCATCCCCGCCGTCAACGCGCTGCTTGCGGCGAAGTTATCGGAGTGCAGGGGGCGGAACATCGAGGCGAAGCTCGAAACCGCGTCGGCCTGGACCGACATCCCGGTCGCGGACTGGGAGCTGTGCCGGGTGCTGGGCAACCTGATCGACAACGCGCTGGACGCCCTCAAGGGGCAGGACGGCGCTCGGCTGACGGTGTTCGTCGGCGAGACGCTCCGGGAATTCACCTTCTTTGTGGAGAACAACGGCCCCGCCATCGACCCGGACATGGTGGACGCGATCTTTGAGCCAGGTGTCAGCACCCGCGGCGAGGGGCGTGGCATGGGGCTGTCCATCGTACGGGAGATTCTGGAATCCTATGGCGGACACATCGAGGTCTTCTCCGACGAGTATGCCACGCGCTTCACCGGCTCAATCCCCAAACCCGTTCAGGCGGGTTGAGGCGCTTTATCACACAGGCAAAGCCGCGTTCAGATTTTGAAGCGCGGCTTTTTCAAACCGAACCCGCAAACGGAAAGGGATGCCCGCCGGGGCTCGGGGCCGCGGCCCCGATAGAAAAAAGGCAACCGGAGGACGACATGTGCGTCCTCCGGTTGCCTATACTTGTTCGAGCGAAGCCCCGGCCGTGCATCCCGGATGCACAGGGGCTTTGCCGTCCTTATGCAAATGAAAATCGCGCAGCGAGGTTCTTTTGCCTTGATTATTGCGGACTCGTCAGCTGCTGCCTGCGCTGGCGAATCATGTCGGCGGCGCGCTGCAGCTCCTTCTCCACGTTGATCATCAGGTTTTCGGCGTAGTCGCTGGCCTCCAAGCGGCGCTCGGTGGCCTCGGCGCGGGCTTCGTTGACGATCTCCCGGGCCTCGTTCTGGGCGGCTGCGGTGATGGCGTTCTGATCGATCATCGCGCGGGCGCGGATCTCGGCGTCCTTGATGATCTTGTCGGCACGGCTCTCGGCCTGCTCCAGGATTTCCTGTGAACGGTCGGCGGCGTCGTCCAGCGCGGCGTTGGCGCGGACGTCGGCGGACTGGATCTTGCTGGCGGCGGTGCGCTCGGCGGTGGACAGGATGCGCTCGCGGTCGTGCAGCACCTGCTCGGCGTACTGGATGGCCAGCGGCAGGTTGCCCCGGATGTCCTTCAGGATGTCGAGGCACATGTTCGCGTCGATCAGGCGCTTGCTGGTCAGCGGCACGGAGCTGCCGCTCTCAATGGCGTCCTGCATATAATCGAGCAGCGTCATCAGATACTTGTGGTCGTTGTCGTTCTCGTAGGGCGCCGTGCTTTCCGCGCCGTGATCGGGGCGCATTTCAGCCTGCGGATGCGGCTTGCGCTCCTCATCGAAGAACTTGTCCTGCTCGCGGTCCATAGGTTCATCCCCCTTGCGAATCGTTAACCCCTGCTCGCCCGGAAGGCGGCCATGATCTCATCAAGTATTTTGTCGGGCACCAGCCCGCGCGGCGCGCGGCCGAAGGACATCATCTCTCGCGCGATGGACGCGCTCACGTAGTCAATGGACGGGTCGGAGGGGAGAAACAGCGTCTCCATCCCGAACATAGCCTGCATCGCGGCGGCTGCGGAGCGCTCGGCGGCGTAGTCCGCCTCGCTGCGAAGCCCCTTGACCACGCAGTCGGCGCCCAGGCGGCGGGCGACATCCGCCAGAAGGCCGGTGTCGGAGAGCACCTCCACGTTGGAAAGGTTTTCAGCGCAGCGCGCCAGCAGGGCCCGCCTGGTCTCGGCGGAAAACATCGGGCGCTTGACGGGGTTTATGAGGACCGCCACGTACACCTTGTCAAACAGCGCCGACGACCGCCGGATGATGTCCAGATGCCCCACGGTGGGCGGGTCAAAGCTGCCCGGGTAGACTGCGATCATCTGGCTTCTCCCGCACCAGGGCCACGGCCGTTTTGCCGTAGCGGCGCTCGTCGTAAATTTCAAAACCGGTGGGGAGCTTGAGCGGCGTTTCTACCGCGTGCTCCATCACCAGAACCGCGCCTTCCGCCAGAAGGCCGAGGGCGCGCATCGCCTCCGCCGCCGAGGCGTAGACATCCTCCATGCGGTAGGGCGGATCGAGGAATACGATGGAAAACTTTCTTCCGCGAAGCCGCGAAAGCGCGTCCCGCCAGTCGGCGTGGACAAAGAGCGTTCTGTCCTCCGCCCGAACAAGCGCGATGTTGCGCTCGATCACGCGGGCGGCGTCCCGGCTTACGTCGCAGAGCGCCGCGAATCGCGCGCCCCGGCTGATCGCCTCCAGCGCCAGCGCGCCGGAGCCTGCGAACAGATCCAGCACCTCGGCGCCCGGCACGCGGAGCGCGAGGATGTTGTAGATGGATTCGCGCACCCGGTCTGCGGTGGGGCGCGTCTCCGCGCCCTCCGGCGCGAAGAGGTTGCGTCCCCTGAATTCCCCGGCGACAATGCGCATTCAAACACCACCCGTTACCTGCGCATTATAGCATAGTTTCTACCTGCTGACAAGATTTATGCCAGCGCTTGGGCGATCGCATGCGACGGTCACCCGCGATAGCGGCAATGCGGAGCGGACCACGGAAGCCCTAGGCGTCCTGCAAGGCGCCGGGAATGGTCGCGTCCGGCGGCGGTTACACCTCCGGCTTCGGGCCTGAGGGCTTGCGCGCGCGCTTCTCCTTGCGCTTCTTGGCGCGGATGCCCTTTTTGATGGCCTCGAGCTTCTTCTCCCGGAGCTTCGGGCCGCCCAGGTAACCCGCCAGCGCGAAGGCGGGCAGGAAGAACGAGAGGAGCGCCATCAGCACATACAGGGCAAGCAGCTGCTCGGACAGAAGGCCGTACAGCGCGATGAACGGCGAAAACGCCACCCGTGCGATGGTGTTGAAGATGTTGAGCCGGACCTCCGGAACGGCCGGCTCTGCGTCCGGCGCTGCCGGTTCTGCCTCCGGCGCTGCCGGTTCGGCTTCCGGCGCTGCCGGTTCGGCTTCCGGCGCGGGGGTGGCTTCGGCCGCATCCTGCGCGGCTGCCTCCGGCAAAGTGCTCTCGGCGGGCAGCGTGCCTTCCTCCGGCAGCGCTTCCTCGACGGCCGCGAAGTTGCTCGGGTCCAGCGATTCGGGGTGGGACGGAAGCGACGCGAGGTTTAGAAGCGCGATGATGAAGAGCGGCAGCGCCGCCACCAGAAAGCCCGTAAAGGCGATGGACGGCCGGTAGCTCTTCGCCTCGAGGGAGGGGTCCACCGGAGAGCCTTCCTTGCGCCGGGCGTCAAGCGACACGCGAAGCGTCTCCGCGCGCTCGCCCAGCGTGCCCGCCTCGTTGAGCGTGAGCAGCGCGAAGCCCGCCAGAATCGCGGCGTTCAGAATCGCCTGCAGCCACAGCTGCTCCCGGGGAATCATCCCGAGGAACATGAGGCTCAGAAGAAGCATGACAAAATATTTCCCCAGGATGCGGACTCCGAACATGATGCCTTCGCGCATGGTGCCTCCCAATGGCCATATAGGGCCGAGCGATCGGTGTAGTTCATATCCCAATTCCGGCAAACGCGCCGGAAACGGATTCCTTAGAAGGTGAGGATTTTGGCACGCGGGTTCCCCTCGCGCGGGATAGGCGCGCGGCGGATTTCAGCGCCCAGCCTCAGGGCCGGAAATACAGCGCCTTTTCGGTGGCCACGCAGTCGAGCTGCGCGTCGTGCGCCTCCAGCGGCAGGCGGCCGACCATCTGCCATTCGAAGGCGAGCCCGGCGGCGTAGCCCCGGGCGCGGGGCAGGTAGCGGTCGTAGTAGCCGCCACCCTGGCCGAGCCGGTGGCAGGCGCGGTCAAACGCGAGGCCCGGCACGACGAGAAAATCGATTGCTTCAGGCGGGAAGACGGGCCCTTCGGGGGAAGGGATGCCGTAGGGGCCGGGGACGAGCCTGTCCGCCCGCCTCGCTTCCATGACGCCCCTTCCGGTGATCGCGGGCAGGCACACGGTCTTGCCGTCCGCCCGCGCCCGGCGGATCAGTTCGGCGGTTTCCGCCTCGCCGCCCACCGCGTGGTACAGGAGTATGACTCCGGCGCTTACGTATTGGGGCAGCGCGAGGAGGCGCTTCGCGGCCAGATCGGATTTTTCCCCGTCGGCCATGGAAGCGCGCATTTCGCGCATTTGCGCCCGGAGAGAGGCTTTATCGCACATCATCGAAAACTCGCGTCACGCGGGGGCTGAAGCCCAGCATGATCTCATAGGGGATGGTGCCGGTCAGCATCGCCAGCTCGTCCGGCGTGATGCGCTCCGCGCCCTGAGCGCCGAGGAGCACCACCTCGTCCTCCGCCGTGACGCCGGGGATGTCGGTGACATCCGCCATGATCATATCCATGCATACGCGGCCGACCAGCGGCGCGCGCTTTCCCCGGACCAGCACATGGGCGCGGTTTGAGAGAAGGCGGGGGTAGCCGTCGCCGTAGCCGATGGGCAGCGTCATGATGAGGCTGTCCCGCTCGGTCTTGAACGTGCGGCCATAGCCGACAGTTTCGCCCGTCGGAACGGGCGACAGCCGGACCGGGCGGGTGGAGAGGGTCTGCGCCGGGGTGAGGCCGGGCAAGAGGTGCCGAACCGATGCGCCGTAGAGCGCGATGCCGGGGCGCACCATGTCGTGCCACAGCGTGGGGTCCCTGAGCGCGGCCTCGCTGGCGGCGGCGTGAACGATGGGCTTCACACCCTCCGCGCGGATGCGCGCCACCGCCTCAACAAAGCGGGCGTTCTGGGCGCGGGTATACTCCGGGTCGTCGTCCGCCGCGGCGAAGTGGGTGAACACGCCCTCCAGCTTGACGCGGGGGCAGTCCTTGAACGCGGCCAGCACTTCATCCAGCGCCGCGCCGCCTCGGACGCCGATGCGGGTCATGCCGGTGTCGATCTTGAGGTGGGCGTGGGCGACGGTGTCGAGGCGCGCGGCCTCCCGCTGCAGGGTTTTGACGTCTTCCGCCGCGTACACCGCCTGCGCCAGGTGGTGGTGCACGGCGGCGTTCAGCGCTTCCGGCGCGGAGCCGCCCAATACCAGGATGGGCGCCTTGACGCCGGCCTCGCGCAGGGTCACGCCCTCCTCCGCCAGCGCCACGGCCAGGTAGTCCGCGCCGGCGGCGAGCTCTACCTTTGCCGTCGGGATGAGGCCGTGGCCATAGGCGTCGGCCTTGACCACCGCCATCAGGCGGGCCTTGCCCTGAAGATGGCGGCGGATCAGCCGGGCGTTTTCCATCAGCGCCTTGCCGGAAACGCGCAGTGCAGTTCTACGGTAAGCGGTGATCACAGTGAGCGCACCTGGTCGTTGTCGAGCAGCTTTACGCCGCGCTCGGTCAGGACCCTGAGGCCCTTCTCAATGTCGGACAGGTGGAAGATGACCAGCGCGTGGCTGCCGGTGGAGCGCACGAAGGAGTACACGTATTCGACGGAGATGTCGTTATCGGTCAAAAGCTCCAGCACCGAGTTCAGCCCGCCGGGCACATCTGGAACGCAGACCGCCACGACATCGGTGAGCCGGACGACGTAGCCCGCGTCCTTCAGCGCCTTAACGCCCTTGTCGGTATCGGTCATGATGCAGCGCAGAATGCCGTATTGCTCGGTATCAGCGATGGAAAGCGCGATCAGGTCGATGCCGCTGTCGCTTAAGATCCTCGTAAGCCCGGTCAAACTGCCCTTTTTGTTCTCGAGGAATACCGAAACCTGCTTGACGTACATGTTCGTTCCCTCCTACTTCCACATTTTCCCGGTCACAGCTTGCGGTTGTCGATCACGCGGCGCGCCTTGCCCTCAAAGCGCGGGATCGTCTTGGGGGCGACCAGCTTGATGTCGGCGGAGAGGCCCAGCGTGGACTTCATGCTCTCGATGATCCGCTTTTGCAGCGCCTGCATTTGGCCCACGGTGTCGGCGAAGAGCTCCTCGGTGGCCTCCACCTGGATTTCAAGGCTGTCGGTGGTGCCGGCGCGCTCGACGACCATGAGGAAATGGGGCGTCGCGCCGGAGATGGAGGTCAGAACCGTCTCCACCTGGCTGGGAAACACGTTGACGCCGCGGATGATGAGCATGTCGTCGGTGCGGCCGAGGATGCGGTCCATCCTGACCAGGGTGCGGCCGCATTCGCACTTCTCCGCGTTCAGGCGGCACAGGTCGTGGGTGCGGTAGCGCAGCATCGGCATGCCTTCCTTGGTGATGGTCGAGAATACCAGCTCGCCGCGCTCGCCGTAGGGCAGCGGCTCCAGCGTGTCGGGGTCGATGATCTCCGGAACGAAGTGATCCTCGTTGACGTGCATGCCGTGCTTCATGAGGCATTCGAACGAAACGCCGGGGCCGGTGATCTCGGTCAGGCCGTAGATGTCCAGCGCGTCGATTTCGAGAAGTTCCTCGATGCGGCTGCGGATGTTCTCGCTCCAGGGCTCCGCGCCGAACGCGCCGGCCTTGAGCTTGAAGTCCGACAGCGGGATGCCCATCTCGCGGATGGTCTCGCCCAGGTGCAGCGCGTAGGAGGGGGTGCAGCACAGAACCGTGGTGCCCAGCGCCTTCATCATCGCAATCTGGCGGGGGGTGTTGCCGCCGGACATGGGGATGACGGTGGCGCCTACCCGGCTCGCGCCCTGGTGCGCGCCCAGGCCGCCGGTAAAGAGGCCGTAGCCGTAGGCAACCTGGATGATGTCGTTTTCATCCGCCCCTGCGGCGGTCATGGTACGGGCCATGCCCTCGGTCCAGACGTCGATGTCGTTTTGGGTGTAGCCCGCCACGATCGGCATGCCGGTGGTGCCGGAAGAGCCCTGAATGCGCACGATGTTTTTCAACGGCTCTGCGAACAGGCCGTAGGGGAACTGGTCCCGAAGGTCCGGCTTGTCGGTGAAGGGCAGGAGCTTCAGGTCGTCGATGGAGCGGATATCGCCCGGCTCGACGCCCTTATCGATCATGCGCTGGCGGTACATCGGCACGTGGTCGTACACGCGCTTCACGGTGGCCTTCAGCCGTTCGCCCTGAAGCTTGCGGAGCTGTTCGCGGTCCATGCATTCCGCCGCGGGGTTCCAAGTTTTCATTTCGCGGGACCTCATGCGTTTGGTACCTCCTCATAGCCCAGTTCGAATGCGGCTAGGTTCACCGGCAGCGTTTTTTGCGGCACGCAGGCCTCGATCGCGCTGTGCCACAGCGCCGGGTCGGTCTTCGTCAGGCGACAGAGCGCGCCCAGCAGCGCGAGGTTCACCGACCGGCCGTCGCCCGCCCGTTGGGCCAGCGCCAGCGCGTCCATCTGGACGGCCCGGCAGGCGCCGGACAGCTTTTCGGTGATGTCCTCCGGGTACGCGGCCGCGCCGGTGATGACCGGCATCGGCGAAATCCTCTGGGTGTTCAAGATCAGCGTGCCGTCCTTTTTCAGGTATGGCAGCGCGCGGAGCGCTTCAAGAAGCTCGAAGGCCAGCAGGTAGTCCGCGCCGCCGGGTTCCACCAGCGGCGAATGGATGCCCGACCCGATGCGCACATGGGTGATGACGTTGCCGCCGCGCTGCGCCATGCCGTGCACTTCGCTGACCTTGACATCAGCGCCCAGCTCGCCGGCAAGCGCGCCCAGAATGCGGCTGGCGAGGAGGGTGCCCTGCCCGCCGACGCCGACGATGACGATGCTTGCGTCCATTACGCTTCCTCCCTTCCGATGGCCGAGAACCGGCACACGCCCGCGCAAAGGCCGCAGCCGACGCACATTTCGGCGTTGATCCGGGACTTTTTGCCGTCCTTCTCGATGGCGGGGCAGCCCAGCCGCATGCAGGCCATGCAGCCGGTGCAGGCTTCGCGGTTCACCCGGTAGGGCACGTAGGCGCGCTTTTTGTCGAGCAGCGCGCAGGCCCGCCGGGCGATGACCACCGCCGGGCCGGGGTAGGCCATCGCGTCCTTCATCGCCTTTTCGAGGGCGGGGAGGTCGAAGGCGTCGACCGACGCCACCTCCGTCACGCCGCAGGCGCGGCACAGGGCGGGAAGGTCGATTTCGGTGGTGGGGTTGTTGTGGATGTCGAAGCCGGTGGCGGGGTTGGGCTGGTGGCCGGTCATGCCGGTGGTGCGGTTGTCCAGGATCAGCACCGCGGCGTTGGCGCGGTTGTAGGCGGCGTTTATCAGGCTGTTCACGCCCGAATGCAGGAAGGTGCTGTCGCCGATGACCGCCACGGTCTTCCCGGCGAAGGCGTCTCCCTCGGCGCGGGCGAAGCCCTGCGCCATGCCGATGGACGCGCCCATGCACAGCACGGTGTCGATGGAGGAAAGGGGCGCCAGCGCGCCCAGCGTGTAGCAGCCGATGTCGCCGGTAACCCGGGCCTTCAGCTTCGACAACACGTAGAAGGGCCCGCGGTGGGGGCAGCCGGAGCACATGACCGGCGGCCGTCCGGGCAGCTTTTCCTCGGGGCGGGCTTCGGGAACGTCGAGCCCCAGCGCCGCCTGAATGCGGCGCACGGACAGGTCGCTCTGAAGGCCCGTCAGCGCCTTGCCGCCCGCAATCGGGACGCCCCAGGCGGCGATCTGCTCCTCGAAGATCGGCTCCAGCGATTCGATCACGTAGAGCTTCTCCACCTTCGCGGCGAAGTCCTCGATCAGTTTTTTCGGCAGCGGGTTGACGACGCCCAGCTTCAGAACCGACGCCTCGGGCAGCGCCTCCCGCACGTACTGGTAGACGACGCCCGAGCAGACGACGCCGATTTTTTCAGAGCGCATCTCCACGCGGTTGAGGGGCGTCTCGTCCGCCCAATCGGCGAGGGCGCGGCTGCGCGCCTCCACGACCAGGTGGCGGCCCCGCGCCATCGCGGGCATCATCACGTTCTTGGCGACGTCCTTTTTGTAGGGGGGGAGGGGGACTTCCGCCCGTGACTCCAGGCTGACCATCGACCGGGCGTGGGCGATGGCGGTGGTGGTGCGCACGAGAAAAGGCGCGTCGAACCGCTCGCTCAGCTGGAAGGCCTCCTTGACAAAGGCGCGGCATTCCTCGCTGTCGGCGGGCTCCAGCATCGGCAGAAGCGCCGCGCGGGCGTACCAGCGGCTGTCCTGCTCGTTCTGGGAGGAGTTCATACCGGGGTCGTCCGCCACGACGACCACAAGACCGCCGGACACGCCGGTGTAACTGAGCGTGAACAGCGGGTCCGCCGCAACGTTCAGGCCAACGTGCTTCATGCAGCTTATGGCGCGGGCACCGGCCGCGGATGCGCCGGCAGCGACCTCAAGCGACACCTTTTCGTTGACCGCCCATTCGCTGTAGATTTCCGGGTAATGGGAGATGGCTTCGGTAATTTCGGTGGACGGGGTCCCGGGGTACGAGCTGACGACGCGAACGCCCGCCTCCCACGCGCCCCGGGCGATGGCTTCGTTGCCCAGCAGAAGTGCTTTGTTCATTTCGTTCATCCTTTGTCAGTTGGTTTGGTCCCTCAGATCCGTCACGCGGCGCGCCTTGCCCTCAAAGCGCTTGAGCGAGCCGGGCGATACGAACCGGACCGGGATCTCCAGCTGGCAGACGGAGCGCAGCTTCGCCATGACGGACTTTCGAAGCCGCTCAATTTCCTGGAAATCGTCGATGTTGAAGTGGTCGTCGATCTCGACGCGCACCTCAATCCTGTCCAGATAGTTTTCCCGGGTCACGTGGATTTCATAGTTGGGGCTGGCGCCCTCCGCGCCGACCAGCACGCCCTCGATGGTGCTGGGGAACAGGTTGACGCCGCGGATGATGAGCATGTCGTCGGTGCGGCCCTTGCACTGCTCCATGCGGTAGCTCGTCCGGCCGCAGGCGCATTTCTCGGGCAGGATGCGGGTGATGTCCCGGGTGCGGTACCTGAGAATCGGCATCGCCCACTTGGTGAGGGTGGTGATGACCATCTCGCCCGGCTCGCCCGGAGGCAGCGCCCGGCCGGTTTCGGGGTCGATGATTTCGCAGAGGAAGAAATCCTCGTTGATGTGCATGCCGCACTTATGCTCGCACTCACCGCTTACGCCGGGGCCGAGAATCTCCGTCAGGCCGTAGTTTTCGGTGGCGACGATGCCCCAGCGGCGCTCCAGTTCGTCCCGCATCTCCCGGGTGGACGCTTCCGCGCCGAACAGCCCCACGCGCAGCTTGATCTCGTCCATCATGCCCATTTTCTCCGCCACTTCGGCCAGGTACATGGCGTAGGAGGGGGTCGAGATCAATACGGTGGAGCCAAAGTCCCGCATCAGCGTGATCTGGCGCTCGGTGTTGCCGCTCGAAATGGGCACGACGGTGGCGCCGATCTTTTCAAGCGCCTGGTGCAGGCCGAACGCGCCGGTGAAAAGGCCGTAACCAAAGGACACCTGGGCGATGTCGCGCTTCGTCGCGCCGCCGGCGGTGGCGAGCCGCGCCACGCACTCCGTCCAGTTGGCGAGATCCTCCGCCGTATACCCCGCCACGATGGGGCGGCCGGTGGTGCCGCTGGAGGCGTGGATGCGAACCACGTCGTCCATCGGGACGGCGAAGAGCCCGTAGGGATAGTTGTCCCGAAGGTCGTTCTTCACTGTGAAGTCGAGAAGCTCGATGTCCCGGAGCGACTGAATGTGCTCCGGCCGGACGCCGCGCGCGTCCATCTTCGCCTTGTAAAAAGGTACGTTTTCGTAGGCGTGGGAGACGATGCGACGGAGCCGTTCCAGCTGCAGCGCCTCAATGCCTGCCCGGCTCATGGTCTCCACCGCCAGGTTCCACATCATGGCAGTTCCTCCCTTACCGTTCTTCCGTGCTACGGGGATTGCATGGTTATGCACATACATATTTATTATAGACGAAAGCGCCTTCGAAAGCAAATGGGGAATACAGGCGCGTGTAAATTTATAGAGAAAAAAAGGATGCCTCGCGGCATCCTTTCGGCAAAAAACCCGGTTGATCCGCTGCGCAGGGCTACTCTTTGGGCTCCTCCGGCGCGGCTTCCTCTACGGGCGGTTCCGGCTCCGGCTCCTTGTGCGCATGCCCGGGCGCGGGCCAGATGATCTCCGCGCTGCCGGCGGTCATCGACTGGGGCGCTTCGGGCTCTGGTTCGGGCTGGGGTTCCGGCGCGGGCGGGGCCTCCGGTTCGGGTTCGGGCTCCGGCTGGGGTTCCGGGACGGGCTCCGGCCGGACGGGCTTGGGCAGTTTCGTTCCGCAGCTGGCGCAGAAGCTGGCTTCGATGGGTTGTACGCCGCCGCAGTTGGGGCAGCGGCTCTGGCGCTTGAGTGCATCGATCTCCCTGCGCGTCGCCTCGCACTCTTCCTCCAACTGGGTGACCTTCTGGCAGAACAGGTCGGCCGCTTCGCACGCGCCGCCCGCTCCGCGCATGGAGTAATAGGCCTTGCCGATCTGTAGAAACAGCTGCTCGATCTCGGCCTCCTTGGCCGCGATGCGACTCGTCATCCGCGCCACTTCCGCCGCTTCGGCGGTTTTCTGACCGACGTTTTTGGCCACCTCGGACACGCGCCTACCGAAATCCTGAAACAGGGGCATGCAAACACCTCATTTCCTGTCGCGTTCAAGTGTATGACCGGCGGCATGAAATCTTGCCGCCCTTACGAATAGTTTGCCCCATTTCCGCGAGAATTGCAAGCGCGGCGCGCCAAAGTTCCGGAAAATGTATGGATTATGCCCCAACTTGCCACACTTGTCCGGGAGGTGGAGGGCTTTGCTGACCATTTTCTTCCGGGCGATCATCCTGTACCTTACGATGGTCACCACCATGCGTGCCACGGGCAAGCATCAGCTTGGCCAGTTCCAGCCCTATGAATTCGCGCTGGCGATCATGGTCGCGGATCTTCTTGCAACGCCGATGGCGGACGTGTCCACGCCGCTTCTGCACGGCCTGATTCCGATTCTCGCGCTGTACGTGGTGAATGGCGCGCTGACCCTTGCCTGTCTCAAGAGCGACCGCATACGCGCGTTCATCTCCGGGAAGCCGTCCGTCGTGGTGAACCGCGGCGTCATCGACCGGAACGAATTGAACCGCCTTTGCCTGAGCCTTTCGGACCTTCAGGAGGGGCTCCGGGAGGCGGGCATTTTGGATCCCAGCAGCTGCGGTACCGCCATCGTCGAGACGGACGGCAACATCACCGCCTTCCCCCACGCGGCCAAGCGCACCGTGACGGCGGAGGACCTGAAGCTGTCCCCCGGCTACGAAGGGCTGCCGCTGGTGCTGATAGAAAACGGCAGGCTCCAACGGCATAATCTGTCCATGTCCGGAAAGGACGAGGAATGGCTTGATGCGCTAATCAGACATTACGGGCTGGATATCTCCGGCGTGCTGATCGCAAGCCTCGACACCCAGGGCGGGCTGCACGTGCAGGATATGCGGGGAAGCATCCTGCATATCCGCGCGATGACGAGTCAGGAGGTCGTCTGGTAATGCGGGCGAAACTGATCGGCATAATCGTAGTCCTGGTGGTGGCGGTGGGTTTTAGCGTCACCAGTTTTCTGGTGGTGGGCCACGCCGTGGGGCAGGTGGAGGAGCTGGCGATGCAGGCGGAAGACATGGCGGATCAAGGGCAGATCGAAGCCGCCATTGAGAAGATGACCCAGTTGGCGACGGAGTGGCAGCGGCATCAGGTGTTCCTTGAAATGCTGATCTCCCATGACGACATGCATGCCGTGGCCGAACGGTACACCGAGGCGGAGGTAAGCCTTCGGCGCGACCACATGGACGACTACTACAAGTCCATGGCGCTTTTGATGGAGATGCTGGACCACATTCGCCAGCAGGAGCGGGTGTGGTGGGGGAATGTATTGTAGCACCGAAAACTCCAAAGGATTTTTCGGTGCGCAGAGATTCCTGCGCTCGCCAGAAATCCTTCGGGATTTCCGGGCGTCTCGCTGACTTAAGGAAATATTTCATCCACCAGTGTGCGCACTGATGGATGAAATGCGTTTCCGGCGCGCCTGTCGCCGGAAAGGATGGAAATTGCGGGCGTGAAACGCGGTGGCGTTTCCGGGCGGAAACCGGAAAGGGAATGATTTTCTGGCTACGCAGGGCAATGAAAATCTGCTGACGCTCGGTCTTTGGGGGAAAGCCAAACCCGGCGTACACGCCGCCGGATTTGATTGAGAGCCGAGGAGACGCCGGAACTTTGAACCGGAAAAGATTGAAGTGGCGGGCAGGTTTCATAATTCGGAAGCCACAGATAAATCGGGGCCGCGGAAATGTCCGCGGCCCCGAGGGTTATTCCAGGAACCCGTCCTTTTCAATTTTCATGATCATGTCCACGCGGCGCTGGTGCCGCCCGCCCTCAAAAGGGGTGTCCAGGTAGGTATCCACGATCATCTTGGCCAGCTCGCTGCCCACCACCCGGGCGCCGAAGCACAGGATGTTGCAGTTGTTGTGGGCGCGGGCCATTTTGGCGCTGTAGGGCTCCGAGCAGACCGCGGCGCGGATGCCGGGAATTTTGTTGGCCGAGAGGCTCATGCCGATGCCCGTACCGCAGATGAGGATGCCCAGGTCACACGCCCCTTCGGCCACCGCGCGGGCGGCCATGTCGGCGTAGACGGGGTAATCGTCGGTGGGGCGGGGTTCCGTGATGTCGTAGACCACCGGCCGAAGCCCCCGCGCCTCGAGATGGGCGCGGACAGTTTCCCGAAGTTCGGCGGCGGCGTGGTCGGATGCGAGCGCAATTTTCATGGGGATCACCTCGTGGATTATTTTGCGTAGCGTTCGGGGGAATCATCCCAAGTACCGGCGGGCGAAACCCTCCGCCGCTTCTTTGATTACCGCGTGCTCTTGTCGTAGGGCACGCCGCTGGCGCGGGGCGCCTGGGACTTGGCGCTGGTGAACGCCAGCACGATCAGCGTGGCGATGTAGGGGATCATCTTGTAGATGTCCGACGAGATCGGTAGGCTCTGGAGGCCGGGGATGCCGGAGTACGCCGCCGCGATGGTCTTCATAAGCCCGAAGAACAGCGCGGACAGAAGGATCCGAAGCGGCTTCCACTGGCCGAAGATCAGAACCGCAAGCGCCAGGAAGCCGTAGCCGGCCACCGTGGCGTTGAAGTTGGTGGAGGTCGGCACCACGAACACGAGGCCGCCAAGCCCGGCCAGCGCGCCGGAGATCAAGACGCCCGCATAGCGGATTTTGTAGACGTTGATGCCTACGCTGTCCGCCGCCTGCGGGTGCTCTCCGCAGGAGCGAAGCCGGAGGCCGAAGCGGGTCTTGTACAGGACGAACGCCGCGACGGCGAGGATCACGAGCCCTACATAGGTGGTGATGTAGCAGTTGCGGAACAGGAGCGGGCCCAGGAAAGGAATGTCCCCCAGCACCGGCACCTTTTGAATGAAGAAGGTGTTGGTGAACTGGATCTGCTGAACGCCGTTCGCCTGCAGCGAGCGGGCCATGTAGATCGAGAAGGCCGGCGCGAACATATTGAGCGCGGTGCCGGAGATGGTCTGGTCGGACCTAAGGGACACCGCCGCGTAGGCGTGGAAGAAGGAAAAGACAAGCCCCGCGCCCGCGGCGATCAGGATGGCGAGGATCAGCTGTCCCTGCCCGCTGATGACGCCCTGCGTCCTGTTGATGAAGAAGATCGACGCGAACGCGCCCATCACCATGATGCCCTCGAGGGCGATGTTGACCACGCCGCTGCGCTCGGAGAACATGCCGCCCAGCGCCACGATCAGAAGCGGGATCGAGAAGAACATCATCTGCTGGAAAAGAAAGAAGATCGTATCCATTACGCGCCCCCCTCCCCGGTCTCGCCGCGCCGCGCCCTGCGCACGCCGGCCCGCGAGATAAGATCCCGAACCAGAAGCGAGAACGCGCTGAAGTAGATGACCATCGCGATGATGATGTCGATGACTTCCTGCATGTACTTGAGGCTCTGCAGATACGTTCCGCCCACCGAGATGTAGGCGACGAACAGCGCCGAGAAGATGATGCCGATGGGGTTTGAAAGGCCCAGGAGCGCCACCGGGATGCCGTTGAAGCCCTGCGCGGAGAGGACCTCCGCAACGTGGATGTGCATGCCGCTGGCCGGGGCCAGGTACATCAGCGCGCCCGCCGTGCCCGCCAGCGCGCCGGCCAGAACCATCGAAAGGACGATCGTGCGCTTCTCGCTGATGCCGGCGTAGCGGGCGGCGTTTTTGTTGAAGCCGCAGGCGCGAAGCTCATAGCCGAAGGTGGTCTTGTTCAGCAGCACGTACATCACCACCGCCAGCACGATGGCGACCAGGATGCCTGCGTTGACGCTGGACACGTCCACGTACTTGCCGGTGAGGTTGTAGAAGATCTTGTCCAGCCCGCCCTTCGGGATGACCGCCGACGCGGCCACATTTTTCGTCTGGTTCTTGGTGGAGTCAAAGATCGCGGAGCCGCGGATCATGAAATTGATGCCGTACATGCCGATGTAGTTCATCATGATGGACGAGATGACCTCGTTGACGTTGAGCAGGGCCTTGAAAATGCCCGGCACAAGTCCCCAGATGCCCCCCGCGATCATACCCGCCAGGATGCCGACCACCCAGTGAAGCCCACCGGGCAGGAATGTCCACGTGCAGCCGACCCACACCGAAACGGCACCGCCAACCATCAGCTGGCCAGGCGCGCCGATGTTGAAAAGGCCGGTTTTGAAGGCGAAGCCCACCGAGAGCCCGGTCATAATCAGCGGCGTGGCGAGGTAGAACACCTGTCCGACGCCCTTCATGCCGTTGTTGAAACCGCCCTTCAGGATGATGAGAAGGCCCTGGAAGGCGCTTTCCGGTTTTGAAAAAAGAAGAATCAGAAAGCCCGCCAGAAGCCCCGCGAGGATCGCGATCAGCGACGCGGACGCGTTTTTCATGCCCTTCTTCACGAGGCGCTCCCCCCTTTCGAACCGGCCATGTACAGGCCGATTTCCTGAATGGACGCGCGCTCCGGATCGACCGCGGCCACGATGCGGCCCTCGAAGATCACGAGGATTTGATCGGAAAGCGATTTGACCTCGTCCAGCTCCAGCGAGATGAGCAGTACCGCGCAGCCCCTGTCCCGTGCCTCCACCAGCTGACGGTGGATGTATTCGATGGCGCCCACATCGAGGCCGCGCGTGGGCTGCACCGCGATCAGAAGGTCCGGCTCCAGGCTGATCTCCCGGGCGACGATGGCCTTTTGCTGGTTGCCGCCGGACATGGAGCGTGCGACGGTGGCCGCGCCCTGGCCGGAGCGGATGTCGAAGCGCTCGATCAATTCGTCCGCGTGCTGCGCCACCCGGTCAAACCGGATGAAGCCGCGGTTTTGGTACTCGCCCGTCTGGTAGCTCTTGAGCACCAGGTTTTCCGAGAGCGTAAAGTCCAGCACCAGCCCGTGCTTGTGCCGGTCCTCCGGAATGTGGGAGAGCTTCAGGTCGTTTCGGCGGCGGATGGGCGCGCGGGCGATGTCCGCGCCTTTTAACAGGATTCTTCCGGAATCCGGCGCGGCGAGGCCGGAGATCGCGTAGACCAGCTCGCTCTGGCCGTTGCCGTCGATGCCGGCGATGGTCACGATCTCGCCCCGGCGCACGGTGAAGCTGACATCATTTAAAACGAGTTTGTGGTGGTCCCGTGCGCGCATCGAAACGTTCTCGAGCGCCAGAACCGGCTCGCCCGGCTTGGCGGGGGACTTTTCGATCGACAGGTTGACCTTTCGGCCCACCATCATCTCGGAGAGTTCTTCCTTGGAAACCGGCGCCACATCCACGGTGCCGATGAACCTGCCTTTGCGCAGGACCGTGCAGCGGTCGGCCAGCTCCTTGATCTCATCGAGCTTGTGGGAGATGAACAGGATGGACTTGCCCTCCGCCGCGAGGCCGCGCATGATGCGCATCAGCTCCACGATCTCCTGCGGCGTCAAGACCGCCGTGGGCTCGTCAAAGATCAAAACCTCATTGTCCCGATAGAGCATTTTCAAGATTTCGGCCCGTTGCTGCATGCCGACGGTGGTGTCCTCGATCTTTGCGTCCGGGTCGATCTTAAGGCCGTACCGCTCGGACAGCGCGACGACGCGCTTGCGCGCCTCGTCCATGCGGAGCATGCCGCGCCGCACCGTTTCGACGCCCAGAATGATGTTCTCAAGCACCGTCATGTTGTGCACGAGCTTGAAGTGCTGGTGCACCATGCCGATGCCCTCCGCATTGGCGTCGTTGGGGTTTTTGATGGCGACGGGCTTGCCGTTTCTCCGGATCTCGCCCGCGTCCGGCTGGTAGAGGCCAAACAGCACGCTCATCAGCGTGGACTTGCCCGCGCCGTTTTCGCCAAGAAGCGCGTGGATCTCGCCCCGGCGGAGCCGGAGCGTGATGTCGTCGTTGGCGCGAATGCCCGGGAAATCCTTGGTGATGCCGATCATCTCAATGACGTAGTCCAAGCCGGTCACTCCCTGCGCGCGGGCTGTACCGCGCCAGAATTCAAACGCAGGGGCAGATTGTGACATCTGCCCCTGCCCCTCAACTTTGGGATTACCCGATCAGGTTGACCTTGACGATTTCGGGGTTGAGCTCCGTCGCGCTGGCGACGACGTCCTTCTGCGGGGCGACCTCGCCGGAGGCCAGCTTGGCGAAGATGGCGTCGTAGTCGGCCTGGGCGAACTTCTCAAACCTGGAGGTCGCCATCGGCAGTTGCACGCCGTTCTTGTCGGCGCCCAGCACCCACGCCTCGCCGCCCGGGAAGGAGCCCGCGTAGTAAGCGGTCAGCGCCTGCTCGACGGCGGCGCCGAGGCCCTTCATCGCCGAGGTGATGACGGTTTCGGATTCGCTGCTCTGATCGACGTCAACGCCGATGACCTTGCCGCCGGCCGCTTCCGCAGCCGCCATGACGCTGTTGCCCACCGCGCCGCCGCAGGCGAAGATCACCTGAACGCCGTCGTTGTACCAGGACGAGGCCATGGCCTGCGCCTCGGGCGTGGCGTCAAAGCCGCCGGTGTAGTTGTAGTTGACGGAGACGTCCGTGAGGCCCAGTTCCTTGGCCGCGTAGTCCGCGCCCTGCACGAAGCCGTAGCCGAAGCGGACGACCGCGGGAACCGCCATGCCGCCCATGAAGCCCAGCTTGGTGTAGCCGTCCTTCACCGCCGCGTAGCCGGCCAGGAAGCCCGACTGCTCCTCGGCGAACACGATGCCCACGGCGTTCTTCTCGGTGCGGAACTCAGAGTAGTCCGCGTTGTGGGGGTTGCCGTCAATCAGCACGAAGTTGACGTCCGGGTACTTGTCCTGCGCGATGTAGATCGGCTCTTCGAACAGGAAGCCCGGCGTCACGATGACCTTCGCGCCGTCGGCGACGGCCTGGTCAATGCGCTCCACGTAGATTTCCGTGGACTGCGCGGACGGCTGGTAGTAGTTGTAGGTCTTGCCGTTGGCATCGCCGTAGGCCTTGATGGCCTCCCAGGTGCCCTGGTTGAAGGACTTGTCGTCGATCGTGCCGATGTCGGTGATCATGGCGATCTCGTAGGAATCAGCCAGCGCTACGGCGAACACGCCCAGGCTCAGAACCAGCGCCAGAAGCAGGGAAATGGTTTTCTTCATTGGGTCTGCCCTCCTAAAATGGATGTCGCCCGCATTGCGGGCCGGGGTTGTATACATTATACCAGATTGGCGGCGAATAGGGAAGTGGCGTAAGATGCAAATTTGTGGCATGTGGCCGCGCGCTCCCGCAGGAAAACCCGGATGAAACGGGCGTGGTTTTCCGGTTTTTCAGGAATAATGGATAACGAGATCCTCTCGAAACCGGCGCGCCGGGTGAGGTTTGACAGCGGTTGCCTCGTGGTATATGATGGGGGGTGAGATTTTTGCGAAATGGGGCAGAAAAAACAATGAAAAAAGTGCTTTCCCTTCTGATCGCGCTGTGCGTAATCGCCTTTGGCATCCAGATGGTGACCGCTGAGGAGGCGGGCGAAAAAATCAGCGTGGCCTCCCTCAAGGGGCCGACCTCGATGGGGCTTGTGAAGCTGATCGAGGACGACAAGGCAACCGGCGCGTATAACTTCACCGTCGCGGGCTCGGCGGACGAAATCGTGCCGCTGATCGCCAAGGGCGAGATCGACATCGCGCTGATTCCCTGCAACCTGTCCAGCGTACTTTGGAACAAGACCAAGGGCGGGGTTGAGATCGCCGCGGTCAACACGCTGGGCGTTTTGTATGTGGTCGAGTCGGGCGATACGGTGGCTTCCGTCGCCGACCTCAAGGGAAAGACGGTCTACTCCACCGGAAAGGGCACCACGCCCGAATACGCGCTGAACCACGTGCTCAGGCTCAATGGCGTCGACCCGGCCGCCGACCTCAACATCGAGTACAAGTCCGAGGCCACCGAGGTGGCGGCGGCGCTTTCCGCCGGTCAGGCGACGATCGCGATGCTGCCGCAGCCCTATGTGACCGCGGTGATGGCCCAGAACCCCTCGCTGCGCGTGGCGCTGAGCCTGACCGACGAATGGGCGAAGGCGGAGGGCGGAAGCCAGCTCGTCACCGGCGTGGTGGCGGTGCGCAAGGCCTTTGCCGACGAGAACCCGGAAGCGCTCAAGGCCTTCATGGACGCCTACGCCGCCTCCACGGCCTACGTCAACGAGAACCCGGAAGAGGCGGGCGCGTGGATTGAGGAGTTGGGCATCGCGAAAGCCGCCGTCGCGGCCAAGGCCATCCCCGCCTGCAACATCGTGTGCATCACCGGGGACGAGATGAAGGCCGCCGTCTCCGGCTACCTGAAGGCGCTCTACGAGGCCGACCCGGCGTCGGTGGGCGGCGCGCTCCCGGACGACAGCTACTATCTCTCCTTTTAGCGCATGAAAAGGCGGCTCACGGGCCTCGCGGTAGGAGCATTCTGGCTCGCGCTGTGGCAGCTCGCAAGTATCTTGGTCGGACAGGAGATCCTGATGGTTTCTCCTGTCTCGACCTTTGTCACGCTCGTCCGCCTCATGGGAACGGGCGGTTTTTACCTGTCCGTCGGGCAGACCTTCGGCCGGATCGCGCTGGGCTTCCTGCTGGCGCTCGTCGTCGGCGCGGCGCTGGGCATACTTTCGTACTTTTCGCGGGGCGCGCGGTTGCTGCTCTCGCCGCCGATGGCTGCCGTCAAGGCGACACCCATCGCCTCGTTTGTGATTCTGGCGCTGGTATGGATCAGCGCGCGGGATCTTTCGGTCTTCATATCGTTTCTGATGGCGCTGCCGCTGATCTATGAAAGCGCCCTCGCCGGCCTCGACGGCGCGGACGGGAAGCTGCTCGAAATGGCGGATGTGTTCGGCGTACCCGCCGGGCGAAGAGCCCGCGCCATCTACGCGCCGGCCGCCGCGCCGTACCTTCTGTCCGCCTGCCGCAGCGCCATGGGCATTTGTTGGAAGGCGGGCGTCGCCGCGGAGGTCATCGGCCAGCCGGCGAATTCCATCGGCGACGCGCTCTACCGGGCGAAGCTTTTCCTCGCCACCGACGAACTCTTCGCCTGGACGGCGGCGGTGGTGGCGCTGAGCATCCTGTTTGAAAAACTGGCGGTGAAATCCATCGGCGCGGCGGAAAAGCGCCTGACGGGGGCGGTAAAGTGATCGCGCTGACAGACGTCTCAAAATCCTTTGGCGGCAGGCGCGTGCTGGAGCGCGTAAGCCTGACCCTGCCGGCGGGGTCGGTCACCGCGCTGGTCGGGCGCTCCGGCGCGGGCAAGACGACCCTCGCCCGGATCCTTCTGGGGCTTGAGGCGCCGGACGCGGGGCGCGTCGACGGGCTGGATGGGATCAAAAGAGCGGCGGTCTTTCAGGAGGATCGGCTGATTGAGCACATGAGCGCGCTTCAAAACCTCGTGCTCGTGGGTGCTTCGGTCGAAGCGGCGCGGACGCACCTGAACGCGCTGGGACTCGCGGACGACATGGAGGTTCGGGTCGACCGGCTGAGCGGCGGCATGCGGCGGCGCGTGGCGCTGGCGCGGGCGATGATCGCAGGGGCGGGGCTGATCGTGCTGGACGAGCCGATGACCGGCCTCGACGAGGATTCGAAGCGCCAGGCGGCGGCCTATGTTTCGCAAAACCGGGGGCGGGCGGCGGTGCTCCTCATCTCTCATGATCCGGAGGACATCCAGCGCCTCGGCGCGGACGCCATTTTTTCCCTGGACGCGCCTTATGATGCAACCTAGTGCGTATCCCGCGCGTCAAAGCATTACCAAACCATGAAGGACGTGAAGGGAAATGCGCTCCGGTATGAAAAAGTTGACGGCTTTTGCGCTGTGCGCGGCGCTCTTTGCGATGACGCCTCTGGTCGTCAGCGCGAAGGCGCTGGATTCAAAGCTGTTCGATCAGGCCAAGGACGCGCTGACGCTCATCAGCTATGGCGAATACCAGAAGGCGCTGGACATGCTGGATTTCAAAAGCCCGCCGGACAAGGCGGATTTCGAGGATTTTGTCTGCTTTGAGTTGGACAGCGTGCTGACCCAGGCGGTGCAGACCGACGTGGCGGTCAGCTACCAGAAGGGCAAGAAGGTCTACCTGGCCATCCCCGTGGAGGAGCCCACCAGTCGCGACGTGGAGACGATGGTGCTCTCGTCCTCGGACGGAAAGCAGTTTGACGGCTATGCTTCCGCTACGTGGGAAGACGTGATGAAGCAGGTGCGCCAGGACAAGGCCGCCGTGTGGGACGAAGCCTACGACCCGGGCACGCTGGTCGTGGTGCCGGACGAATAGGCGAAATCAGTAGCAATTTATGCAAAGCCCCGAAAACGACGTTTTCGGGGCTTTGCCGGTTTTATCACGCCTTGAATTCGTTCAGCGCCTTCTGCCAGCGGGCGAAGGAGACCTGGCAGTCGGCGTAGGGAATGGAGCGCATGTCCCAGACGATGTTGGCATTGCCGGGGCGGCGCTTTGGGTCCAGAAGGGGGTTCTTGATGGAGGGGGTGACCTCCAGGAGGAAGTTGTAGCCGGAGATGAAGCTCAGCTCAAAGTGCCTGTCCTCCAACTCGACGGACAGCGTGTAGCCCTGACCGCCCTTTTTGCCGAAGCCCAGGATGCCCGCCGCGCCCTCCGGCGCGATCTTCTCATCCCGGAGCCGCGCGCGGCAGTGGGTGAAGTGCTCCACAGTAAAATCTTCCTCGTCGCCCGGGCCGGGGCCGGTGAACAGGTATATACCTTCCGGGCCCAGGCCTACGCCCTTGAAGCCGCCTCCGAACTGCACCAGAAGCGCCCGCTCCACGCGGAGGCCTGCGTTCGCCTCCGCAAAGGCGATGCGCTTGTCCTCCAACTCCTTCAGGTTGGCCTTGCGCGCCCGCTCCTTGTCGTTTCCGCCCAAGAGTGCCATACCATCATCCCTTTCGATATCTGCACCGGCCCCTTTGCCGGTTGTTTGCGTTAGGGAGCGCGTCAGCGCGCGCTTTCATTGAGCGCCGCCAGCGCCATTTCCCGGAATGCCCTGAGCGCGGTGGGGAAGGGCAGCGCATTCAGGGCCTCGGCGCCGACGAACTCGCCCTCGGCCGCGCCGTCCGCCTCGCAGAGCCAGCCGTCCATCCGCCAGATCAGGTGGGTGAACACGTGCCGCGCCGAGCCGCCGGGGCGAAGATCTTTGGGCGACACGCCGATCTCTTGGAGCGCGGCGCGCACTTCGGCGCCGGTTTTCGCGCCGGGAAAGCCGGGGAACTCGTAGAGCCCCGCGAGGAGGCCCTCGTCCGGCCGCCTCCTGACCAGTACTGAGTTGTCCCGAAAGACCAAAGCCACCGCCCGCTGCTCGGTACGCTTGTCCGCCTTGGGCGGCAGCACCGGAAGGGACGCGGCGTCACCCGCCCGGAAGGCGTCGCAGAAGCCGCTGACGGGACAGCGCGTACAGTCGGGCCTGGGGGTGCAGACCATGGCGCCCAGCCCCATCATCGCCTGATTGAAGTCGCCTGGCCGCTCCGCCGGGATCGCGCGCTCGGCGGCCTGCCGGAGCGCGCGCTTGCCCTCGGGCGATGCGGCGCTCACGCGGACGCCGAACGCCCGGCTGAGTACGCGGATCTGGTTGCCGTCGATGGCGGGCTCCGGAAGGCCAAAGGCGATCGACGCGATCGCCCCGGCGGTGTATTCGCCCACGCCGGGAAGCGCGCGAAGCCCCTTGACATCCCGCGGGAAGCCGCCCGCGGCCGCCACAGCCTTCGCCGCCTTCATCAGGTTCCGGGCCCTGGAATAGTACCCGAGGCCCTCCCAGAGCTTTAATACCTCCACCGGGTCGGCAGCGGCCAGCGCCGAGACCGTCGGAAAGCGGTCTAGAAACCGCCCGTAATAGCCGACGACCGTCTCGGCGCGGGTCTGCTGCAGCATGATCTCGGAAAGCCAGATTTTATAGGGGTCTTTTTCCAGCCGCCACGGAAGCGGCCGGGCGTTTTCATCGTGCCAGCAAAGAAGCGCCTTTGTGAAATCCGTCAAGAACCATCCTCCCGCGCCGGTCTGTCCAGCGCCTCGACAGGGCAAACGAAGTCGTCCGTCCGGCAGAAATCGCCCGCCGGCACCCGGATCACCCGACCGGGCATCAGCCACGCGGGGCTGAAGAGCCTGTTGGCCCGAAGCAGCATGCAGGCGGGAACGCCGAGCCTCGAGGCCAGCGCGTCCAGCCCTTCGCCGGGGTTAACCACATCTTCTCGCATATGCGCACCTCCCCGGGGGAAGGTATGCGCGTCAGGACTTGGCAATGCCGGCGCCGTCGCCGATCAGATTCTTCAGCTCGTTCCACACCTGCTTGACGCGCTTGTACACGTCGTCGCTCATGGAGTCGGGCCGGTTCTCGATCGTCTCGCCGCAGGCGACGACCCGGTAATCGTACCCGTTGCCCTTCTTCACGCGCCACACGTAGGCCGGCACATAGCGCGGCGAGGCGGCCTTGACCACGCCGGAGCCGTCGTCCACCAGCGTGAACTCGAAGATGATGCCGCTGTCCCGGTACCGCGTCCTCTGGTCGCTCAAAAAGTTGCCCATCGAATAGACGACCAGGCCGCTGCGGGTGTTGCCGTCCGCGTCCTTGGCCTTCACGGTGTCGATGGACTGCACCACGTGGGGATGGCCGCCGATGATCATGTCCGCCCCCGCGGCGATCAGCTTTCTGGCCATATCCTTCTGGGAATTGTTGACGGCTCGTTCGTATTCCTCGCCCCAGTGCATGTAGATCACCACGAATTCCGCGCCGGCGCTTCGAAGCGCCGCGATGTCCTTCGTGGGGCTGGAGTTGCGCGTGGTACGCAGGCCGTAGATGGTGGCCTCCTTGTCAGAGCTGTTCTCGAGGTTGTTGGTGGAGACGGTGTAATTGGTGAAGCCCACCTTGATGCCCTTGATGTCCACGACCTTCGGGGTGTCGTATTCCTCCTGGGTGCGGTAGGCGCCGATGTGGTCGATGCCAACCTTTTCCACGTTGTCGATCTGGCGCTTGAGCCCGTCAAAGAAGGTGTCCAGCGCGTGGTTGTTGGCCAGGGTCAGCATGTCCACGCCGCTGTCCTTGAGGGCGTAGAGCAGGTGCGGCGGCGTGTTGAACTGCGGGTAGAACCGGTAGCCGCGGCTGCCCTTGCCGCCCATCGGCCCGTCTACGTTGCCGATGGTATAGTCCGCCTTCGAGAGCGAGTCGGAGATCATCGAAAAATAGGGCGAAAAGTCAAAGGTCTTTTCAGTGCTGTCGTAGGCGGTTTTATAGAGCGGCTCGTGGATGATAATGTCGCCGAAGGAGCGGATGACCGCCTTGCGCTTGGCGCCGGTGGTCTGGGTGTTTTCCGCGGAAAGGTCGGCCTCCACGTCGACCTCCTCGTCGGGCGCGTCGGCGGAGGCGTCGCCGCCCTTTTCGCCCTCGTCCTCGGCGCCGCTTTGACTTACTTCGGGCGGGGCGGTCTCGGAAAAGACGCCCACGGTCGGCCCGGGCGTCGGGGCCATGACCGTGATGCTGCGATCCGGCGCGGAGCAGCGCGCGAGCAGGAGAACCATCACCGCGACCAAAACAAGCGCCGCGATGAAAAGCGCGAGGCGTACCTGGCGGGGAAGCGCTTTGTAGCCGCGCCGCCTGTTTGAATGCATTGAATCAACTCCATTTCTGGCGTTTGAGACATTATACCACGAATGACGGTTTTTGCATATACCGCCCGCGCGCGAAGCGCCGCGCGGATTGCGCCGGAAGAGACAAATCGTACGGGGGATTTGCCGATGGGCTGAGACGGCCTGGCCACCCTCGCCTTCGGCGCGGAGCATCGCCCCGACGCCCATGCCCGAGGAACGCAGTCCGGCCCGTTGTCCACCGCGGCCGGCGTGCCGGTTTGGGATTTTCCTTCCTTATTCTGCGAAAATGCGTTTAGATGAAACAATAACCAGCGGTTTTGCGTCCAACCGATATTGACTGGAGGTGTGTTTTGTTGTACACTTTTCATTACGAAGCGCGAGCATGCGCTCGATTGATGTTACCTATCCGCACGAGACGCACGTCTTTTTCCAAAGGGCACGCGAGAAAAGGTGGTTGAAGAATGGCAACAAAGCAATTCGGCAGGCTGAAATTGCATTGGTCGAAGCGCGGCATCGCGTATAAATGGGGCGACGGGGAGATTCGGCGCCTTTCCTTCGAACGCCAGGGGGATGCGAGGGACGAAGCGCAGCCTTCCGGTGGCTACGGCCCGGAGGGCCGCTTTCCGGGAGAGCCCGGCGACGACTACAACCCCTACGGCCGCGGCTACGACCAGGGCGATCCTTATCCGCCACAGGATGGGGACTACGAGCCTGCCGGCTACTATCCGGATGAAAACGCGCCCGCCGGCCGTTACGATGTGCTCTACCAGAGCGATTGGCTGATGTGGCTTCTGCTCGTGGTGCTGCCGCCGCTGGGCATCTGGATCCTC
This sequence comes from Bacillota bacterium, assembly GCA_023411175.1. Taxonomy (GTDB): domain Bacteria; phylum Bacillota; class Clostridia; order Christensenellales; family Aristaeellaceae; genus JAEZHK01. The sequence continues at coordinate 1,986 of JAEYPB010000029.1, read as the reverse complement.
TGGAAGCGTGAGCGGCTGGAGCCCAGAACCCGCATGATCGTGATGGGCGCTTCGGCGGTCTGGTTCATTGTGCTCCTGATCTGGCTGTTCTCCTCCGTGTTTGGCCAGAGCGCCGACCAGACCGTTGGCGTGGGCAACATTCAGGCGCCGGAATCCATCGTCGTCGGCGCGACGCCGACGCCCGCGGCAGGCGCCCTGGCGGACGACCTGACCACCCCCGATCAGGCCGAAGAGACGCCCGCACCCGGCGCGGCCATGGTGACGCCGCGGCCTGACGGCAGTACCGGCGACACAGGCGACGTGGACGACACCGCCGGCGACACCGCCGATGATACCGCCACCGATGACGAGGACACCACCTACGCTTGGGCGGCCAACAGCGGCAGCTACTACCACAGGACCGATACCTGCACCAACATCACCGGCACCGCGAGCAAGATTTCGATGGACATCGCCCGGAACCGCGGCCTCACGGCCTGCCCGGTGTGCTACGGCGAGCAGGCTGTCGGAACCCTGTACTACGCGAACAAGGGCGGTAAGTACTACCACAAGACTTCCACCTGCTCGGGCATGAAGAATGCCCAGGCCGTCACGCTGGCCCAGGCGCAGAAGGCGGGCAAGACCGCCTGCCCGGTATGCATCGGCGCATACTTTGCCACCAAGGGCGGCGACTACTACCATACCGACAAGAACTGCTCGGGTATGAAAAATGCCCAGCGGATCACGAAGGCTGCGGCGCAGAAGGCGGGCAAGAAGCCATGTCCGAAGTGCGTGAAAAAGACATCTTCCAGCAGCACCGCCACCAAGACCTACTACAGCACGACCGCGGGCAAGTATTACCATGTGAATCCGACCTGCTCGGGCATGAAGAACGCCCGGAAGATTACGCTGGCCACCGCCAAGAAGCGCGGCCAGAAGCCCTGCCCGGTGTGCATCGGCACCACGGCCAGTTCTTCCACCGTCTACTACGCGACGACGGCCGGAAAGTACTACCACACCAAGGCCAACTGCTCGGGCATGAAGGACGCCCGCAAAATCACGCTGGCCACGGCCAAGTCCAAGGGCAAACAGCCCTGCCCGGTGTGCGTCAAGGCGTCCACCACCTCCTACGTCTACGCGACGACGGCCGGAAAGTACTACCACGCCAAGTCGGACTGCTCCGGCATGAAGGACGCCCGGAAGGTGACGCTGGCAACGGCCAAGAAGGCCGGCAAGACCGCCTGCCCCATCTGCATGAAGACCACCACCGCGACTTACTACTACTCCACGGTGGGCGGCAAATACTACCACGCCAAGGCGGACTGCTCCGGGATGAAGAACGCGACGCGGGTCACGCTGGCAACCGCCAAAAAGCGCAAGCAGACCCCCTGCCCGGTCTGCATGAAGAAGCAGGCTCAGGCCTCCGCGGAAGCCAAGACCACCGTCTACGCCACCACCGGCGGCAGGTACTACCACGCCAAGGCGGATTGCTCCGGCATGAAGAACGCGCGGAAGGTGACGATGGCGACGGCCAAGTCGGCGGGCAAGACTGCCTGCCCGGTCTGCATGAAGTCCAAGACCGCGGCGTCCAGCGCTACCTACGTCTACTCGACGCTCAGCGGCAAGTACTACCACAAGAGCGGCTGCAAGACGGACGACGCCAAGAACGCCAAGAAGGTCGCGCTGATCACCGCCAAGAAGTACGGCAAGACGCCCTGCCCGACCTGCTTCAAGAGCCAGACCACCTACGTCTACGTGACGCCCGCGGGCCTCAAGTACCACAGCAAGGTGAACTGTGACGGCATCCATAACACGATGAAGATCACGCTCAAAACCGCGCTGTCCCGCATGTACGTGCGCTGCACCGTGTGCGACGCGCCGAAGCCGTAGACCGACAGGATTTAAGCGAGCCCCCGGTTCCCGACGCGGGACCGGGGGCTTACAGCATCAATTGCCACTTCGCGGATTGTCAAGTTTTCGGAGTCTGAGCAAAGCGCTTTGACTTAA
>JAEYPB010000090.1 GCA_023411175.1 Bacillota bacterium | reverse complement strand
GATTTGACGAACCTCGCCGATTTTTTCAAGGCCGGCGCCAGGGCCGCGGGCATCGGCAGCAATATCGTGAACAACAAGCTGATCGCAGACGGACGCTACAGCGAGCTGGCCAAACTCGCGCAGGCCTACGTGAATCTTGCATAAAGGGGAATCGACGTGAAAAAAACTGTTTGTTTCGGCGAGCTGATGGGGCGCCTGAACCCTGAAGGCTACCTCCGGCTGGTACAGGCGCAAAAGCTGGAGCTGTCCTTCGCGGGCGGCGAAGCCAACGTGGCGGTTTCGCTCTCCTATCTGGGGCTCCCGGCCACCTATGTAACCAAGCTGCCCGGGAATGATCTGGGCCGGGCGGCATCGATGGAACTCATGCGCTTCGGCGTGGAGGTTTCAAACGTCGCATGGGGCGGGAATCGGCTGGGGCTGTACTTTGTCGAAAAGGGCGCCAGCCAGCGCGCCAGCAAAGTCGTCTACGACCGCGCGCACTCGGCCATCGCAGAGGCGTCCCGCGGAGATTTCGATTGGGAGAAAATCTTCGAAGGCGCCACATGGTTCCACTTTACCGGCATCACGCCCGCGTTGGGCGGCGAGCTGCCGGAGATCTGCATGGATGCGCTCATGGCCGCAAAGCGCGCGGGCATCACGGTCAGCTGCGATCTCAACTACCGCAAAAACCTTTGGAGCCGCGAGCGCGCGGGCGAGGTCATGGCGCGGTACATGCCGTATGTGGACCTCCTGATCGCCAACGAGGAGGACGCCGCCGACGTGTTCGGCATCCGCGCGTCCGGCACTGAAATCGAAAAAGGTGAACTGAGCCGCGAGGGCTATCAGGACGTGGCGAAGCAGCTTTCGGAGCGGTTCGGCATCAAAAAGATCGCCATCACGCTGCGCGGCAGCATCTCCGCCAGCGACAATGAATGGGGCGCGATGCTCTATGAAAGCGGCGAAGCCCGCTTCTCCAAGCGGTACAGGGTGCACATCGTCGACCGCGTCGGCGGCGGCGATAGCTTTGGCGCCGCGCTGATCTACGCGACGCAAAAGGGGTACGAGCCGCAGCGCGCCGTCGAGTTCGCGGCCGCGGCCTCTTGCTTGAAGCATTCGATCGAGCATGATTTCAACCTGGTGACCGCGGACGAAATCGAAAAACTGGCGCAGGGCGACGGGTCAGGCCGCGTACAGCGCTGAGGAGGTAACCCCGAATGAAGATCACAGGACTTGAGACGTTTCTGGTACCGCCGCGCTGGCTGTTCCTCAAGGTGACCACCGATGAGGGCATCGTCGGCTGGGGCGAGCCGGTGGTGGAGGGCCGCGCCGCGACCACCGCGGCGGCGGTACGCGAACTGGAAGGGTATTTGATCGGGCAGGACCCGTTCCGGATCGAATACCTGTGGCAGACCATGTACCGCTGCGCGTTTTACCGCGGCGGCCCCGTGCTGATGAGCGCGATCTCCGGCGTCGACCAGGCGCTGTGGGACATCAAGGGCAAGGCGCTGGGCGTGCCGGTATACGATCTGATGGGCGGCTGCGTGCGCGACAAGCTGAGGATGTACAGCTGGATCCACGGCGATACGCCCGAGGAACTGGCCACACAGGCGGTCGAAAAGCGGTCGATGGGCTACACCGCGCTCAAAATGACCCCCTTCGAGGCGCCCATGCACTTCATCGATTCGTTTGAGAAAGTGGACGGCACGGTCAAAAAGCTGGCAGCGATCCGCGATGCGGTCGGCTACACGATGGATGTGGCGATCGACTTCCACGGGCGCGTGCACAAGCCCATGGCCAAAATCCTCGCAAAAGAGCTGGATCCGTTCAAGCTGATGTTCATCGAAGAGCCGGTGCTGCCCGAGAACCTGGACGCGCTGGCCGAAATCGCAAAATACACCAGCGCGCCCATCGCCACCGGCGAGCGGATGTACTCCCGCTGGGACTTCAAGAAAATCCTCGAGGCGGGGATCGTCGACATCGTGCAGCCGGACCTCTCCCACGCCGGCGGCCTCAGCGAATGCCGCCGGATCGCCGCGCAGGCCGAGGCATACGACGTGGCCGTCGCGCCCCATTGCCCGCTGGGGCCGATCGCGCTGGCGAGCTGCATCCAACTGGACTGCGCAACGCCCAACGCATTCATTCAAGAGCAGAGCCTGGGCATCCACTACAACAAGGGGAACGAGCTGCTGGACTACATCAAGAATGCGTCCGTGTTCCACTATGAAAACGGCTTCGTCGCGCCGCCCAAAGGGCCGGGCCTGGGCATCGAAGTCAACGAGGAATACGTGCGGGAAGCCACCAGAGGCGGCCACGACTGGAAGAGCCCAGTCTGGCGCAACGAGGACGGCACGCCGGCAGAGTGGTAATAACGGGGATATCAAAACCCCTCCGCGCAATTCTTTTCGCGGAGGGGTTTTATTGCCGTTCGAGCTATCGCTGGACGCGGCCGGAGCCGGAGCCCTTCATCAGGCTTTCGACCTCGCGGACGGTGACGCGGTTGTAGTCTCCGCCGATGGTATGCTTTAGGCAGGACGCCGCCACCGCGAACTCCAGCGCCTCCGCAGGGTTCCGATAGGCATTCAGCCCATAGATCAGCCCCGCGCTGAAGCTGTCGCCGCCGCCCACCCGGTCGACGATGTGGGTGATCGCATAGCGCCGGCTCACGTGGAAGGAGCCGTCGTACAGGCAGGCGCTCCAGTTATTGTGGCTGGCGGAGCGCGATTCGCGCAGCGTGATCGCGATGCGCTTGACGTTCGGATAGGCCGCCATCGCCTCGCGCGCAACCTCGCGGTACTGTTCGGCGTTCAGTTCTCCGCCCTCCACATCAGATCCGGCGCGAATGCCCAGGGCCTTTTCAAAATCCTCTTCGTTGGCGACGATCGTGTCGGTCAGGCGGACGATCTCGGGCATCACCTCGTCGGCGCGCTTTCCGTACTTCCAAAGGTTCTTGCGGTAATTGAGATCGCAGCTGACTTCCAGCCCCAGCGCCTTCGCGGCTTTCACCGCCTCGACGGACAGCTGTGCCGCGCCCTCCGAAATCGCAGGCGTGATGCCGGTGATGTGCAGCCACGTCGCGCCGCGAAGCGCCTTTTCCCAATCGATATCGCCCGGCTTGGCGCTTGCGATCGCGCTGCCCGCGCGATCGTAGATCACCTTGGAGGGGCGCTGCACCGCGCCCGCTTCAAGGTAGTAAATGCCGATGCGGCCATCCTTCAGCGCGACGTGCGACACGTCCACGCCGAACCCGCGCATCTCGCGCAGGCAAGCGTGCGCAATGTCGTTGTCCGGAAGCACGGTTATGAACGAAGCGTCCATGCCGAAATTGGCGAGGCTCACCGCCACGTTGGCTTCGCCGCCGCCGAAGGTCGCCTCAAACGCCGGGGTCTGCAGAAACCGCTCGAAGCCTGACGGCTTGAGCCTGAGCATGATTTCGCCAAAGGTTACCACTTTCGAGGGCATAATGCATCCTTCTTCCGTTAAGAGCGCCCGCGGCCCGCATGGGCCGCGGGCGCTCCGCTTTTTTTTAATCAGGGCCGGACGGCGGTTCCGTCCTTCAGCCGGGCGTAGAGCCAGCCGAAATCCATCTCGGCGAAGGGGTACTTCGCGGCAGCCTTCTCATTGAAGTCGACGCCGATGCCCGGGCGATCGGTCAGGTACGCATAGCCGTCGCGCACCTCGGGGCAGCCAGGGAAAACCTCCTGCTCGCGCTCGTCGAAGCCTGCGAATTCCTGGATGCCGAAGTTGGGCACGCTCAGATCCAGTTGCATCTGCGCGGCCATGCCGATGGGCGACAGGTCGTTCGGGCCGTGCCAGGCGGTGCGCACGCCGTATGCCTCGCAGAAGGCGGCCAGCTTTCGCGCGGGCGTGAGACCGCCGATGTCGCTCAGGTGTACGCGGATAAAGTCGATCCACTGGTTCTGGACGATCTGCTTCCACTCCAGCGGATGGGTGAACAATTCGCCCATCGCCAGCGGCACAGCCGTCTGCGTCCGCAGGTACTTGAAGTATTCGATCTGGTCCGGCGGGAGCGAGTCCTCCAGGAAGAACAGCTTGAACGGCTCCATATCCTTGGCAAAGCTCAGCGTGTCGGCCAGGGACAGCCGCTCATGCACGTCGTGCATCAGCTCGATCTCCCAGCCAAACTTTTCACGTACATGCTCAAACAGTTTGACCACGCTGCGCATGTAGGCGCGGGGGTCGTAGTATGCGCCGGGCGGGCAGTTTTCCGGCCGGTGCATCTCACGGTTTTTCGAGCCATACATGTTGCCGCCGTAGGTGCCCATGTGCACGCGGATATAACGATAGCCCTGATCAATGTAGGACTGGATCGTCTGATCCACTTCCTCGTAGCTGCTTCCGTCGGCATGACGGTAGACGGCGATGCCTTCCCGGCACTTGCCGCCAAACAGGTCATAGAGCGGCATGTTCGCGAGCTTGCCTTTGATGTCCCAAAGCGCCTCGTCAATGCCGGACAGCGCGTTGTTGAGCACCGGCCCGTTTCGCCAATAGGAACCGCCCATGGCGGTTTGCCAGATGTCTTCGATATTGGCCGCGTCTTTCCCGATCACGAGCGGCCTCAGGTAATCGTCAATCGCGGCGACCACCGCTTTTGCGCGCCAGGTGAACGTCGCGCAGCCGTGGCCTACCAGGCCGGGCACATTGGTCTCCACCCTGACAACCACCAAATTGATGCCCCGGGGCGCCGTGACAAAGGTTTTAACGTCCCGGATGGTCACGCCAGCCATGAAGTTGTCCCTCCCGTTTCATATGTATCTTCCCGATGTACTCAGCTCTTTACGGCGCCGCTCGTCATTCCGGCGATAAAGTACCTCTGGAAGCAGACGAACAGGATGATCAGCGGCAGGCATGAGAAGGAGGAAGCCGCCATCAGGTCGTTCCACTTGACCTGGTACTGCGTGTTGAGCGACACGATGCCCACCGTCAGGGTTTTGAGCGAGTCTTTGGACATCAGAACCGCCGAGTACATGTATTCGTTCCAGCCATTGATGAAGGTGAAGATCGAAACCGACGCAATGCCCGGGAGCGTCAGCGGCAGGATGATCTTCCAGAAGGTGTAGAATGCGGATGCGCCGTCAACACGGGCGGCCTCGTCCAACTCTGTGGGGATGGTCTTGAAGTAGGAAACCATCATCCACGTCGAAAACGCGACGTTGGTGGCCGCGTATACGACGATGAGGCCCAGGAGCGTGTTGTTCATCCGGTAGGTGGTGAGGATCGAGTAAAAGGGAACCACCAGCATGACGCTGGGGAACATCTGCGTCACCAGCAGGAACCCCATGTACAGCTTCTTTCCGACAAACTTGTAGCGCGTAATGCCATAGCCCGAAAGGCACGACGCCGTCACGCAGATCAGCGTGGAGAAGGCGCAGGTAATCAGGCTGTTGAGCGTCATCCGGCCGAAGTCGTAGATCTTCCAGAATTTGGTGAAAGAATCAAACGAAAACGGCTGCGGAATCCAGGTCGGGTTGGGCATGTAGGTTTGCGGCTCGGTCTTGAAGGCGGTGGACAGCATCCACGCAATCGGCACAAGGATGAACAGCGACAGCAACGTGAGCAGCGCGTAGCGCAGCGAGCTGTTCGCGAGGGTTTTGGCGCGCTTGCCTGGCTTAGTCATCTCGTAACACCACCCTATATACTTTGCTGATCAAATAGCAGATTACAAACACGATAACCGCCCAGGCCGACGCCTTGCCAAAGCGCAGGGATTCGAACGCGGTCGAGAAAATGTTCAGGCTGATCAGGCTGGTCGAGCTGCCCGGGCCGCCCGCGGTCATCGTATAGACCAGCGTGTACTGCTTGAACCACCAAACGCTGTCCAGGATGAGCGTGGTCGTCAGTACGGGCTTCAGCGAAGGCACCGTGACGTGCAGGAACTGCTGCCAGCGGTTGGCGCCGTCGATGTGGGATGCCTCGTACAAATCGTTGGAGATCGCCTGCATGCCCGCGAGAATCATCGTCATGACTAGCGGATAGCCCTTCCAAATGCACGCGAATACCACCGACGGAAACGCGAGCTCCGCCGTGCCCAGCCATGAAATGTTGCCGGAGATCAGCCCCATCCCTTTTAAAATCGCGTTGAGCACGCCGTACATCGGATTCATGATCCACGTAAACAGGAGCGCCACCACGGTTTCAGGGAAGAGCCACGGCAGCATAAAGATGATGCGGAAAGCCAGGCGGCCCTTGAATTCCTTGTTGAGGAAAGAAGCCAGCACAAAGCCCAGCAGAAAGTGCCCCGCGACCACCAGCAGCATGAACTTGAAAGTGAGCAGCACCGTGGACGCGAATTCGGGCTGGGTAACGGCCTGCTGGTAATACTTCAAACCCACGAAATCCCATCGGGTGACCAGATTGGTATTGAAAAAGCTCAAATAGACGCCGTAAAGCATCGGATAGATGATCAGCGCCACCATAATGATCACCGCCGGTAGGACGAAACCGTAGCCAATTCCCTGCTGCCGCCTGTCCATCCTGCCCATCGCAGCTTTTCGCTTCACCGTCAAGGATGCCATCGCGTTCGCACCTCCCTCAAGAATCGATCAAAGGACAGGGGCGAGGAGCGGGAGCTCCCCTCTCCCCTGTCCGAACCTTAATTAGTTGTAGTCCTCGAGGAGCTCGGCCATGCCGGCGCTGAGGTCAGCCACGGCCTGCTCGTTGGTCTTTTCACCGGCGAACACCGCGGAGTACGCGTCGCCCAGCAGCTGCTTGAGGGCGCCCATGCCCGGGAAGTCGTTCACCGGACGGCAGCCGTTGGCAATGGTCTGCAGGAAGCCCGCGTAGTCCTGACCCTGCAGGTACTCGCTGGCAAGGCCCGCGGCGCTGGAGGGCAGCTTGCCGCTCTCCTGCCAGAAGCGCATTTCGGCGTCGTTCGAGGCATAGAACTTGCAGTACTCGACGGCCGCCTTCTTCTGCTCTTCGGTGGCGTTCTTCGACAGCGCATAGCCTTCGGTGTTCATCATCGAGCCGGGCTCGGAGCCAGGCATCGGGAAGGTGCCGATCTTGCCTTTCAGGTCCGGCGCAGCGGCGTAGGTCACGCCCATCGCGTTGCCGCCGGAGACCATCGTGCTGGTGTAGCCCATCGCGAAGTAGTTCGCGGCGGTCGGGTACGTGATCTCGGTGATGCCTTCCGGCACGACCTTGTGCACGTTGTTCATGTCGGTCCAGAAGGTGAAGGCCTTCAGGAATTCCGGCGTTTCGATGTCGGTCTTCCACTGGTCGCCATCCTTAAAGACGACCTTGAGGCCGTTGCTCCAAAGGTAGGACATGAAGCGCGACTGACCGGAGCTGTTGTTGGAGCCGACCATCGAGAAGCCCCACTCGTCGGTCGTGCCGTCGCTGTTGGTATCCTTGGTCAGAGCCTGGGAAACGGCCAGGAACTCGTCCCAGGTCGCGGGGGGCGTCAGACCCGCTTCTTCAAAGCGGTCGATGCGGTAGAGCACCGCCAGCGGCTGCAGGTCGATCGGGTAGTAGGCCATGATGCCGCCCACCTGGCAGCCGTCGACAACGCCGTTGCCGAACGACGCGAGCTCATCGGCCGTCAGGTAGTTGGTCATGTCCTCAACCAGGCCGATGTCGACGAGGCTGGGGGCCTGGTCGGCGCTGGTGTAGAACAGCGTCGGGAGATCGTCGGGCGTGGTCGCCATCGCAGCAAGCTTCGCATAGATATCGTTGCTGCTGACCGCGGTCACTTCCACCTTGATGCCCGGGTTGGCGGCCATGAACTTCTCGGCGTACTCATACGAGTACTTACCGTACGGATCTTCGCCGGCATAAGCGCACCATACCGAAATCGTCACCGGGCTCGATTCCGCGGAGGCAACGCTCAGCATGGAAACGATCATCATCAACCCCAGGAGCAGAGCCAGGAACTTCTTCACGTGGAAACCCTCCTTCTGAATTGCGCCTTTGGATGGGGAGGAAAGCAGGGGCCCGCTCCCGAGGGTTGCCTTCTCTCCGACCGCTCCCAAGGACTTACGCATCTATCCGTCATCGCCCCGAAAGGGCGATCGAGGATCCTGTCCAAGTGGTGCATCGCCCGCCCGGCTGACGGAATTCGCGCAGCCCGCTCACTCCCGTCGGCTGCTTCGCAGACCTGCTGTACACACACGGTTTATATATTATATCAAATCTGGTTTAAAGTCAATATTGTATCAAATATCACATATTTTTCCTTCATTAGTGATACCCGTTCATCTATGCCTTTGTTTCCTGTAATGCTTTGCCCCGCGCTTTCGGCCGCGGATACCCGCTACGCCTCTCCGAAAATCCGCTTCATGGTGGGCAGGCGAGAGTTGTCGGCGTGTATCATGTACGCCTGGCGGCAGGCCTGAAGGTCGCGCGCCTCATAGGCCTCAATGATGCGGTTGTGCTCCTGATGGGATTCGTTGAGCCGATCAACCGACGCGAGCACAACCCCGTGCTCCCGGGCGATCAGGCGGGCGATGGAGCGGTAGTCATAGATCAGCTCCAGCGCCTGGTCGTTCCGGCTGAACTGCTCCAGCTTCTGATGAAACTGATCGTTGAGGTCCTGATACTTCTCCCAGATCAGCTCCATCGTCTGCAGCGCGCCGATCTGCTCGTTGATGTCGGTTACCTCGCGGCGCAGGCTGTCGGACCAATTCTCCATCGTGCTTTCGATCATCAGCATCTCCAGCGCGTTCAGGATGCGGTAAATGTTTTCAAAAAACTGCCGGTCGATCGTGCAGACCGTGGCACCCTTGTACGGAGACAGCTTGATCAGCTTCTCGCCGCTGAGCACGTTGAACGCCTCCCGCACAGGGATCGGACTGGTATCATAGCGCTCGGCGATGGACCTAACGGTAATGTGGCTCCCCACCGGAAACACGCGGGTGATGATGTCCGCCCTGAGTTGATCGACAACCTGTCTGGAAAGCGTTTTTCTGGTGACCGCTCCGTTCATTTGTAACGCCCCGATCTATATTTGATCAAATTCATACGCATTATAGCATGAATGGGGGCGCTGTGACAACCGTTCTAGTCCCGGTCAATTTGTACCATCAGTTCCACTTCCACCGGAATATTGCCCGGCAGCACGTTGACGCCGATGGCGCTGCGGGAGGGGCACCCTGCCCCCTCGCCGAATATGTCGATCAGAAGGCGGCTCGCGCCGTTGGCGACGGCGGGCTGCTCGTAAAAATCGTTCCCGCTCGCGACAAAGGCCAGCATTTTGATGACGCTCTTCACCCTGTCCAGCGTGCCGAGATCGCGTTTCAGAATGGCGAGCGCGTTGAGCATGCAGTTCGCGGCAGCCTTTTGCCCTTCCTCAATCGTCATCTCGCCCAGCTTTCCCTTGGGAAAGGGCTCTCCCGGAAGATCCGGCCCGCAGCCCGATACGCAAAGTACGTCCTCAAAGCCCTTGGTCTGCATGTACAGCCCGGCCCTCTCCGGCGGTTCGGGCAGCTTTATGCCCAGCGCCTCCAACCGATTCTCAATCTTCCCCATTGGAATCACTCCTTTCTGAGCGCGTTGACCTGATCACACACGGCTCGGGCAACCGTTTCGACCTCGCCGGGCGACAGGTTGTAGGCGTTCAGGAACATGGTGTTTTCCGGCATGCCGAATTCCGGCGGATAGACGCCCACGTCGATGGGCCTCGGCAGCGCGCGCGTCCGCTCGTTGACTTCCTTCGCGGAGACCCCCTCCGGCAGCGTTGCGATCAGGAGCGGCTGTTCGGTGCCCAGCCTGCCTTCGGAAACAATCCGCGCCGCAACCTTCGCGCCTTCGTTCAAAAGGCCGCGCAGGGTTTCCAGCATCTCCAATTGGCGGGCGTATCGGCCATCATCGGCCAGAAACAGCTCCAGCGCCGTGATGAACCCGGCCAACTCCTCCTTGCCCGTCTTGAAGGCCCGGCCGATGCGTGGGTTGGGGCAGGCACTCATGCGGCAACCGGCGACGAGGTCCCCGCGGCCGGCGATGAGGCCGGTGGACTGCGGGCCGCGGATGTGCTTGCCGCCGCTGAAGACGGCGAGATCCGCACCCAGTTCCCGCGTGTAATGCCAGAGATTGGACGCCGGCGGAAGCTGCGCCGCGGCGTCGACGACGACGGTCATTCCCGCTGCCTTGAGCTTCGGAATCGCGTCCTCGCAGCAGGGCACATCCTTTTCATACAGCGATCCCGCGAACAGGAATGCCGCCGCACATTTCTCGTCCGCCGCCGCGAGCATCGCTTCAACGGTCGGCGCAACCGGCACGATCGTCGCGCCGGTCATCGCGATCAACCGCCAGTACGGGATCATCCTTCGGTACGCGCCGTCGAAGATCAGAATACGGTTTTTCGGAAAATCTCCGGCGAAGGGCAGCTGATCGTGCAGCGATTCGTCCAGGCCGCACAGCGCGCTGGCGGCGCTTAGAATCACGCCCGCGGCCGCGCCGCTCGTGACAAACGCGGCCTCGTTCCGGGTCAGCGTCGCCGCGCGCGCGCACACGGCGTCCATGAGCTTTCCCATGTCCACAAAGCCGTGCCCGGCCTGGCGCATCGCATCAAGCGTTTCTTCCGCCATCAGCGAACCGCCCAGGTTTGTGTAGGTTTCGCTGGCGTTGATGAGCGGCTTTAGCCCCATTTTCTCGTAAAAGCTCATACTTCTGCCCCCAGCGGTGTTGATTTGCCGCGTCTCAGCGCGCGGCCGCTCAGTTCGCCAGTCAGCGTGCCCTCGCGCATGACCGGAAGGCCGTTGACGAAGAGCGTCACAATGCCCTCCGGCTTTCTGCGGGAAAAGTCCTCGTCCGCTCCGTCTTCCACGCGGTCGTAGTCCATCAGGCAGATGTCCGCCTTTTTTCCGGGCAGAAGCACGCCCCGGTCGCTGATGCGGTAGATTTCCGCCGGCTTCGCGGACAGCTTGCGGATGACGGTCTCCATCGGCACCCCGCGCTTTCGCATCTGTGCGATGATCCGCGCGAAAGCGCCGCTGGTCCTCGGGTGGGACAGGCCGCCCGACGGAATGGAATCGCTGCCGACGGTGTAGCGCTCGTCCAGGAACAGGCGGTATTGATCGTCGTACAGCTTTTCCTGCAGTTCCGGAGACTTGAACTCAACGCCGTTGAAGCCAACCTCCAGCTGGTTTTCGATCAGAAGGCGCACCGCCGTCTCCCACGGCGCTTCGCCGTGCTCTTGCGCGATTTCGTCGATGGTTTTGCCCCGGTCCGGGCTGTAGGGATCGCGGGTCAGGTATATCCTGCCCGTCGCTCCGTTGGGGAAGAAGAAGCCGTAGCGGTGCTCCAGATCCTTCATCAGCTTCGGGCGGAGTGATTTGGACTCCAGCCGCTTCAGGATCTCGTCCGGCCCGCCCTCCTGCGCCCAGTCGGGCACCACGGCCAGCACAAGCCCGGAGCCGACCAAGTACGGATAGAACTCAAAAGTGACCTCCGCCCCGGCGCGGGCGGCTCGCTCAAACGGCGCTGTGACGTCGGTATGCGGTTCAAAACCGCCGGTTCGGTGATGCAGCATGTTGGTGCGCACCCGCGTCTCTTCCGCCACGCGGGCGATTTCGTCCATGGGCCTGAAGTCAGGATTGTTGACGTCGAGCCGCATGTGTACGCAGAACAGAGCGTCGCGCCTTTGGATGGCGCGGCACAGCTCGATCAGCTCGCCCGTGTCGCCATAGCCGCCCGGATAATAGCTCAGCCCTACAGAAAGGCCCAGCGCGCCCTCAGACAGCGCTTCGTCCAGCGCCGCAAGCGCCGCTTCAAGCCGCGCACCGGTCAGCGGCGAGTTTTGATAGCCGCAGGCGATCTGCCGAACCGCGTTGTGCGGGACCATTGCGCCGACGTTGACCGCGCAGCCGTCCAGAAGGCCCAGAAATTCGGAAAAACTCCGCCACCGCGGGCAATTTCCGGGCAGGCGCCCGAAGATGCCCGAATTCATTTGAATGGCATTTTCAAGGTCGTCCTCAACGACAGGCGCAAACCCCAGGCCACACTGCCCCACCACCATCGTCGAAATGCCCTGATAGAGCGCGTTTGGCTGCTGGCGGTTTTGCATAAGCGCCAGGTCCGCGTGGGTGTGCGCGTCGATGAGGCCGGGCGTCACGACGAGCCCTCGGGCGTCAACGCGCCAGATGCCCTCCGGCGCGTCCACCTGCCCGACGGCGGCGATTTCATCGCGCCGGATCAGGATGTCACCCGCGTATGGCGGCCTTCCGGTGCCGTCGACGATCATTCCGCCGTGAATCAGACAATCCATACCCTCGTCTCCTTACGGATTTTCCGGCTTTTCACCGTTCCGAAGCTTGTCCAGCGTCGCGTACAGCGTGTATTTGGAGATGCCCAGAAACTCGCAGACCCGCTCACTGGATTTGGTGATCAGAAAAGCGCCGCTCTTGTCGAGATGGGCGATAAAGCTGACGCGATCCTCTTTGTTCATATCGGCCGCGCTCTTGCCGACAAGCCGCTCGCCCTCTTCGAGGAGGTATTCCAACAACTGCTTGACATCCTTGGCAAAGACTTCGGGCGTTTTGTCCGGTTTGTCCACGTTCATGTTGTTGAGCTCGTGCAGGTGCTGCTCGAATTTGACGGACTGGGTGATGTCGGTGTTGACGCATAGCGAACCCACCACGCGGCCTGCATCGTCCCGCATGTACATGGATGAGGAGCGCAGAATCTTGGCGTCGGGGGTGTACGTGATGTAGTTGTACCGCTCGCCGTCCACCACCGTACCGCGCAGCACCTCAAGACCCAGGTTGCTGCCGCAGTCGCCCACCCGGCGCCCGGTGATGTGCCCGTTCCGGATGTCCACGATGGTTTTATCGTAATCACCCGTCAGATCGTGCAGTACGATCTCGCAGTTGTATCCAAAATGCTGTTCCAACAGATCCATGACCTGCTTCAGAAAATCCCTCTGATCTCCGATGGATTTCATCCCGCCACCGCCTAACTAATTGTTATAATACCATACTAATTTTCTGATTTCAATGGGATCGGCCACGCAAACCCGCAAATATTTCGTTAATACTGCGTTTTTTTCAGAGAATTTGGCTGATAATTGGAAGGTTTTCTGATCCGCTTCGCCCATTTGTCAAGGGCTGATCCGGTCGTATTCCCGGATAATCCCGCTTCTGGACTTTCCGTGGCCGAAAGCTCCGCCAGTTGGTTCTTCTGCGCCTCGCTGTAGATCCGCCGTTTCATCCATGGTTTTCCCCTTCTTTTCTTCCCATGGAAGTATACCATGACCTCATCTTTTCTGTACAGTTTTGTGTGCCTTGTCTGGTAGGAATGAGGAAAACCCGCCGAGACAGGCGGGCTTTCCATGCAAATGCCGATGCTTTTCCTCTATTGTTCATTTTCCTCCACCATTTGGTGGAAGTCGTAACCGGGGGCGGTCTGCGAAATTTCCTTGAACTTGGTGTTGTCCGGCACGTTTTCCGGAATCTCCATCATTTCCCGGAATGCCTTGATGTCCATCCCGACGTATGCCGCGCCTTCCTCGATGGTCATAGACCCTTTGAGCTCCTTTAGGCTCAGAGTAACGCCGCTGGCCTGCACCTCTTCTACCGTCGGCGTGGTCAGCTTCATCAGGCCCATCGCATCAAAGGCCAGAATACTGCCGAAGAATACGAGCACCGTGATCAGTACGAATGCGATGGGCTTAACCACCCACCCCGCAAACGTGAAGTTCAACGGCTTATCTTTGGATGGGCAGGCGTTTATGCAGGCGCCACAGGCAATGCACTCGGGCGAGGTGACCACATCCACGTGAGCCACATCGATGCCCATCGGACAGGCTTTGCTGCATTTGCCGCATATGATGCACGCGTCATGCTTAACCTTGAGCGGGCTGATCCTGCCGAGGATTCCGTACAGCGCGCCCGCGGGGCACAGGTACCGACAAAAGAACCGGTCGATAAAGATCGACCCGACGACCACCACGATCAAGAGGATGAAACCGATCAGATTCTCATTCAGCAGTTCCGCTCCGCTCCAGATGTGGGCAAACGCGGCGTAAGGGTCGTATGGGGAGATCCAAAGCTTCAGCGTAACCCAGGCCGTCAGTGTGACGAGGGCAAGCATCACATACTTTAAAAGCTTCAGCATCTTGTCCAGTTTGGCCGGGACGCGGAGCTTCTTCTTTGTGATCTTTCCCAGCAGTTCCTGCAGGAAGCCGAATGCGCAGAGGTTCCCGCAAAAGGCGCGTCCGAAGATGAGCGTAAACACCAGCAGGAAGAAGAACAGCGTCATCGTGCCCGCAAAAATCTTTGAAACGTTGGCCCCCGCGGTCAGCCAGAACCAGAAGTTTTCAAGCCCACCCAGCGGGCACAGCGCATGCACCGAAGGATACCCCGCGAACCCGTTGGTGTGCATGTAGGACAGGAACATCGAACCCGCAAGGATTGCGCCCAGAATCATCCACCTGAGCCATTTCGCAAGCTTCAAACTTCATCGCTCCCCATTTGTGATGTAGAATTATTGGAAGGCCAGGTCAGGAGCGGGCCACGCCCCGACCTGGCTGAACCCCGGGCGTTACGCCGCCGGGCAATACGGACAGTTTGAACAATTCGGGTAGTCGCCGCGGTTGCCGCCGTTGTTGTACGCGTTGCCGCGACCATTCACGTTGCCGTTGCCGCGACCGTTGCCATTGCCACGTCCGTTCATGCTGCCATTGCCGCGACCGTTTCGGTTGCCCTGGGCATTTCCGGTCTGGCCGGAAATCCTGCGCTCAAATGTGGACCGATGGTTCTCCGAAGCGGCCTTCAAAGAGGCGAACACCGCCTTCACGTCATCGGGCAGGGTCTGCGAAAGAAACGCGCCGTACATCGCGGTGTTGTCGGTCTCCGCCTTGAGGCCCACCTCGTACGCTTCCGTCAGCGTCTCGGGCGCGGTCACACGGCCCGCGGCGTCGTCCTCAGGCACCGCCACGCCGTACGCCGTGAAGAGCGGTTTCAGAAGGTCGATGTGCCGCTGCTCGGCCTCAATCAGGCTGGTGAACGGCCGCAGCGCCCCGTGCTTTTCGATGATCGCGCGATACTCCGCCAGCGCCATGTACTCGTCCTGGATGGCGTAGGT
>JAEYPB010000051.1 GCA_023411175.1 Bacillota bacterium | reverse complement strand
GCCCCGCCAAACCGGGGGGCCCCCACAATAATCTAAAGGAACTACTTCTCAGCCTCGCGCATGAGCGCGTCGCGCCGCCTACGGTATTCGATGATTGGGCCGTCGCCGATGAGCAGTTTCTCCTCGGAGCGGTAACTGGAGGGCTTGGGCCGCTGGGTGATCACGACGCGTCTGTCCTGCCGCTCAATCACCCGGTTCATGAACTTGCCCACTTGTGCGATGAAGCGGTTTAAAAGAGCGCTGTTCGTGATTTTGTCGTAGAAGCGGATGTAGAGGATGGTGTTCTCGTCGTCCACCGGGGCGAAAAAGATGACGACCCGGACCTTGTCGCTGATGTGGTTCATCCAAAGGTTCGGGAAGCGAAACTTCAGGTAGGTGTCCTTGATGACGCACTCCGAGGGCGGCTTGGGCTTCTGTCCGCGATCGACCTCGTTGTTGGCGCTGGTGATCAGCGCGCCGTCCTCGAAGATCACCTTGGGGCCGTTGATCAGGGTTTTGTTGCCCCGTCCGATGGTGTTGTGGTGTACGATGGGCACGTGCACCACGTCCAACTGGTTTTCGATGGCGCGGGAGTAGTGCGCCGCCCAATGATCTTCGATTTCGCTCATGGCGAAGCCGTCCAGCTCCCCGTCAAAGAAAGGGGGCTTTCCGGCGGCTTTCTCCGGGTCACCGTACCAGAGGTAGATGATGCCGCTGATCTCGGCCACCGGGTAGGCGCGCACGTTGTAGCGGCTCAGATCCTGGGTGGCGCTGCGGCCGTTGGCGGGAATGAAGGTGCAGCGGCCGTCCGGGCTGAACTCAAGGCCGTGGAAAGGGCAACTGACGCACCCGTCCTTGACTTTCCCGAGGCTCAGCGCCGCGCCACGGTGGGTGCATTGATCGACGACGCAGCCCAGCGCGCCGCCGCCCGTCCTGAACAGCGCGAGATCAAGCCCCATGCGGCGCACGGCGACAAGGCCGCCCGGCTTGACCTTTGAAGAGGGGAGGATGGCATACCACTGGTTAGGGATCATACGCTCACCACCCGTCTGGTTATTTTTTGAAATTATATCACCGGCGAGCCACGGACGCAAGGCGCGTGGCTGATGTTGACCATACGGACTGTGTGTGAAACCATGCAGATTGTGTTAATCACTTGACAAGCGCGGTCGGCTCGCTTATGATTAATTCAGCTGACGCACAACAGGGAACGCTGTAAACGCTCCCCGGCATGGCTGCCCGATGGGCTTTCGCACTCGGCTCATGGGGATGGATTCTACTTGTAGTATGGGTTGGACGGTAGGGACTGTAGGTTCCTTCACCATTACTTCGAGGGCAAGGCCGCCCGGTGGAGCTTGTTTTTGTGCTTCCGAGCGACATGATGCGCCGCCCTCTTAAGAAGTAAGGGGCGGCTTTTGTTTTCGCGCGGGCGCGCGGGAAATAGAGAGGGAGGTTATCTCATAATGAAGAAAATGCTTGCACTCATCCTGGTTATGATTCTCGCCTGCATGCCGATGGCGGCGATGGCGAGCGAGGCGCAGAAGACCATCGGCGTGATCCAGTATGTTCAGCACGTTGCGCTGGATTCCGCCCGCGATGGCTTCGTAAAGGCGCTCAGCGACAACGGCTTTGTGGACGGCGAAAACATCGCGCTCGATATCCAGAACGCTCAGGCCGACGCGTCCAACCTGGCCACGATTTCCGACCGCTTCGTCGCCAATGAGGTCGACCTGGTGCTGGCCATCGCGACGCCGGCGGCGCAGTCCATCGCCGGAAAGACCACCGAGATCCCGATCCTCGGCACCGCCATCACCGATTATGTGGTCGCGCGGCTCGTGGACGCCAACGAACTGCCCGGCACCAACGTGTCCGGCACCACCGATATGAACCCGGTGGCCGACCAGATCAAGCTGATCAAGGAGCTGTTCCCGGAGACGAAGACGGTGGGCGTCCTCTACACCTCCAGCGAAGACAACTCGGTGCTGCAGGCCAAGATGGCCAGGGAAGCCATCGAGGCCGAGGGCATGGCCTATACCGAAGTCACCGTCACCAACTCCAACGACGTACAGCAGGCCACCCAGTCCATCGTTGACAGCTGCGACGCCATCTACATCCCCACCGACAACGTGTTCGCCTCCTCCATGCCCGTCGTCTACGAAGTGGCGACCACGGCGAAGAAGCCCCTCATCGGCGGCGAGAGCGGCATGGTGAAGGGCGGCGGCCTCGCGACGCTGGGCATCAACTACTACGAGCTGGGCTACCAGACCGGCCTCATGGCAGTCCGCGTGCTGGGCGGCGAGGACGTTTCGAAGATGCCCATCGAAACCGCCACGAAGATGGACTACACCTTCAACGCCACCTATGCCGAGGCCATTGGCTTTGAAATCCCCGAAAAGTACCAGGCCTACGCCGAGCCGATGGCCTAAATACCAATCAATTGCGGGAGGCCGCTCGCGGCCTCCCGCGCGAGGGAGCGCACACATCGATGCAGCAAATCCTTCTGGGCGCGGTTGCGCTGGGGCTACTCTGGGCCGCCATGACGATCGGCGTATACATCACCTACCGCATTCTGGACATCGCGGATCTGACCGTCGAGGGCAGCATCACGCTGGGCGCGGCGGTTTCCGCGTCGATGATCGCGGGCGGGGCGGGCCCCCTCGTGGCGACGGTCTGTGCGTTCCTCGCGGGGCTTGGGGCTGGGCTTGTGACCGGGTTGTTGCACACCAAGCTGCGCATCCCGGCGCTTCTGTCAGGCATTCTGACGATGATCGCGCTGTACTCGGTCAACCTGCGCGTGCTGGGCAAGGCGAACGTGTCGCTGCTTCGGATGGACACGGTCTACACCCCGCTGGAGGCGCTGGGCCTTGAGAAGAACGTGGCTGTCTCGATTTTGGGCTTTGCCTGCGTGATGGCGATCATCGCGCTGCTTTACTGGTTTTTCGGTACGGAGCTCGGCAACGCCATCCGCGCCACCGGCAACAACCCGAACATGGTGCGCGCCCAGGGAATCAACACCGACACGATGAAGATACTGGGCCTCGTGATCTCGAACGGCCTCGTCGCGCTGAGCGGCGCGCTGATCGCTCAGAGCCAGAACTTTGCCGACGTGCAGATGGGCACCGGATCGATCGTGATCGGCCTCGCCTCGCTGATCATCGGCGAGGTGCTGTTCGGTCGGCGCAACTTCTTCAGCCGCCTGTTCTCTTTGATCCTCGGCGCGGTGACCTACCGGGTCATCATCGCGCTGGTTTTGAAGCTGGGCATGCCCACCAACGACCTGAAGCTGTTCACCGCCATCACCGTGGCGCTGGCGCTCTCGCTGCCGATGTTCAAGGAATACCTGAACACACTTCGGCGGTCGATGAAGGGGGCTGCGTGACATGCTGAAGGTAAATGGCGTCGTCAAGCGCTTCAACATCGGCACCGTCAATGAAAAGGTGGCGCTGGACGGTGTGGACCTCACGCTCAATCCGGGGGATTTCGTCAGCGTAATCGGCGGCAACGGCGCGGGCAAGTCCACGCTTTTAAACGCCGTGGCGGGGGTTTACCCGGTGGACGGCGGAACCATCGAGATCGACGGCGTCAACGTCACCCGGCTCTCGGAGCACAGGCGCGCGAAGTATCTGGGCCGCGTGTTTCAGGACCCGATGATGGGCACCGCCGCCGACATGAACATCGAGGAGAACCTCGCGCTGGCGCTTCGGCGCGGCAAGCCGCGCACCCTTCGCTGGGGCGTGGCCGCCGCCGAGCGCGCGCGGTACGTTGAGCTTTTGAAACACCTGGATCTGGGCCTCGAGCACCGAATGACCAACAAGGTGGGGCTGCTCTCCGGCGGCCAGCGTCAGGCGCTGACGCTACTCATGGCGACGCTGGTGCCGCCGAAGCTGTTGCTCCTCGACGAGCACACCGCCGCGCTGGACCCGAAGACCGCCGCCAAGGTGCTCGCCCTCAGCGACCGCTTCATCTCCGAGGAGAAGCTGACCGCGCTGATGGTCACCCACAACATGAAGGACGCCATCCAGCACGGCAACCGCCTTCTGATGATGCACGAGGGTAAGATCATTGTGGACGTCTCCGGCGACGAGAAAAAGCGTCTGACCGTCGAAACCCTCCTCAGTATGTTCGGAAAGGCCAGCGGCCAGCAATTGGCCAGCGACAGGATGCTGCTATCCTGATATGCTGCGCATGAAAAACCGCCCGCGATTTCACTATGAAATCGCGGGCGGTTTTGTTCTACGCGAAGGTCGCGGTTCGCGGCTCGGCCTTCGGCGCTTCGGCGGGTTTCGCCGGGGGGAGGGCGATGCCATCCTCGGCGGCGAGCTTGACCAGAAGGTCGAGGGCTTTTACGATCTGCTCCGGTTTGTGCTCGCTGATCACGCAGAAGCGGAGCCGCGCTTTGCCGCGGGGCACCGCCGGGTAAACCGCCGGAGGTACGAACACGCCGTGCTCACGGAGGCGGTTTGAGAGGTGGAAGGCGTCCTCGTCCCGCCCGATGAGCACCGGCACGATGGCGGTACCGGCGGCAAGGCAGGTGTTGAGGTTGCGCGCGGCGGCTTCTTTCAGGAAGCAGGCGATGTTCTCCCGCATGCGCGCCATGATCGACGGGTCCTCCCTGAGAAGGCGGATGGAGGTCAGCGTCGCGGCGGCCAGCGGCGGTGAGATGCCCACCGAGAACACGAAGCCGGGCAGGTTGTAGCGCAGGTATTCGATGATGTCGCGGGGGCCAGCGAGGTAGCCGCCGCAGGCGCCGAGGCCCTTTGACAGCGTGCCCATCTTGATGTCAATGTCGTCCGGTTCAAGGCCGAAGTACTCGTCCACGCCGCCGCCGGTTTCGCCGATGACGCAGGCGCTGTGGGCTTCGTCCACCATCAGGAAGCAGCCGAATTTTTTCTTCAGCGCCACGAATTCCGGGACGGGCGCGATGTCGCCATCCATTGAATACGCGCCTTCGATGACGATGAGCACCTTTTCAAACTTGTGCCGCTGCATGCGCAGGATGGTCTCAAGCGCCTTAAAATCGTTGTGGGGGAAGGGCTTGCACAGGGCCGGGCTCAGCCTGCAGCCCTGATCGACCGAGTTGTGGGCCAGCGCGTCGTAGAGGATCAGGTCCTTCGGGCCGCAGAAGTTGCCCACCACCGTGACGTTCGTGGAATGGCCGCCCACCAGAACCAGCGCGCTTTCGGCGTGCTTCCAGACGGCGATTTCCCGCTCCAGCTCCTGATACAGGCTCTTTTCGCCCGCAAGAAGGCGGCTGCCGCTGGCGCTGGTGCCGTAGCGGTCGATGGCGGCCTTGGCGGCCTCCATGACTTCCTTGCGGCCGGACATGCCCACGTAATTGTAGGAGCCGAAGTTAAGAACCTCTTTGCCCGCCATGATGGAGGTGTCCTTGAGCGCCGAGTCATGGCACACGAAATAAGGGTTGTCCGCGCCGCCCGCCATTAGCACCTGCTGGCGCGCGTAAAAGGCCTTGAACTCCGGTGTCTCGCGGAACTCGGAGATCGGCGTCACCGGCTCGCTGGCGGGCTTGGCCCCCTCAAAGCCGTGCTGGCGCTCGTAGATCAGCCGGGAAAGGCCGTTCACCGTGGTGCAGCGGCCGTACTCCTCCGGCGGGATGATGAAGCCGAAGGCCTCCTCGATGCGGATGGAGATGGACAAGACCTGCAGGCTGTCGCCGCCCAGGTCGTCCAAGAAGTGGGCGTCGTCGCGGATCTGCTTTTCGGAAACCTCCAGAACCTCCGCGTAGACCTTGCGCACCTGGTCGCTGATGCGGCGCATTTCAAGGTCCACCAGCTCGGTCTTGACGCCGTCCCGAGGCGCGCCGTAGGAAGCGGAGACGCTGCGGATGGAAAGCTCACGGTAGGCGTCCGGGTGCTCCGCAATGAGCCGCCGAAGCTCCACGCGCTTGACCTTGATGGCGTTGACCACCGGCAGCTTTTCGGAGGACACCAGCGCGCGCCCCACCTGCTTGACCACGGGGAGCTTGCCGTTGATCTGCGCGATGCGCGCCGAGAGGCCCTTGACGTACACCTCGTCCGCGGCCTTGTCGCCCAGGTACATCACCAGCGTGATCTCCTGGTACAAAGGCTTCGACGGGTCAACCGGCACGCCCAGCACGCTGAGCTGCTCCACGTCGGAGAGATGGGAGAAGGCGTCCTCTACCTCGTCCGGGTAGACGTTCTCGCCGGACTCGTTGATGACCACGTCCTTGACGCGGCCCTCCACGTACATGCGGCTGCCCTTTTCAAGCCGCACCACGTCGCCGGTGTGCAGCCAGCCTTCCTCGTCCAGCGCGGGCGGCGTGAGCGCGCCGTCCACGAGCTGGCCGGTGTGCAGCGAGCGCCCTTTGATCAGCATCTCGCCCCGGTTGGCCTTCTCGCCGTCGGGGATCACCTTGTACAGTACGTTTTTTAGCGGCCGGCCCACCGAGCCTGACACGCGGGTGCGAAGGCTCCTGCTGGTCTCGACGGAGGTGATGGCCGTCTCGGTCATGCCAAAGCCGGATACCGTAAAGTAGCCCAGCGCGCTCAAGGTCTGCATCTGTTCGGCGGGGGTGTGGCTGCCGCCGAGGATGATGCACTTCACGTCGCCGCCCAAGAGCTTTCCCAGCACCGGGCGGAACAGAAGCCGCCTTGCGACCGTGCGCCCCAAGCCCGGCGCGACGTGCTGCAGCACCAGGCTCGTGCCCTTGAGGAAGCGGAAGGCCGCGCGCTTGCCCACGGGCTCCTTTGCGACCTTTTTTTCAAGGCCGGTGGCGAGGTTCGTCGCAAGAAGCGGCACCGCCAACAGCAGTTCAATTCGAAAGCGCGTGGCGGTGTCCACGATGGTCTGCGGCGCGCGGTCTTTCATGTAAACGTTGGCGTAGCCCAGAAAGCCGCACCACATCAGGCAGACCATGAAGCCAAACACGTGGTGGAAGGGCAGAAACGCCAGGCTCCTGCGGTTGCCGTCGCCGATGATCTGGCGGCATTCCTTATAGAGCAGCTCGCTGGACAATACCTGGTTGGACACCGCCGCGCCATCGTAGACGAAGATGCGGCTCGTGGCGGTGGTGCCGCTGGTACAGAGCGCCACCTTGTCCGCGTATTCCGGCAAGAAGTCGATGGGGGCGCGGGGCGCGGCTTTGAGTTCGTCCACCGTCACCATTTTCACGCCCGCCGGCAGCGCGCGGCGGGTTCTGCCGATGAGAAGCGCCGCGCCCGATTGGGCCAGCATGTAGTCCATCTTCTCGTCGGAGAGGGTGAAGTCCAAGAGCACCGCGTTGTAGCCGGAGAGGATCAGTCCCCAAAAGGCGGGGAACCACTCCGGACAGGTATCCATCGCGATGGCGGCGAATTTTTTGCCGCCTCCGCCGCCAAATTTGCCTTTCAGGTACGCGGCCCAGTCATGGGTCTGCCGCTCGTATTCCGAGAAGGTGACGGAGACCTCCTGTCCGTCCTTCAGGTACAGCGCCGCGGGGGTGTTTCCCCACGAGCAGGTGAGGCTGAACAGATTGGAAAGGGACATGTCCCCCCGAAGCGCGTCACATTTTTCCAGAATCGGACTCGTTTTTTGCATGTGCCTTATCTCCTTTTCCCCAGGTAATAGCTTTCAAGTATGGATTGGATCAGCCCGGCGGGAAAGACCGCGTGCAGCACGACCGCCAGGTGCTGATCGAAGGACGCCACGCGCTTTCTGAGCGGAAGCCGTTTTTTTCGAAGGAGCGCCGCCGCGATGCGGCCAAGCTTTTTGGGATCGCAGCCGTTCTCCTCGTCTCTCGCAATGGCCGAGACGCCGCGGTGAAATATTTCCGAATATGGGGAATCTTCTTGGAAGGCTGCGGCGCGGGTTCGGTAGGCCTGCGAGCCGCCCCGGTGATCGCCCGGCTCGACCAGACACACGCCGACGCCAAACCGCCTGACTTCCAGCGACAGGCACTCCGAATACCCTTCGATGGCGTGCTTGCTGGCCGTGTATGCGCTTTGAAACGGGATGCCCAGAACGCCGTTGACGGACGAAAAGTTGATGATTCGGCCCGAGCGCTGGGCGCGCATGACGGGAAGTGCCGCGCGGGTCATCTCCACGGTGCCGAGGAAGTTGGTCTCCATCACCCGCTGGTACTCGTCCCGGCCGGTCTCCTCGCAGGAGCCCAGGATGAGCACCCCGGCACAGTTGTAGAGTGCATCCACCCGCGGCGAGATTTTGAGCGCCAGATCGCGAAAGGCCGCCACGCTCTCCGGGCTTCGGACGTCCAGGGGAATCCGGTGGCTTCCGCACTCGCAGGGCCCTTCATAGGGCTTGAAGGAGCGCGCGCCCGCGATCACCAGGTATCCTTCTTGAACCAGCGCCTTCGCGGTATGATAGCCCAGGCCGCTGGATGCGCCCGTAATCCACACGGTTCCCTTATCCAACCGTTCCATCCCCATCCTGCGCGGATTATCCTATATAATTTGCATTATACTTCACGGGTGATATTTATGCAAGATTTTACAGCGTCTCTTAACCCGGCTTGCCTGGAATACGTTTGAGCGCGCCCCGTTACGGGCGGGATTCCTTTGGAGAGGGGGGCTGTTTCAGGACGAATCGCTGGCAGGGATGGCCGAATTCCGTGACGAGTTCCGCCGCCTGGAAGCCCAGCTTCATGTAAAGCGCCCTCGGCGCGGCGCCCAGCGGATCGTCGCCGCGGAAGGTCGTTACCGAGATCTCCTCGCCGCCGGGAAAGGCGGTCAGCATCTTCTCGACCATGGCGGCCGCGAGACCGTTTCTTCGGTGGGCGGGGTGCACCGCCAGAAAGGACAGCGTGCGCTGCGCGGTGGAAAAGAGGAGCGCGCCGACGACTTCCGTTTCCAACCGCACGCAGATGGCGCTGCCGCGCTCGATGTTCTTCATCAGCACACGGCGGTAGTCTTCCATCACGAGGCCGGGAAAGTTGTCCTTCACCGCTTCCACCAGCCGCATCCAGCCCGGCGCGTCGCTTGGGGAAGCAAAATCGCAAACATACGCTTCGTTCATGACCTTCCTCCGCCCGATCCATATTCCCGAATGAGTATACATGGATGGCGGCGTGGGCGCAACGTCTGCGCTGTTATTTTGCCCTGTTGGCGAGTGAGAAAAGCGGATGGTTTGACGCGTCCCGCCTGTGGTATATTAAACCCGAAAGGGCGCGTTCGCCCGGACCATATGGGCCAATGGATGACGAAAGGGAGGCTGAGCCATGAAACTTGTTGAAGCCGGAATGCCGGCTCCTGCCTTTACGATGGAAGACGTTCAGGAGAACCCGGTAAGCCTTGCGGATTTTCGGGGCAAGAAGGTGCTTCTCTCGTGGCACCCGATCGCCTGGACGAGCGTTTGCACCGACCAGATGCGCGCGCTGGAGGTCAATTGGGCGCGGTTTGAGGCGCTGAACACCGTTCCGTTGGGCGTCAGCGTCGATCCCGCCCCCGCCAAGAAGGCGTGGGCGTCGGTATTGTGCCTCAAGAAGCTGCCGCTTCTTTCGGATTTCTGGCCACACGGTAAGGTGGCGCAGGACTACGGCATCTTCCATGAGGAATTTGGCATGTCGGAGCGCGCCAACATCATCGTGGACGAGCAGGGCGTCGTTCGGTGGGTGAAGGTCTATCCGATGTCCCAGCTGCCCGATATTGAGGAAGTGTTTGCGGAACTGTCCAAAATGGGCTAGTACGAAGGGGGCGAAGGCGTGGAACGCCAAGTCAAGAGGATTGTACGGGGCTTTCGGGCCGTTGACGGCGCGGGCGTCAGGCTGGTCAGGGTGCTCGGGCACGACGATGTGTACGATTTTGATCCGTTTCTGATGCTGGATTCCTTTGATTCCACCGACCCCAGCGACTACCTGGCGGGCTTTCCGACCCACCCGCACCGGGGCATCGAAACCATCACCTACCTAATTTCCGGCCGCATTGAGCACGAGGATAGCCTCGGAAACGCCGGCGTGATCCATGACGGCGAGAGCCAGTGGATGACGGCGGGCGGGGGCATCCTGCACCAGGAGATGCCCAAGGCCTCCGGGAGGATGCTGGGCTTTCAGCTGTGGCTCAACATGCCCAAGGCGGAGAAAATGGCGCCGCCCGCGTACCTGGACATCCGCGCGGACATGATGCCCGTCGCGGAAGAGGACGGGGCGACCGTTCGGGTGATCTCCGGCGCGTACAAGGGATTGAGCGGCGTATCGCCCCGCCACATACAGGCGACGCTCTACGATGTAAAACTCCCTGCCGGGGGTGAAATCCGGCTGGACGCGCCGGAGAACCAGACGGCGTTCATCTTCACCATCGAGGGGGACGCGCACGTCGCGGACGCGCACATTCAGGAAAAGTCGGCGGTGCTGTTTGGCGAGGGAGAATTTCTCACGGTTCGTGCGCCCGAGGCTTCCGCCGCGCGCTTCATTTTCTTCATGGGCCCGCCGCTTCGCGAGCCCATCGCCTGGGGCGGCCCAATCGTCATGAATACCCGGGAGGAACTCGATCACGCCTTCCGGCAGATCAGAGACGGCACATTTCTCCAGCATAGGGCTTGACGGATTCATGAAAAACCGGCCCCATCCGCGGATGGGGCCGGTTTTTCATGGGATATGGTTCGTCCGGTCCGTTGGGCCAGGAATCCGAGTCGTCGTAGATGCCGCTCACATCCATCATCGCCGATCGGGCGGCCTCGTTGGCCAGCGCGACCAGTTCTTCCGGCGAGGAGATCTCCGCCCCCAGGATGCGCGCCCGAACCGACGGGTGCAGCGACTCCATGTATTCGTAGGCCTCGGGGTCTTCCTTCAGAAGCGCCTTCAGGCTGCCCGAGGCCTCCTCCGGGATTGCCATCACGTCACCGCCTTTCAGCCGTAGTTTGGGCGAAATTGGCATCATCCATGCGAGACGTGAAAAACTCATTTTCACAAAAATGAACTCTCAGCCCAAACCATGAGAACGCCCACCGGGATTCATCAAACCGCGCGATGGGTTAATGCAAAACACCAAATCAAAAAACATGCACATCGGATTCCGTATTACACGGCGGAACAAATCGAAGCGTTTTGCTCCGGCGATGAAGCACGCGATTTTTGAGCAAATCGCTGATGTGCTTATTTTTATGTTTAGAATTGCCGTTTTCTCGGATTCGGGGGTTGAATGATCGCCTAATATGAATTATAATGCATTTGTCCATTCATTTTCATACACATAGAAAGGGCGGCGTATGAGCGCATTTTTGGAGGCTTCCGAGCTCACGATGCGGTTCAAGGGCCTGACGGCCGTCAACCGGTTTTCGGCCTCGCTTGAACGCGGCCGGATTTATGGGTTGATCGGCACGAACGGCGCGGGAAAGACGACGCTGATCAACATTCTCTCCGGGCAGCAGAAACCCACGAGCGGCGTCGCGCGGCTGGATGGGCGTCCGATCACCGGTGCCCGCCCGGACATCGTGGCCCGGATGGGCGTGGGCCGTACCTATCAGAATCTCCGATTGTTCGGCAGGATGACCTGCCTTGAAAACGCGATGATCGGCGCGCAGCTCAACAAGGGCTACAACCTGACCCAGGCGCTTTTAAGCCTTCCGGTCTTCTGGAAGCGGGAAAAGGCGTTGCGCGACACGGCGATGGAAATGCTCGCCGCGGTGGGTCTTGAAGACTCGGCCGCCAAAGAGGCGTCCTCGCTTCCCTACGGAGATCAGCGCCTGCTTGAAATCGCCCGGACCCTTGCGATGAAGCCGAGGCTCCTCCTCCTGGACGAACCTGCCGCCGGTATGAACCCACGGGAGAGCGCGGATCTGGTCGAGACCATCCGCCGCGTACAGAAGGATTTTGACCTCACGGTGCTTCTGATCGAGCACGACATGAAGGTCGTGATGGAACTCTGCGAGTACATCTACGTGATGGCCTTCGGCGAGACCATTTTCCACGGCCTGCCGCAGGAGGTCAGCGAACACCCGAAGGTCATCGAAGCCTATTTGGGGAGGGCTGCGCGCCGTGCTTGAACTACGAGAACTCTCCGTATCCTACGGCAGCATCCGCGCGGTACGCGGCGCTTCGCTCACGGTGCGGGACGGCGAGATCGTCGCGCTCATCGGCGCCAACGGCGCGGGCAAGAGCACCATCCTGCAGGCGATTTCAGGGCTCCTGAAGCCTGCCGGCGGCGAGATTCTGCTGGACGGAGCGCCGATTACCGCGCTGCCTGCGGAAAAAATCGTCGACCTGGGCATCATCCACGTGCCAGAGGGACGGCAGATCTTTTCCGGCATGACGGTGATAGAAAACTTGCGCCTGGGCGCGTACGCCATCCGCGACCGCGCGGAGATCGAGCGGCGCATGGAAGTCGCCTTTTCGCTGTTTCCGGTCATCCGGGAGCGCAGAGGGCAGCTGGCCGGGACGCTTTCGGGCGGCGAGCAGCAGATGCTGGCCATCGGGCGCGGGCTGATGGCGAAGCCCAAGGTGCTGCTTCTGGATGAGCCGTCGCTCGGGCTTTCGCCGCTTCTGACCCAGCAGGTCTTTGACGTGCTGGCGAGCCTTCGAAAGAGCGGCACCACGATGCTGCTGGTCGAGCAGAACGCCTACGAGGCGCTGGAGATATCCGACCGCGCCTACGTGCTGGAGACCGGCGTCGTCGCGATGGAAGGCGTAAGCCGCGATCTTCTGGACGATCCGCACGTCAAGACGGCATATTTGGGGAGGTGAGGGCATGGATCCATCCTATGTGCTGATTCAGGTGGTCAACGGCCTGAAGCTGGGCAGCGTCTATGCCATCGTCGCCACCGGTTACTCGATTGTCTACAGCATTCTGCGCCTGATCAACTTCGCCCACGGCGACATCATGTGCGTGGGCGTGTACGCCGCCTACATCATGCTTTCGGTCATGATGGCGCCGCTGCCGGTGGCGATTGCCCTTGCGATCGTCACTTCGGTGGTCTTGGGCGTGGTGGTGGAGCGAATCGCCTACCGTCCGCTGCGCTCCGCCAGCGAAGAAACCGTGATGATGACCTCCATCGCCGTTTCAATGTTCATCCAAAACCTGATGACCATGATCTTCTCCGCCCAGAGCCGGGCGTTCAAGCTGCCCGATTCGCTGGTGCAGCTGCACAGGATCGGTGGCGTCACGCTGTCCACGATGAACATCATCACCTTCATCCTGACGGCGGTTCTCCTCGTGGGCCTTAACCTCGTCATCCGGCGCACCCGCATCGGCATGGCGATGCGCGCCTGCACCGACAACCCGAAAGCCGCGCGGCTGATGGGCATCAACGTCAACACGGTCGTCACGTTCTCGTTCGCGGTGGGCTCGGGCCTCGCGGCGGTGGCGGGCATCATGCTGGCGGGTGAGTACAAGACCATCGACCCGCTGATGGGCTTCGTGCCCGGCGTCAAGGCCTTCGTCGCGGCGGTACTGGGCGGCATCGGCAGCCTCTCCGGCGCGGTGATCGGCGGGTTCATCATGGGCGTGGCCGAAATGCTGTTTGCGGGGCTGCTGCCACCGAAGTATGCGGTGTACCGCGACGCGCTGGTGTTCGTGATCCTGATCCTGGTGCTCCTGGTCAAGCCCAACGGCCTGATCGGCGCGCGCAGCGGAAGGAGGAGCTAGCATGATTCTGCGCAACAGGGCGTTTCGCTTCTGGGCGTTCATCGCGCTGCCCATCGCGCTGATCGCGCTGGCCGACCAGACGCTGCCCGGCTACTATGTGCGGCTCATCAAGCTCGTGGGCATCAACATCATTCTGGCGTCCAGCCTCAGCCTCTGTAACGGCTTTACCGGCATCTTCTCGATGGGCCACGCCGGCTTTATGGCCATCGGAGCCTACGCGTCGGCGCTGATGACGATCCCGTCCGCGAAGAAGGCGGTGCTCCTCAAAAACCTGCCGGAGGCGATCCAGCAGGTGGCGATGCCGCTTCTTCCGGCGCTGCTCGTCGGCGGCGTCATTGCGGCGCTGGTCGCGCTTCTGATCGGCTTTCCGGTGCTCCGCTTCAAGGGGCACTACCTTTCGGTAGCGACGCTGGGGCTGATCGTCATCATCCGGTCGGTCCTTCAGAACAACCCCGACTACACCAACGGCGCCAAGGGGCTGACCGGCATCGCCGGGCTTTCGGACACGTTTACGATCTATCTGGTGATGGTTGCGATGATGTTCGTACTGCACCGAATTCTGCACTCAGCCTACGGGCGCAGCATGATCGCCATCCGGGACGACATCGTGGCCGCCGAATCTCTGGGCGTCGGGCTCGCCCGGCACAGGCTTCTGGCCTTCTGCGTCAGCGCCTTCATGGCGGCGGTGGCGGGCGGGCTGTGGGCGCACCTGGTCAAGGTGATATCTCCGTCCTTCTTCTACTACGACAAGACCTTCGTCATCGTCGAGACGTCGATCATCGGCGGCATGTATTCGTTGAGCGGCGCGGTGGTCGGCTCCCTGATCATGACCTTCGTGCCGGAATACCTTTCGGGGCTGGAGTCGGGCATCAACCTGTTCGGTCTTCAGATTCCGCCCCTCTACGGCGCGGCGCAGCTGATCCTGTCGGCGCTCATGATCGTCATCGTTATTTTCCGGCGGCAGGGCATCGTGGGCTACAGCGACGTATTGGTCGATTCGTGGTTCGACGGCTCCGTCTACCGTGGCGCGTTCGACCCGAAGGAATACCGTGTGCTGGGCCGCGCGGTGGCGGCGAAATTCAAAAAGGGAGACTGACCGCACATACCGCGGCGGGGCCGCGTTATGGGATCAATCTAGGGGAGGGTTTTCAAATGAGGATGAAGAGGCTACTGTCCATGCTGCTTGCGCTGACGATGATTCTGGCGCTGTCGGGCACCGCGCTGGCTGATTCCATCAAAATCGGCGCGATCTACAACCTGACCGGCGGTCAGGCCTCGCTGGACCAGCCGTCGCTCAACGGCTTCCAGATGGCGGCCGACGAGATCAACGCGGCCGGCGGCATCAACGGAACCCCGGTAGAAGTCGTCGCCATCGATGGCAAGACCGAACAGGACGCCGTTTCCAACGCCGTCACCAAGATGATCGATGTGGAGAAGGTCTCCGTCGTGGCGGGCCTGTCCGACTCCAACTACGCGTTGGCCGCGGGCATGATTGCCCAGGAAGCCGGCATCCCCTTCGTCACCTCCGGCGCGACGCTGCCGACGTTGCCCGACCTCGTGGGCGACCTGGCGTTCCTCGCGCCCTTCGGCGACAACGTACAGGCCTATGCCTGCGCCGAGTATCTCGTTAACGACCTCGGTTTCACCAAGTGCTACCTGCTGACAGACATGTCCATGGAGTTCACCACCACGCTGTCCTCCTTCTTCAAGGAGCGTTTTGAGGCGCTGGGCGGCACCATCGTGCTCGAGGACATCTACATGAACAAGGACCCGGACTACTCCGCGCAGATCGACCGCTTCCTCGCGGAAGGCACCGAGGCTGAGGCCATCTTCATCGCGGGCGTGCCGGATGACGCGGGCGTCATCGTCAAGCAGTTCCGCGACAAGGGCGCGGCCCAGACCATCATCTCCGGCGACGGCTTTGACACCCCGCTTCTGATGGAAGTCGCGGGCGCGCAGGCCGAGGGCGTTCTGGTCGGTACCCACGCTTCGCTGAAGAACGCCAGCGAAAAGGTCCAGAACTTCGTCAAGTCCTACACCGAAAAGTACGGCAACGCGCCGGAGAACGCCTTTGCCGCGCTGGGCTATGACACCATGTACCTCCTGGCCGACGCCATCGGCCGCGCGGGCTCCACGGATGGCGCCGCCATCGCCAAGGCCATCGGCGAGACCACCGGCCTCGTGGGCGTCACCGGCACCATCACCTACAAGGATGGCAGCCACGTTCCGATGAAGTCCGTGACCATCAACGTGGTCAAGGACGGTGGATTCGAGTTCGTCAAGGAAGTCACGCCTTCCTGATCCAAGCAAACTGATGCGTTCGGAGAGGGCTTCGCCCTCTCCGAACGCGCCCGCGAGGCAATCCGCCCGTGCGTCATGGAAAAGCGCAAGCCCGTGGGTGCAGGATTCGCCTTCGGGCTTGCTTTTTTTTGCGGGAAAAGGTACCATTGTAGCGATGATTCAACATGCGTTTGGGAGGGATATCCATGCACGAGGCTCTAAAGATCACCGCCCATCAGTTCAAGGAAGGCAAGTATGACAAGGCCATTCTGGCGCTGGGCTCCTGCGAGGCTCATGGCCAGCACCTGCCGCTGGGCACCGATACCCACGTCAGCCATATGCTCTCGGTCAAGATCGCGGACCAGGTGCCCGGCATGTTGGTGCTGCCGCCGGTTTCGGTGGGCGTCAGCGAGCACTACGCCGCGTTCCCGTTCACCATCTACCTGAAGTACGACACGATGATCGCCGTCATCAAGGACATCCTGCGCACCACCATTCAAAACGGCATCCGGAAGATATTCATCATGAACGGGCACGATGGCAACATCGCCGCCATTGAGGTCGCCGCCCGAGAGATCAAGATGGAGTACCCGGACGCCCGCATCGTGGCGCTCAACGACTGGTGGGTGGCCGCGGGCAAGCTCTTGCCGCCGGATACCTTCGAGGTGTGGAATGGCCTGGGCCACGCGGGCGAGGGGGAGACCTCCATCGCGCTCAAGCTCTTCGGCGAGTGGTGCGAGATGGACAAGGCCTCCGGCGTCGTGCCGGACCACCTGCCCGCCCACATGGACGTCAAGTGGGACTTTGCGGAACTGACCGATACCGCCGCCACCGGCGACCCCACCAAGGGCACGAAGGAAAAGGGCGAGAAGATGGAAAAGGTGCTGATGGATCTGGTGGTCAAAACCATTTTGGATCTGGATGCGCGCGACTGGAATTACGGCTCTACGGTCTCGTATAAAAAACTCTGATCCATGGAAACGAATTGCCCGGCGGGGTTCTCGCCGGGCGATTTGCGCGCCGCGGCGTGCCCTGGGAGCAAAAATTCTTATTCCGACCCCGTTGACCCTGACACCGTGTCGTACTTTATACTGTTCGCGAGGGGGAGAGAAATGGAGATGAAGACCATCGGCGCCGTCTCGAGGGACATGGGCATCTCCGCGCGAATGCTGAGGTATTACGAGCAGGCGGGGTTGATCCGAAGCCTTCGCAGGCCGGGCTATGCCTACAGGGTCTATGACGAAGAGGCGCTTCGCCGCCTTCGGCAGATCCTTCTGATGCGCAGGCTGCGCATCCCGGTCCGGCAGATCGAGCGGGTGTTGAGGCATCCGGACGCCGCGACGGCCATCGACGTATTCCGGGAAAACGTCGAGGTGATCGGCGCTGAGATCGACGCGCTGTCCACGGTGCGCGAGGCGCTGACCCGGCTGATGGCACTCCTCGAGCGCGCTGCCGGCGAGACCCTTGGCGCCGCGCTGATCTCGGATGCATCCGTCGCGGGGCTTCTCGAGTCCATCTCTCCGCCCGAAAGACAACTCAAGGAGGAGAGATTCATGGAGGGACTTGACAGGGTGGAAAAGAAGCTGGAGTCTCTGCGCGAGGTGCGCATCGTCTACCTGCCGCCGATGATGGTGGCGGCGTACCACCACATGGGCGAGGACAGCGAGATGCACGCGGCGGAGGTCGTCGGGCGCTTTGTGCTGGACAGCGGGCTGATTGCCGCGAAACCCGACATCCGCCATTTCGGCTTCAACAACCCCATACAGCACGCGGCCTACAATGTGTCGGCATCGGGGTATGAGATGTGGGTTTCCATCCCGGAGGATTTCCCTGTGCCCGAGCCGCTCACGCGCAAGCGCTTTCTGGGCGGCCTGTACGCCGCGCACACCATCGAGTTTGGCGCCTTTGACCATTGGGGTCTGCTCGAAAACTGGGTGGCCGGGAGCGGTCAGTACGCGCCGGATTTTGAGTCCGTCCGCTGCGAGCCGTTTGACGGGATGATGGACCGTTGTCTCGAGGAGCAGCTCAACTACATCCACAACGTACAGAACCCGGCCTTCGACATCGCGCGAATGCAGCTTGATCTTTTGATGCCGATACGGTAGAATGTTCCTACAATGCAAGGAGGGGACGACCATGCAATGGCACGAGCTTTACCCGGAGGGCGTGATTCCGGAGATGGACGCCGTCGCCGATTACATGGGCGAGGCAAAACCTCTGTGGCTTTCATTCATGGAACATGCGCGGGAAGAGTACGGCGCAAAGCCCAAGCTGACCTACAGCGGCTGCAGCGGCAAGCCCGGCTGGAACATCAAGTTCCAGAAGAGCGGAAAGGCGCTGGGAACTTTCTATCCGGAGGAGGGCTCGTTCAGCGCGCTGGTGGTGGTGGGCAACAAACAGGCTCCCGCGATGGAGGATGCGCTGCCCCGCCTCAGCGAGGAAGCGGCCGAAATGTACCGAACCGCCGGCGATTACATGAAGATGGGGAAGTGGCTGATGCTGCGCGTGGACAGCCCCGGTGCGCTTTGCGACCTAGAGACGATCATCGCCGCAAAAATGGCATGAAACGGTTTTCCACACACAATAAAATGAACCGCGGCCATCGGCCGCGGTTCAAGGTTTTTATGGTTTTGATTAGCCGAGGAAGGCCAGCTTGACCTGGAAGTTGTCCGAGGTGGAGAAATAATCCACCGTGATCTGCTGGCCGGATTTTTTGAGCACGGCGCTGAAGGTCTGGTCCTTGAGAACCAGCGGCTCGGTGATGGTCCAGCCGTCCGCGGCCAGGCGGCCCAGATACTGCTGGGCGTCGGCGGAGGATGCGTTTCGGTAGGTCAGCACGCGGCTGCGCGCGCCGACGCCCTCTTCCACCGAAACCAGCGCGCCTGCGTCCGGCAGCGGGAAGGCGGCGTAATCCGGATCGCTCCAGGCTTCAGCCGGTTCGCCGCAAAGCACCACGGAGGTCGTGGAGCCGCTGGAGATCAGGTGGATTTCGACATCCTCGTAGGAAAGCACCGTCAGGGTCTTGCTTTGAACGAAGATGCGCGCTCCATCGTCCGCCAACTGGGCGGCGTAGGCGTCAAAACCGGAAACGCTCAGCGGGGGGATGTCGACTTCCACGCGGTCGCCAAAGCTGCGCGTATTGTAGCCCGAAGCCTCGTACACCGGAATGTCCGGGAACTGTTCCGACGGCCACACGTCAAGATTGGGTTCGGCGGACTCCTGAGGCGCGGCGGTGGCCTCCGGAGGGGGCGCTGCCTTCTGCTCCGCCATGCGCGACTGGGTCAGCCACGTGGAGCCCCAAAGCCCCAGCGCGATGACCACAACCGCAAAGCCGCACACCAGCGAATACTGAATGATGTGGCGGCGCTTTTCTTCCGCTCCGTCGTTGTCCAGCGTAAAGACGTCCTCTTCCTCATAGGGCTCATTATAATTCTGATTCGCCACAGGCGTTCAGCTCCTTTGTTTGAAGTCCTCGAGGCATACAAATTTATTATATCACACAGAGATTGACGATGCAATCCGCCAAATGGTTCACCATCGGTCGCCGGAAAAGTTTACGATGCGGCAAGACATCCCAGCTTCGATTGCTTTCGCGGTGCATCCGGGAAAAGCTGGGCTGCCACCAGTCAAGCGAACTCCGTGTCGGCGTCCGCATTTGCGTCGGCGCGCTGCCCGGAAATTCCGGAGAAGCCAATGTATTTTCAACAATCGTAGAAAGCATGGCGAAAAAAACAGCCGCGCGTTAAACGCACGGCTGCTCTTCTAGGCTTACTTAAGCGTGATGATGACCCGGCGGTAGGGCTCTTCGCCCTCCGAGTGGGTGGTGACGTAGGGGTTGTCCTGCAGCGCGGAGTGCAGTACGCGGCGCTCGTAAGGGTTCATCGGCTCCAACGCGACGCGGTGGCCGGTCTTGCGGGCGCGGGCGGCCATGCGAGCGGCCAGCTTGCGCAGCGCGTCCTCGCGCTTGGCGCGGTAGTGTTCGCTGTCGAGGGTAACGCGGGTGTATTCATCGCGGCCCTTGTTAACCTGAAGGCTGGTCAAGTACTGCAGCGCGTCCAGCGTCTCGCCGCGGCGGCCGATCAGAACGCCCAGCGCATCGCCGGTCATCTGCGCGAAGAGATGGCCCTCGTCTTCCTTGATTCGGATTTCAACCTCGACGCCCATCAGCTTCGTCACGTTCGACAAAAACTCATAGGCGCGCGTTCCGGTTTCACCCAGCGAAGCGAGATCCAGGGGCGGAAGCTCCTCGGGCATCGGAGTGGGGGCGGACTCCCGAGGTGCGTTCTCCTGCCGGCGCCGGGGTTCCTTCGGTTCGCGGCGCTCGCGCGGTTCGCGGCTTACGCGGGTTTCCTTCGGTTCGCGGGGTTCGCCCTGTTCGAGGGGCGTCCTCTGTTCGCGGTTCACCCTCTGCTCGCGCGGTTCCCGCGGATCGCGGCGCGTGGCCTTGAACTCGGCCACCGACTTGATGACCGGGTCCGGCGCATCGGCGGAAGACTTTTCGGCACTTTCAGACTTATCGGCAACGTGCCTTTGGGCCTCGGGCGCCTTAGGTTCCGGCTTGCGCTGCTGCGGCTGCTGAGGCTTATCGGGCTTCTTCTCGGGCGGTTTCTTCTCGGCGCGCGGCTTCTGCACTTCGAGCGTCATCACCGGCATATCAAACGAATAATCGTCCTCGGTTTCCTTGACCGTCAGGCGCACCCGCGCCAGCTTCCCAAACATGCCGAACAGCCCGGGGCTGCCCATTTCCAGAACGTCGATGGTGACATCAGACGAATCGCATTTCAGTTCGGCCAGGCCTGCCTTGACTGCATCTTCAACGGTCTTGCCGTTGGTTTCGATCGACCTCAAGGTTTGATGACCTCCTCTTCAGAGTTGGCGGCGAGCTTCTTCTTATTGAAATACCAGTTGATGAAAAGCTGCTGAAGAATCTGGAACACGTTGATAAACACCCAGTACAGCGCGAACGCGGCGGTGTAGGAAGCGCAGATCCAGATCGAGAACAGCGGGAAGAACCACTGCATCATCTTGTTGGTCTGCTGCTGGGTTTCGTTGCCAGCGGCGGGGTTGGAGGGGGTGAGGAGCCTGGAGCTGATCAGCTGGCTTCCGCCGGCCAGGAGCGGGAGGATGAACCAGCCGTTGAACTGCAGCGGGATGTTGAAATCCCAGAACAGCATCTTCGTCTGCAGAACGTAGGCGTTTGCGCCGTACTGCGCCGCGATGGCCTTGTAGGCGTCGCCGGCCAGGAATTCCTTGACGACTCTCAGCGTGTCCTCGGTCAGGATGGTACCGGAGACCGGGGTAATGTGCTGCAGCTGATCGCCGACGGCGGGAATGATGGTGGAGAGGAACGAATCGGGCTGGAAAATGCTCTTGATCCACAGGAAGGGCTGGAGCATGTCCGGCGTGAAGGTGCCGTTCATCATGGCCTGGAGGTAGGTGATGGTATGCTCGTTGGCCACGACGCGCATCGCCTCGAACATCGCCCAGAGAACCGGCAGCTGGATCAGCATGGGAAGGCAGCCGCTCAGCGGGTTGATCTTCTCCTTGCGGTACAGCTCGTTCATCTTGACGTTGAGCTTTTCCTTGTCGTTGGCGTACTTCTTCTGAAGCGCGGCCATCTGGGGCTGCACCTGGTTCATGCGCATCATCGAACGGCGGCTCTTGATGTCCAGCGGCATCAGGACGAGCCGGATCAGCAGGGTGAACAGAATGACCGACCAACCGTAGCTGCCTACAAAGCCGTAAATCGCGTCCAGAACGTCTTTCAGAAAGGCGCTAAAAAAATTCATGTACCCAATCCTCTCATGGGCCGCCCGGCGGGTGCGCGGGGCGGCGGGGGTTGTTACGGAACCGGGTCGTACCCGCCCGGATGAAACGGATTGCACCGCAGGATGCGCAGAAAAGCCATCCAGCCGCCCTTCAGCGCGCCGTAGCGCTCAATGGCTTCCAGCGCGTAGACGGAGCAGGTAGGCGTAAATCTACAGGACGGCGGAATCGATGGGCTTATCTGCCGCCTGTAGAAACGTATGGCCGCAAGCATGGCGCGCCGGGGCGCATCCTTCAGCTTCATAGGTATAGTCCGGCCTTTCTGATCAGATAGGCCATCTCACGGGTAAGATCCTGGTGCTTTGCCCGAGCGGCGCCGCTGCGGGCGATGAAAATGTACTTGCCACCGGCAAGGGCGGGCCGCTCCATCCGGAAATCTTCGCGCATCAAACGACGCACGCGGTTGCGCACGACGCTGTTGCCGACCTTTGCGGAAACCGAAAAGCCGACCTTCACATCCCGCGCCTTCAAGTAAACCAGCACCATCAGCCTGCCGGGGAAGGACTTTCCACGGCGATAGACATACTGGAAATGCTTGTTGCGGCCCAGGCTGAAGCGGCGGCCCAAACGGAAGCGATGCTCTTTGGCGGCGTCCATCGAGGATTACGCGGACAGTACCTTGCGGCCGCGCAGGCGGCGGGCCTTGAGGACGGCGCGGCCGGTCTTGGTCTTCATGCGGGCGCGGAAACCGTGAACCTTGGAGCGCTGGCGTTTCTTGGGCTGGTAGGTGCGAAACATGGTGAATACTCCCTTTCCATATTCCAGAATATTTTGAATCGCCCGGGTGCCTGTGTGACCGCGGGCAGGCATTCCATGATAAAGCGCCATATAGACAGCCCTATCATTTTAAAGGATAACTTTCCGCGTGTCAAGGGAATTTGCACGCAATTGTTGGCTGAAAAGGCGGGCCGTCCCTGATTTCGCCGGAATTTCACGATCAGATGCGAATTTTATCACATTCCTCTGCTATACTTCAGCGTGTCGAGGAGGATTGCCTCCCGGAGGGAGTTTTCTGATGTCGTTTTTCGTGAAAGCGTCCGCATGGCTCAAGCGCATTTTCAGGGGTTGCTACGGTGGGGATCAGTTGTCGATGGCGATGACCTACGCCGCGCTCGTCCTGATCCTTTTGGGCGCGCTGCCGAGGATGGAGTTCCTGCTGTTTGCGGCATATGGCCTTGTCATCTGGTCGTTCGTGCGGATGTTTTCCCGCAAGATCCCGGCGCGCCGCCGGGAAAACGAGTGGTTTATGCGAAAGACTGCGCCGCTGGTCACGAAATACTACCAGGCGATGGCGCGCTTTCGCAACCGCAAGCTCTACGCCTATTTTCGCTGTCCCGGCTGCCGATCATGGCTGAAGGTGCCCCGAGGCGCGGGGCGCGTCACGGTCACCTGCGGGCACTGCGGTCGCCGAACCGACAAGACCTCGTGAATGGTCCGTTACGTTCTGTACACTTCTACGGAATTGTCAGGTGACAGCCACGCCCGCCATATGTATAATACTGTATACAGGAGGTGGGGGAGAGAATGGCTCAATCCAACCCTTATGTGATTTTTACCGACGCGACGGCGGACCTGCCGCAGGAAGATTTTTTGCGGAATGAAATTCAGGTGCTGCCGATGGCGTACCGCTTGGGCGGTCAGGAGTTCCTCTTCGAGGGCGGCTGGGACGAAGCGCGCGTGTGCGCGTTTTACGAGCGCCTTCGCGGCGGGGAGGCAGCCACCACATCGCAGATCGCGCCCGGCATCTACGAGGAATTCTTTACGCCCTGGCTTGAAAAAGGTATGGACGTACTCTATGTGTGCTTTTCTTCCGGGCTCAGCGGCACGTTCCAGTCGGCAAACATATCGGCGCCGATGCTTATGGAGCGGTTCCCCGGCCGGAAGGTGATCGCCGTCGATTCGCTGGGGGCGACCTTCGGCGAAGGGCTGGCGGTTCTTCAGGCCGCAAAAAACCGTGAACAGGGTATGACGATCGAGGAAAACGCCGATTGGATCGGGGGACACGTACTGAACAACGTGCACTGGTTTACGGTGGACGACCTGATGTTTTTAAAGCGCGGCGGGCGCATCTCCGCGGCCACCGCGATCATCGGCACGACGCTTCAGATCAAGCCCGTGATGCATGTGGACGACGAAGGGCACCTGATTCCCGCAGAAAAGGCGCAGGGGCGGCGCACGTCGCTCAAGGCCCTTGCGCGGAAAATGCGGGACACGGGCGTAGGATTGGAAGGACAGACCGTCTACATCGGCCATGGGGACGCGCGGGCGGATGCCGAATTTCTTGCCGACACCATCCGAAAGACCGTGACCGTCGGCGACATCCACATTGGAACGATCAGCCCCATCGTCGGTGCCCATTCCGGGCCCGGTACCATCGCGCTGTTCTTTACCGGCAGCCACCGCTGAGTGTGAAACGGAAACCCTAAACCACGAAAAGTCCCCCTGCCCGTTTTGGGCAGGGGGACTTCGCGCTATTTCTCCACTTCCTCACCGACTACCGCAACGTATCCCGCGCCGGTGATGAGGGCCTGCCCCTCATCGGTGGTCAGCCAGTCGTAGAGCTTGCGCTGAGGGCTGTCTCCGGGCGCGTCAGCGCGGACGACGGCATAGAAGTCCTGGGTGTAGGGGTAAGCGCCGGAGGCGATGGTTTCGTTTTCCGGCGCGACGCCGCCCACCTCGAGCAGGCGGATGTTGGCGTTCGAATACATGTTGTGCACGTAATAGTACACCGAGTAGCCCAGCGCGCTCGGCGAATCCTTGTAGGAGGCGACTGCATCAATCAGCTCGGCCATCTCGTCGGTGCGCAGCTCGCGGGGCGCGTCCATCATCGTCCTGCCCTGCATTACCTGCCGCTCCATCATCACCTGGCTGCCGGAGTTCTCAATGCGCTGATAGGCCACGATGGCAAGGTCGTCGCCGCCCACGTCCTTCCAGTTCGTGGCCTTTCCGGTGTAGATGCTCAGAAGCTGCTCCTCCGTGAGCGATGTGACCGGGTTGGCCGGGTTGGCGAGGAAGACCAGCGCGTCGCGGCCGATGGGCTTCATCAGAAGCTTCACGCCCATCTGATTTGCATACTCGTAGGCGTCCCGGCTGGGCTCGTAGACCAACAGGAGGTCTGCGCGGCCGTCCACCAATGCGTAGAAGGATTCGGTCGTCTTGCTGTGGACGATGGCGGCCTGCGCGACTTCCGCGGGGCAGCCGGTGGCCGTCTGCATCAGCTGATAGCTCAGCGGCAGCGTCGCGGTAGATCCGTCGACGATCGGGTAATCGTCCACGCCGATTTCCGGCGCGGCAGCCATCGCCGGAGCGGCGAGAATCAGGGTCAGGGCCAATGCCCATAGTGCAGTTTTTCTCATTTTTCGTTCCTCCGTCAATCCATCAATTGGTCGTACACGGAACCGGATACGATCCACTTGCCCTCGGCGTCGATCACGCCCCAGCGCTGCGCGTCCTCCGCGTAATACCGGCCTGGGATCAGCATGTAAAGCTGCCGGTAGAGCACCGGAAGTACCGAGTTTCCGTCCGAATCGACCACGCCGCAGCGATAGGTTCCGTAAATCGCTTCTTCATACGGGTCGCTTCCGTCGTATTGGATTGTCCGCGTTTTGAAGCGGGAGGCGACGTACAGCGCGCGGCCATCCACCGTTTCCAGATAGTACAACCCCTGCGCCTTCAAGACTTCGCTGCCCGACAGGTCAAAGAGGGTGCATTCGCTGGAAGAGGTGGCCAGCACGCGGTTCTCGGGCGCGTCGCCCCAAAGATCAAAGGAAAACCGGTCGTCCAGCGCAAAAAGGCGCTCGCCTGCGGTGTTGTACAGCGTCGCCTTTTTCTTGTCGATGACGACGAACAGCGCTCGCGTATCGCTGGCGATGACGTAGCCGTCCTTGCTCAGGCGTAGGGAGAAAAGCTGCTTTCCGTCCGACGGGTGAACGAGAAAGGCGCGGGTTCCCCGCATCAACAAAGCGGCTTCGCCGCCCTGGAGGAAGCCCCGGTCGTCGTCGTACGAGGGCTTGACGGCCCACCTTCCGGCGGTA
Organism: Bacillota bacterium; assembly: GCA_023411175.1. Lineage (GTDB taxonomy): Bacteria > Bacillota > Clostridia > Christensenellales > Aristaeellaceae > JAEZHK01. The sequence goes on along the minus strand of JAEYPB010000051.1, from coordinate 9,148 downwards.
TCGATGATGCCGGTCTTGCCCTTCTCCTTCACAATCGCGTAGCCGTTCACGAAATTCTGCGCCCAGTCGAATTTGGGCTTGACGGCCCAACGGCCTTGCGGCGTCAGAAATCCGTAGAGCCCGTTTTCGCCGTAGGCAGAGATGAGCCCTCCGATCATGCTGTTCGAGTAGAACCGGGCGTTGACGCCGGTGGGTTCGGGATCGCCGCCCTTGGGCATGTACATCAGCGGCGGCGAATCGGCTTCTTCGTGTGAAACGAGCAGGAATCCGCCCTCGCCGTCCGGCGAAACCGCGTCGTACGCCGGGGGCACGAGCTCTTCGAGCGAGCGGCTCATCGCGCCGAATTGGCCGTCGATGGAGTAGATGAGGGCGTCGCCATCCGGGCTGTATTCGATGCTCTCGTAGAGAAAATCCGTCAACTGACGGCCCTGCGCGTCCAAAAGGGCGTAGCGCGGCGGCGCGTAGTCCTGGCCCTCGGGCAAATCGACGTGGGCGGACTGCGCGGCGAAGAGTTCGTCTTCCGCCCGGGTTTTTCCGTTTGTCACGGAATAGATGGACAGGTACGTTCCGGGCTCGGTCAAAAGCGCGCCGTCCCAGGAATAGATGTCCGACAGCTGCTCCCGGTTGAACGCAAAGCTGCGCTCCTCCGCCAGCGCGCCGCAGGACATGAGCGCGAGCGCGATCAGCGCTGCCACCGCTCTTTTCATGGCCTCATCTCCCCGCATTTACGCATTCTCCGAAGATTAGACGAATGCGTGGCGCGGCGGTTGCCTGAAAAATACAAAAAAACGGGGAAAAATGTCAGGCGCCGTTGATCTGATCGATCAGCGACATGAGGGCCTGATGATCCCCGTCAAACACGCACCCACCGATGCCCGCGCTGGCCGCGCCCTCCACGTTGTGGGGGAGGTCGTCTACGAAGAAGCATTCCTCGGGCTTCATGGAAAAGGCGGAAAGCGCGTATTCGAAGATTTCGCGGCCCGGCTTGGCCAGGCCGACCAACGCGGAGATCACTTCGCCGTCGAAGTGCTTCAGGATGGGCATGTTCTTTTTGAAATCCGCATAACGGGCCGGTGCGTTGGACAGCGCGATCAGCCGGAAGCCACGCGATTTCATGGTTTTCAGAAACGCCTCGGCGCCGGGCAGGGGGCACATGTATTCCGGCCAGTGCAAAATGATGTTTTCAAGGGCCGGATGCAGCCGCTTGGGCAGCCGGGCGCGGGCGTTTTCATGGAGCTGCGCTTCGGTCAGACGGCCAGCGTCGCAAAGGCCCCAGTCCGAGTGGGCGAAGAGCGCTTGGAGGATATCGTCCCGATCCTGTTCATCTTGCACCCAGGGCTCGATCATGGCGGCCGGGCTGAAGCGAACGGTCACGTTTCCGAGATCGAGTAAGAGATTTCGTATCATTTCTACGCCTCCTGTTCCCTTCCATTATAGAGGGCGCGCTTGCAAAAATCAACAAAACCGGGTATGATGAGCGTAAACGGTTCCGTAATCCGGGGGGGAGCGCAATGAAGGTCTATACCATCCGGGACATCGCAAGGCGTGCGGGAGTGGGCATTTCCACCGTTTCGCGCGCGCTCAACAACCGCCCGGACGTTGGCGAAGAGACTCGCCAGAAGGTGATGCGCATCGTCGAGGAGCTTGGCTATGCGCCCAACGCCAACGCCAAAAACCTCAAGCAGCGGGCGAGCGGGCTGTCGGCGATCATCGTGCGCGGAAGGCGCAACGGCTTTTTGACCGGCATCGCCGAGCAGATGACCGATTTTGGCATGGAGATGGGGCATCAGTTCCTGATTGAATTCATCGACGAGGGCGGCATGGAACTCGAGGCCGCCTACCGTCTGGTGGCCGAGAAAAAGCTGGAAGGCATTTTTTTTCTGGGCAGCAACGTGGAGGGGCGGAGGAACGAGGTCGGGCAGCTGGGCATCCCCTCGGTTTTCGTGACGGTGGACGCATCCGGTGTCGCTTCTTGCGGCGTTTCCAGCGTCAGCGTGGACAACCGCGCCTGCGGCAGGGAGGCGATGGCGCACCTGATCGCAAAGGGGCACCGCAAAATCGCGGTGATGGGCGGCAAGCGGGGCACCGGCGACGGCATCGGCCTGCGCTTTCAGGGTGCGATGGACGCGCTCAAGGCGTGCAACCTGAATTTTGATGAAGGCCTGTACGCCTCCAGTTCCTTCAGCATGGAGGGCGCCTACCGATCGGCGCTGGAGTTGATCGGGCGCAGGCGGGATTTTACCGCGCTCTTCACGATGAGCGACGTGATGGCCATCGGCGCCATGCGGGCGCTCCGGGAGTCGGGCCTCGGCGTTCCCGAGGACGTCAGCGTGATCGGGTTTGACGGTATTGAGCTCGCCCGCTTTACCCAGCCGCCGCTGGCCACCATCGAGCAGCCTGCGGCCGAGATCGCCAGGGCGGGGGTGGAGCTGATGCTCCGGCTGCTTGAAGACCCGGAGGACTGTGCCTATATGATTGTGGAGGGGCGGCTGATCGAGGGCGGCTCCGTGCGCGCAGTCTGATTGCCGGGTATCGAACCACCCCGGTCGCACCGGCATAGCATGGTGCATGGGGGTGGATGTCCATGGCGAGGTGTTCGGGGCGCGGAAGAAACCCGTGCATGCGGCTGGTGGCCGCGCTATTGATTGCCGTCGGGCTTGCGATCGTGCTGTTCTGCGTGCCCTACTGGTTCTGGGCGGCCATCCTGGGCCTGGCGATGACCATTCTGGGCATCATCCTTTGGAACGCGTGATGTGCAAACAGAAATGAAGCGCAAAGGAAGCCCGCGGCTTTTGCCGCGGGCTTCCCGCAATCGAAAGATGCGAAGAGGTTCAATTGCTTTTTAGATCGCGCGCTCCACCTTGCCGCTGCGCAGGCAACGGGTGCAAACGCTCATCCTCTTGGGCGCGCCGCCGACGACCACCCGCACGCGCTGCGTGTTGGGAGCCCAAGTCCTGCGCGTCTTCTTGTGGGAATGGCTGACGTTGTTACCGGAGGAAACGCCCTTCTGGCACACCTCGCAAAATTTGCCCATCTGCTACACCTCCTTCAGGCGTAAATTGACATCAAAACAGCAGTATTATACCATCCGTTCGCGTCAAATGCAAGCCCATAACGTGTAAAAGTTGACGAACGCAGGGCTTCGATGTAAAAACGAACGCCGATGCTTGCATGCCCTCAAAAAAAACTGTATACTAATGGATGCAGGGCGATTGCCCTCCAATGGAGGAACAGCTATGGATTGCAAGTTCAAAACCGATCTTGGCACGGTCACGGTGAACGAAGAGGTGCTGCTCAAGGTCGCCGGGTACTCGGCGCTTGAGTGCTACGGCATCGTCGGCATGGCCGCGAAGCGCACCACGGACGGCTTTGTACAAATGCTGGGCCGCGAAAACCTCGGCCGCGGCGTCAGGATCCGTCCTGCCGCCGAAAGCGTGGACGTCGATCTGTTCATCATCGTGGAATATGGCATTTCGATCAGCGCCGTCGCCGAAACCATCATCGAGACCGTAAAATACAAAATCGAGCACCTGACCGGCATCACCGTCAACCGCATCAACGTGTCCGTGGAGGACATCCGGGTCTGACGCAAATCCGCAGGGGCTGGGAGGGAATTCTTTTGCCGATTCAATCGATCGACGGGATGATGCTCAAGGACATGTTTTTGTCCGGCGCGGCGCTCCTGACGAAAAACCGCGAGAGCATTGACGCGCTCAATGTGTTTCCCGTTCCCGACGGGGATACCGGCACCAACATGACCCAAACCATGGCCACCGCCGTGAAGGAGCTGGCCAGCCGAACTTTCCCCACCGTGTCGGATGTGGCCTCCACCGTAGCAAAGGGCGCGCTGAAGGGCGCCCGCGGCAACTCCGGCGTCATATTGAGCCAGATACTGCGAGGGATCTCCCGCGCGCTTGAAGGTGCGGAGGAGATGAACGCGCAGGCCTTTGTTCGCGCGCTGCGAAGCGGCGCGGACACCGCCTACAAGGCCGTCATGAAGCCCAAGGAGGGCACGATACTGACCGTCGCGCGGGTCATCGCGGAGGAATTGGAACGTGAAAAGACGACCGATATGCTGGAACTCATGCGCAAGGTGCTGAGCGTCGGCGACGCGATCCTGAAGCGCACGCCGGAAATGCTGCCGGTTTTGAAGCAGGCGGGCGTGGTTGATTCCGGGGGCAAGGGGCTGATGGTGGTCTACGCAGGTTTCTACGCCGCGCTCTCGGGCGAACCGGTGGAGCAGACCTCGTCCGACGATCAGCCGCACCATGGCGCGCCGCTTCCCGGCGAGTTCGTGGACGACCACGAATCCATGGCCGAGATCAAGTTCGCCTACTGCACCGAGTTCATCGTGTCCCATCCGAAGCCCGACCTCAAGGACAGCGAGGTGGCGCGGCTCAGGAAGCGCCTGGAGCGCATCGGCGACTGCGTGCTGGTGGTGGGCGACCTTGAGGTCGTCAAGGTGCATGTGCACACCAATGAGCCGGGCAAGGCGCTTCAAATGGCGCTGGAGCTGGGCGAACTGGACTATATCAAAATCGACAACATGCTGGAGGAGTTCCGGGAGCGCCTGGCCAAAAGGCCGCCGGAGCCGGAGCTCAAGGAGTTCGGCACGGTCTCCGTGGCGCTGGGAAGCGGCCTGACAGAGATCTTCCGCGATATGGCGGTGGATCAGGTGGTGGACGGCGGCCAGACCATGAACCCGTCCATCGACGAACTGGTACAGGCCATTGAATCGACCCACGCCAAGCAGGTGTTCGTGCTGCCCAACAACACAAACATCATCCTCGCGGCGCAGCAGGCCGCGGAACTTACCGAAAAGACGGTTTACGTCATCCCCACAAAATCGGTGCCGATGGGCATCGCCGCCGCCATCGCGTTCATGCCGGATCTGTCCGGCGAGGAGAACGCCGCGAACATGACGGAAGCCGCCGAGCGCGTACACACCGCGGCGATCACCTACGCGGTTCGGGACACCACCTTTGACGACCGCGAAATCCACGAGGGCGACATCATGGGCCTCGTGGACAACCGCATCGTGCAGTTGGGCACCGACCCGACCGTGGTGGCCGAAGAAATCCTCCGGGACATGGTCACCGAGGACAGCGAGCTGATTACGATCTACTACGGCGAGGACACGCCCGTGGAGCAGGCGGAGGCGCTCAGCGCCAAGCTTTCCGAAACGTACGGTTCCTGCGACGTGTCGGTGTACCTGGGCGGGCAGCCGCTGTATTACTACCTGATCGCGGTGGAATAATGGACATCAGTCTCTCCCAGATTCGCGGCCTCGGAAAGGCGCGGCTACAGGCGCTCAAGGCGGACGGTATTGAGACCGTCCGCCAGCTTTTATTGCGCTTTCCCGCGGAGTACCGGGATCTGACCCGTGTCACGCCCATCGACGCGCTGGCCGAGGGGCAGACGGCGGCAGTCTTTGGCCGCGCCGAAGCGCCGCGCTCGTTCCGCAAGGGGCGGCTGAGCATCGTGAGCGCGAAGATATCAGACGACAGCGGCTCCATCCGCGCGGTGTGGTACAACCAGCCGTGGCTTGCGAAGGCCATTTCGGACGGGCGGGAAATGCTGCTCTACGGCCGCGTAGAGAGGCGGGGCGGACTGCAGCTCACCAGCCCATCCATCGAAAAAGAACGCGGCATCGTGCCCGTCTATCGAAAGACCGCCGGAATCCCCGGCGCGGCCTTCCGGGACATCGTCGCCCGTGCGCTGGCGGAGAGCGAGGGACAGTGGCCGGACCAGCTCCCGGAGGCGCTGAGGCGTCGGCACGGCCTGTGCGAGCGCAATTTTGCCATGCGCGCCGCTCATCTGCCGGAGAGCATGGAGGCGCTTCAGGTCGCCAAGCGGCGGCTGGCGTTTGAGGAACTGCTCATCTATCAGGTAGGGCTGTGGCTGCTGCGGGGCCAGCGGGGCGCGGGCATCCAGATCGAATGTCCGGAAGAGGACGTCCGGGCATTCTGGGATTCTCTGCCGTACCGTCCCACCGGCGCGCAGGCGCGGGTGCTGGACGAGATCGCCCAGGATATGGGGGCGGAGGCGGCGATGGCCCGGCTGGTGCAGGGGGACGTTGGCTGCGGCAAGACCGCCATCGCGATGGGCGCGCTGTACCTGGCGGCGAAAAAGGGCTACCAGGGCGCGCTGATGGCGCCCACGGAGGTTCTGGCCCGCCAGCACTACGAGACCGCCAAGGCGGTTCTGGAGCCGCTGGGCGCGTCCTGCGGCCTTATCACGGGCAGCATGACCGCGAGGGAACACAGAGAGGCTCACGAGGCCATCGCTTCCGGATACTGGCAGGTGGCCATCGGCACCCACGCGCTGATTACCGAAAAGGTGACCTATGCGAACCTGGGCCTCGTGGTGACCGACGAGCAGCACCGCTTCGGCGTCAGACAGCGCACCGCACTCGGCGCGAAGGGGCAGTCGCCGAACGTCCTTGTCATGTCGGCCACGCCCATCCCGCGCACGCTGGCGTTGATTTTGTATGGAGATCTGGATATTTCGGTGGTGGACGAGCTTCCGCCCGGACGGACGCCGGTCAAGACCCGAGTGGTGCCGGACGAGAAGCGGGAGGCGATGTACGGCTTCATCCGAAGGGAAGCGGCGGACGGCCGTCAGGCCTACGTGGTGTGCCCGCTCGTGGAAGAGTCCGAAGCGATCGACGCCCAGAACGCCCAGGCGGTGTACGAGGAACTGCGGGACCGCGCCCTTCAAGGGCTTCGGGTGGGGCTTGTCCACGGCAGGATGAAGAGCGCGGAAAAGGACGCGGCGCTTGATGCGTTCCGAAGGGGCGAAATGGACGTTCTCGTCTCCACCACGGTCATCGAGGTGGGCGTTAATGTGCCGAACGCTACCGTCATGGTGGTGGAAAACGCCGACCGGTTCGGCCTCGCGCAGCTGCACCAGCTCCGGGGACGGGTGGGGCGCGGCGCGGCGGAATCCTGGTGCTTTCTGATGGCGGATTCCAACGAAAAGCTGAAGACCATGACGTTGACGAACGACGGCTTTGAGATCGCCCGAAAGGACATGGAATTGCGGGGCCCCGGCGAGGTGCTGGGCTACCGCCAATCGGGCAGCGCGTCGGGCGGCCCGTGGCAGATGGCCGACGGTCGGCTTTTGAAGGAAACCCACGACGAGGCGCGCAGCCTTTTAAAGCGCCCGGACTCGGAGGAGACCCTTCGGGTGATCGAACTTGCTCGGGAAGCGCTGGCGGAGCGGCTTCGCGACGTTGCGATGAATTAACATTTCCTCCTATTGACCTTGACGCTGCGTCATGGTTTATGCTCTCTTTCGAAGGGAGGCGAGCGAATGTACACCGTCGGGGAACTGGCCAAAATGGCGGGCGTCAGCGCGCGTACGCTGCGCTATTACGACCGGGAGGGGCTTTTGAAGCCGTCGGCCGTCACGGAGGCGGGCTACCGCCTGTACGGCGCCGACGCGCCAAGTCAGCTCTCTCAGATCCTGTTCTTTCGGGAGCTGGATTTTTCCATCGACGATATCCGCGAGATTCGCTCCCGCCCGGATTACGACGCGCTCGAGGCTTTAAAAAAACAGCGGACGCTGCTCGCCATGCGGCGGGACAGGCTCGAAGGGTTGATCGGCCTCGCGGAGCGCGCGATGAAGGGGGAAATCATCATGGAACTGGGTGCGTTTGACATGTCTGAGATCGAAGAGGCCAAGGCGAAATACGCGGAGGAGACGCGGGAGCGCTGGGGCGGGACCAATGCGTACCGCCAGTCGGAGGCGCGGACGGCAACCTACGGCAAGGCCGACTGGGCGCGCGTCAAGGCGGAAACGCAGGGCGTTTTTGACGGCTTTGCGAAGCTCCGAGCCGACGGCGCCGCGCCGGACAGCCCGGAGGCGCAGTCGCTCGTTCGCCGCTGGCAGGACGTCATCACCCGAAATTTCTACGATTGTACCGACGAAATCCTGCGCGGCCTTGCATCGATGTACGAGGCGGACGACCGGTTTCGGAAGAACATCGACAAGGCGGGCGAGGGCACGGCGGCGTTCATGACCGCGGCCATCCGCGCCGGTGTCCAGTGAGCGCGCTTTCGCGCGGTGATGCCTGCACCTTTTGCATTTGAATGTCATAGGAACCTGAAAGCGATTCCGCGCCGCCCGAGGCGGCGCGGACTTTTTTATTTTTTTCTACCGAAGGGGATCGAAAATGACAGTATAAAGCCCCGTTCGTGATGCTCGCAAAAATCTACCAGTCTAAAAAGCTCGAACGAGGTCACAATAACATCAGACTTGTTCGGGAGGTGAAAAAATGAGCAGGAGCAAAGTCAACGTGCGTGAGAGCGAAGCGGCGCTGGAGAAGATGAAATTCGAAGTCGCCAGCGAACTGGGCGTCAACTTGAAGCAGGGCTATAACGGCAATCTCTCTTCGCGTGACAACGGCTACGTCGGTGGCTACATGGTCAAGAAAATGATCACCGACTACCAGAACCAGGCTTCCGGCAAGTAAGCCGGTAGAAAAACGACAACGAAAAGGAGCGATGAACCAATGGCGAGCAATTCTTCCAACAAGATCAACGTCCCCGAGGCCCGTCAGGCGATGTGGAACATGAAGCACGAGGTGGCCAGCGAGTTGGGCATCAACCTCAAGAACGGCTACAACGGCGATCTGACCAGCAAGGATGCCGGCTCCATCGGCGGCTCCATGGTCAAGAAGATGATCGAGGCGCAGGAGCGCTCGATGTCGGGTCAGCGCTAACTGAACGCGCCCAAACCAAAGGCCGGGCTTCGCCCGGCCTTTGGTTATTGCCGCGAAAGGCTCCGCCTTTCATTCGGATGGTATTTCAAAACAATCCACTCCGTTCGGTTTTCTCGTGGATTGCGCATCGGCTATGGAATATGGCGGAACGCTGCCATTATGAAGACCGCCGTGCGTGTTTGTCACGTCATTTTCGCGTCGGTGGCTTAACGAGATAAAAATGTTGCGTAAGGTATTGACATTGCATCCGTTTTCTAGTAGAATACCATCTGTCGCCGCGATTCGCGGCACCGATGGGAACATGGGAGCATAGCTCAGCTGGGAGAGCACTTGCCTTACAAGCAAGGGGTCACAGGTTCGAGCCCTGTTGTTCCCACCAAGAATGCGGCCTGGTAGTTCAGTTGGTTAGAATGCCAGCCTGTC
>JAEYPB010000042.1 GCA_023411175.1 Bacillota bacterium | reverse complement strand
CTCGTACTCGTTCTGTCGTTCGCGACCATCGCGTCGGCGGAAGGCAAGGTGTTCGGCTACACCTGCATGACCATGAACAACCCCTTCTTCATCGTGCTTGAGGCCGCCATCCGCGAGAAGGTCGAAGAACAGGGCGACGAGCTCGTCACGCTGGACCCGCACATGGACGTCGCGCTTCAGATCAGCCAGATCGAAGACCTGCTGGTCCGTGACATCGACGGCATCTTCGTCAACCCCGTGGACTGGGAAGGCATCCGCCCCGCGCTCGTCTCGCTGAAGGAAGCGGGCGTGCCGATCGTCAACTTCGACACCGAAGTCAAGGACCTCGAGGAGTTCGTCACCGCCTACGCCGGCTCCAACAACTACAACGCCGGCAAGGTGTGCGGCGATGAGCTGGTGAAGCGTCATCCCGAAGGCGGCAACATCGTCATCCTCGACTCGCCCACGATGAACTCGGTCAACGACCGCATCAAGGGCTTCACCGAGGCCATCGAAGGCAAGGGCTTCACCGTGGTCGCGCAGCAGGATGCCAAGGGCGACCTGCAGACCGCCATGGGCCTGATGGACGACATCCTCCAGAAGGAGCAGAACATCGTGGCCGTCATGGGCGGCAATGACCCGACCGCGCTGGGCGTTCTGGCTTCCTGCAAGTCCGCCAGCCGCACCGAGATCGAGATCTACGGCGTCGACGGTTCCCCCGAGGCCAAGGCGGCCATCGCCGAGGGCGGCCAGTTCATCGCTTCCGGCGCCCAGAGCCCCAAGTCCATCGGCTATGACTCCGTCACCGTGATGAACAAGATCCTCAACGGCGAAACCTTCGAGTTCCGCACCCCCGTCCAGACCTTCCTGATCAACGGGGAGAACGTCGCCGAGTTCGGCACCGACGGCTGGCAATAAGCCGAAAGTCGGGCGTTAGGTCCGGCCGCGGCCGGGCGGTCCATGTAAAATTCGCACCCGCTTCTTCCACCGGCGCGCGCCGGTGGAAGAAGCGCATTCCCGGCGCGTAACGGCGCCGGCCTCGCGGCGGGGTTCTTGAAACCTCGCCTTCCTTAAATGAATGTACCGGGGTGATGCAATTGGCAACGGAGGGAACCCTGCTCAAAATGGCGGGGGTGCACAAGCGCTTTCCGGGCGTGTATGCGCTGCGCGACGTCAGTTTTGACCTGCGCGCCGGCGAGGTTCACGCCCTTTTGGGGGAGAACGGCGCTGGCAAATCCACCCTGATCAAGATACTGGGCGGCATCTATACCATCGACGAGGGCGAAATCTTCATTGACGGGCAAAAAGTGGAAATCAATTCCGTCAACGACGCGAAGCATAACCGCATCTCCATCATCCATCAGGAGCTGGCACAGGTACCCTATATGACGGTGGCGGAGAACATCTTCCTCGGCAAGGAGCTGGGCGGGCCGATGGGCACCGTCCGCCGGGGCGCGATGAACGTGGAAGCCCAGAAGCTCATCGACAGCTACGCGCTGGACATCCGCGCAGACAGCGTGCTGGACAGCCTGACCATCGCCCAGCGGCAGATGATCGAGATCATCAAGGCCGTATCGTTCAACGCCCGCATCCTGGTCATGGACGAGCCCACCTCGTCGCTGTCCGAAAAAGAGGTGGAGTTCCTGTTCGCGACGATCAAGAAGCTCAAGGCGCAGGGCGTGGGCATCGTATACATCTCCCACCGGCTGAGCGAGCTGTTCGAAGTCAGCGACCGGGTGACGGTGCTGCGCGACGGCCAGGTGATCGGAACGCGGGTGACCGCGGAATCCGACGCCCAGAGCCTGATCGCGATGATGGTGGGCCGCGAGCTGACCAACTACTACACCCGAACCTACCGCGAGCCGGGGCCGGAAGCGCTGCGGCTTGAAAACGTGTCCGCCGGGAGATTGATCCGCGACGTCAGCTTTTCGCTGCGGGCGGGCGAGATTCTGGGCCTCGCGGGCCTCGTGGGCGCCGGGCGCAGCGAGATCGTGCGCGTGATCTTCGGGCTGGACCCCATCGCCGCCGGCAGCATCTACGTGTACGGCAATAAGGTGAGCATCAGTCGGCCGGACGAGGCGATGGCGCTGGGCATTGGCCTTGTTCCCGAGGACCGGAAGAAGGAAGGGCTCTTCCCGGTCAAGGAAGTGCGGTTCAACCTGACGCTCAAGGTGCTGCGCCAGTTCATGAACCCGCTGCGCGTCTCTCGGTCGAAGGAGTCCGCCATCGTCGACCGGTACATCCGCGAGCTTTCGGTGAAGACCCCAAGCCCCGAGCAGCTGATCGGCAACCTCTCCGGCGGCAACCAGCAGAAGGTCATCATCGCCCGCTGGTTGGCCACGGAGCCGAAGGTGCTGATCTTGGACGAGCCCACCCGCGGCGTCGACGTCGGCGCCAAGGCTGAAATTTATGCCATCATGAATGAGCTGGCGGCCAAGGGCGTGGCGATCATCATGATCTCCTCGGAGTTGCCGGAGATCATCAACATGTCCGACCGCGTGGTGGTCATGGGCGACGGGCGCGTCAAGGGCATGCTGCCCCGCGAGGAGCTCTCTCAGGAAAAAATCATGTTCCTGGCGACGGAGGGAATGTAATGAACACTCAGAAAGTAAACACTCTGGCGCATCCGGGCGGCGGGGTCAGCAGGTTCCTTGCCAAGTACTTCAAGGACAACGGCGCGATCCTGATCGGCCTTGTCGCCATCATGTTACTGTTGCAGATTTTGACCGCCGGGTCGATCGACCTGACGCAGGGGCTGTTCTTCAAGCAGAAGAACCTTCTGAACGTGCTCCGGCAGGTGTCGATCAACGCCAACCTCGCCTGCGCGATGACGCTGGTCATCATCCTGGGCGGCATCGACATCTCGGTGGGTTCGGTCATCGCCCTCTCCGGCGTGGTGACCGGCGGCCTGATCGCCTTCAACGGCTGGGGCGTCGTGCCGGCCTGCCTGATGGGCGTGTTCGTGGGCGTGATCTTCGGCGCGTTCAACGGCTATCTGATCTCCACCACGCCGCTGCCGCCGTTCATCGTCACGCTGTCCACGATGAACATCGCCCGGGGCGTCGCCTACGTGTACACCGGCGGCTCGCCCATCCGCGTGATGAGCGACGAATTCAATTTCATCGGCTCCGGCTACCTGGGCCCGATCCCGATGCCGGTGATCTACTCCGCCGTGTTCATCGCCCTCACGGCCTACATCCTGAACCGGACAAAGCTCGGCCGGCACATCTACGCCGTCGGCGGCAACCGCGAAGCCGCGCGCTTCGCGGGCATCAACACCCGGCGCATCCTGTTCTTCGCCTACACCTACTCCGGCCTGATGGCGGGCATCAGCGGCGTGGTGCTGGCCAGCCGCATGTTCTCCGGCCAGCCCACCGCGGGCGACGGCCAGGAGATGGAGGCCATCGCCGCCACCGTTCTCGGCGGCACGTCGATGCTGGGCGGACAGGGCGCGATGGGCGGCACCGTGATCGGCGTGCTCATCATGGGCGTGTTGTCCAACGGCTTGAACCTTCTGGGCATCAACAGCTTCTGGCAGTACGTGGTCAAGGGCGCGGTGATCCTGCTCGCGGTCTATGTGGACGTCATCAAAAAGCGCACCCGCAAGATCAAGGTGGCCTGATGCACTTCTAAAGGCCCGCGTGAAAGCGCGGGCCTTATCGCCGCAGCGGAACAGCGCTATGCATATTGTATTAATGGAAAAGCATGGCATAATGAATATATACTTAACATGAAGCTCGTTGGTGCGCAGCGAGAATGAGAGGGAGGGTGTATCATGGCAAGGCTGAGCGATATCGAGGGCATCGGCGGAGTGTACGAGGGCAAGCTCAACGCGGCGGGGATTGAGACGGTGGAGGAGTATCTTGCGGCCTGCCGCACGCCCGCGAACCGGGAGGCGTTGTCGGAAAAGACGGGCATCTCCGTGACGCTGATTCTCGAGTGGGCGAACCACGCGGATCTGTACCGCATCAAGGGCATCGGCAGCGAGTACGCCGACCTTCTTGAGGAGGCCGGCGTGGATACCGTGCCGGAGTTGGCGCAGCGGAACCCCGAAAACCTTCATAAGAAGCTCAAGGAGATCAACGACGAAAAGGATCTGGTGCGCAGGCTGCCCGGCGAGGGCGAAGTGGCGGACTGGATCGCGCAGGCGAAGCAGCTGCCCAGAGCGCTGGAGTATTAGCGCTGCGTTCGGAGGGTTCTTTGCACCCGGTGTGACGGGCAATCGCGCCGCGGGCGTGGGCGCATCGACGCTGCGCACCTCAGGCGGCGGAGCATTCGCGCTGCGCAACGTGACGGGCGTCGAATCTTCGTACTGCGTAGAGCGCGGGAGCATTCGTGCCGCGCACCCGGTGTGACGGCAATCGAGCCGCGGGCGTGGGCGCATCGACGCTGCGTGCGGATGGGGCAATTTGGTCTGTAAGGCGCGGGGCGCAGCCGTCCCCGCGCCATATTCCGCATGCACATATAATGACCATAAGAAGCATATTCGACAAAATATTTGTATAAGTAGATACATAAGTATTGATCGTATTCCTGCTATACCGTATAATGGAACATAGGTGCAAAAAAAGGGGGCGATCATATACTTGCGCACATCCGCGGTTCGGACGGGACGCGCCAAACCCTGCGGGAGCACGTCCGGTCCGTGGCGTGTTTGGCGGAAAAGTCGCTGGAGCCGCTGGGCCTCGGGAGAACGGCGCGGCTCTCCGGGCTGCTGCATGACCTCGGCAAGGGAACGCCGGGATTTCGCGATTACCTGATCTGGTGCCACGGCCATCCCGGTGAAAAGAGAGCGGGCCCCGCCCACGCGCCCGCCGGCGCGATGTATGCCCACGAGCGGTGGTTTCACGGAGACAGCTGGCAACGGCTGACGGCGCAGGTCGTCTCGATGGCGGTTTACGGACACCACGCCGGGCTTCCCGACTGTCTGAACGCCGAAGGGGGTTCTCCTTACCTGGGCGCCCTCGGTGAGGACGTGAAGCGGGATATCGGCTATCGCGAGGCGCGGGAATACTTCCTCTCGGAGGTCGCGGGCCCCGAAGAGCTGGACGCGCTGTTTGAATCGGCCCGGGGCGAGGTGCGCGCTTTTCTCGATCGCGGGGAAAGGCGCGGCCAGCATTTCGCGGGGGGGATGCTTTCTCGGCTGATCCTGAGCGCGGTGGTGGATGCCGACCGGTGGGATTCCGCCGCCTTCGAACGCGGCGAAGCGCCGGTGTTTCCCGAAGAAGACCCGCCGGACTGGTCGGCGCTCCTCGGCGCGCTCGAAGTCTGGATGGTGGAAAGGTTCACGAAAAAATCCCATGTCAACGACGTCCGCGCGCAGATTTTGAAAGCCTTCGCAGGCGGCGCGGCACACCCTCGGGGCATTTTTACGGCCACCGTGCCCACCGGCGGCGGTAAGACGCTGGCCAGCCTTCGCTTCGCCCTCGCCCACGCGGCGAAGGAATCTAGCGCAGGGAACCCCGGCCAAATCGGCCTGCGCCGCGTCTTTTACATCATCCCCTACAATACAATCCTGGACCAGAACGCCGCGGTCATCCGCGAGGCGCTGGGCGGCTATGACATTTTGGAACACCACAGCGGCGTGACGCAAGAAAGCGAAGAGGAGTACGCCGCCCATCGCCGCCTGACGGAGCGATGGGAAGATGGCGTCGTCCTAACGTCGATGGTGCAGTATCTGAACGCCCTCTTCCGCAAGGAGAACACCGATGCCCGGCGCATGCGCGCGCTGGCGGGCTCCGTCCTCATATTTGACGAGGTTCAGGCGCTGCCCAGGAACTGCACGCGCCTGTTCGAGGAGAGCCTGAAGTTTCTGGTGGAGAATTGCGGCTGCACCGCGCTGATTCTAACCGCCACACAGCCCAGCCTGAACCTGGAGAGGCGGGAGCTGATCCCCAACGTGCCCGCGCTTTTCGGCGCGCTTCGGCGCGTCTCGTACGCGGATGAATCCCACGTTCCCCGGGGCAACGAACGGGCCGCGGCGGACCTCGCCGCGCTCTACCTGGAACACCGCGCGGTGCTGGCGGTGGTCAACACCAAGCGGGTGGCGCGGGACATCTTCCGGCGCGCCCGCGATCTCGTGGGGGCGGATGCCTGGTGCGCCCACCTGAGCACCGAAATGTGCCCGGCACACCGGTTGGAAGTGCTTGCGGAAATCCGGGCGCGGCTGGACGCAAAAAAGCCGGTGCTGCTCATCTCCACGCAGCTGATCGAAGCGGGTGTGGACCTCAGCTTTCCGGTGGTGGTGCGCAGCCTCGCGTCGATGCCCAGCGTGATTCAGGCGGGCGGTCGCTGCAACCGGAACGGAGAAAAGTCCCTCGGCACGGTATACATCTGGAAGCTTCAGGAGGAAAGCCTGGACAGGCTGACCGAAATCAGGAAAGGGCAGGAGATTTCCGACGAAATCCTGCGCTATCTCGAAACGAACCCCGGCGAGCCCGGCGATCCGGCGGTCATCGCGCGCTACTTCGACAAGGAGCGCAAGGTGTTTGAGGCAGACCTGTCCTACCCGTATAAAGAGGACAGGTGGGAATCGAACCTCCTCGACATGCTTTCAGGGAATGAAAAATGCGCGCTCGCAGCCAAGGACCGGAAGGAGGACCCGCTGCCCCGCCTCGTAATTCGCCAGCGGTTCCGCGCATCCGGAGAGCACTTCAAGGTCATCGACGCGCCCACCCGGAGCGTCCTCACACCCTGGGGAGCGGGCGAGGAGATCACATTGGCGCTAGCCACCGCGCCGTCCATGAAGGACGAAATCGCGCTCCTCCGCCGCGCGCAGCGGTACAGCGTAAACCTGTACGAGCACGCATTCCGGGCGCTAGAGGCACGGGGCGCGCTGTACAGCCTGGGCGAAACCGGCGCCATCGCGCTGAGAAAGGAGTTTTACGACGGCGCGACCGGCGTGCGCCTCGAAAGCGGGGAACTGGACTATCTGGAGATTTGACGGGAGGTGAGCATTTGAAGCACAGAAATCAGGTGGAGTTCAAGGTCTACGGCGAATACGCGCTGTTCAGCGACCCGGTCACGCGCCTGGGCGGGGAGAAGTTCTCCTATCAGGTGCCGACCTACCAGGCGCTCAAGGGCATCGTCGAAAGCATCTACTGGAAGCCTACGTTGATCTGGGTCATCGATGAGGCGCGTGTGATGAAGCCCATTCGCACCGAGGCGAAGAACATCCGCCCCATCAATTACACGGACTCGGGCAACACCCTTTCCGTGTACACCTACCTTCGCAAGGTGTGCTACCACGTCCGCGCCCACTTCGTCTGGAATGAGCACCGGCCGGAGCTCGCCCACGACCGGGACGAGCACAAGCACCACAACATCGCGCGGCGCATGATCGAACGGGGCGGGCGGCGAGACATCTTCCTCGGCACCCGGGAGTGCCAGGGGTATGTGGAGCCCTGCGCCTTCGACGAAGGCGAGAGTTTCTACGATCATACCGACCGGTTGGACTTTGGGCTGATGGTGCACGGCTTCAATTACCCGGACGAGACCGGGCGGGACATGCTTTCCGTGAGGCTGTGGCGCGCGTACATGGAGAACGGTCTCATCCGCTTTCCGTCCCCCGACGAATGCGACCCGAGCCTTACGAGGGACATCCGCCCGATGAAGGCAAAGGCCTTTGGCGACGGCAACTTCTCCGGCCTCGGGGAGGAAGGGCTCGTCGATCTATGGAAGGGAGGCGCTTCGGATGGGCTGGATGCAGAACCTGTGCCAGACCTATGACAACATGCTGGGCTCCGACGCCTTCACGGACGGCGATCATCCGCTGGTGGCGGCGGGCTTCATCGAAAAGAAGGCGGCCATCCACGTCACGCTGACCGCGGCGGGCGGCTTCGCTCACGCGGCGCGCTTCGAAAAGGGCGAAGAAACCCAGGTCGTCCCCAGTTCTCCCGAGGCGGAGGGGCGCACCATAAAACCCTGTCCCTATCCGCTCTGCGAGCAGCTCCGGTACGTGGCGGGAGACGTCTTCGAGGGAGAAAACCTCTTCTACGACCTTTACATCGCGGAGCTCTCCGACTGGTGCGCCCAGCCGGACGCGCCGCCGAAGCTCGCGCTGCTCCGGGATTACCTGGCTCAGAAACGCCTGATGCGGGACATGGCCGATTCCGGCTTTTCCGTGGACGCGGAGAAGGATCAGAAGGGCATCGTATGTTTCTCCATCCAGAGCTACGAAACCGAGGAGACGGCCCTCTGGCGGCGCGCGGACGTTCAGGAAAGCTGGCTTCGGCGGCTCAGCGGGCGCATGGGCGGCGCGGCGCTCTGCTACGTGGTGGGCGAACCGCTCCCCGCGCTGGAAAACCATCCGAAGCTGCAGGGCAACGCCAAACTGATCTCCGCAAAGGACGATAAGACGGTTTTTCAGTACCGTGGGCGCTTTGAGGATCCGGCCCAGGCGGTTTCGGTCAGTTTCGACGCTTCGATCAAGGCCCACAACGCGCTGATCTGGCTTTTGAAGCGCCAGGGCTTCGACCGCTACGGCATGAAGGTGGTGGCGTGGTCCACCGGCGGGCGGGAAGTGCCCATGCCTGTGGAGGACGACGGTTTCGGCTACCTGGACGAGGAGGCCGTCCGCCTTGCGGACACCTTCGAGGCCTACGGCCGCGTCATCGCGGAAGCCACCGACGGACTTACCCGGGATCTGGGCGGCTGGAAGAAGGAGCGGACCGACCGCGTGGTGATCCTCGGCCTCGAAGCCGCCACCACCGGCCGCATGTCCGTCAACTACTATCAGGAACTGCCCGGCGGAGAGTACGCCCAGCGGCTCGCGCGCTGGTTCGGCGGCTGCAAGTGGGAAGTGCGCCGCATCGAGGGGCCGAAGGAAAACCGGCGGATGACAACGCATGTCTTTACGCCATCGCCCCTCGAAATCGCCACCGCCGTGTTGGGCAAGTCCACCAGCGACATCGCCCGCGGCGACAACCGCGGCGAAAAGGCCGCGACCAAGCTGATGCGCCAGCTGCGGCTGCGGCTGCTCCGGTGCGTCGCGGACGGCTCGAATCTGCCCCACGACATCGTGCTGAGCGCCGTCCGCCGCGCCGGCGCGCCCCGGGGCTTTACCAACAAGGACGGGCGCTGGCTGGAGTACGAATGGCGGCTTTCGCTGTCTGTGGCCTGCGCGCTGTTCCGAATGCAGCAAGTGGAACAAAGGAAGGAGGTATACGACATGGGACTCAACGAACAGAGCCGCGACCGCGACTACCTGTACGGGCGTCTTTTGGCGCTTTGCGACATGGTCGAGTACAGCGCGATGGACAGGGACGCGCCCCGGCAGACCAACGCCGTCCGGTACATGCAGATGTTCCAGCAGCGCCCCTTTGAGATGTGGCCGAGGCTTCAAATCCTGATCCGACCCTACATGGCGAAGCTCAGCGACAAGGGCGGCTATTACCGGAAGCTCATCGGTCAGGTCGAAATGCTCTTCAGAGAGGAAGACAGGGAGTCTAGACAGCCCCTCGGCGGGCTCTATCTTCATGGCTACTACTGCCAGCGCCAGGCGCTGTTCACCAAAAAGGAAGACGCGAAAGGGGCGGAAAACACATGACGACGCTGAATAACAAGATTGACTTTGCGCTGGTCTTCACGGTTCGCAACGCAAACCCCAATGGTGACCCTCTGGACGGCAACCGCCCCCGGACGACCTACGACGGCCTCGGCGAGGTGTCGGACGTCTGCCTGAAGCGGAAAATCCGCAACCGGCTGCTGGATGAGGGCGAATCGATCTTCGTCCAGTCCGACGACCGCAGAAGCGACGGCTTCCGCTCGCTGAAAGAGCGCGCCGACGCCCAGCCGGAACTGCGCGCCCTCGCCCAGAATGGCCTCAGGCAGGAGTACGCGAAGAAGGCCTGCGAGCTCTGGTACGACGTGCGCGCCTTCGGTCAGGTGTTCGCCTTCAAAAAGGGCAAGTCCGGCGAGGACGAAAGCGACGCCGTCTCCATCGGCATCCGCGGCCCGGTGTCCATCCAGCCCGCCTTCAGCCGGGAGCCGGTCACCGTGACCAGTTCCCAGATCACCAAGTCCGTCAACCTGGAGACCGGCGCGGACCCGGACAGGAAGGGCTCCGACACCATGGGCATGAAGCACCGGGTGGACGCCGGCGTGTATTTGACCTTCGGCGCCATCAACGTGCAGTGCGCGCAGAAGACCGGCTTCTCCGAGGAAGACGCCGAAAAACTCAAGGAGGCGCTGCGCACGCTGTTCCGGAACGACGCCACCTCCGCCCGGCCGGATGGCAGCATGGAGGTCACCAAGCTCGTCTGGTGGCGGCACAACTGCCCCAGCGGCCAGTACTCCTCGGCCAAGTTGAAGAGAACGCTGCATATTTCGGAGGACGGGCTCTCCGTCTCCACGGAAGACCTCCCCGGCCTCGTCCCCGAGGTCATCGACGGTGAATGACGACCGGGATTTTCTGATGCTCTCCGGGCTCAACCACTTCCGCTTCTGTCGGCGGAGCTGGGCGCTGGTGCACATCGAGCAGCAGTGGGCGGAAAACGCGCTGACGCTGGAGGGCCACTACATGCACGAACTCGTCCACGACGAGGGCTTTACCGAGAAGCGGGGTGCGGTGCTCCTGTCCCGCGGGATGCCCGTAAGGTCGCAGGCGCTCGGGATAACCGGCGCCTGCGACATGGTGGAGCTAATCCAGGCGGAGGACGGCGTCCCCATCGAAGGGAGGCCGGGGCGGTGGAAGGTCTACCCCGTCGAGTACAAGCGCGGCCACCCGGACCCCACAGGCGCGCACGAATGGCAGCTGTGCGCGCAGGCCCTGTGCCTGGAGGAGATGCTCGTGACCGATATCCCCGAAGGCGCGATTTACTACGGTGAGATGCGCAGGCGCGTAAAGGTGCCCCTGACGCCCGAGCTGCGCGCGGAAGTGCGCTCGGCCATCTGCGAGATGCACGGCCTCGTCGAGCGCGGACACACGCCCAGGGTGTCCCCGAAAAAGGCCTGCGGCAGCTGCTCGCTGAAGGAGATCTGCAGGCCGGACCTCATGAAGGCCGCCTCCGCCGCCGAATACGTGGCGGAGGTGCTCGCGGAGGAAACGCTATGAAGCGGCTGAACAACACGCTCTACGTCACGAACCCCGAAGCGTGGCTTTCGCTGGACGGCGAAACCATCCTCGTCCAGAAGGGAGAGGAGACCCTCGGCCGCGTGCCCCTCATCAACTTGGACGGGGTGGTCTGCTTCGGCTACCGGGGCGCGAGCCCCGCGCTGATGGGCGCCTGCGCCGAGCGGGGCATCGACCTCAGCTTTCTTACGCCCCACGGGCGCTTTTTATCCCGCGTCGCGGGGCCGGTGCGCGGCAATGTGCTGCTTCGAAAGGCGCAGTACGATTGGGCGGCCCGCCCGGAGCAGGCGCTGCCCCTCGCCAGAATGTTCCTGACCGGCAAGATCGTCAACGCGCGCTGGCGGCTGGAGCGGGCAAAGCGGGACCACCCGCAGCGCGTGGACGCCGAAGCCGTCCGCGCCGCCGTGGAGGAAATGCGCTCCGCGCTGTCCCTCCTCGGCGCGGCCGATTCCATAGAATCGCTGATGGGCCTCGAGGGCATCGCCGCCAAGGCCTACTTCGGCGCGTTCAACCACACCATCCTGCGCGGCGAAAGCGCTTTCCGATTCGACGGGCGCAGCCGGCGGCCGCCGATGGATCGGGTTAACGCGCTCATGAGCTTTGCGTATTCGCTTTTGACCGGCGAAATCGCCGGCGCGCTGGAGGGCGTAGGCCTCGATCCCTACGTCGGCTTTCTGCACCAGCTGCGGCCGGGGCGATTGTCGCTGGCGCTGGACCTCTTGGAAGAACTGCGCGCGCCGGTGGCCGACCGGTTCGCCGTGACGCAGATCAACCTGGGCGTCGTCGCCGCGGAGGATTTTTCCCAGAAGGAGAACGGCGCCTTCTACCTGAAGGACGACGCCCGCAAGCGCTTCCTCGCCGCGTGGCAGAAATTCAAGCAGGAGCCGCTGACGCATCCCTTCCTGAAAGAGAAAATCCAGTGGGGTCTTGTGCCCCATGCGCAGGCGCTGCTGCTCGCGCGGCACATCCGAGGGGATCTGGACGCATACCCGCCGTTTTTCTGGAAGTGAGGGGGGACGCATGCTCGTACTCGTGACCTACGACATCAACATCACCTCGCCGGAGGGGCAGCGCCGCCTGCGCAGGGTCGCAAAGCATTGCGTCGCCTGCGGTATTCGCGTGCAGAACTCCGTGTTCGAGTGCCGCGTGGACAACACCCAGTTCACCCGGCTCAAGCACGCGCTGCTTAAGGAAATCGATCCCGAACGGGACAGCATCCGCTTTTATCGCCTCGGCGATAATTTTGCCGGGAAGGTCGACCACTTTGGCGTGGAGCGCGGATTGCAGCTGGACGAACCGCTTATACTCTGAACAGCATTCTGCGGCGGAGCCGGGATTGTTCCGGGCTGGGGCTGTATGTTCCATGTGCGGCGTAGAAGCGCAATGGAAATGCCGTCGGCCCAAGCGGCGTGGCTGGCTGCGGGGGCGAAAGGCGGGTTTTGCAGCTTCCATCCATTCAGCGCACGGTGTGCCCAAGCGTGCGAAGGCCAAGTGAACATCCCTTTGCAGGGAGGTTCGCACCAGTTTTCCCCAGTTCAAACCGCTTGTTGAGCGCCAATCCGGGCCGTCTGGGTGCGGAAGCGGCGGGGGATATGGAGGGTTTGAACAAGAGGATTGCCGGAGATTAAGGCAGTCCTACTGTCGCGCCCCTCGTGGGCGCGTGGATTGAAATTCCTTGCCGTTCTCGGTTTCCTGCAACATGTGCGTCGCGCCCCTCGTGGGCGCGTGGATTGAAATAAATCCAGATCATCGACCTGCATTACCGCGAAGGCGTCGCGCCCCTCGTGGGCGCGTGGATTGAAATGTCTACCACCGACTTGACAGCGACGGCGCTTCTGTCGCGCCCCTCGTGGGCGCGTGGATTGAAATAATGTGAAAATGATGCCAACGGAAATGCCG
>JAEYPB010000015.1 GCA_023411175.1 Bacillota bacterium | reverse complement strand
GGCTTCCCGGTCGCGATCGAAGGCTTCGGCCTCGGCTACAACGCCGACATCCTGGCCAAGGCTGGCATCGATCCCGCCACGCTGACCACCTACTCGGCGGTCAAGGCCGCGTTTGAGAAGGTTGACTCCATGAAGGCCGACCTGGGCCTGGACGCGGTGGTCTCGATGGCCGCCTCGATCTCCGGCGGCATGTGGTGGGTCATGAGCAACCACAACTTCAACGCATACTACGCCGGCGGCATCGGCTATGACGACACCACCTACCTCGACATGGCCCTGAAGGGCGAAGTCGACGCGGACCGTCTGACCGATTACGCCAACTACGTGAAGCTGCTGTTCGACTACGCCGATCAGGAGATCCTGACCAACGGCAACTACGACGCGCAGGTGTCCTCGTTCGCGCAGGGCAAGACCGCGTTCATCAACCAGGGCAACTGGACGGATCCCAACATGAAGCAGCTCGGCGCCACCTTCAAGATGGGCTACATCTCCCACTGCTTCACCGACAAGCAGGAAATGACGGGTCTGTTCATGGCCGCGCCCAGCTGGTACTGCCTCAACGGCGGCGCCCCTGAAGCCGAGCAGAAGGCCGCCAAGGACTTCCTGGACTTCCTGGCCACCTCGCCGGAAGGCGCTGACTACATGGTCAACCAGGCGGGCATGGTGCCTGCGTTCAAGTCCGTCACCCTGAAGCCCACCGGCCAGTTCTCCGCGGCGCTCGTGGAAGCCAGCGCCAAGGGCGGCAACTACAACTGGCGCTTCGGCTCCATGCCGGACGGCTTTGGCCAGAACGTGCTGGGCCCGGTGTTCGACCTGTTTGCGCAGGATCACTCCGATGTGAACGTGCTCATCAAGGACCTGACCGACGCCATCGCCACTGCCCCCAACACCTGATCAAACCCGCGGGAGGAGCCTGGCGGCTCCCCCCGCGCCAGTGTAAAACAACACCGCGCATTATAGTTCTGCCACCAGCTCGCTGATGGCAGAATCTTGGTTCCCGGACCGCGGGAACCTATACTACCGGCCGGGCTCGCCCGCGCCTCGAAGGGGGCTTCTCGACTTGAAGCGAAAGATGTCGGTCGACGTACTGTTCATGTTCCCCTGCCTGTTCGCCTTCGTCATGGTCATCATCTGCCCGTTCTTCCTGGGCATTTACTATTCCATGACGGACTGGAACGGCGTGCGCGAGACCATTACGTTCATTGGATTTGAAAATTTCCGGGGCATGTTCCACCAACCCCAGTTCCTTTATTCTTTTATGGTGACGGTGGCGTACACCGTGATCAACGTGGTGCTGGTCAACCTGGTCAGCTTCTTTTTGTCGCTATTGGTCACCGGGCAGGCGCGGCTGAGAAACCTCTACCGCGCGGGCTTTTTCGTGCCCAACCTGATCGGCGGCATCGTGCTGGGCTACATCTGGCAGTTCCTGTTCAATAACGTGTTCACGCTGGCGGGGACGGCGATCCCGTTCCTGGGGAAATCCATGATCGCCCGCACCGATACCGTCATCTGGGCGATGAGCTTCGTCAACACCTGGCAGTACGCCGGCTACATCATGATGATCTACGTGGCGTCCATCCAGTCGGTGCCCACCTCCGTGATGGAGGCCGCGTCGGTGGACGGGGCCAGCTACTTCACGCGACTTAGGCGCGTTTTGATCCCGATGATGGCCAACGCCTTCACCATCTCGCTGTTTTTGACGCTGACCAACTCCTTCAAGCAGTTTGACATGAACTTCACCCTGACCAACGGCGGCCCGAGCGCCCGCTTCATGGGCGGCGCGGTCAAGGCCAGCCAGCTCCTGGCGATGGACATCTACAATACCGCCAACGCCGCCAACAAGATGGCCGAGGCCCAGGCCAAGTCCGTCGTGTTCTTCCTGGTGTTGGTCGTATTCTCGCTTGTGCAGGTCTACTTCAACAAGCGCAAGGAGGTGGAGATGTAATGTCCATGAAGCAGAACCCGCTCTCCCTCGAAGCGGTCGGCGCGAAGCGGGGTTCCTCGCGCGGCGTCGGCAGGATCGCCGCCGAGGTCACGGGCGTCGTCCTCTTCCTCCTGTTCATGGTGCCCTTCTGGATCGTGGTGGTGAACGCGGGAAAAACCGCGAAGGAGATCATTTACAGCGCCGTGGCGCTGCCGGAGAACTGGGGCCAGATGTTCACGAACATCGTCACCATCTTCAACAACCCCACCACCGACTACCTCGGCGCGTTCATCGATTCGGTCATCATCACCGCGGTCTCTCTGGCGGTGATCCTGCTATTCTCGTCCATGTGCGCCTGGGTGTTGGTGCGCAACAAGACCCGCTGGTCCACGGTTATGTTCCTCGCCTTCGTCGCGGCGATGGTCATCCCCTTCCAGGTGGTCATGTTCCCGCTGGTTCGGTGGCTGAGGATCCTCGGCACCGCCGTCGGGGTCCCGCTTCTGGGCACCTATCACGGCATCGCGTTCGCGTACCTGGGCTTTGGCTGCTCGATGTCCATCTTCATCCTGCACGGCTTCATCAAGGGCGTGCCGCTGGAACTCGAGGAAGCCGCCACCATCGACGGCTGCGGCCAGGCCGCCACCTTCTTCCGCATCGTGCTGCCGCTGCTCCAGCCGGTGGCGGTGACGGTCCTGATCCTGAACGGCATCTGGATCTGGAACGACTACCTCTTGCCGCTCCTCGTGCTCGGCTCAAACGGCTCGGTGCAGACCATCCCGCTGGCGGTCACGGCCTTCGTCGGCTCGTACCTGAAGCAGTGGGACCTGATCCTGACCAGCGCGATGCTGGCCATGCTGCCGATCATCATCCTGTTCCTGTTCGCCCAGAAGTACATCATCAAGGGCATGGTGGAGGGGTCGATCAAGTAGGCGCTGAAATCCGCCGCGCGCCTTTCAGCGCGTAAAAAGAGGCTGCGCGCGCCTGAAATCCTCTGGAATTTCCGGGCGGCGCACTGACCGAAGGTATTGAATCCGCCACCGGTGTGCGCACTGGCGGCGGATTGCCGTTCCCGGCGCACACGCCGCCGGGAACGATTGAAGCGGAACGGGTATAACGCAGCCAAATAGCGCAGCGAAAGGCGCATCAACGTTTGCCAAAACGAAAACAGGCCCCGTGAATCTCTGATTCACGGGGCCTGTTTTTGCGTTCAGTTCAGCAGGAACTCCGTCAGCGCCTTGACGTTCTTCGAGCGGTTGGGCACGAGAACCGCCATCCCGGAGATGGTCTTTGACGAATACCCCTTGTTGACGGGGATGCGCAGCTGCTTGACCTCGGTGTCCTTCAGCTGGAACGCGGCGGGCGCGAGGCGCAGGATGTCCGCCACGGTCAGGTTGGTGGTCACCTGGTCCAGGTTCGCCATCGCCAGTTTACCGATGTCCAGCATGGACATGCCGCGCACCTTTTCGATGGCCTTCAGGATCACCATCCGCTGCCGCTCGGTGCGCTGGAAGTCGCTGGAGCCCTTCCGGTACCGGGCGTAGGCCTGAGCCTGCCGGCCGTTGAGCACCTGGGTGCCGGTCTTGGTCAAGAGGTTGTCGTTGGTCTTGATGCCCTTTTTCGGGTAGGCCTTTTTCAGCACCACGTTGTCCTCTTTGATGACGAGGTTGATGTACTTCATCTGCGTCTTGGACTCGATGTCCAGTTCCAGGCCGCCGATCTGGTCGATCAGGTCGGCCAGCACGGAGAAGTTGACCGCAGCGTAGTAGTTGACCTCGACGCCAAAGTTCTTTTTAAGCGCCTTGATGAGCAGCTCCGGCCCGCCAAACACATAAGCGGAATTCAGCCGGTTGTTCTTATGGCCCGGGATCTCCACGTACAGATCGCGCATGAAGCTGGTGAGCTTCAGGCTCTTGTGCTCCGCGTCGATGGTCAACAGCATCATCGTATCGCTGCGGCCGGTCTTCTGCCCGGGGCGCGCGTCAATGCCGACGAGGAGGATGTGGGTCATCCCGTTGACCTGGCCGAGCGCATTGGCTTCGTCCACGTTCAGCTCGGTCATGAGGTCCGTGAGGAATTGCTCCTCTTCGGTTGGGTTTTCGATGACGGGTTGGTCCGTCTCTTCGTTATCAGCCAGCAATTCGTCGTCCGCCGAATCGTCCGCCTCGTCATCCACCTCGTCGCCCGTCTCCCCTTCGGCGGTCTGGGAAAGCGCAGCAAAGCTGCCCGCAGGGTTTGCGGGCGCCACCTCGGCGACGGAGCCCAAGCCCAATGCCAGCACCATGACGATCATCAGCATAAACGCGATGATGCGCGGCACCTGTCGGTTGTACATACGTTCGTCACCCCTATATCATGTATCCAATGTAACTCTGACGAACGGGGCGCCGCAAAGGTTCTACAAAAAGATTTTAAAAAACAATTACACCATAAGTACTCGGTTGCGTCACACCGTCTGCGGGTAGAGCACGCGCACGTCCGCGCCGCCCATCATGGCGCGCAGCTGACCGGGGATGTCCCTGCCCGAGCGGCGGGACTGGCCCATCACGATCACAGTCGAATCGGTGGCGCGGGCAAAAGCCGCAATCTCCGAAATCACGTCGGCGGCGCGTCGCACGCTCATCTCCGCACCGTAGGCAGAGGAGAGCTTGTATAGCGCCTCCAGCGCCTCGCCCTCGGCCGGGTTTCCCAAAAAGTTGTCGCTCAGCCCCGCTACATGGAGTACCGAAAGGCCCAGCCCCTGTTCCTTCGCAATGCTCGCGCCGTATTCGATCAGCTGCTCGCAGGACTTCTGTACGGTCACGCAGACCAATACCTGCATCGCACCTTCACGCTCCTTCCGGCTGTCCAACCTTCTCCCAGCCGGTAATGAATTTGCCAAAGGAAGTCACCTTCAGCCGCTGGCCGGGCGCAAATTCCGGCCGGGGCTTGTCGTCATCCCAGTAAAAAAGCAGGTCCGCGTCCTGACCGGCATCCAGCATGACGTCGTGCACGCTGACGCCGTCCACCATGCGGCTGTCCTCGCCGGCGGCGACGAACGCGCCGACCGTCTGCTTGCGCAGGCCGGATTCCATCTCCCGGAGCAGGCGCAGGTACGCGATCCAGGGCATCACCTTCAGCGAAACCCAGCCGTAAACCACGCAGCCGCCCAGGATCAGCGCCGCGAGGGACAGATACTTCATCCTGATCACAAACCCTGTGACGGTCAGCGCGAGCGCAACCGCGCAAACAACCCAGACAACGCGCATCGCCCGGTTCCGAGCCCCGAGCGCTCTTTTCTTATCCGCTTCGCCGTACAAACCAAAACCTCCATTTGCGGCCACCCGCAATCCGTTTCATCCCGAGTTTACTATACGCCCCGCCCGCCGGGAAGTAAATGGCCGCCGCCGATTGTTCATAATAATGTTCGAATTCTGGAAAGAAGCGCCGCACGGTCGTTGGGCGCGCCGGCGATCACCTCGTCCAGAAGTTTTTGGAGCGCCGCGCCCACCGCAGGGCCGGACAGCCCCATTTGGACGAGGTCGCGCCCGTCCACCGCCAGCTGGCCGATCGTCACGCAGGCGGAGGATGCGATCAGCCTCTCCGTGACGGCCGCGCCGGGGCCACCAAGCATCTGAAACAGCGCCCGCGCGTCGTCTGCGCCCAGCGCGCCCAGCGCCCGGGCCGGGTCCAAATCCGGCGCGTTCAGCCATTCGATGAGCCGGAGCGAGCGGCATGTGATCCGCCCCGGAAGCCGGAGGGATTCAAGCGCCGCCGCCGCGCCGCCGCGAAGCGGCGAGAAGAGCGCCGCGAGGCGCGCCGCAGCCTCCGCGGGTGCGCGGTCGATCAGCGAAAGCGCGCGGGCGTAGCCCGCCGCGTCCACGAAGGAAAATTCCGGCACCGCCGCCTCCAACACCTCCCGGTGCGCCGCGAGTACCGGCCCGGCACCCCGGCCCAGAGCGATCCCCTCGACCTCCGCGCCCACCCGCTCCCGCGCCACGAACGAGAGCGACGGCGCCATCGCGGTCAGCGCCGCGGCGGTCGCGGGCTCGATGGAGAAACCCAGCCGGGCCGCGAACCGGAGCGCCCGGAGGATGCGCAGCGCGTCCTCCGTAAAGCGCGCCGACGGGTCGCCCACGGCGCGGATCAGCCGGTTTTCGATGTCCGCCCCGCCGCCCATGGGGTCGATCAGCCCTCGGACGGGCGAATAGGCGATGGCGTTGACGGTGAAATCCCGCCGCTTCAAATCCTCTATCAGGCTCCCGGTAAAGCGCACCCCGTCCGGCCTTCGATGATCCCGGTACGCGCCGTCCACCCGGTAGGTGGTGATCTCAATGGCCATGCCGCCGCTTATCAGCGTAAGCGTTCCGTGCTTCAGGCCCGTGGGCACCACACGGGCGTTCCGGAAGGCATCCATGACCTCCTCCGGCAGCGCGCTGGTGGCCAGGTCGTAATCCGTAGGTTCCCTGAACATCAGGTGGTCGCGCACGCAGCCGCCCACCGCCACCGCCTCATACCCGCACGCCTCAAGCCGCGCGATGGCCGCGCCCACCGGCTCCGGCAGCACCATGAAATCACCTCCCCCCAAATTACTCGCGTCGGCCGTCCTTCCCGAAACACCGGGTTCCGGTTCCGACCCGGCGCGTCGAAAACGCTAAAACACTTCCCTGTGCCGCTCAAAAAAGTCGTGGTATGCGCGAACGGCTTCCAGCTGCGTCCACTTCTTGATGTCCGCCGGGCGCGCGTCAAGATCGTAAATCTTGGCGCTTTTGATCGCCAGCAGGAAGGGGGAATGGGTCGAGATGAT
Organism: Bacillota bacterium; assembly: GCA_023411175.1. Taxonomy (GTDB): domain Bacteria; phylum Bacillota; class Clostridia; order Christensenellales; family Aristaeellaceae; genus JAEZHK01. Next base: position 28,592 of record JAEYPB010000015.1, on the reverse strand, counting down.
GAACTGGCAGCCCATATACCGCGCGGACTCCTCCAAATACCCGGCGAGCTCAATCTGCCTTGCGGCCGACAGGCTGTTTTCCGGTTCGTCGAGCAGATACAGCGCGTCGGCCTCGATCCTCTGCTTAAAGTAGAAGCTCGCGCTCTCCCCGTTGGACTGTTCCGGCACGTTCTCCATCACCTGCTCGCGGACAAAGGCCGATTGCGTCCTGCGCCGCGCGCTGTTTTGCTTTTTAAGCGCCTCGTAGTCCTCGAGAGACCTGAGCCGAAACGTGGAATGCCGCGCCTCGTAATGCTCGTCAAACAACAGCTCCTTCTTCCGGTCGATGCCCTCGTTGAGGCTTCGGATGCTCAGCATGTAGTCGAACACGTCGTCGCTGGTCACGATCCGGCTGTGGGGCGGAATCGCCTCCTCCAGTTGTACCCGGCACATGCGCACATAATCCTCAAAGAAGTTTGAGCGGTTGTAGGGCGCGCTGCGCTGAACGCCCAACTTTTCCGCGATGATGTTCAGCGCGGTCGTCTTGCCCGATCCGTTGCCGCCGTACAAGATGGTGACGGGTTCAAAGTCAATGCGCTCCAACCCCGTCTTGGCCAGCGTATAAAACGGATACAGGGTATTGTAGCAGGTTCTCTTCACCGACATGCGAAAAGACCATTCTTCGTCCTCGCTGGGAAACGTTATGCTGTCCAGATAGACCATTTTGTCCGCACCAATCCTTCTCCTGCGCGCATCCGCCTTCCCCCCTGATTATATCAGCCGGCGAGGGCGAGCGCAACAAAGCCGTTTTGCTCAGGGCTATCGTTGGCTGCGAAGTCGTAAGGGCTTGCCCGCCTTTCGAAAAGCTTCATTTGCCTTTCCGCCGCCGCTTTGATACAATAACCCGATAAAGGGAGTGAAGCGCGTGGACAATGTCGCCAAAGCCGTCGTAACTGTGCTGGGGCTTGACCGCAAGGGCATCATCGCGGGCGTGAGCCGGGTTCTCTACGAGCACAACGTCAACATTCTGGACATCGCCCAGACCGTCCGATCGGACTACTTCAACATGATGATGGTGGTGGATGTCTCCGCCCCGGACTGCAGCTTTGAGCAGCTCTCCACCGAGCTCTCTTCGCTGGGCGGGCGGCTGAATCTGCAGATCCGCATCCAGCGCAGCGATATTTTTGAGGCGATGCACCAGGTTTGAGCGACGAAAATCCGCTGCGCGTCTTTTCATCGCGTGAGAAGCCTGCGCGGGCCTGATATTCCCCGGAATATCCGGGCGGCCCGCTGACTTCAGGCTTGAGCGACGAAAATCCGCTGCGCGTCTTTTCATCGCGCGGGAATCCTGCGCGGGCCTGATATTCCCCGGAATTTCCGGGCGGCCCGCTGACTTCAGGTATCGTTTCTTCCACCAGTCTCCGGGACTGGTTCCATAAACACGTTCCCGGCGTGCAAGCCGCCGGGAACGATCAATGCCGGGGGCGCGGCCCCCGATCCCCCAGGGGGAAGACCTCGGGTGTGAGAACCGGGTTCCGATTCCCAGGGAGGAACCGGCGGCGCAATCGTTACCGATAAGGAGCATGTATGTTCAATTCCAATGAAATTCTCGAAACCCTGCGCATGATCGACCAGGAAAAGCTGGACGTGCGCACCATCACGATGGGCATTTCACTGTTCGAATGCGCGGACTGCGATTCTGACATCCTCGCCCAAAAGGTCTACGACCGGGTGACGAAGGCGGCGGAGCATCTGGTGGCCGTGGGCTGTGCCATCGAGCGGGAATTCGGCGTGCCCATCGTCAACAAGCGCATTTCAGTGACGCCGGTTTCGCTCGTCTCCGGCGCGGCGGGAAACCCGATCAAGGTGGCGCGGGCGCTGGACCGGGCGGCGGAGGCGACGGGCGTCAACTTCATCGGCGGCTACACGGCGCTGGTGCAAAAGGGCATGACCCGCGCGGACCGGGCGCTGATAGAGTCGCTGCCGGAGGCGCTTTCTGAGACGAACTTCCTGTGCGCGTCGGTCAACGTCGCGTCCACCCGGGCGGGCATCGACATGGACGCGGTCAGGCTGTGCGGCGAGGCGGTCAAGAAGACCGCCGCGGCCACCGCCGACCGGCAGGGCATCGGCTGCGCGAAGCTGGTGGTCTTCGCCAACGCCGTGGAGGACAACCCCTTCATGGCCGGCGCGTTCCACGGCCCCGGCGAGGGCGACAGCTGCATCAACGTGGGCGTCAGCGGCCCGGGCGCGGTCAAGTGCGCGCTGGAAAAGGTCAAGGGCGCGCCCTTCGACGTGGTGGCCGAGACCATCAAGCGCACCGCGTTTCGCATTACGCGGGTGGGTCAGCTGGTGGCGCAGGAGGCGTCGAAGCGCCTCGGCGTGCCGTTCGGCATCGTGGATCTGTCCCTCGCGCCGACCCCCGCCATGGGCGACTCCGTGGCCCACATCCTCGAGGAGATGGGCCTTGAAAGGTGCGGCACCCACGGCTCCACCGCCGCGCTGGCACTCCTGAACGACGCGGTGAAGAAGGGCGGCGTCATGGCCTCGTCCCACGTGGGCGGGCTGTCCGGCGCGTTCATCCCGGTCTCGGAGGACATCGGCATGATCGAGGCGGCCGCCTGCGGCGCGCTGACGCTGGACAAGCTCGAGGCCATGACCTGCGTGTGCTCGGTGGGCCTTGACATGATCGCGGTACCGGGCGACACCCCCGCCGCCACCATCTCCGCCATCATAGCGGACGAGGCCGCCATCGGCATCATCAATAGCAAGACCACCGCGGTGCGCATCATCCCCGCCCCCGGCACCGTGGCGGGCGACCGGGTGGAATTCGGCGGGCTGCTCGGCTCCGCGCCGGTCATCCCGGCCCATCCCTTCAGCTCGGAAGCCTTCATCGCCCGCGGCGGGCGCATCCCCGCGCCGCTGAACAGCCTCCGGAACTAAGGGGCATAAAGATAGGCCCGGTGCTTGCGAAGCGCCGGGTTTTTGCGTACAATGGAAACGGTACCGAAAAAGCGGATAACGGAGGAAGTATCATGGCCAAGATCGCCTATCAGCTTTATTCCGCGCGGGAGGAAGCCGAAAAAGACCTGGGAAGCGTGCTGCGCCAACTGGCCGCGCTGGGTTATGACGGCGTGGAGTTCGCCGGATTCTACGGGCACAGCGCGCAGGACGTGCGCGCGCTGCTGGATGAAACGGGGCTTGAGGCCGTGTCCAGCCACGTCCCCTTTCAGGCCATCGAGGAGGACATGTTCTCGGTGATCGCCACCCACCTCGCCGTCGGCTGCAAGTGGATCGCGGTGCCCTACCTTCTGGACGCCGAGCGCCCCGGAAATCCGGGCTTCGCGCGGGTGATCGCGGTGATCCACCGCTTCGCGCGGCTGTGCCGGGAGGCGGACATCACGCTTCTGTACCACAACCACGATTTTGAGTTCGCCACCGTCTCCGGCGCGTACGCGCTGGACTTCCTCTACGAAGCGGTACCGGCGAACCTCCTCGAAACCGAGATCGACACCTGCTGGGTGAAGTATTCGGGGCTTGACCCGGCGGACTACGTGAAGAAGTACGCCGGCCGCTGCCCCATCGTCCACATGAAGGATTACGCCTGTGACGAACCGACCGCCCCTTGCAAGCCCCTCCCGGCGTCCTTCCGGTTCCGCCCGGTGGGCATGGGCAGCCAGAACGTGCCCGCCGTCGTCCGCGCGGCGGTGTCTTCCGGCGCCAAGTGGCTGGTGGTAGAGCAGGATCAGCCCTACGTCAGCCCGATGGAGGACGCCAAGGCGAGCCTTGCCGCGATACGGGCGGCGCTTTGAGGCGTCCCCAAACGACGCACGCAAATCCGGGGCGGCGCCGCCCCGGATTTTTGTGAAACCTTCAGTTACGCCACAGGGGAGAAAAAAACGGGGCCGGCGAAGATCCCCGGGGATTTGCTATGCCTTCCGATCCCTGATCATCTGCACATAGTCCAGCCTTTCGTAGCCCAGCCGCTCGTAGAGCGCCATCGCCCGATTGTTGCTCTCGTGCACCTCCAGGCGGAAGCGCGCGGCGTCCGGGTACTCCGCTTCGAGAAAATGAAAGAATCTTCCGGCGATCCCCCGGCCCCGGAGCGCTTCCGATATGTAGATTTCCTCCACCCACACCGCCATGCCGCCCGCCTCGTTGGACCAGGTGCGCGCGAGGAGCGCGTATCCTTCGGCGCGCCCATCCCATTCGATCATGATCCCCCGGGCGTAGGGGCCGCCGCCGAGGATTTCGTCAAATGTCCTTTCAAAATTCCGGCCGCTCACGGCGTGGGCGGTCGCGCCGGAGGCGTAGAGCGCACCGGCCATCTTCAAAAACGCGCCCCGGTCGCGGGGTTCAAAATCTCGAAACATCCTTAAATCCTTTCGGAGGGTCAGGCCTCCCCCCGGAGCTTCTTCATGCACCGCTCGACGCTGTCGCGGCTTTCACCCCAAGGCTTGTCGGCGTTACGGTAGTCGTGCTTCTGGGCGAACCAGTCCACCTCGGCGATGAGCCGCTCGAGGTTTTTCATCTCCACCTCGTCCAGCGCCGAGATAAATTCCTCGAGCGCCTTCCCGGAGAGGATGCCGGGCGCCTCGTCCCGGATCATCTCGTAATGGGGCAGGCAGAAGCCCTTCCCATTTTGAAAGAGCGGCTTGAACTCCTTCTCCTTTTCCCACAGCGCGGCGACGGTCAGCGCGTAGCGGCGCATGGTGGCCTCCAGCCGGTCGCACAGGGCGCAGCCCGCCTTCGGGGCCTCCTCCTTCTTCTGGAACAGGCCGCGCTTCGGGTTCGGCCGCGCCTTCAGGCGCTTTACCGTCTCCTTCAGGTGGGAGGATTCGAGCAGCGCCAGCCCCAGCCGGTTGTTCCGGTCAAAGAGCATCTTCAGGTGCTTTGCGCAGAACCCCTTTTCGTTGACCTCCTGCCGGGTGGATACTTCCATCACCGATCCGCCGAGAAAATAATCCGCGTAGGACGCCTCGTTATCCAGTTTCAGCGCGCACAACGGGCATTCGCCCCCGGCGCGCATTTTTTCAAGCACCGGGGCCGTGTCGAGATGCTGTCTCAAGCCTTCCACTCCCTTTTAGCCCATGATACCAGATTGTCCCGTCCGGGGCAAGGGTACCCGCGAGGGCAATCGCTTACAAACTTCCCCGGAGGTTTTATGTGGCCGTAAGCAATCCGAAAGGCGTGCCCGCGCATCCTCGCGCATACGCTTCAGGGGGAGACATGTCCTTTGGGAAGGGAGCGATCAGTTGATGAAGCGCGTGCGCGTCCGGCGCGACCACCCCTACGCGCCCGCATGGGCGCTTGTGATGCTGCTCGTCGCGCTGACGATGTACCTCGTCACCGAGGGCGTTTCGGCGCCGGGGCAGCAGGCGGCGCTCGCGCCGGTGGAGCAGGTGAGCTGGGACATCCAGCCGCTGTCCGTGAGCCTTGTGATCCTGTCCCGGGCGGGGGACGAAGCCACCGCACGGATCGAGGCCGCGCGGTACGTGGCCCGGGGCGCGGCGGGGTACATCCTGTCCGGCTCCGGCGAGTACCTGATTGCCGGGGCAGGCTACAGCTCCGCCGATGAGGCCGGGCGGGTCATGAACAAGCTGAGCGAGACGGAAAAGCTCGCCGCCTCCGTCGCGACGCGGGAAGCGCCGGAGATCGCCGTCCGGCTGACCGGCAAGCGCGCGCAGGCCGACGCGCTGATCAGCGCGGAACGCGCGCTCAGGGACGGGACGAATGCGCTGGGCGAGGCGGCCTTCCGGCTGGACGCCGGAGAGATCGACCTAAACGGCGCGCGGGAGGCGCTCCTGTCCGTCCGGGCGGAGGCTAAGAAGGCGCGGGAGGCGCTCGAAAAGGCGTCGGCCGGGGAGCCGAACCAGGCGGCGGAAGAGGTCGCGGCGCTGCTCGCCACCTTTGAGGACGCGTCCACCACCATGCTGATGGGCGCGGGCACATCGCCCCTTTTCTTTTCTAGCCAGATGAAGTATAATTACATTGACCTCCGCCTTCGGCACATAAGTTTCCTGAGCCGGCTGGCGGGGGACGGATAACCTCCCGAAAATTTTCCCGAAGAGGATGATGCCCATGAAAGCGGAACAGATCGTCAACCTGCTGGACGCCACCGTGCTCTCCGGGTCCCTCCCCCAGGATGAAGTCCAGGCCGCCTGCGGCTCGGACATGATGAGCGACGTACTCGCCTACCCCAAGGAGCGCATGGTGCTTCTGACGGGGCTGACCAACATGCACGTCGTGCGCACCTGCGAAATGCTGGACGTGATGATGATCGTCTTCGTCCGCGGCAAACTCCCGCCCCAGGAGGTGCTGGAGATGGCCGGCGACCTTGGTATCGCCGTGATCGGCACGCCGCACACGCTGTATGAATCTTGCGGAAGGCTGTTCTCGAGCGGCCTGCCCAGCGGGGTAAGGGGATAGTATCTGATGCAAAACGAAAGCGTCGCGCTCCGGGAGATCTATCCCGTGCGCGCCGGGGACTTCGCAGCCGCCGGCGAAGCCTCAAGAAAGATCAAGGGCATCCTGAAAAAGCTGGGGGTTGACTCGGGCATCGTGCGCCGGGTGTCGATCGCCGCCTACGAGGTGGAGCTGAACCTGGTGATCCATTCGCAAGGGGGCGAGATGGAACTCATCGTCCAGCCGGAATACCTGGCCCTCAACATCCGGGACGAGGGGCCGGGCATCCCGGACATCGACCTTGCGATGCAGGAGGGCTATTCCACCGCCTCCGACGACGTGCGCATGATGGGCTTCGGCGCCGGCATGGGCCTGCCCAACATGAAGCGCAACGCCACGGATTTTTCCATCCGCTCCGAAGTCGGGGTGGGGACGACCATCGAGATGGGGTTTAAGCTATGACAAGCTACATGCACTCTGTGACGCTGGACAAGTCCAAGTGCGTCGGCTGCACCAACTGCCTCAAGCAATGCCCTACGGAGGCCATCCGCGTGCACGGCGGGCGCGCCCACATCATCGAGGAGCGGTGCATCGACTGCGGCGAGTGCATCCGCCAGTGCCAGCACCACGCCAAGGTGCCCACCACCGATCCGCTGGCCGCCATCAACCGCTTCCCCTACAAGATCGCGCTGCCCGCGCCGGCGCTGTACGGGCAGTTCAAAAAGCTGCCCAGCCTGTCCGCCGTGGCCCGGGGCCTTCGCATGATGGGCTTTGACGAGGTGTACGACGTCGCCCGCGGCGCGGACATCGTGTCCATGGCCGTCAAGGAGCGGCTGGCGCAGCCCGGCTGCCCGCGCCCGCTGATTTCCTCCAGCTGCCCCGCCGTGGTGCGGCTGATTCAGATCCGCTTTCCCGAATTGATCGATAACATCGTGGATGTCCGGTCGCCCATGGAAATGGCCGCCGTCTCCGCCCGGCGCGAGTTCTGCGAAAAGAACGGCGTGAAGCCGGAGGAGGTCGGCTGCTTTTTCATCTCCCCCTGCGCCGCCAAGATGACCGCCATCCGCCGCCCGCTGGGCCACCTGGACAGCGCGGTGGACGGCGTTATCTCCATCGTCGAGGTATTCGGCCTCCTGTCCACCAACATCCGAAAAGCCCCCCAGGCGGGCGAGGGCGGCGAGGACGGCGACGAGGCCTTCCGCGCCACGGGCCTGGGCCTGGGCTGGGCAAAATCCGGCGGCGAGGCTCTGGCCGCGGGCATCGAAAACGCGCTCGCCGTGGACGGCATCGACCAAGTGGCGAAGGTGCTGGAGGAGATCGAAAACAACCGCCTGCCGGAGCTCACCTTTTTCGAAGGGCTCTCCTGCGTCGGCGGCTGCGTCGGCGGCCCGCTGACCCTGGAAAACGGCTTCATCGCCAAGAACCGCATCCGCGACTTGGTGCGCCGCCTGCCCGCGAAGATTCCGGACGAGAACATCAAGCGGGCGGAATTTGAATCCCTGCGCAGCAAGCTGTACTTTGACGGCGAAATCTCCCCCGTCAAGGCCATGCAGCTGGATCACGACCTGCAAAAGGCGCTTTCGATGATGGACCAGATCGAGGAGATCCGCCAAAAGCTCCCCGGCCTCGACTGCGGCTCCTGCGGCTCGCCCACCTGCCAGGCGCTGGCGGAGGACATCGTCGGCGGCTACGCCCACGAGACGGACTGCCTGTTCGTCCTGAAGGAGCGCGTGCGCGAGATGGCCAAGCAGATGGTGTGGCTGTCGGAGAATACGCGAATGTAGTAATATGGATGAAATCCGCTTGCGCGTCTTTCATCCAGTAAGCGCAAGCCCTTCAAACCTTCGGTTTGCGATCGGGCTTGCGCATTAAAGCGGAACGCAACCTGCGGCCGTGCATGCCGCCCTCCGGTTGCCTTGAATCAATCGGGGGCTGCGGCCCCCGAACCCCGGGAATGGGTTCCGCAAGGCGCGCAGGGAAGGGTTTAGATGCCCCGGGGTAACGACCCGGGGCATTCCGAGCGTTGACAAACCTCGTCGTTCTTTCTATTCGTGTCCGGCGGCGTGTACGCCGGACACGGGATAATGCCGCCAGTAGCGCATACTGGTGGCGTTATCCGTACCTCCGGTCAGTGCGCCGCCCGGAAATCCCGGAGGATTTCAGGCGCACGCAGTCCCTTCCCTTCGCATCGAAAAAGTCTACGGCTTTTTCGATGCCTTGGATGAACCGGGATAACGACCCGGGGCATTACGCGAAAACCGCATCCTTTTTGCGATCCAAATCGTCCCATAACAGGAGGATTTTATGAACATTCAGAGCCTTGCGGAACTGACAAACTCGAAACTCCTCACCCCGGAAACAGACCAGACCCGCGAAGTCACGTGCGGCTACAGCTGCGACCTTTTGAGCTGGGTCATGGCCCACGGAAAGAGCGGCATGGCCTGGATCACCGTGCAGACCCACATGAACGCGGTCGCCGTGGCGACCCTGATGGAGATGGCCGCCATCATCGTCCCGGAGGGCATCGCCGTACCGGAGGAGGTTGTCGAGCGCGCGTCGAACGAAGGCCTCGCGATCCTCTCCAGCGAAAAGGCGGCCTACGAGCTGTGCGGGCTGATGTACGGGGCCGGGATCACGAAGAGCTGAGACTCAAGGCATCGAAAAACCCTGGGGGTTTTCGATGCAAGGGAGAGAACCCTTCGCGCGCCTGAAATTCTCCGGAATTTCCGGGCGGCGCACTGACCAAATGTGCGGATAACCCGCCAGTATGCGTACTGGCTGCGCTATCCCGTTCCCGACGTACATGCCGTCGGGAGCGATTATGACCCTTCGGGGGCTGACCCTTTGCCTTGCGCCCAAAATCCCGGATTTCATCCTAACCCGTGCAATCCCGCCCGCATGGACAGACGTTTTCGAGTCGGAGTCGAAATACGGTAGGTCTGCACGAAGCCCGACATGCCAATATATCGTCCGCGCCCGATAGGTTAGTTGCCCAAACCGGGTGCCGCGCCCCTCGTGGGCGCGTGGAGAGAAATATGCGCGCCTACTGCGATCTGCACCTGCACTCCTGCCTGTCCCCCTGCGGCGACGCCGCCATGACCCCCGGCAACATCGCGGGCATGGCGCGGCTGAAGGGGCTGGATCTCATCGCCGTCACGGACCACAACACCGCCCGGCAGCTGCCCGCTATGGAGGCGGCCTGTCGCGCGATGGGGGTGAACCTCCTGCCGGGGCTGGAGCTGAATACCCGGGAGGAAGTACACCTTCTGGCCTACTTCCGCACCGTTTCGGACGCGACGGCCTTTTCGCAGCGCATCCAGCCACTGCTTCCGGATATCCCCAACATGCCGGACTTCTTCGGTCGGCAGGTCGTCATGAACGCGGACGACGAGGAGACCAGCGAGGAGTCCCGGCTCCTGATCTCCGCCCTCGACCTGGACCTTGACGCCCTCACCCGCGAGATCCGCGCCTTTTCCGGCCTGCCGGTGCCCGCCCACATCAACCGGGGCTCGAACGGCCTTTTGAACGCGCTGGGCTTTCTGCCGCCCGGCAGCGATTTCGCCGCGCTGGAGGTGACGGAGGGCCTGTCCTGCCCGGGGGACTGCTCGGGCTTTAAAGTCCTCCATTCCTCCGACGCCCACCGCCTCGAGGACATCTTTGAGCGGGTGTTTTTTCTGGATCTGCCCGAGCCCACCGCGGAAGGGTTCTTGGCGGTGTTCGGCTGAGGCCAACTTGCGTTTGTGTTTTTACCGATTATACGGTATAATACCTTAAACTGACATTCCGGAGGCATCCTTTGCAAAAGAAGGCTCAAAAAGCGCCCGCACCCCGGAAGGCCGCGCCGAAAAGCGCGCCCCGCGCGGCAGCGAAGGCTCCGCAAGGCAACACGGCGGCGATCGCGCTTTCGATCGGCGGCGCTTTGGTGGTGCTTGTCCTCTTGTATTTGATGGAGTTCGTTTGGGGCGTCGGTGAAATGCGCGCGCCCGTGGACACCGAAAAGGCGGTGGCGGCGATCGCGCCGGTGGGCGCGGTGCGCGTCACCGAGGTCATGAGCTCCAACAAGTCCGCCGTGGCCGACGAGACCGGCGCGTTTCCCGACTGGGTGGAGCTTAGAAACACCTCCGGGGAAGCGGTGGACCTCACCGGTTGGTCGCTGACCGACGACATGAACAAGCTCGTGCGCTTCACCTTCCCGGAATTTACGCTGAGCCCCGGCGAATTCACCGTCGTCTTCTGCGACGACGACCTGAAAAACACCGCCGGATACCCCTTCCACGCACCCTTCAAGCTCAGCGCCCAGGGCGATCAGGTGCTCCTGTTCGACGCGAACGGCGACATCATGGAATCGCTCACCGTCCCCGCGCTGCCCGCCAATCAGGTTTACCGGCTGGCGGAGGGCGGCACTTGGGAGGTCTCCAGCGAATACACCCCCGGCCTACCCAACACCCAGGAGGCCTTTGCCCGGAGCGCCGGCACCGCCACCGACAGCCCCGTGAAGCTAAACGAGATCATGGCAGAGAACATGAGCTACGCCGGGCGAAGCGGCGCGTTTGACGACTGGATCGAGCTGGTCAACGAATCCGACCGGGAGGTCTCCCTCGCGGGCCACTACCTGTCGGACGACCCGTCGAAGCCCATGAAGTGGCGCTTCCCGGATGTTTCGATCCCGGCCCGCGGCTTCCTTCTGGTCTACGCCTCCGGCCGCGCGGACGCGGAACTCGACGCCTCCTTCAAGCTCAGCCCCGAGGGCGAGACGGTGGTCCTGTCAGATCCGGAGGGCCGGCCCCTCGACAAGGTGGACTACGGCCTTCTGAAGGCCGACCAGTCCTTCTCCCGCAAAGGGGACGGCTGGACGAACGCGCTCGCGCCCACCCCCGGCGCCGAGAACACCCGGGAGGGTGCGGCGGCGATGGACGCGCTTCTCGCCTCCGCCAACCCGGCGCGCGTCTTCCTGAACGAGGCGGCGGCCTCGGCGCGGCAGCCGGGCAGCACGAAATCCGCCTCCGACTGGGTGGAGCTGTACAACCAGAGCATGAAGCCGGTCGACCTCTCCGGCTACGGCCTGTCGGACGACCCGAGCCGCCCGCGCAAGTGGCAGTTTCCCTCCGGCGCGTTTCTGGGGGCGGGCGAATACCTCCGGGTGCAGCTCACCGGACAGAATAAAGCCGACGTCGCCAAAAACAACTACGCCACGAGCTTCAAACTGTCGCTGAAGGGGCAGGAGACCCTGGTGCTCGCGACGCCGGACGGCGTCATCTTGGACCGAATGCCCCTCCTCGTCCAGTATGGCGGCGTATCCTACGGCAGGATCAGCGGCCGGGACGGCTTTTTTTATTTAGAAAGCCAAACCCCCGGCAAGGTCAACAGCCAGACGCCCTACGAGGGCCGCGCCGGATATGTGGATTTCTCCACCCCCGGCGGCTGGTTCACCTCCGGCGCGGTGACGGTCTCACTTTCCGCCCCGGAGGGCATGACCATCCGCTACACGCTGGACGCGTCGACGCCGGGCGAATCCTCTGAAGAATACCGGGGCCCCATCGAAATCTCCCAAAACACCATCCTCCGGGCGCGCACCTATGCCGACGGCTTTCTGCCCTCCGAGGTTTACACCCAGAGCTATCTGTTCGGGGACAAGCATTCGCTGGGCGTGATCTCGCTGGTGTCCGACCCCTCCGGGCTGTTCGACTCCGAAAAGGGGCTGATGGTCATGGGGCCGAAGAAGCTCAAGTACCCCTTCAAGGGCGCGAACTTCTGGCAGGAGTGGGAGCGCGCCGCCTACGTGGAATACTTCACCGCCGACGGGCGGACCGTGCTTTCACAGGGCGCGGGGCTGCAACTGCAGGGCCAGTACAGCCGCATGCAGGACCAGAAGTCCTTTAAAATCTCCGCCCGCAGCGCCTACGGCGACAACCGCTTCCGGGCGAGCCTTTTCCCGAACCGGGGCTACACCGAGTACAAGTCCTTCGTCCTGCGCGCCTCCGGGCAGGACTACAACAAGACCCGCTACCGCGACGCGCTCCTCACCTCGCTGGCCGAGCCCACCTCCGTCATGTATCAGGACGCGGTGCCGGTGGCGGTGTACTTAAACGGCCAGTACTGGGGCCACTACAACATGCGCGAGCGCATCCACAAGTACTCCATCGCCCAGTGGGAGGGCTGGACCGACCCGGACAAAATCGACATCGTCAAGGCCAACTCCAACACCATGCAGGGCTCCGACAAGACCTTTGAGCAGATTCTCGCCTACGTCAAAAAGAACGGCGTCAAGACGGACGAGAACCTCGCCTGGGTGGAGGCGCGGATAGACCTCGACAACTACCTGGAGTACATCGCCCTGCAGACCTTCATCGGCAACACCGACCTTCTGAACGTCAAGCGCTACCGCTCCACCGAGGGCGACGGCCGCTGGCGGTGGATCGTGTTCGACACCGACTGGGCCTTCTACACCGACACCGACTCCTTCGGCCGCTGGCTGAAGCCGGGCGGCATGGGCTCCGGCAACAAGACCGACAACACGCTGTTCGTCGCGCTGATGAAAAACACTTCCGTCCGCAAGCGCTACCTGACGCTCCTGGGCGCACTCATGGCCGACGAGTGGACCACCGCGAAGATTCTCGAAAAATCCGATGCCTGGAAGGACGCGCTCTACCCCGAAATGCCGCTGCAGACCGCAAAATGGGGCGGCAATGAGAAGGGCTGGCTGAACGCCATCCGCACCTTCAACAACTACGCCAAGGCGCGCCCGAAGAAGATGCTCGCCTACATCAAGCGCGCCAGCGGCTTCTCGAACGCCGAAATGCGCGTCTACTTCGGCCGCTTGATGGACCAGGTGTCGTAACCCCCCGGCAAAGAAACAAATGCGTCAAGGAGGCACCATGCAGCGCACCTTCGCGCCCCGGCACGAGATCAAGTTCTTTCTAAGCGCCACCGACGCGCTGTGGCTCTCGGCAAAACTGGCCGCCGCGCTTTCGCGGGACCAAAACGCCGGAGCGGACGGCAGTTACCTCGTCCGCTCGCTGTACCTGGACGACGCCTGGGACAGCGCCTACTACGAAAAGCTGGCGGGCAACCCCTCCCGGGACAAGTACCGCATCCGGCTCTACAACCTGGACGATGGGATCATCCAGCTCGAGCGAAAGCGCAAGCTGGGCGACCTGATCTCAAAGGACAGCGCGCGGATCTCCCGGCGGATGGCCGAGCAGATCGCCTCCGGCGACCCCACCGGCCTCGACCGGGTGGACAACCCGCTGATCCAGGACCTGTTCTGCGAGATGCGAACGAAGCTCCTTCGGCCCGTGGTGCTGGTGGACTACGCCCGGGAGGCCTTCTGCCACCCGGCGGAAACCGCCCGCGTCACGATCGACCGGTGCCTGCGCGCCGGGCCGCGCACCGGGCTCTTCGATCCATCCGCCCCCACCGTCCCGGCCCTCGACGTGGACCAGGCGGTGCTGGAGGTCAAGTTTGACCGGGTGCTGCCGGGCCCCATCGCAAGCCTTCTGTCCGGCTCACCCGCCACCAGAGCCGCCATCTCCAAATACGTGGCCTGCCGAAGGTTCGAGCCGCTAAGGTAGCCCTTCCCCGGATGCCCCAACGCCTGTTGCCAATACAAAAGGAGGCGCCCCCCATGAACAACCTGACGAAGCTCGACCTGAGCACCATGTCCATCACGCCCAGCTCCACGGTGACGATCCTGTTCGCGATGCTGCTCGCCTTCGCCACCGGGCTATTCATCTTCTGGGTGTACAAGATGAACTACAAGGGCGTGATGTACAGCCAGAATTTCGCGCTGACGCTGGTGCTCATGACCCTCATCACGACGCCGGTGGTCATGTGCATCCGAAACTCCATCCAACTCTCGATGGGCATGGTGGGCGCGCTGTCCATCGTGCGCTTCCGAACCGCCGTCAAGGACCCGCTGGACACCGCCTACATGTTCTGGTCGCTGACGATGGGCATCCTCCTCGGCGCGGGGCAGTTCTTCCTGGCGGGGCTCGCCACGGTGGCCATCGCGGCGCTGGTGTTCGTGCTCTCGCGGCTGACCACCAAGGCGCCGGACAGCTACCTGCTGGTCGTCCGGTGCGCGCCGGGGGCCGAGGGCGCGGCGACGGGCGCGCTGCGCGGCGTCAAGCACCAGCGGCTCAAGAGCCGCACCGTTACCCCCCAGGGCAGCGAAATCACGCTGGAAGTGCGCGTCGACCGGCAGGAAGCCCTCCTGAAGAGCCTGATGGCCACCGAAGGCGTGCGCGACGCGACGCTGGTCGCCTACCAGTCCGAGACGCTCTGATCTCTGAAGGAGGATTTCCATGCGCGACCTTATCGCGATTTTATCCACCCCGGCCGTGCAGGTGGCCCTCGCCGTGGCCGGCGTGGCGCTGATCTTCTACGCGGCGCTGAAACTGCGCACCGGCGCGCTGGAGAAGCGGCTGGCCGAAATGCAGTCTGCACTCTCCGACCAGTTTCAGACCGTGCGCGGCGAGACCGGCGACGCGGCGCAGAAATCCCGCGAGGAATTGGGCGCCAACCTTCGCGGCATGAGCGACTCCGTCGCCCGGGTCATGGGCGAAATGGGCCGCACCCAGCAGAGCCAGCTGGACACCTTCGCCGGGCAGCTCCGGGAGCTCAGCCGGGACGAAGAGGCCCGCATGGCGGAGCTGCGCCGCACGGTGGAGACCCGCCTTTCCGCCTATGAGGAGCGCATTGGCTCCATCGGCGACGTGGTGGACACCCGGCTTTTAAGCGGCGAAACCCGCATCGACCGGCTGCGCGAGGGCGTGGAGACGCGGCTTTCCAGCCTTCAGTCCGACAACGCCCAGCGGCTGACCCAGATGCAGCAGATGGTGGACGAAAAACTGACCTCCACCCTCGACAAGCGCGTCAGCGAGAGCTTCCGGCTGGTCAGCGAACGGCTGGAGCAGGTGTACACGGGCCTCGGCGAAATCGAGGCGCTGGCCAGCGGCGTGGGCGACCTCAAGCGCGTGCTCACCGGCGTCAAATCCCGCGGCGCGGTGGGGGAGATCCAACTGGGCTCGATCCTCTCCCAGATCCTCTCCGCCGACCAGTACGAGGCGGAGGTGCCGCTGGGCGAGGGCGCGGAGCCTGTCAGCTACGCGATCCGGCTGCCCGGCCGCGCGGAGGGCGTGGTCAGCTACCTGCCCATCGACGCGCGCTTCCCCCACGAGGCCTATGACCGTCTGATCGACGCGGTGGACTCCGGCGACGCCGAAGCCGCCGAAGTGGCGGGCGCGGAGCTTGAAAAGAAGCTGTCCCGCACCGCCGAGCGCATCCATGCCCAGTACATCCGCCCGCCCCGCACCACCGATTTCGCGGTGCTGTTCCTCGGCAGCGAGGGGCTCTACGCCGAGGCGCTTCGCCGCCCCGGCCTCGCCGAGCGCATGCAGCGGGACTATCGCGTCACCCTCACCGGCCCTTCCACGCTGGCGGCGCTGGTCAACGCGCTGCAGATGGGCTTCCGCACGCTGGCGCTGGAAAAGCGCGCGGAGGAGGTCTGGGCGCTCCTGGGCGCGGTGCGCGGCGAGTTTGCCACCTTTGCCGAGGCGCTGGGGCGCACCCAGAAGCGCATCCGGCAGGCCTCGGAGTCCATCGAGGACGCTGCGGAAAAATCCCGCCTGATCGAAAAAAAGCTGCGCGGCGTCGAAAAGATGGGCGAGCGCCAGCGCAAGGCGCTCCTCGGCGAGGACGAGGAGGAGCCGGGGCTGTTCACGGGGGATTGGGACTGACGCTACGCTTTGCGCAGAAATCCCCTTCGGGTCTTTCAGCGCGTGGGTTATCTGCGCTTGTCTGAAATCCTTCGGATTTCCGGGCGGCTCGCTGACGATGGCGCAGAAATCCGCTTCGCGTCTTTCAGCGCGTGGGTTTTCTGCGCTCACCTGAAATCCTTCGGATTTCCGGGCGGCTCGCTGACTTAAGGTAATAATTCATCCATCAGTCTTCGGACTGGTGGATGAATTGCGTTCCCGGCGCGCATGTCGCCGGGAACGATGGAAGAAGCGGCGAAGGAACAATGGCTCTTGTCGCCGGGAACGATGGAAGCAGGTACCGTAGGATGACAAAGGCGCGGCAAACAGCTCATGAGGGCTATAAAAATCGCCACGCGATTGAAGGGTACGACAACATTTCTCCCCATGTTGGGAGCACATAGAGAATTATAGCAGGCCTGGAGCGTCCCACATGGGCGCTCTTTTTCTATGGGGAACGGGGAGATCGCCGGAAGAGAAGCCCCGCCAGAAACGGCCAAAGCTTCGCCCGCTCCGGCGTCGGCAGGTTCAACTCCTGCCCCTCCCGAAGCGCGGTGGGGTCTATGTAGGGGTTCATCTCCATCAGCCTTAGCGGCGTCACGCCCCGCGCCGCCGCTACCTGACGTATGCTCTCCCCGGCGCGAAGCCTGTGCCGGTAGGTTCTCTTTTCAGGCATGTCCGTCACGCTCCCGGTGATGGATATGCGCGCGGCGGACAAAAAAGACCCTCTGACTTTTCATCAGAGGGTCAGACCATCAACAAAGGCCCCGTAGGGTTTCAATCGTGCCCGGCGGCGTGTACGCCGGGCACGGGATAGCGCCACCAGTTAAGACACTGGTGGCGCTATCCACACCTTTGGTCAGCGCGCCGCCCGGAAATTCCAGAGAGTTTCAGGCGCGCGCAGGGGTTTTCCCTTCGCATCAAAAAAACCAGCGGGTTTTTTGATGCTTTGACCCTCTGACTTTTCATCAGAGGGTCAGGCATCAGAGCAATGCGGTTTAGGGGCAGAGCGCCGCTGGCGCGGGCTTTTGCCTGTTTTTAATTCAACCCGCCATAGACCAGCGGCTTCTGCACGCTCGAAGAATCAATCCTCCTCGCCCGGCTGCGCCAAAAGGAATTCCTTCACCCGCAGCTTGGCGCGGTAGACCTCGTTTCTGGGGAAGTCGTCAAGCGCCGCGTCCGCCGCGTCGTTCAGCGCCGCGCCCTCCAGCATCGCCGCGAGGATCGCCGCCGCCGCGTCCTTGGGCTTTTCAGGCGCATCCTCCTTTTTCGCGGGCGGCAACTCCGCCGCCACCACGTACTCGCCCTTGTCGGCGTTCGGATTGC
This sequence comes from Bacillota bacterium, assembly GCA_023411175.1. Lineage (GTDB taxonomy): Bacteria > Bacillota > Clostridia > Christensenellales > Aristaeellaceae > JAEZHK01. The sequence continues at coordinate 11,130 of JAEYPB010000015.1, read as the reverse complement.
TCCGAACCGCCGCCAGCACCTCGGGCGCGGTTCCGGCGTCGATGCGCTCGTACTTCTTCGTCAGGTCGCAGGCGGCCAAAACCTTTGCCTCCGGGAATTTTTCCGCCACCGCCTCCAGCAGCTTCACCACCCGATGGGGCGACTCGTAAGCCACGAACACCGGGATTCCGGTCTTTTCAAAATCCGAAAGGACCGCGTCCAGCGCCGCCTTTTCCCGGGGCAGAAAGCCGAGAAACGCGAACGAGGCGGACTGGAACCCGCTGACCGAGAGCGCCGCCGTCACCGCCGAAGGCCCCACCACCGGCGAAATCTCAATGCCCGCCGCCCGCGCCGCCGAGACGATCGCGTAGCCGGGGTCGGAGATGGCGGGGGTGCCCGCGTCGCTGGTCACGCACACGGTCAGATTTTCCCGGAGCATCCGCTCCACCAGTTCCTCCGCGCGCCTACCCTCGTTGTGGCGGTGGCAGGAGACGAGCGGTTTTTTGATCCCCAGATGGTTTAGTAGCTTCATCGTGACGCGGGTGTCCTCGGCGGCGATGAGGTCGCAGCCCTCAAAGGCCGCGCGCATGTTGTCCGTCAGGTCGCCCAGGTTTCCGATGGGTGTCGCCACCACGTTTAGCTTGGCCATAGCGTCCTTTCCCGCGTTTTTCCCGGCTGCGAAGCATACCGCCCGCGCCGGGCGCATACAAAATTGCCGCGTTAACGCCGGTCCATTTCCAGGATGTAGCACAGCTCGCCGGGCACGGTGAACTTATCGAGGATGCGGGCGGCGAAGGGGAGGTTTTTTTCAAATGACGCTTCGTAATGTTCTTTCATTCCAACATTCCTACCAGACAGGGTTCGGGTGGGGAACGTCACCAGCGCCCGCTTTGACTGAAGTCGCTCAAGAAGCGCCGCGCCGCCTCCGGGCAGCTGCTTGTCGAGGAGCGGCAAAAGCTTCATCACGAGGGTCGCGTCCGCCTCCGGCAGCGGGACATCTTCCACGAGGTCGCCCGGCGTCACGCGGACATCCCAGTCAAGCGCCTCCGCCCATTGGTTCACGAGGTTCGCCGCGTCGGTCTGAAGCTCGACGCCGCGTACCGCGAGGCCCAGTGAGCCCAGGTACAGCGGGTTGAGCCCGCAGGCGAGGTCCAAAACCGTCTTTGGACTTCCCAGCGCCGACAGCGCCCGGTCGTAGAGCGCGGCCATGTCGTGAAGGCGCTCCCTGGTGGACGCGTGCAGCGAGAGAACCCGCGTCAGCGCATTCCCGTCGCCCGAAACGGCCTCGTCAAGAAGGGCGCGCGCCTTCTTGAGATCGCCCGGCGTCAGGAACGCGCCGGTGATGCGGTGCAGTTCGGCCCTGGCGGCCTTCTCGGCCTCCTTGGGCTTGTACCGCCTGAGCATCTCCCGGTACACCCGCTCCACCGCGCCGCGGTATACGCCCCGGTATTTCGGGGAAGCGATGAGCGCCTCAAGGGCGCGGTCAGTTTCCATCGCGGATGAGCGCCATCAGGCGCTGATAGAAACGAAGGTTGTGCGCCGTCGCGAGACGCTGCGCCTGAGGGTCGCCCACCTTCCACAGATGGTGCAGGTACGCGCGGGAATAGCGCGCGCAGAGCGGGCAGTCACAGCTTTCGTCCACGGGCTTCGGGCTCCGGGCATGGGCGTCGTCCAGGCAATAGTGGAAGCGGTAGAAGCTTCCAGAGCGCAATGCGTCAGGCCGGTCACAGCCGTCCCGGAACACGTACAGCCGCTGGTGCCTGGCCTCCCGGGTGGGGATCACGCAGTCAAAGAGCGTGTAGCCCATGTCGACACAGCGAACGATCTCCTCCGGCCGCCCTACGCCCATCGCATAGCGGGGCTTATCGGGGTCCATCGCCTCGGCGGCAAATTGGAGGGATTCCTCGTGCAGCGTGCCGTCGCCCCTGAGCGGCCAGCCGCCAAAGCCGAAGCCGTCAAACCCGATCTCGCGCAGGCGCTCGCCGCACTCCATGCGAAGGGCGCGGTCGCCGCCGCCCTGTACGATGCCAAAGAGAAGGGGCTTGTCCTCCTTCCCGGAGAACAGCTTGTCAAACTCCGCCCGGCACCTCTTTCCCCAGGCGACGGTCAGCTCCACGCTGCGCCGCTGCGCATCGGGCGCGTCGTCCGGATGGGTGCAGAGGTCGAGGGCCATCAGAATGTCGCTCCCCAGCTGGTACTGGGCCTGTATGCACTTTTCAGGGGTGAAGATCAGCTTGCCGCCGCTGTCCGGCCGGAAGATGATCTCCCCGTCCCGAATTTCGCCGTAGGAGGGATTCTCACGGATCAGCGAGAAAAGCTGGAAACCGCCCGAATCTGTCAGTATCGCCCCCGGCCAGCCGGTAAAGGCGTGCAGCCCGCCCAGCGACTTCACCAGCCGCGCGCCGGGCCTTTGATAGAGGTGAAACGTGTTCATGACGACACCCGGTACCTGCGCGCTTTCGGCGTCGTCGAACCCCGCCGCCCGGAGCGCCCCGTAGGTCGCGTCCGGGAAGAATGCAGGCAGCGGTACCGCCCCGCGCCGGGTTACGAGCTCTTTCATGACGAGACCTCCAGCTTCTCCACGATGCGCAGGGACGCGCTTCTGGAGCGCGGGTTCTCCTTGAGCTCCGATTCCGACGCCGTGACGGGCTTCCGGGTGACGAGCCGCACCGACGGCACCCGCCCGCAGACGCAGATGGGGATGTCCTTCGGGCACACGCAGGGGTCGGCCATGGACCGGAACGCATTTTTGACCACGCGGTCCTCCAGCGAGTGGAACGAGATCACGCACAGCCGTCCGCCGGGGGCGAGCAGGCCGACGATGTCGCGCAGCGCCCCCTCCAGCGGGGCCAGCTCGTCGTTGACCGCGATGCGCAGCGCCTGGAACGAGCGCCGCGCCGGGTGGCTGCCATCCTTGATACGGAATTTTTTCGGGATGGCGGCGTCGATGATGTTTACCAGATCGCCGGTGGTCTCCACCGATTTCTTCATCCGCCGGTCACAGAGGACGCGGGCAATGTGCCGCGACCAGTTTTCCTCGCCGTACTCCCGGAGAATCCGGGCGATTTCGTCCTCCGGCCACTCGTTGACGATCGTGCGCGCGCTCAAGGGCTGGCTCCGGTCCATGCGCATGTCGAGGGGCGCGTCCTCGTGGTAGGAGAAGCCCCGCGCGCCGTCGTCCAGCTGGGGAGAGCTGACGCCGAGGTCGAGCAGCGCGCCATTTAGAAGCGTGACGCCCCTTTCCTCAAGCAGCGCCTTCGCGTCGTGGAAATTTCCGTACACGGGAAAGAAGCGCGGGTCGCGGATGCGCGCGCCGGCGGCTTCCAGCGCCAAAGCGTCCCGGTCAATGCCGTAGAGCCGCCCGCCGGGGCCCAGACGGGCGATGATTTCGGAAGAATGGCCGCCGCCGCCCAGCGTACCATCCAGATAGACGCCATCCGGCCGGATGGCGAGGCCGTCCAGGCATTCCCGGAGCAGCACCGGAATGTGGTGAAAACTCATGGCTTTTCTCCCGTAACGAGCGCGGGCAGTACCCTGGGAAACTGCTCCATGCGCTCTGAAATAAAGCGGCGCGCGTGCGCCGCGGCTTCGGGCCAAGACGGATGGCCCAGGAGCTTGTCAATCACGTCAAATCGGGTCACCGGCACCTTCAGAAGGATCCGCCGCGCGCCTTCGGACAGCGGCGAATGCGGCTCTGCCGCCCCGTGAACGCAGGCGGCGCACACCGCGCCGCCGAGGCGCTCTGAAAACGCGCAGGGGCCGGAGGCTTCGCGCCCGCACAGGACACACCTGTCCATCCGGGGCGCCTGGCCGAGGAGCGACAGGTAGTGCAGCTCAAAGGCCGCCGTGGTGAGCTCGGGCGGCAGCGCCGAATAGGCGAGAAACGCCAGCGCCTTCAGGGACAGGAAGAAGAGTGCCTCGCTCTCCTCGCCCGGCAGCGCCGCCAGCGCGATCAGGTGCAGGTAATACGCGCCGTGGGTCAGCTTGTCCACGTCCTCGCGGATCGGAAAGTAGCTCTCCGTCACCTGACAGCTCGTGACGGTGTAGCGCCCCTTCGATTCCACCAGCGTGAACTCGCCCGCGCAGAACGGCTCCGCGGCATTGATGAGCGGCGACTTCGGCCTTCGGCAGCCGCGAACCACCGCCTCGACGCGCCCCATCGACGGGGACAGAAGCGTCACCATCCGGTCGTAATCGCGCCAGTCGCTGCGCCTGAGCACCACAGCGCTCGTCGTTACCATGGGCGGCTAGTCCCGCCGCTCGTAGCCCAGCGTGCGCAGGTCGCCCGGCCGGTTGCGCCAGTCCTCCCGCACCTTGACCCAGAGCTTCAGGTTGACCTTCGTATCCAGAAGGCGCTCGATGTCGAGGCGCGCCTCAGTGCCGATCTTGCCCAGCATCGCGCCGCGCTTTCCGATGATGATGGCCTTGTGGCTCTCCCGTTCGCAGTAGAGGTTGGCGTGGATTTCGGTCATGGTCGGCCCCGTCTCGATGGACAGCATTTCGACGCCTACGCCGTGGGGGATCTCCTCCCGCAGGTTGAGAAGCGCCTTCTCGCGGATGATCTCGGAGATCAGCACCCGCTCGGGCTGGTCGGTCATCATGTCGTCCGGGAAGTATTTCGGGCCTTCGGGCATGGCGGACTTGATGAGCTCAAGCAGTTCATTCATGCCGTCGCCGCGCCGGGCGGAAACCGGCACGATCTGGTCGAAGGGCACTTCCTTCAGCTTCTGAAGCTCCGGCAGCAGCGTCTCCGGGGTGGAAAGGTCGATCTTGTTGACGGCGAGGAATTTGGGGCAGCGCATCTTGCCCACGTCCTCGAGCACGCCAAGGTCGCCCGCGCCGACGTGGGTTGCGTCCACCACGCAGAGCACCGCGTCCACGCCCTCCCGCGCCTCGCTGGCGGCCCGGACCATGTACTCGCCCAGCTTGGTGCGGGGCTTGTGCAGGCCGGGTGTATCGACGAACACGATCTGCCAATCCTCGCCGGTGGCGACGCCCATGATCTTGGTGCGGGTGGTCTGGGGCCGGTCGGAGACGATGGCCACCTTTTCGCCGACGAAGCGGTTCATGATCGAGGATTTGCCCACGTTGGGGCGGCCCAGGATCGCGACAAAGCCGGAATGAAATTTCAAGGGGTTGTCCTCCTTATACGTCGTAAACGGCGGGTATCAGGCCAGATCTTCCGGCCCGAAGGCGCGGGGCAGGAGCTCCGTCAGCGGGACAGCGGTGAATTTGCCGGTTTTCCGCGCGCCGCAGATCACGCGCATGTCTTTTGAAAACTCATTCAGCACCTGGCGGCAGATGCCGCAGGGCCAGGCGTCCGCGTCCTCGCCCGCCACGGCGACGGCGGTGAATTTGGTCGCGCCCTCGGAAACCGCCTTGACGATGGCGGTGCGCTCGGCGCAGATGGTGCCGCCGTAGGAGGCGTTCTCCACGTTGCAGCCGGTGAACACCCGGCCGTCCTCCGAAAGCAGGGCCGCGCCCACCCGGAAGTGGGAATAGGGCACGTAGGCATTGTCCATCGCCTTTACGGCCAGGTCGAAAAGCTCCCGGTCGGTCATGGATTTCCCTCCCTCGATAGCGCCGTCATGGAAAGCGCACTTTCTTCGGTTTCGCGCATCGCCCGCCGGCCCGCGTCGTCCTCATGGTCGTAGCCCATCAGGTGGCACACGCCGTGAGCGGTCAGAAAGCCCAGCTCCCGGGACAGCGAGTGGCCGAATTCCTCCGCTTGCGCCCGCGCGGTGGGCAGCGAGATCACAAGGTCGCCCAGGAACGATAGCCCTGAGGACGGGTCATACTCCCGCTTCACGCGCTTCGGGCATTTTCCGGCGGTCTTCCCCGCCGGATAGGATATGACGGGGAAGCTGAGCACGTCCGTCGCCCGGTCGATGCCCCGCTGCGCGCGGTTGATTTCGCGGATCGCCTCGTCGTCCACGAGTCGCGCGGCGACAAACGCGCCGTTTACGCCCTCGACCTCCATCGCCGCGCGGGCGACGGCCTCCATCAGGCTCAGGGCGTCCTCCGGCGCGCCGGGGGTTTCGATCTCAAGCGTCAGCGCGCTTTGGTTCATCGTTGGGCTCCCTTCCGGCGTCCGGCCAGGGCCGCCGCGGCTGTGCGGGGCGGCTGGGGATTGTGACCTCCGGGTATTCGATGCGGTCGTGGTACACGCCGGTCAGCACCGTCATGAACGCCTCGCCGATCTTGGAAAGGTCGCTGAAGGTCAGCGGGCACTCGTCAAACTGGCCGTCCTCCATCTTGCCCTGGATCATCTTGCGGATGAGCTGGGGCAGCCTGTCCGGCGACGCGTCGGAGGCGGCGCGGGCCGCGGCCTCGATGGTATCGGCCATCATCACGATGGCGGCCTCGCGGCTCCTGGGCCGGGGCCCGTCGTAGCGGAAGTCGGCGACGTCCACGTCCCCGCCCTGCCTGGCGGCCTTGTCGTAGAAGTACAGGACCGGGGAATCCCCGTGGTGCTGCAGGATGATCTCCTGGATCTCCTCCGGAAGGTGCGCCCGGATGGCCATCTCCACGCCGTCGTGGGGGTGGGCGGTCAGGATGGCGGTGGACACGCGGGGGTCGGTGCGGTCGTGGGGGTTGTCGTTCATCTGGTTTTCCTTGAAGTACATGGGCCGCTTGAGCTTGCCGATGTCGTGGTAGTAGGCGCCCACCCGGGCGAGGAGCGCGTTTGCGCCCACCGCGCTCGCCGCGGCCTCGGACAGGTTCGCAACCAGGATCGAGTGGTGGTAGGTGCCCGGCGTCTCCAGCAAGAGGCGCCTGAGCAGCGGCTGGTTGGGGTTTGAAAGCTCCATCAGCTTTGCGGTGGTGACCAGGTTGAACGCCCACTCGAGCAGCATCGCCTCGAGGATCGTGAGCACCGCGCTGACCAGCGCGCTGCCGCCCGACCAGAGCGCCCAGATCATCACGTTTTGGATGTCCGCGCTGTTGACGAGCCCCACCGCCACGGTGGTCAGCATGTTGATGAGAAGCATGACCGTGCCGGACAGCAGAATCCCCGGGAAGCTGTGGCGGTAGCGCAGCACCGGAATCACCGCGGTACCGGCCACCATCGCCGTCAGCATCACGCCGAACATGGTGGCGGTGAACATGCCGCTGTCCACCGAGGCCATGAGGCCCATCAGAATCGACAGGAAGATGTTGACCACCAGCGCCAGGCGGGGCTTGATGAGGATCGTCGTCAGCATCGCGCCCAGCGTCACCGGCATCAGGTAGGCGTTGACCTTGCGGAAGGCCAGCGCCCAGGCCACCGTGGTCACGAGGATGACCGAGAGCAGCGCCACGCGCTTCGGGTCCCGGAGCATGTCCGGGATGAAGGAGTAGATGTAGAGCACCAGCGAAAGCGTGAGCAGCGAGAGCAGCAGCGCCAGCCCCAGGTACAGCGAGACGTCCACCGCCCGGTCCTTGAGCATGCCCAGGCTGTTGAGCATCTCAATCTGCGGCGCGGTGACAACCTCGCCCGCGCGGATGATGTTCTGCCCCTTTTTGTAGACCACGTCCTCCACCGATTCCCGGGCGGCCTGCCGCTTCTGCTCGGTGGTTTCCTCGTCCAGCAGCATGTTGGCGCGCAGGTGGGCGGAGATGACCGCCCCGGCGGCGGCGGCGAGGTTTGCATCATACCCGTCGGAGACCATCTCCCGGCCGATCTTGGCGACGGCTTCCCGCTCCTGCCCCTCGGCCACCTTGGAGGAGAGCGTCTCCCGGGTCATCGAAAGCGCGGCGGCGGCGAGGTCCGAAAGCGTGTCGTCGCCGGCGTCGAGGGCGGCGGACAGCGCCGCGTCCCCCATCTCCACCGGCCGCATCGCCTGGGCGGCCTTCAAAAGCACCCCGTCGTTCAATTCGGAAACCGTGCCGTCGGGGTTCACCCGAAGCTGCGCCAGCGCGCGGAGCTGGGCGAAGCTGTCCTCAATTTTGGTGAGCACCTCGGGCATCACGCTGTCGTCGCTCTGGTAGGAGGGCTGAACCTCCCGCACGGCGGCGTCGATGAGCATGTTTGTGGTGATGGTGTCCTTGACGTCCTTCGAGGCGGTGATCGTCCGGCTGGCGACTTCGCCCGCCTTCAGGTCGTACCGCTCCGGCGCCAGCGCGCCGGCCATCAGAAGAAACAGCACCGCGTAGGCGGCAATGCCGATGAAAAGCGCCGTCAGCGCCGGGCGCAGCGGGGGCTTTTCTTCCTCTCGCTGGGCCGCGCGCTTGCGGCCGGGGCGCGCGAAGGAGACCCCCCTGTCGCGGGGCTCCGGATTTGAGGCCAGTTCCGCCTTCGCCGCGGGCTTCGCTTTCGCTGCAGGCTCCGGCTTCGGCACGGACTCCAGCTTCGGCGCGGACTCCGGCTTCGGCACGGCTTCGGCCTTTGGCGTGGACTCTGGCTTCGGCGTGGATTCCGGCTTCGGCACAGGCTCCGGCTTCGGCACGGATTCGGCCTTTGGCGCGGATTCCGCTTCCGCCATAGCTTCCGGCTTCGGCGCGGACTCCGGCAGGTTGTCCTTTTCCATTTCGCTCCCCCGGCAGCGCCTTTGGGCGCCGCTCAGAATGTAAAATATCCCTTTGGCCTTTCCAATCGTTCCGGCGGCGTTCGGACAAACTCCGGCCGCACCTTCCAATCGTTCCCACGACGCTTGACGAACCCCGATTCCCGCCGGATCATCCGGATTTCAGCGCCCTCGTGAGGAAGCCGCCCGGAAACCCGTAGGGTTTCAGGCTTCCGAAGTCCCCCTGCGTCAAAATATCCGCAAGGAGATTTTGACGCCATTCGCGCTGAAAGACGCGTGAGGGGATTTCAGCGCTAGCGCCAGCGTCAGCGCCTTTTCGTGTTCCGCTCGTAGGCCTTGACGATTGCCTGCACCAGCTCGTGTCGGACGACGTCCCGGTGGGTCAGCGTGACGATGGCGATGTCCTCCACGCCCCTGAGCACCTCCAGCGCCTCGACGAGGCCGCTTTTTTTGCCGGCGGGCAGGTCGATCTGGGTGATGTCGCCGGTGATGACCATGCGGCTCCCCATGCCCATGCGGGTCAAAAACATCTTCATCTGCTCGGAGGTGGTGTTTTGCGCCTCGTCCAGGATGATGAAGGCGTCCGACAGCGTGCGGCCGCGCATGTACGCAAGCGGCGCAACCTCCACCGCGCCCCGCTCCAGGAGGCGCTGGTAGCCCTCGACGCCCATCATCTCATTGAGCGCGTCGTACAAGGGCCTCAGGTACGGGTCTACCTTCTGCTGCAAATCTCCTGGCAGAAAGCCCAGCTTTTCGCCCGCCTCAACGGCCGGCCGGGTCAGGATGATGCGCTCGATGTCCTTGTTTTTGAGCGCCACCACGGCCATCGCAATGGCGAGGTAGGTCTTGCCCGTGCCCGCCGGGCCGATGGCGAAGGTGGCGGTGTGGTTTTTGATGGCATCCACATAGTGCTTCTGCCCCAGCGTCTTGCACTTGACCTGGCGGCCCCGGTAGGTGATGGCGATGGCGCCCTGCATGATTTCGTCGATGCGGTCGGCGTTGCCCTCGGAGGCCAGTTCGATGGCGTAGCGGATGCGGGACCGGTCGATGGCCTCGCCCCGCTCGACGATGCCCAGAAGCCGCTCCAGCACCGTGCGGCACAGAAGCGCCTTTTCTTCCTCGCCGGAGATGGTGATTTCGCTGCCGTGGGCGAAGATCTCCACGCCCAGCTCGTCGCGCAGCAGCTTTACGTTCTCGTCGTGCAGGCCGAAAAGCGCGATGAACTGATCGGGCTTGTCAACCTCCATTTTTGTTCTATAGAGTGTTTCCAATCATTCTTCCTCCGCAAGCGCCTTCTCGGTGGAACCCGCGATGTTCATGCGCAGTTCGAGGACGGCGCGCGCGCGGATTTTTCCCCCTTCTATCATACTATAATCTACCCATTTGTCAATCTCGTCAGACATTTCGGGCCGGTTGCCGCGGGCGATGCGGAGCGCTTTTTCGGAAATTTCACGCTTGACGGCTTCCGCATCCAGCTGCGTGACGCGGGTTTTCAGCTCCACATGGCGCACCCTTGAAACCCCCAGCGGCACGAACAGCCCGCCGACGGGCAAAAAGCTCTCCTCCCTTCTCTCCAGGCGGAACGGCTCCGCACGGGTCAGCGGCAGCACGAAATACGGCCCCGTCAGCGCGCTTTCGGTGCGCTCGCCGCCGGTGGGAACGAGCTCCTCCAGGGATGTCGAAGCCTCCGCCGCGCCCTCCACCCACACCCGGGCCACGACGCTGCCCAGCGCGCACACGCCCCGGGTCAGCTCGTCCGTCACCTTTTCCTCGCCCCGGATCAGCACCTGACCGCGGCGCACGGTGTCGCCGGGCTTCACCGCCGGTTTGCCCGCCAGCACCGTGACCGACTCCACCACCCCGTCCCGGACGGCGCGGAGATCCCGCGCGGCCTCAGGGTCGTAAACGGCTGGCGGTTGATCCTCGCCCACCGCGTCGATCAAAAGCCTTACGCCCTGCCGCTTCACGCCCACGTACGTCAGGTCCCCCGCCTCACTCAAAAGCCGCTGGGAGAGGGCGTAGGCGTCGAGGCCGCCCAAGTCCATGCCCACCCGGACGCCGAGCCTGCGCATGGCGGCTTCCAGCCCCGCGGGCCCCGCGCCGGTCAGGCGCACCTCCACCAGCCACGCCCGGTCGGACAGGATCGCCAGCGCGGAGAGCAGGATCACGAGGGACAGCGCCATCGCCATCCGCTGCCGGAAGACCGCCTTTACCCGGGGAAGGCCGCCCACCCGGACGACCTTTACATCCAGCTTGTACCTTTCCGCCAGCTTCATAAGGCGGTCGGCGTCCGCGCCCCCGGTGCGAAGCAGCGTCTCTCTTGGGCTTACCCGCTCCGCCGAGTCTATCCGGATGCCCTCCGACCGGGCGCGGTCGATCAGCTTTTCAACCATCAAGCCCCGATGGCGCAGTACGACCGGCCCGCTCACCGCGCCCCTCCCCGGCCGGGCCCGCCGCCCCGCCCATTTGCCGCCGGGTGTCCCGGTGCCGCCGGGGGTTCCTGCTCCGACGCCTCTTCCGCCGCTGGGCGCTCCGGCGGCAGCTCGATGGCCTGAATCTCGCCGCGCACGGTCAGCGCGTCGGGGCGGATCTGGGTGAGGAGCAGCGAAGTTCCGCGAATCGCCAAAACCCCCTGCCGCGTCATCAG
>JAEYPB010000091.1 GCA_023411175.1 Bacillota bacterium | reverse complement strand
CACGAAGACCGAATCTACTGTGCCTTCGCCCGCTCGCCCGCCATCATAAGGCCCAGGCCGTTTCGTGTGGCGTCCTTCTGGTTGACGATGCCCATGACCTCGCCCTCGTAGACGACGAGGATCCGGTCCGACATTTCGAGGATCTCGTCGAGCTCGGTGGAGACGAGCAGCACCGCCGCGCCGCGATCGCGCTCTTCCACGATGCGCGACTGGATGTACTTGGTCGCGCCGATGTCGAGGCCACGCGACGGATGCACCGCCACGAGAAGCCGCGGCTTTCTGTCGAGCTCGCGCCCGACGACAAACTTCTGCTGGTTGCCGCCGGACAGGTTCCCCGCAAACTCCGACACGCTGGGAGTCTTGACGTTGTAGCGGGCGCAGAGCTCGGCGGAATGCTTGTCGATCCAGCGCCACCTGATGACGCCGCGCCGCGAAAAGGGGCTCTGGTCGTAGCTCATCAGCGTCAGGTTCTCGCGGATGTTCATCCGGGCGATCATGCCCATCTTGTGCCGGTCCTCCGGAATGTGGGAGACGCCGCGCTTCAACACCTCCCGCGGGGGCTTGCCGGCCACGTCCGCGCCGTCAATGAATATCTTACCGCCAGTGGGCTTGATGAGGCCGCAGATGGCCTTCACGAGTTCCGACTGGCCGTTGCCGTCCACGCCGCAGACCGACAGGATCTCGCCCGCCCGAAGCTCAAAGGAAACGTTCCGCACCGCGGGCAGGTTGCGCGCGCTGAGGCAGGAGAGGCCTTCCACCTTCAAAACGACCGCGCTGGGTTCGGCGTCACGCTTTTTCACGACTAGATCGACGCTCTGCCCCACCATCAGCGCCGCGAGCTGCTGCTTGTCGGTGATGTCGGCGATCGGGATGCCCGCCGCGGCGACCTTCCCGAGCCTTAACACCGTGCAGCGGTCGCAGATGGTCATGATCTCGCCCAGCTTGTGGCTGATGAAGATGACCGTCTTGCCCTCTTTCGTCAGCTGGCGGATCATCTCAAACAGGCCCTCGACCTCCTGGGGCGTCAAAACCGCCGTGGGCTCGTCGAGGATCAGAAGCTCCACGTTCCGGAACAGCGCCTTCAGGATTTCCAGGCGCTGCTGCTGGCCTACGGAGAGCTGCTCCACCTTGCACCAGGGGTCGATGTTCATGTTGTAGCGGGCCGCCATTTCGGTGAAACGACGCGCCGCCTCCTTAAGGTCCAGTACCTCGCGGTTTCCGGCGTAGCCCAGCACCACGTTTTCGATGGCCGTCAGCGCCGGAATCAGCATGAAGTGCTGGTGCACCATGCCGATGCCGAGCTCGATCGCCTGTCGGGGGTCCTTGATGCGCACGGGCGCTCCGTTGTAGAGCACTTCACCCTCGCTCTGGGCGTACATGCCGTAGAGGATGTTCATCAGCGTAGACTTGCCCGCGCCATTCTCACCCAGGAGCGCATGTACCTCGCCCCGCTCAACGGTGAGGCTCACGTCGCTGTTGGCGACGACCGGGCCGAATCGCTTGGTCACATGCCGCATTTCCAGTAATGACATGCTGCTCCCTCCTATTCCTTCACGTAGGGGACGGCGCTCGACGCGGGCTTGTTGCTGCGCCGGATCAGCCCGCAAAGCGCCAGGATCGTGATGACATAGGGCAGCATCACGAGGAACTGCGAGGGAATGCCGGTGGACAGCGCCTGCAGCTGGAATTTCAGCGCATTGCTAGCGCCGAAGACCAGCGCCGCACCCATGACGCCCACGGGCGTGTAGTTGCCAAACACCACCGCCGCCAGCGCCATGAAGCCGCCGCCGGCGATCATGTTTTCGGTGAAGAAGGACATCTGCCCCATCGAAACGAACGCCCCGGCGAAGCCGGCCATGAGGCCGGAATAAAGAACGCTCATAAAGCGGGTGCGGGCGACATGGATGCCCACCGTGTCGCAGGCGCGCGGGTTCTCGCCCACGGCGCGGAGCTTAAGCCCCGTATTGGTGCGGAACATCACAAACCAGGCCACCGGCACCAGAAGAAACGCGACGTACACCGGAATGGGCTGGCTGAACAGCACCGGCCCCAGGACCGGGATGTCGCTGAGCAGCGGAATGGGCGTTCTGACAAAGGTCTCAATCTTCGGCGGGCTGGTGGAGGCGCCGAATACCGCGCGGTTGACCGTAATCGTAAGCCCCGACGCCAGGATGTTCATGCCGGTGCCGATGACCGTCTGATCCGCCTTGACGACGACCGTGAAGAACGCGAAGATCGCCGCAAACAGCATCGCCACCACCATCGCGATCAGCGCGCCCAGCCAGACGCTGCCGGTCATCATCGAACCGATGACGCCCGCCAGCGCACCGATGAGCATCATGCCCTCTGTACCGATGTTGACGATGCCCGCGCGCTCGCTGAACACAATGCCCAGCGCCGCGATGAGCGTCGGCGTCGACAGCATGATGACGGAGGAAAGAAAGCTGACCAGAATGTTCATGCCGCGTCACCTCCCACGTCCGCGATGGGTTTTGTCGGGTCGGAGGGGCCTTTTACGTTGACTGCCTTCGCCTTGCGCTTCCACACGAACATCGAACGCCCGGCGATGAACAGGATGATGAGCGCCTGAACGACCAGAACCACCGAAGAGGAGACGTCCGTCAGCGTCTGCATCTTGAGGGAGCCGGACTGGAGCCCACCGAACAGGACGCCGGACAGGAAGATGCCCACGGGGTTGTTGTTGCCCATCAGCGCCACCGCGATTCCGGTAAAGCCGTAGGAGATGGAGAAGGAAGTCAGCATGAGTCGGAACTGCACCGCGATGATCTCAATACAGCCGCCCAGCCCGGCGAATCCGCCCGCCAGGAACATCGAAAGCAGGCTGGATTTTTTGATGCTCATGCCGGCATAGGCGCCCGCCGACGGGTTCAAACCCACCACGCGCATCTCAAAGCCCCTGGTGGTCTTCCACAGGAAGAAGTAGTAGAAGACGATCATCAAAATCACCAGCACCAGCCCCCAATGCAGGCGGGAGGTGCCGCCGAAGAGCTTGGGCATGATGGCGCTGTCAAACATCTGCGCGCTCTGCGGATAGGAGCTGTTGGCGCTGTCCTTCATCGGCCCGTTGACGCAGAAATCGATGATCTGGGACGCGACGTAGTTGAGCATGATCGTGGTGATCAATTCGCTCGCACCGAAGCGGATCTTGAGCAGACCCACCAGAAGGCCGTAGACCGCGCCGCCGAGAAAGCCCGCGGCCAACGCCATGGGCAGGTGAATCCAGATGGGCAGGCCCTGAAAATTGACGCCCACCAGCGTGGCCGCCAACGCGCCGATCTTGAACTGGCCTTCCGCGCCCAGGTTGATGATACCGCACCGCCTCGCGATGGCGAAGCTCAGCGCGGTAAACATGAATGGAATCGCCTTGACAAAGGTCTCGTCCCATGCGCGCGGCGTGCCGAAAGCGCCCTTGAGCATCGCCTGATAGGCCTCCAAAGGGCTCGGCTTGGACGTCAAAAGGATGATGACGCTGCCGATCAAAAGCGATATCACAAGCGCGGCGACCGGGTAATAGACGCTCTTCAGGCTGGATTTCAGCTTGCCGACGAAGCTGTTTGCGGTCATTGAATCCCCTCCCGCATGTTGGTAGGATGAGCCCGATGAAGCGCCGGGCGGATCCGTTCGGAGTACACTTTTTAGACAAACCTATTGGACATTCCGGGGTCCACGCCTCGGGCTGGAGGCCGATCAGACTACGGGCCCGACCCGGCCGCAGCCGGATCGGGCCCTGCTAAAGATGAATTACTGCAGCGTGATGGTGATCTCGCCAGCGGCCAGCTTCGCGTAGATATCGGCCAACTGGGTCTTCACTTCTTCAGAAGTTTCAGTGTAGTAGTCGCCGATGTAGACGACGCCCTGGGCCGCGCCCATCTTGATGGGCTCATTCGGGATCTCGCCCGCGATATAGGCCTTATAGGCTGCTTCATAGGCGATGGAGGTGTCCTTCACGATCGCAGTGACCGCGGCATCGGGCGCGACGGTCTCCTGGTTCAGGCCGGAGCCGATCGCCTTGGAGGTTCCGCTCTCCTGGGCCGCTTCCATGACACCCAGAGAAGCCTGGTTGGCCATCGGAGACAGGACGTCCGCGCCCTGGCCGATGAAGGATTTGGCAAGTTCCTTGGCGGCATTCACATCGTCCATGCTGCCGGTGTTCTGCGAGAGGATCTTGATCGAAGGATCGACATAGGCGACGCCCTGTGCGAAGCCCTGGCCGCCGTTCTTGATCGGCTGGATCTCCAGGCCGCCGATGAAGCCGACGGTCTTGGACTGGGTCAGAAGCGCGGACAGCGCGCCCATCAGAAAGCCCTGTTCGGCATCCTGAATGACGAACGACGCGCAATTGGTATCCACGACGCTGGAATTGATGAAGAAAAACTGAGTCTCGGGATATTCCTTGGCGGTGGCCGCGCCGGCGTCGGCGAAGCTGCTGGTGGCCAGGAAGATCACGTCATAGCCCTCGTCGCCGAAGGTTCGGATCGCGTCGGCCACGGAGGAGGCCGGCGTGTTTTCAATGTACTTGACCTCGGCGCCCAGCGCCTCGATCTTCAAAAGGCCGTTGTAGGCGGTGGCGTTCCAGCTCATGTCGGAAATCGCGCCCTCGAGAATCAACGCAACCCGAACCTTCTTGTCGGATTCGGCAAACGCGCCGACCGCGAGGCCGAGGGTCATGAGAATCGAGAGAACCAGAGCGACAAACCTCAAGCTTTTTTTCATGGTTTCCTCTCCTTCGGAGTGTATTTTTCAAGGCAGTCTTTGGTGGACTCCTCTTGAAACGATGTGTACAGCGCGGCGCACCCGAGCGGTTTGACCATCCAAACGCCGAAAAGTGTTCCAGTCCGGGACCTTTGTCTTGGGAAACGCATTTCAGGGCGCCTTTGCCACCGAAAAGAGAGATGCTGTGTTTGTGGCTATTATACCATAACCGCGCCGCGCGCACAGTGTCATCCAAAAAATTAATAATTCGCAAAAAGTTTGTATAACTTCAAGCGAACCGCCTAAAAAAAAGCGCGGGTGACAGTGATCTTGATGTTTTGGTTATGGTTGGGGCGGCACGCGGCATCCGTATTGGGGTGCAAAAAAGAAAGAGCCTACGGCCTGCTCGGCCCTCTTTTCGGAGAATGGTATGAAAAAACGCGCGGCCCGCGCGGCGCTCAAAGCACCTGCGCGGGCCGCGATTTAGCTTCTTGGGGATAACCTCATCGGCAAAGCCAAACGGAATTTCGCTTCAAGCGCAACTGTTTTTCGACGATTCCTCAGCGTTCCCGAAGGATTTCGATCTCGTCGCCCGCCCGCAAGATTCCGCCCATAATTACGACCGCGAACACGCCGTCGGTGGGCATGACGCACTTGCCGGTGGCCTGCCGGATGGCGCAGCCGCCGTTGTGGCACTCCTTGCCGATCTGCGTGATCTCAAGCACTGTTTCTCCGGCCCTGAGCCGCGTGCCCACCGGGAGCGCGCACAGATCAAGGCCAAAGGTGTTGATGTTTTCGCCGAACGCGCCGCGGGCGAGGCCGTTCAGCCCCAGCGCGCGCATCCTGTCGATGCTCTCCTCCGCCAGGAGACTCACCTGCCGGTGCCAAGCACCGGCATGAGCGTCGCCCTGGACGCCATGCCCCTCGACCAGGTGAATCGCTTCGACTTCATGTTTGGGCACACCCTTGACGTCGCTGACGTTGACCGATACGACGCGCCCCGTCACGCTTCTGTTCGTTGATAATCGCCGCTCTTTCCGCCAGATTTCCGGACGAGCCGGATGTTTGTGATGGTCATTCCCTTTTCGACGGCTTTCGCCATGTCGTAGATCGTCAGCGCCGCCGCCGAAACCGCCGTCAGAGCTTCCATCTCGACGCCGGTCTCCCCCTTCACGCGCACCGTCGCGCGGATCAGGATGCCCGTCGGCGCGTCGGACGGCTCAAAGGAGATGTCCGCGCCGGTCAGCATCAGCGGGTGGCACATGGGGATCAGTTCGTGGGTCCTCTTGGCGGCCATGATGCCCGCCACCTGCGCCACCGCCAGCACGTCGCCCTTTTTGACACCGCCGGAGAGGATCAGCCGGAGCGTCTCCGGTTCCATCCGAACGAAGCCCTCCGCGGTCGCCTCGCGGACGGAGGGCGCTTTTTCGGTCACATCCACCATCCGCGCGCGCCCCTCCGCGCCGATGTGGGTCAGTTCTCTGTCCACATTCATCCCCCGATCGCGTTCATCGGCCGCGCCGAGCGGCTTGCGCCCTCGTCCAGCGCGTGGGCGCGGGGCTTGGCGAGGATGCCCTGGGCGATCGCTTCCCGGAGGGCGGCGCCGGTGAGCCCTTTAAGCGAAATCTCCTCCCGGCCGTGCAGGCAGGGCTTCAGCATGCCGTCCGATGTCACGCGGATGCGGTCGCATTCCGCACAGAAGCAGCCGGAAATGGGGCGGATCAGCCCGACCATACCCGCGTATCCCGGCATTTTATACCGCTGCGCAACCCCCGATCGCCCGACGGCCTCAAACCCCGGGCAGCGATCCAGCACCGCCTGCGCCGAAAGGAAACGCCCCCTGGGCCAGGCCGCGCAGGGGCCGATGGGCATCAACTCGATAAAGCGCACTTCAATGGGCTGGTTCCGGGTCAGTTCCACAAAATCCGGAATCTCGTCGTCGTTTATGCCGCCGATCAGAACCGCATTGATCTTGACCTTTTCAAACCCGGCGGCAAGCGCCGCATCGAGGCCCTCGAGTGCGCGGGAAAGCTCGCCCGTGCCGCTGATTTCGCGGTACCTGTCCGGCTTCAGGCTGTCGAGGGAGATGTTGACGCACCCAACCCCCGCCGAGCGCAGTTCGCCCGCCATCGCCTTGAGCCGTGCGCCGTTGGTGGTGACGCACAGCTTTTCAACCCCGTCCAGCGCCGAGATGCCGCGGCAAATGTCCAGGATATCACTGCGAACGAGCGGCTCGCCCCCGGTCAGCCGAACCTTGGTCACGCCCAGCGCCGCGGCCTGCCGCGCGATTTCCACAAACTCCTCCGCAGCAAGGCTTGGTCCTTCCCATGCCTTCATGCGGGAGGGCATGCAGTAGGCGCAGCGGTAGTCGCACGCGCCGGTTACGGACAGTCTCAGGTACCTGACCGTCCTACCCAATAGATCGAGCATTCAGCCCTCCAGGTTCCCGTCTTTTCGCGGCGGAACCGGGTGGTCTCCGCCCCGCAGCATGTCAATGCCATGCGGCAGCGTGTCGACGACTGCCGCGAGGTTTTCCTGCGCAGCACGCACGCTTCCGGGCAAGTTCACGATCAGGCAGCGCCCGCGAATCCCCGCCGTGGCCCGGGACAGCATCGCCCGGGACGTTATTTTGAGGCTGGCCGCCCGCATCGCCTCGGCGATGCCCGGAGCCATGCGGCCGCACACCGCTTCGGTGGCCTCGGGCGTCACGTCACGCAGCGAAAACCCGGTGCCGCCGGTGGTCACGATCAGGTCGGCTTCTTCCGAGCCCTCAATCAGCGCGCGCTCGATTTCCGGCCGCTCGTCGGGCGTCACCATGAGGCGCGAAACCCGAAAGCCAGCCTCCAAGAGCATTTCACGGACGGCCGGGCCGGATTCGTCCGTCCGCTCGCCGCGAAAGCAGCGGTCGCTGACCGTGACGACGATCGCCTTGTACATCCGTCCCGCCCCCCTACGCAAATTTTCCGAAGCTGCAGTCGGGATACCTGCAGGGCTTGCAGCCGAGGCAAAGCCCGCCCGGTCCCAGCCGAACGAAGTCCAGCTTATCAACGCGGACACCCGCCGCGATGCGCGGCAGGATGATGTCAAAAATCGTGGCCGCCGCGTACATGACGCAGCCGGGCAGCCCCATCACCGGGGTTCCGTCCGAATAATACCCGAAGAGGAACATGGCGCCCGGCAGCACCGGCGCGCCGTAGGTGACGATCTCCGCGCCGCTCAGGCGGATCGCGGCGGGGGTCCTGTCGTCCGGGTCAACGCTCATGCCGCCGGTGCAGACCACCAACTCCGCGCCCTGATCCCGCACCGAACGGATGGCTTGGACGATCGATTCCTTCCGGTCGTCCGACTTCTCGAAAAACCGCGCCTCAATGCCCACGGCGCGGAGCTTTTCCACTACCACCGGCGTGAACGCGTCCTGAATGCGCCCGGAAAACACCTCGTTTCCGGTGGTGACGATGCCGGCCTTCATCGGCCTATAGGGCATAAGTGAGAGCACCGGCGCATCGCCCGCGGCGCGCTCGGCCTCCAAAATGCGCTCCTCTTCGATGACCAGCGGGATCACGCGGGTGCCGCACAGCTTGTCTCCGGCATGAACCGGAAAGAAATCGTGCCGCGTCGCGGCCATCACGCCTTCGATGGCGTTGATCCGGAAAAGCCGCTCCGCGTCTACCCGGAACAGCCCGTCATATTCTGCGGTGAGCTCGATCTTGCCCTCCTGCGGCTCGGACAGCCGCATGCCCGGTCCGGCGAGCACCCTCGCCAGCCGCGCCGCGGCGTCGTCCTCGTGCAGCATGCCCTCCTCGAGCGTCCACACGTAGAGGTGCTCCTTGCCCATCGACAGGAGCATCGGGATGTCTTCTTCGGTCACCACATGGCCCTTTCGGAACTGCGGGCCCTTCATTTCCCCGGGTACGATGCGCGTCAGGTCGTGGCACAATACGTGACCGACCGCGTTTTTTGTCTCTATCAGCTTCATGGCCCCATCATATCATTATTCGCGCAAAAGAACAACGTTATTTTTGCCCTCAGAGCAGGTACGGCTCGATGAAGCAATCGTACCGCGCCTGCGAACGGGGCGGCACCCAGACGAGGTCTTCCCGCGTGTTGGCCGCGTTGGGCAGCGCGATCCAGGGCTCCACGCAGGTGGTGCCGGGAAACAGCGTGCAGACCACCAGTGCGCGAAACGCCTCGCAGGAGCGGATGCGCGCGCCGTACCCGTCGGCGGGCGACACGATCTCCGCCACGCCGCACGTTCGGCGGCTCATCACATAGTCCGCCGGGTGCGCGATTTCGGCGCGCTCCGGCGGGATTGGTGCCTTGCCGGAATCGTCCCACTTTTCGCAATAGGCCATGTTGGGTGCAATGCGCACGCGCGCCTTGTCCGTGGTGGTAAAGTACGGATGCCAACCAAAGGCATGAGGCATCGGCCGGTCTTCGCCGTTTTCGACGAGGGCCGTCATGCGCAGCGCGCCGCCTTCCAGCGCATAATCAAGGCGCAGCGTGAAATCAAAGGGGTAACAGTCGCGGCGCCACTCCCGGCAGCCCGTTCGAACGAGCGTTGCGCCGGTTTCCCGGGCCGACTCCACGCCGAAGGCCGAATCCCGTACCAACCCGTGAAAGGGCATGCGGTAATTCTGCCCGTCCAGTTCATACCGGTCGCCCTGCGTGCGGCTGGGAAAGGGAAACAAAACCGGATTTCCGCCCGCCAGCACCGCCCCTTGCGCGAGGCGCGCCTCATCCAGATGGAGCACCTCGACGCCGCCCAGCGTCAGCTTTCCCAGCATGCCGCCGTAGTCAGGGTAAATGCGAGCTCGGAGCGACCCTTCCCGAATCTCGATTGTGTTCACAGCCGTCCTCCTGTTATTCGCCGTTCTTTCGCCTATTATGACACCTGGAGCGCGCGGCTGTCAATCGCACCGCAAGGCAGGCGCGTTGGCGAGAATCGTGAACCGTTTATGCTGAGCGGATGCAATGATGTACCTTCCGAGGTAAAGCCTCAGGGAGAGAAAACCCAAGCGCATCCTTGCGCGCCCGCGGGGAACAAAGCGTCCGGGCGTCGCGAAACGCGGCGCCCGGACGGACGTGGCTTTTCAAGCTTTGATTTAGGTCGTGCGTCTACTGCTTGCGCCGCGCCATCACCATGAGCCCGATCGCGCCGAACAGCGCGAGCGCCGCAAGGCCTATGATCAAAACGTTGATCGGCAGCCGGCTTGGGGTGGGCGCGGGGCTGGGCGCCGCCGTGGGCTCCGGCGTGAAAGACGGTTCGGGTGTAGGCGTGGGTTCCGGCCGCTTAAGCACGACACCCGCGCTGGCAAAGGTGGTCACAGAGTCCGTCTGCGCCTCGTCAGCCCAACCTGTGACGGTGATCTGCTGGTCAACGCGCTCTTCTTCCGCTCCGCTCCCGGGAGAAATGGGAACCTCGTAGCCAAGCCGCATCGTTTCGCCCGCCGGGAGCACATCGATCCGGGCGGTGTGGTCTTCGGCTGCGACGCCTTCCGGCACCTCCGTGAAGGAACCGCCGTTTCCGCCTTCCACGTTGACCGCGTACAGCGCCTGATCGCCGTCGTTGGTGACGAGGACGTCGAACCCGACGATCACGCCCGACACACTCCATTCCTGCCGAACGGCGGTCATCTCCACCTGAACGGACGCGGGGATGGGCAGGGCCACCGGGATCGACAGCGTCGCGCCGGCGTTGGCATAGGCGCTCTTGGTGAACCAGCTCACATCCACCGACGGAGCCGCCTCATCCTCGGGGATGGCCTTCTCGAAGGTCAGCGTCACATCCTCGCCGGGCCCCAGCCGCTCGATGACCGCGTTGTCGCCGGAAGCGGCAACATTCATCGAGGCGCGGTTTTTGCCTTTATAGGAGAACTGCTGATCGTTTTCCACCACGACGCGGCCGATTGCGGCGTCCCCGTCGTTGTACACCCGGACGCGCACGCGGGCGGTCTCGCCGGGCGCGTAGCGCTGCGCGTCGGAAGCCGCTTCAACGCCCAGCGCGATGTTGCCGGTGACGATGGATGTAACCTCCGCCTCGGCGCTGGCTTCCACTTCGCTATCCGCGATCCTGCCGGTGACCTCCGCGCGGTTGACGAGCGGGCTGTCGAACCGGTTTCCGGACACGGTGACGCCTGCATCGCTCAGGTCCACGGCGGGCGCATTGGCGGCGAGGACCACGCGGATGGTCGCTCCGGAGGAGAGCTGCGGCAGGCGCACTTCTCCGTCTCCGGCCTGCGCCGCGCCCTCGTCGTCGGAGGCTTCGATGTCCAGAACGGTCATTCCTTCGGCCATATCTCGGATCGTTACGCCGGAAAGCGCCACATTTCCGGTATTTTCGGCCACCAGCGTGTAGGTGATTTCCTCACCCGGCGCGTACTTCGACTTGTCCGCGGCGATGCGCAGCGCGAGCGAAGGCTCCGCTTTGATGGCCGCGGTCGCGGCCCCCTGGGCGGTGACCGCGCCGCCGGAAAGCGCATCGCTGCCCGAAGCGGTCAGGATATTCTGGAATTCCCCGGAGCCCGCCGATTCCGACACCGCGTATTCGTAGCGATACCGCACCGCTTCGCCCGGTTCGAGGCGGCTTATGATGAGCGCCTCGGCGCTGACCTTTCCGCCGCCGGACGGCTCGATGGATTCGGGGTCGATAACAATACCCCAGAGGTCACTCGTGCACTCGATGTTGACCAATGCGACGTTGCCCTCGTTTTTCACTTCCGCCTCATAGGCGATCCGCTCGCCCGGCTCGACGGAATTTCCGGCCGCCTGCTGGATCACGCTCAGGGTGGGAACGCGCTCGACTTCGACCTCTGAAACGGCGTCCGCCTTGAGCGCCTCCTTGCCGGACGCGGCGGATATGCGCGCGCCCATTGAAACCGGCCCGGGCACTTCGTCTTCGGGCAGCGTATACCGGTAAGAGACGGTCATGCGCTCGCCGGCGTTAAGCCGCTTGGATGCGCCTTCCGCCTTCGCGCCCTCCGGCACGACGCTGACCTTCAAACCGGTCAGGTTTTTCGCGCCGCCGTTCTCAATCGTCAGCGTGGCCGTGACGGTGTCACCCGGCTTCGCGGACGCGGGCAAGTCGATTTTAACGCCGAGGGCGCTCCCAGCCACCGCTACGCTGGCGGCGCCTTCCGCGATGACCTCGTCAAAGTCGCCCTCCGGCCGCGCCACGGCCTTCGCGCTGTTCGAAATTGTCCCGGCCTCGGCGCCCATCGGAATCTTATAGGCAAAGGAAACCGTCTCGCTGGCGCCGGGCGCCAAGTCGCGGATGGTCTTCTCCCCGCCGGTCAGTTCGTCAGCGACATCCACGCGCTCCAGCGCGATGTCTCCACTGTTTTCAACCGTCACCGAGAACCGCACCTCGTCGCCGGGCCTGTATTCGCCCTTGTCGGCGGTCATCGCCAGCGCGACCGCTGGCTCCGGCTCCGGCGTGGGTTCAGGCGTCGGCTCCGGCGTCGGTTCCGGCGTCGGTTCGGGCGTCGGCTCCGGCGTCGGTTCGGGCGTCGGCTCTGGCGTCGGCGCTGGCGTCGGTTCGGGCGTGGGTTCCGGTGTCGGTTCGGGCGTGGGCTCCGGTGTAGGTTCGGATGTCGGTTCCGGCGTCAACTCCGGGGTAGGTGCAGGTGTAGGAAGTTTGGGTGGAGCGGGCTGAATGACTTCCGGTGTGACCGTCGGCTCCGGCGTCGATTCAGGAGTTGGCTCCGGCGTCGGTTCCGGTGTGGGCG
>JAEYPB010000048.1 GCA_023411175.1 Bacillota bacterium | reverse complement strand
ATACCAGGAAGACATGGCGTCGCCCGGCTTCTGGGACGACATCGACCGCGCGCAGAAGGTCAACCAGAAGGCGCATTCGGTGGAAGCCCGCATCGCGCACTTTAAGGCGCTGAACAGCCGCGCGGACGATCTGGAGGTTCTGATCGGTCTGGCCGACGAGGAGGACGACCAGTCGCTGGTGCCGGAAATCGCCGCCGAGATCGAGTCGATGAAGAAGGATTTGGAGTCGCTCCGGCTCACCACACTACTCTCCGGCGAATACGACCAGAACGACTGCATCCTTTCGCTGCACGCGGGGGCCGGCGGCACCGAGGCCCAGGACTGGTGCCAGATGCTCTACCGTATGTACACGCGCTTTGCCGAGCGCATGGGGCTTGCCGTCAAGGAGCTGGACTATCTCGATGGCGACGAGGCGGGCGTCAAGTCGGTCACCTTCGAAGTCAGCGGCGACTACGCCTACGGCTTTTTGAAGGGCGAGCGCGGCGTGCACCGGCTGGTGCGCATCTCCCCCTTTGATTCCGCGGCCAGGCGGCACACGTCGTTCTCCTCGCTGGACGTGGCGCCGGTCATCGACGACACGGGCGAGACCGAGATTAAATCGGACGACCTGCGCATCGACACCTACCGCTCCTCGGGCAAGGGCGGCCAGCACGTCAACCGGACGGACTCCGCCGTGCGCATCACCCACCTGCCCACGAACATCGTCGTGCAGTGCCAGAACGAGCGGTCACAGCTTCAGAACAAGGAAACCTGTTTCCGCATGCTGCGGGCGCGCCTGGCCGAGCTCAAGGAGCGCGAGCGGCAGGAGCAGATGGGCGACATCAAGGGCGAACTGAAAAAGATCGAATGGGGCAGCCAGATCCGCTCCTATGTGTTCCAGCCCTACACGATGGTCAAGGACCACCGCACCGGCTACGAGATGGGCGACATCGGCGCGGTCATGGACGGAGACCTCGAAGGCTTCGTGACCGCATATCTGCAGAAGCTGTAAGCCATACACAGTACAACGGTCTGTTTTTGACGATTTCGGTCAAAAACAGACCGAAGTCTTGTTGAAAGGGGCCGATTTTGGTGAGAAAACGCCGCGCCGGATGGCGGAGGATGCAGACGGTGCTGTGCATTCTGGGCATGGCGCTGGTGGTTCCCGCACTGCTTCTCGCCGCCTTTGAGTGGGGCGCGCTGGACAGGGCGTACCATCAAACCCTTTACGACGCGCTGGGTTCCGCGGAGGCGGCCGGAGTCGACAGGGCGACGCTCTCCGAGATCGGCGACATGCTGGTGGATTACCTGAAGGAGGACCGGGGCGATCTTTCGATGGACGCCGTCGTGAACGGCGCGGAGCAGCCGGTCTTCAACCAGCGGGAAGTGGACCACATGAAGGATGTGCTCGAGCTCTTCCGGCTGGAGCGCCGCCTGACATGGGGGCTTCTTCTGCCGGGGCTCATGCTGACGGCCCTCGGGCTTATTGGAAGTGGCTGGGCAAGACGGCTCGCCGTCGCGGGCGGAGTCGGGCAGGGCTTCTGGCTGGCGCTGACGGCGTTTGTGGCTGTCTGGGCCGCTCTTGACTTTAACGTCGTATTCTCGGGTTTCCACAGGCTCCTGTTCCGAAATGACCTCTGGCAGCTGAACCCGGCGACGGATCTGATGATCCGCATGCTGCCGGAGAAGTTCTTTGCCGCGGTTGCGGTTCGCGCGGCGGGGCGGATGCTGATCGTACAGGCGGCGCTGGCCGCGCTCTGGGCGCTGCCGGCGGCGTTTCACCGGTTGCCCAAAAGGAGGAAGACAGCGTGAGCTACCGAGATACCGCGCAAAAAAAGGCGGAAGCGCTTCGGGAAAGAGGGCGGGCGACCATCCTGGCCGTCGAGACATCCTGCGACGAAACCGCGATCGCCGTGGTCCGGGACGGGCGTCAGGTGCTCTCTGGTGTGGTGGCGTCCCAGATCGGCACCCATGCGCTGTACGGCGGCGTGGTACCGGAGATTGCGTCGCGCATGCACGTCTCGGCCCTCGATCCCCTGGCGAGAGAGGCGCTTGCCCGGGCGCAGCTAAATATGGAAGAAATCGATGCGGTGGCGGTCACGTTCGGCCCGGGCCTCGTGGGTGCGCTCTTGACAGGCGTCAGCTGGGCAAAGGCTTTCGCCTACGCGCGGAATCTGCCGCTGATCCCCGTCAACCACATTGAGGGGCACGTCAGCGCAAACTACCTGGCGCACCCGGAGTTGGAGCCGCCCTTCGCCTGCCTCGTCGCGTCGGGCGGGCATAGCCACATCGTCTTTGTGGAGCGCTACGGCGCGTACCGGCTTCTGGGGCGGACGATGGACGACGCCGCGGGCGAGGCCTTTGACAAGGTTGCCCGGGTGCTGGACATCCCCTATCCCGGAGGGCCGCTCCTCGACAAATTGGCGGAGACTGGAGACGACGGGGCGTATCACTTCCCCAGGGTTTCCACCCAGGGGCCTTACGACTTCTCCTTCAGCGGGCTGAAGACCGCGGTGATCAACCAGGCCCACACGCTCCGCCAGCAGGGAAAGCCCATCGACCAGCCGGGGTTTGCCGCTTCTTTCCGGAAAGCGGTAGTCTCGATGCTTGTGGAAAAGACGGTGCGCGCCGCCGTGGATTCCGGTGCGAAGCGCGTGGCGGCGGCGGGCGGCGTGGCGGCCAACATGCTGCTTCGGCGGTCGCTGGAGCGCGAAGCTGCCGCGGCGGGGCTCGAGGTCTTTCTGCCGCCCCCCAGGCTCTGCACCGACAACGCGGAGATGATCGGCAGTGCCGCCTTCTACCGCCTGATGGCCGGTGCGCTGGCCGACCTGTCGCTGAACGCCGACCCCTCCGCCCGTCTTCAGGGGCTGGGCGATTAGCGGCGCTGTGAATACAGACCGGTGCTCTGTGTAGTCTCTCTGCAATTCCGTTTTCGTAAAACCGCCGGGGCGATGCGCGGATATGACGTGGCGGGAGAGTGGTTTCCGGGTTTGGAACGCCAGAAGGGGAGCAACCAGGGTTCGGGCGGGATAATCCACATTTC
This sequence comes from Bacillota bacterium, assembly GCA_023411175.1. GTDB lineage: Bacteria > Bacillota > Clostridia > Christensenellales > Aristaeellaceae > JAEZHK01. The sequence continues at coordinate 5,150 of JAEYPB010000048.1, read as the reverse complement.
CACTGTGCAAAACAGACCGCACTCCCCGCGTGCGCCAACGAAACAGGCGGCGTTCTGTGGATAACTTTCCGTTATCCCGATGAATAATCCACCAGGATTGTCCAAATTCCGCCAAAAACCAGCGTTCACCGGCACTTTTCTGTGGATAAGCCTGTGGATATTGTGGATTACTGCGGAAAAACAGCGAAATCGCGCTGCATAATGCATGCATGCGTGATATGGCCCGCAGACGGTGAAAAATACGTTTACGACGCCCCTCCAAACTGGTATAATGACGCTGATGTATAGAAGAAAGTGGGGATTGACATGAATACGAAGGCGCTAAACCTTCTGGGCTTTGATTTCGGCGCGTCCAGTGGCCGCGCGATGCTCGGACAGTTTGACGGCGAGCGCATCCGCCTCACGGAAATCCACAGGTTTTCCAACGATCCGGTGACCATCAACGGCCGCATGATCTGGGACGTGCAGCGCTTTTTCTTTGAGATGAAGCAGGCGCTGACCAAGGCCGCGAAGGAAGGCATCCGGCTGGATTCGATCGGCATCGACACCTGGGGCGTCGATTTTGGGCTTCTGAGCAAAGACGGTCACCTCGCGGGCATTCCGGTGCACTACCGAGACAAGCGCACCGATGACATCATGCCCAAGGCGTTTGAGATCATGTCCAAGGAGGAGATCTTCCGCCGCACCGGCCTCGCGTTCATCCAGTTCAACACGCTCTTTCAGCTCTACGCGATGAAGCGCCAGCAGGACCCCGTCTGGGACATCGCGGACAAGCTGCTCATGATCCCCGACCTTCTGGCCTACTTTCTGACGGGAAAAATGGCGACGGAGTACACCATCGCCTCCACCTCCCAGCTGATCGACCCGAACACCCGGGACTGGGCGTGGGATTTGATAGACGCCTTCGGCATCCCGCGGTCGCTTTTTACGGAGATCGAGCAGCCGGGCGCGATGCGGGGCACGCTGCTGCCCGGCATCGCCGCGGAGACCGGCGTGGGCGAAGTGCCCGTCATCGCGGTGTGCGGGCATGATACCGCGTCGGCGGTGGCGGCGGTGCCTGCGAAGGGCGACAACTTTGCCTACATCTCCAGCGGCACCTGGTCGCTTCTCGGCACCGAAATCCGCACCCCCATGTGCGAGCGCGCGGTTCTCGAGGCCAATTATACCAACGAGGGCGGCGTCGACGGAACCACGCGGCTGCTCAAGAACATCATGGGTCTGTGGATTTTGCAGGAGTGCAAGCGCGAGTGGGACCGCCGCGAGGACGCCGTGGACTTCGACACGCTGGACAGGATGGCCTCCGAAGCGCCGCCCTTCCTCGCAATCCTCGACGTGGACGACCCCTGCTTCCTCCAGCCGGGCGGCATGCCCGCGCGGGTTCAGGCTTACTGCGAGCGCACCGGGCAGAGCGTGCCCAAGGGCCGCGGGCAGATCATCCGCGTGATTTTGGAGAGCTTGGCGCTCAAGTACCGCTGGAGCGTCGAGCGGCTTGAAAAGGACCTCTTGGGTCATCCTGTGGATGCGCTCAACATCGTCGGCGGCGGCAGCAAGAACCTGATGCTCAACCAGTATACGGCCAACGCGCTCCGAAAGCCCGTCATCGCGGGCCCCAGCGAGGGCACGGTGATCGGGAATCTGCTGGTGCAGGCGATGGCGCTGGGCGCGATCGGCTCGGTCGCGGAGCTGCGCGAAGTCGTCGCGCGGTCGTTCCCGACCATCACCTACCAGCCCCAGGGCGACGGTGAGGACTGGAAGGCGGCCTACGAGCGCTTCCTGAAGCTGCTGTGACAGGCCTTCCCGGTTCGCTGGAACTCGCCTACCTCGGAGACGCGATCTACGAGTTCTACGTGCGCGAACGGCTCGTGCGCGGCGGCGACCGCATCCACGCATTGCATCGCGCCGCCATCGGCACCGTATGCGCCCACGCGCAGTCGGAGGCGCTTCTCAGGCTTGAGCCGATCCTGACCGACGCCGAGCGCGGGGTGGTTCGCCGCGCCCGCAACGCGCGGCAGACGCCGCCCCACAACGCCGACCCGGCGGAATACCACCGAGCCACGGCGCTGGAGGCGCTCATTGGATACCTGTATTTGACCGATCAAAAGGCGCGCATGGAAGCGCTGATCGAAGTCGCGCTGGGCGCGGAGGAGAGGTAACGGCATGGATGGGAAGAAGGGCGGCAAGGGCCGCGGTTTTGAGAAGTACTTGTCCGGCGGAAAGGGCGGACGCCCGCAGGATCGGTCCCGGGGTGGGAAGGGCGATGGAAAGCCCGGCGACGGGCGCCGGTATTACGACAGGGGCGCGCAGGGCGAGGACGGGCGCCGTCCTTTTGACCGGGACAGGAAGCCCTACGGGGACAGGCCCGGCCGGTCTTTCCGTGACGATGGCGGCAAAGGCCCCGGCCCGCGCACCTCGCGCACGCCGGAACACCCGGTTCCGCCCGCGGTGTACGACGAGGGCAGCCGCGCAAAACAGGACGCGTCCCGCTACGGCCGTCCCGCGCCGAAGTTCGATAGGCCCGCCGGGGACGCGCCGCGCTACGGCCGTCCCGCGCCGAAGTTCGACAAGCCCGCCGGGGACGCGCCGCGTTATGGCCGTCCCGCGCCGAAGTTCGACAAGCCAGCCGGGGACGCGCCGCGCTATGGCAGGCCTGTCCCGAAATTTGAACGCCCCGAGATGGAAGCACCCGCTTCGCCGGAGGCGGAAGCCGCCGAAATGGACAACCTGCTGGTAGGCCGCAACCCCATCCGGGAGGCGCTGAAGGCCGGTCGGCCCATCGAGAAGATGCTGGTGGCCCAAGGCGAACTGTCCGGTTCTGCGCGGGAGTTGGTAGCGAAGGCCCGGGAAGCGGGCATCGTGGTACAGTTCGTTGAACGCGCGCGGCTGGATGCCGTTTACCCCAACCACCAGGGCATGCTGGCCTACGCGTCGGCGGCGGCCTATTCCTCTGTGGAAGAGATCTTGGAAAAGGCCGCGGAGAAGGACGAAGCGCCCTTCATCGTGGTGCTGGACGGCGTGACCGATCCCCACAACCTGGGGGCCGTCATCCGCTCCGCCGAGTGCTGCGGCGCCCACGGCGTCATCGTGCCGGAGCGCCGTTCCGCCGGGCTGAACCCTGCGGCGGTCAAGGCTGCGGCGGGGGCGCTCAGCTACCTGCCGGTGGCCCGGGTGGGAAACCTTTCGAGAACCCTGGCGGAGCTCAAGGAAAAGGGGCTGTGGGTGATCGGCTGCGACATGTCCGGCGGCGACATCCGCGAGGCCGACCTGACCGGCCCGGCCGTCGTCGTAATCGGCTCCGAGGGTGAGGGCATCTCCCGGCTCGTGCTGGAAGGCTGTGACAAAGTGGTGTCGATCCCGCTGAAGGGCCAGATCGCCTCGCTCAACGCGTCGGTGGCCGCGGGCATCGCGCTGTACGAGGTCATGCGTGCCCGGAGCGGCCAATGAAGCGCATCCTGCTGGTGGATGGTTACAACGTACTGTGCGCCTGGAAGGGCGTGCCCCGGGGAAAGCTGGAGGACGCCCGGCACGAACTCATCCACGCGCTTTCGGACTACGCCGGCTACTCCGGCCAGCAGGTGATCCTGGTGTTTGACGCCTGGCAGTCCGACCGGCCCGTCCGATCGACCCAGGAGTCCGGCGCGCTGACGGTGGTCTTCACCAAGCGCGGTGAGACCGCGGACCACTACATCGAGCGGCTCTGCGACGGTTACGCCGCCGCCATCGACGCCGGGCGCATGGAGGTGCGGGTCGCCACCAACGATTTCGTCGAGCAGACGGTGGTGTTGGCCCGGGGCGCGACACGGCTCCCCTCTCGGGAACTGATCGCCGAGATCGAGCGCATGCGCACCCCGCCGGCCATCGTCCGGCGCGAGCCGCCCCGAAAGACCACCGTTCTGGAACATCTGCCGCCCGACGTGCGTCAGAAGCTGGAACGCATGCGAAGAGGAGAATAACCCTTTGGTTCTGTACGAACGTTTTGAGCATATGACCGACGAACAGGTGGTCCGCCTCGCCCAGCAGGCAGACGGCACCGCGCTGGAATATCTGCTCAACAAATACAAAAACTTTGTGCGCTCCAAGGCGCGCAGCTACTTTCTGATCGGCGCCGACCACGAGGATATCGTTCAAGAGGGCATGATTGGGCTGTACAAGGCCATCCGCGACTTCCGAGAGGAGAAGCTGGCCTCCTTCCGAGCCTTCGCGGAGCTGTGCATCACGCGCCAGATCATCACCGCCATCAAGACGGCGACCCGGCAGAAGCACATCCCCCTCAACAGCTACGTGTCGCTCAACAAGCCCATCTACGATGAGGAGTCCGACCGGACGCTTCTGGACGTCATCACCGAGGGCTGGGAGGCGAATCCTGAAGAGGTGCTCATCAACCGGGAAGACGTGTCGCTGATCGAGGGCCGCATCGGCAAGACCCTGTCCGGCCTCGAAAAGCAGGTGTTGCAGCGGTACCTTGAGGGAAAGAGCTACCAGGAGATTTCCAGCGAGATGCACCGGCACGTCAAATCCGTCGACAATGCGCTACAGCGCGTCAAGCGCAAGCTGCAGAAGATGCTGCAGGAGTAAGGCGTGGTCCCTCTTCGCGCCTTTGAGTTTGCAGACAGCCAGAATTTCAGAGGGATTTCCGGGCGGGCCGGGGGTCTGAGGAAACGTTGCCCGCACCGGTGCGCACGACTCATGCGGGCAACGCCTGTTCCGGCGCCATGATCGCCCGGAACGTTGAAAAGCTCCGGCGGGATATGCCGTATTGCACGCCCCAACAAGGCGATTTGGGCGGCCTGCCCTCGCATTTGGGCAGACTTTGCATTTTTAACCCTCAAACGGCAAACTTCTTATTGACAAACCCCACACCTTCCAGTACAATGGTTCGCGTATGACGGCGTGTTGGCTGTGCTTTCATGCGTTGAAGGGTGGGCGCGCGCGGGTGTAGCTCAATGGCAGAGCTCCAGCTTCCCAAGCTGATCACGTGGGTTCGATTCCCATCACCCGCTCCATAAATCACCCCGGACGACAATGATTAGGGAGGAACCAAGGCAATGGCGAAGGCAAAATTTGAGCGCAATAAGGTGCACGTAAACGTAGGCACGATCGGTCACGTCGACCACGGCAAGACGACGTTGACGGCGGCGATCACGATGGTCCTT
>JAEYPB010000006.1 GCA_023411175.1 Bacillota bacterium | reverse complement strand
CAGCCAGACCGTTCCCTATTACCGGGCATTCGCGGCTCAGATCCAACAATACGGCCGCCTGATCTACTGGGAGCCCAACGAATACCTTGGGAACCCGAGATCGGCCGTGTTCTCCTGGCTGAATCATTGGCCCTGCCTCTTTGGTTCGGAAAACCTGCTTCTATTGTTGGGGTTTTCGCAGACTCTCAAGGTTATTCTGGCCGGCTGCCTTTTCTACGCCTTCCTGAAGGCCGCGGGATTCAGCATGGCCGTGCGCTGCTCAATCGCGCTGGGCTATGCGTTTTCGGGACACATGATTGCACGCGGTGCCTGGTCCACTTACCCTGGCGAGGTAGTCGCGGTTGCGCTGCTGTTCCTCGCGGCGGAGCACCTCTACCGGAACAGCTTCGCCGCTCTGCTCTTTCCGCTCGGGGTGTATTGCCTAGGCGTGAACAGCGGAACACACGCGCTCCTGCTATACGGCGTCGTATTTTTGTTCTATCTGGTCTTCCGACGTCAGACCGACGAAGTGACGCTCTGTAAGGAACCGCTGGCTTCGCTGCTGCTCCGGTACGGCGTCGCGCTAGGCGTCGGGTACTGCCTTTCGGCCGTAATGATTTCGCTGGACGTCGCGCAGATTACGTCCAGCCCGCGCCTTGGCGCCGCGGCCTCACAGTTGGATCAGGTTCGCTTGATCTCCGGAAAGAAAACCCTAGCGACGGCGTATCTGAGGTCGATATCCAACAACCTGCAGGGCGCGCCGCTTGAATACGCGGGGGATTGGAACTACTTGGAGGCAGCCGCGATGTATTCGGGCGTGCTTACACCGGTACTGTGCGCAGCCTGCATCGTCATCAGTTCGCGCCGCGCTCGCCTGTGGTTTATAGGAGCCCTGCTGATTGCGCTGGCCTACTGCGTGATCGAGCCTTTGCGTACGGTCGCGAACGGCTTCGCAAACGCCACATTCAAGCTCTCCTCGTTCTGGATCACCGTGTTGATGCTCTACATGGCCGCGCTGGCGCTGGAGCACATCCTGCGCAACCGCGAAAAACCCCTCCGCTGGCTTGCCGCTCTCGGCGCCGCGTACCTGCTGCCGGCGGTATTGCTGGCTCTTAAGGGGAGGTCCAACATCGATCGCGTCTCGCTGACGGCCGGTGTGTCCTTTCTGGCCGCTTTCCTCACCATCCTGTTCGTCATGCGCAAGCGCGGAACCCGCTTTACCGGCGTACTGCTCGTCGGACTTATGGTTGCGGAGGTCCTGTTCGTGTCCTATCCCACAGTCAATGACCGGGCCACGGTGGGCAGGGGCGAGGATGCATACAAATCGGATGTGCAGCGTGTCGTCTCGGAAATCCAGGTGAAAGACCCGCTGGTCCGCTTCGATGTTCCGATCGAAAACGGTGGGGCGCTGTGCCTGTCCCTCGCGAACGGCTTTATGGGGACGCGCGGTTATTTGGGCGGAGCCGGCTTCGACGCGTGGCAGAACTCGTTCGTGAGCGCCGTTGGGAGCGACAACATCGAAAAGAAGGGTTTTTCCCGCTACATGTACGGCTTCTCGGACAAAAACGAGGTCAATACCATGCTCGGCGTCAAATACCTGATCTACGACCGGCAGGACTGGCCGGAAACGTACGCTCCGTTTGGATACGAAAAGCTTGAATCGCTCTGTACGGACGATCTCGTGGTGTACAGGAACAATTATGCGCTTCCGCTTTTTTACACCTATGAAAAGGCAATCTCCACCGAGCAGTTTTACGCGCTTACGAAGCAGGAGCGCCAGAAGGCGCTCCTGGAAAGAATCGTGCTGGATGGCGCGCCGGAAGCACCAGGGGTCGCCGCCGCGGAGTACACCCAAAACGCGCTGCCCCTCGAAGCCACCCCAACACGGGGCATTTACCGCGTGGACAACCGCTCCGCGCTGCCCTATGTGCACGTCGCCTTCGACATCGTGGCGGAGGCGGAAGAGTACAACACCACGGAGATCGTGTGCGCTTGGGGCTGGGACGCCGAAACGCGCGCCAATCCTGAAAACCGCTATAGGATCAAGACGCGGCGCGGGGACGAAACCATCGCATTCGTCGTGCCCAACGCAGGTTTTACCGAACTTGAACTCTCGACGCAGGCGCACGCGCGCATTGAAAACCTCTCCCTGACCGCCGTCGGCGAGGACTACTTTGACCGGTACAAACAGGCGGTCTCGGACAGGAGGCAGGATGAGGTGGAGGTTCGGTATGCGGGTTCGCAGCAATACGCGCTTACGGTCGACTTGGCAGAGCCACGCTACCTATTTGGCGCAATCGCATATTCCACCGGCTGGCATGTTCGGGTAGACGGGGAGGAACAGCGCGTCGAGAGGGCTAACATCGGCTTTTTGTCCACATACGTTCCGGAAGGGCGGCACGAAGTGGTGTTCACCTATGTCCCGCCGATACCAGACGCAGCGCGATGGGTCGAATGGCTTGGCATCATGGCATGGCTGGGCATAAGCTTTGCCATGGTTCTGCGGCGGCGGGCGCGGGCGTACCGCTCCGGATTGAGATGTCAGATTCTTGGATTATAAAACCCGACTGACGAAGGGAGAAAGCACCATGACGAGCGTGTCCATCGTTGCCCCTGTCTATAACGAGGAAGACAATGTCTGCGAACTACACCGGGAGATCGATTTGGTTTGTCGCAAGTACCGCTATGATTATGAAATCATCTTCGTGGACGATGGGTCGACAGATCGAAGCGTCGAAGTTATGAAGACCCTCGCGCCGCTGAAGGTCATCCGGCTTCGGCGAAATTTCGGCCAGACGGCGGCTATGGATGCGGGCATCAAGGCAGCAACCAAGGACGTGATCGTCACGATGGACAGCGACCTGCAGAACGACCCGGAGGACATCCCGCGCCTTTTAGATCACATGCAAAAGACCAGGCTGGACGTTGTTTCTGGTTGGCGCAAGAGCCGCAAGGACACTTTCATGAAGCGCTTTGTTTCCCGGTGCGCGAACTTTCTGCGTGGTATGATCGTACACGACGGCATCCATGACAGCGGTTGCTCCCTGAAGGCGTATCGGCGCGAATGCTTTGAAGGAATTACTCTGTACGGCGAGATGCATCGCTTCATTCCGGCGGTCTTGAAGACCAAGGGCTTTACTGTGGGAGAAATGGTGGTCAACCACCGTCCCCGCAAGGCGGGCGTGACCAAGTACAACTGGAAGCGCGCGTTCAAAGGCTTTGTTGACATGCTCAGCTTGTGGTTTTGGGCGAAATATGCGTCCAGACCGTTGCATCTGTTCGGCACCATGGGCCTTGTGATCAGCGCTTGCGGCGTTACATCCGGCATCGTTTCGGTCATCAAATACTTTCAGCGCGGAAAAATCGGCGATACTGCCTGGCCGCTTCTTACGGTATTCCTACTGATTGCGGGAATGCAGTTTCTGATCTTCGGCCTGATGTCCGACATCATGAGCAAGACCTACCGGCATGCCACACCGGATAAATCCTATAGTATCAAAGAAGTGCTCGTAAATGGGGATGACAAAGCCAGCCGTCAAACTGTGGCCTAATACTACGGGCAGACAAACAGGAAAGAGGGCGTTCGCTTTGCCGGATCAACCGATGCAGCGCAGGATTCTTCTGGTTCTGGATTACCGCGGTCTGTTTCGGCAGGACATCAGCCGAAATCACGGGATCCGTACCGAAACGATGATCGACATCTTTCGCAAGAGCGGCTTTGAGGTGGTGACGACCACCTATGATGAGCTGGTTAACGGAACAAAAGGTGTGAACTCGTATATATCGAGTTTTGTCGTCTACACCGGTTCCGAAAGCATGACATATAAAAGCTACATTGAGGATGTGGCTTATCTGTTGGGCAGGGACAATGTGCTGCTACCGTCTTATGAACTGTTGAAGGCGCATGAAGATAAGCTCTTTGCCCAGCTCCTATTGGACACCAAGCCCAAGCCCAAGGCGAGCCATGCGTTGCCGGCGATCGGCATCACCACCTATGCGGATCTGTTACGGCACCTGAAGGATCTGGAGTACCCTGTCGTTGTCAAAAGCGCGGTGGGATCGGGCTCTATCGGCGTCAGAAAGGCGGACAGTGAGGCCAAATTGAAGCGCATTTTCAGGCAAATGGCTTCAAAAGAGGAGTTGATTGTGTATTACCTGAAATACCTGTACAAGCGGCTGCAGCGCAAGGATCTTTCGGAATACATTAAGGATGAAAAGTGGTTTGGGAAAGTCCTGCTTCAGCGCTATGTGCCGGATATGGAGGACGACTGGAAGGTGCTCGCCTTTGGTGAAAAGTTCTACGTGCTGAACCGTAAGGTTAGGAAAAATGACTTCCGCGCCAGCGGGAGCGGTATTTTTCTGTTCAACAAAGCACCGCGTGAACTGTTGGATGCGGCGGATGAATGCTACCGGAACATGGACGTTCCGATTCTCAGCATGGATTTTTGCATGGACAGGCAGAGAAATGTCTATCTGATCGAGTACCAGAGCGTGCATTTCGGCCCGTACACCCTGATCAAATCGGAATCGTACTACGTCAAAGACAGCGATGGCTGGCGAGAAATCCGCGGAAAGTCCGACCTGGCCACCGAGTACGCGCTGGCGATCGTCGGGTACATCGAAAGAAAGCACTTCGCGCCGCGCGAGGCGCCGTGGGAAGGGAACTGAATACCCTTGAACATCCTTTGCATCAGCCACGAATACCCGCCGGTGGGCGGCGGCGGCGCGACGGCTTGCCTTAACATAAGCTGGCAGCTCGCGCGGATGGGTCATCGCGTGACCATCTTGACGTCATCGTTTGAGGACGCGCCCCTCCAGGAGGAGGCGCATGGGGTTACGGTGCTTCGCGCGCGGTGTAAGCGCGCGAACCGGGACCACTCCTCCTTTGCCGAAATGCTACATTTCCTGTTTGCCGCGTACCGTATGCTGCCGGGAATAGTGAAGCGCGGCGCATTCGACGTGGTGCAGGTGTACTTTGGTATCCCGAGCGGCCCGCTGGGCTGGTTTATTCTCAAACGGTGGAAGATCCCCTATGTGGTCCGCCTCGGAGGGGGCGACGTACCCGGTACGCAGGCGCGCTTTGAGAAGGTGTACAGGCTCGTCGGGCCATTTCTTAAACACGTCTGGGGCAGCGCATCATTTGTTGTGGCGAACAGCCAAGGCATATGCGACCGGGCCAGGGCATTCAGCGACGGGGCTCGCTTTGCCATCATCCCCAACGGAATCAACGCCGAGGACTTTCCCCGGCCCGTCCAGGTGACATCGGATGATGTGCTTGAGGTCATGACCACCGCTCGCATCGTGGAGCGTAAGGGCATTCAGCACGTTTTACGGGCGTTGCCTGAGCTCGTACGCGAGACCGGCGGGAATGTGCGCTATACCATCATTGGCGACGGCCCGTACAGGACGGAGATCGAAGCACTGGCGCGGCGGCTAAATGTGTTACAATACGTGCGCATCACTGGCATGGTGGACCGCGCCGAAGTGCTGAACATCCTTTCAGGCGCCAGCGTATTCGTGCTGACATCGGACTGGGAGGGCATGCCCAACGTGGTTCTCGAAGCCATGGCGATGGGGCTCCCGGTCGTCATGACAGATTGCGAGGGAAGCGCGGAACTGATCGGAGACAACGGTTTCGTGCTGAAGCGGTCGGAAGACATTCCTCCCCAAGTTGCGCAGGCGGTGCTGAAGCTGTACCGTGCGCCAGAACTCGCGCGATCTATGGGTGTCGCCAGTAGAAAACTGGCGACGCAGCACTTTACCTGGAAAAAGACCGCGCAGCTGTATTTGCAGCTGTTTTCCGAAATAATAGGAGATGCAAAAGCATGATCGATGTTGCGTTTTATAAATTGAATCAGCCTGCATACCCGTGCACGCCGTTTTCGCCGGGAACGGTGTACCCCGAGCTTTCGGCAATGCCATACCCAGTTGAGACCGGTAAAGAGAACCCGACGTACGGCGCGGTCAGGGCACTGTTTCTTCAGTTGGGGTACGACGCGGATCACGCTGGCTCCCCGGAATGGAACCCCCTGAAAGGCCTGGTCAAACCGGGAGAGCGCGTGATGTTAAAGCCGAACCTAGTCTATCACCAGCATCCGTGTGGAGAACATGCGGTGCTCAGCATGATCACTCACGCTTCTTTGATCCGGCCGGTGGTGGACTACATCCTGCTTGCAACGAGCGGAGACGTTCAACTGACCATCGGCGACGCGCCTGTGCAGGGCGGGGACTTCGAACATGCTTGCAAGCTGTCTGGTATCGACGATCTAGTTAATTACTACCGGGCGCAGGGGGTTGACATTGCCTGCCGCGATTTTCGCATGCTGAAAACGCTGCCCAACAAGATGGATGTGTTGGACAGACGTGTTACCCTGCGTGGCCGGGATAGCTTTTACCGGGTGGACCTCAAGGAAAAAAGTGAGCTGTGCGATGTGATGGACAAGCGCGACCGCTTTGAAATCACCGACTACGGCTATGGGGCGGTCAAAAAGCACCATACGCAAAGCAGGAACGAGTACTTCATCCCCCGTGAGGTGCTCGAGGCAGACCTGTTTGTGAACCTGCCGAAGATGAAAACCCACCGGAAGGCGGGGCTCACCTGCGCCATGAAAAACCTTGTGGGCATCAACGGGGACAAGACTAGCCTGGCGCACCACATCCGCGGCACCAAGGATACAGGCGGCGACGAATTCAGTAAAAACAGCCTGAAGGCAAAGGCAAAGGTTCGGTTCTGGACGTTTCTGAAGACCAACCGGCCGGGCATCAAGGTTGCAAGCGCCATCAAATGGTTCTTCCAGAAGTTCGTATGGGGCGGGCAGACGATGAAGGAACATTCCATGTCTCATAACCCTGGCACATTCTCGGAGGGAAGTTGGCATGGCAACGACACTATCTGGCGTTGCGTCAAGGATCTAAACAAGATTATTTTCTACGCGGATAAGCGTGGAAATATGCAGGACACCATGCAACGGCGGTACTTGTTCATAGCGGATGGAATCCTGGCCGGTGAGGGAGAGGGGCCCATGGAGCAGTCCGAAAAGCCCTTTGGCTTGGTGCTGGCGGGAGAAAACCCAGTCTACGGTGATTATGCCGCTGCCCGCCTGATGTGCTATAATTACTTGCATATCCCATGCATCCGCCAGGGCTTTTGCAATCGTTGGTGGCCGCTGGTGTCTAAGGATCCCGGAGAAGTGCAGGTGTGCGGGAATTGTACAATGGAGGCAGCGCGCAGCTACTTCGTTCCGTGCTATGGGTGGCAGGATAAGCTGACGCCGTACGAGCGTTAACGGCTGCAGATCAGTAATTCGAGGTGTAACCTTTCTGAACAGTATTCACAAACTGAAAGACAGTCCGGCACTACGCAATACGGCGTACAGCCTTGCCTCCAAAGCGGTTGCGATGGTGTTGTATTTCATGACCGACATCCTCATCGCCAGAACGCTGCCAGGCGACGCTTACGGCGAATGGACGTTTTTCTATGCGCTTATGACCATGTGCTTCTGGGTGGTGTGGCTGGGCATCAACGCCTCAACCAAGCGGTATGTCGCTATATCCGCCGACGATCGGTCGATCCAATACGGCAACATCCGCGCCGGGGTTTTCCTGCGCGTTTGTGTGAGCATGGGGTTTATCCCGATCCTTCTCCTGCTGACAGGGGTTTCAGCAGGTGCGCTGGGGTATCCACAGAAATATCCCCATTTGCGGTCGCTGATGCTCATCGGATGCGCGCTGTGTTTTTTCAACTCCTTTTCGGAGTTCTTTAAGGATCTGTTCGTCGGCCTCATACGATTCAGGAACATCTTCTGGATGTCCCTTGTGGAATTCGGCGGCTATCTCGTGTTCGGGATCGGTCTTTTGTGGCTGTTTGGCACGGTGTACGCGCTGGCGTGGGGGTATGTCGCGAGTGTGCTGCTGACCGGTGCGCTGGGAGCGCTGCTCCTAAAAAAGTATATCGCGCAAAGATTTCAGGCGATCCGGCCAGCGCAGATAGGCGAAGCCCGGCGGAGTATCCTGCGCTACGCTATGCCATTTTTCGCGGTAAGCTTCGGCGCGCTTATCCTGATGGAGATCGACACTTTCATGATCGGCATCCTTCGCCCGGATGCGGCGGAGACTGGAATCTTCGCGGTTGCGAAGAACCTCTCCGGAAAGGCGACGCACATCAACTTGGCGCTAGCCACGAGCATGATGACCGCTTTTGCCTTCATCACGCCCGAAAATCTCCGGGACAAAAAAATGTATTTCCGCAGGGTTCTTCTGATCAATTTGGGCGTGACGCTCCTGGTTTGTCTGGCGTTTTTAACGCTGGGCCGACAGGCCATCCTGCTGATCTACGGCGGTGGCTTTGAGGCATCCGGCATCGTTCTCTGGATACTGATCCCCTACTATTTTCAGTACTCCATTTCGCTGTTTTATTCTATACTGCTGGACTATCACGGAAAGGCCTACACTCGTTCGCTGTTTTACTATTTGATGGTCTTTCTGGATCTCGTGCTGAACTCGATGCTCATTCCAAGATATGGCGCGGTTGGTGCGGCGGCAGCGACGAGCATCTCGCTGCTCCCCTACCTGATCGCGCTGATCTGGCTGTCTAGAAAGCTATTCCGTGAGATTGAAAAAAGAGCTTGAAGGAGTATGGACGTGATGACGCTTCGGAAACTGATCGCGCACGCAAGCTTGTACCTGGTGGGGAACCGCGCCTGCAAGGGCATCCGCCACTCCAGACAGATGCGCTATTACAAAGAGCTTTGCAGGCGCCAGTGGACTTCTTTGGAAGAGAATCGGAGAATACAGGCCGAGCGCCTATACGAAATGGTGTGTTTTTCGCTCAAGCACGTGCCGTATTACCGGGACTTGGGCCTCCGCGCCGAGGATTTTTCCCGAGAAACCATCTTTGAAGACATCCAGAAGTTTCCGGTTCTCACCAAGGAGATCATCCGCCGGGAAGGCGAGCGAATGCACCCCGACATCAAATTGAACGATTGGGTTTTTGAAGCCACGTCCGGCGGAACCACCGGCGCGCCGCTCCCCTTCCGGCACAGCGGAGCGTTTTTCGACGCAGAACAAGGCGCAAAGCTCGTGTATGACGAATGGGGCGGGCGGCGAATCGGCGATTCTCAGGTTCGCCTCTGGGGCAGCGAACGCGACATCATCAGCGGGAAAAAGGACTGGATGAACAAGCTGTACCGCTGGACACGCAACGAATCCTTTCTGAACACCTTCGTGATGGACGTCGCGCGCATGGAGGAGTACATCCGGATCATCAACACCCGGAAGCCTCGGATGATCTTGGCCTATGTGCAGTCCGCAAGAGAGATGGCCAACTACCTGCGCGAGCACAGCCGCAAGATCCACGCGCCCAATGCCATCATGACGACTAGCGGTACGCTCACCCCCGAACTGCACGATTACATCCGCGACACATTCCACTGCCCGGTGCTGAATCGGTACGGTACCCGCGAAATGGGTGACATGGCGTGCAGTTGCGACAAAAATGAGGGGCTGCACATCAACATTTTGGGATGCTTCCTGGAAGTGCTGGACGATGCTAACTTCCGCTGCTCGCCAGAGGTGTCCGGCAACATCGTGGCGACTTCCCTTCTGGAGTACGCCATGCCCCTGATCCGCTATGAAATCGGGGACCGCGGCGCGCTGACCGACCACGTGTGCAGCTGCGGCCGCGGGTTGCCGCTGCTCAAAGAGGTAACCGGACGGATCATCGACTGGTTCGTGGGTTCGGACGGTCGCATAGTCTACGGGGACTTTTTTACGCACCTTTTTTATACGGCCCAGAATGTCAAACAGTTTCAAGTGCTGCAGGAAACCGAAGGAGAGATCTTTATCAAATTGGTCTTGAATGATCCCGCGCTGGATATGGAGGCGTTCTATCAGGACTATACCCGGCAGGTGCGCAAGACCATGGGCGACATCGGCGTACATTTTTCCATCGTGGAGGACATCCCGGTGGAGCCCTCGGGCAAGCGGGCGTATACCATCTCAAAAATCAGCAGAGCCGCGCATAGAGGGGGTTTGCGAGCATGCGAGCAGAAAGATCAAAAACCGGCGCCCTGAAAGCGGGGTGGCTGGCTGTCGCGGTGTCCGTGCTTTGCCTGTTGATTGTGGGGTGTTACGGCTGGTTTTCCCTGGGAGGGAACGGGAATCTGTGGACGCAGGATTACGACGCTTCGAAGGTTGAAAAAGGCAAGGCCCTGCCCCTGAAAGCGGAAGGCGAATATGTCTTTGCTACGTACGTAGCGCTCACGGGCCAGAACCTGCGCGCTATCCATCTGCCGTTTTATGCAGAGGGGGCTCCGGATGGAGGCGCCCCCGTGCGCGTCACTCTGAAAAATGTCGATACCGGTGGCTATCTGGCGTCGTGGGAGATCCCGGTTACAAGGATTGTCGAGGAAGGAAATCGGACGCTGCCGCTGCCCGAAGGCGTTAGCGCCTCTTGGAAACGGCTTCTGATCGAGGTGAAGTTGCCCGCTGAGCAGCCGTACGGCCGCGTTACGCTCTACCAGGGTATTGATGAAGAGCGGCGCTTCGCATTTGCGTTGTCATTCGCCGCGTTCGGCTACAGTGAGGTGTGGCAAAGAGCGTTATTATCCATCCTCCTTTTGGCTCTGGCGCTGACCGCGTTGGGGATGATCTTAACCGCCGGGTCCGCACGATACGAACGGATGGGGCTGCTCCTTTTGTTAGCCGCAATGGCTGTTTGGCTGTGCCGGGGCTACTTTTCCGGCAGGGTTTGGGTTGCGATACTTCAAACCGGGGGGAACCCAGAGCCGCTACGCCAGTATGACCTTCTGCGCAGTGCGCTTACTTCGGGAGGCAAGTCGATCTTCCGCCCTTCCGACTACCTGCTTTATGACCCTTTGCGGCTAGCCGGGCCGCTAAATGCGCTGCCGATAATTGCCCCGAAGGAGATGTTCTTTGCGACCTGGGGCGTTGTGTTGACGCTTCGCTGCGTTATATCTGGGTTGATTGTATTCGCGCATGCAAAAAACGCGGGAGCGACCAAAGTGCTTAGCGTGGCTCTCTCGGCGGGGTTTGCTTTCTCCGGATATCTGTGGGCGTATGGCACGGGTGGTGCCATTACCAGCGTGACCGTGCCAGCGGCGCTTACATTCTATCTGCTGGATCGTTATCTACGCCGTCAAAAAGGGCTGACGCTGGCATTGCTGGCGGCGTTTTGGCTCTTTCTGAACTGCGGCGTCCGGGCGAGCGTCGTATACCTCGCGATTCTATTCGGATACTGGCTTTGGGTTGTTCCGGGGAATGTGCGGGTGAGGGGGAAGTCAATCCGCTCACAGATTCTGCTCCTTTTGTTTCCGGCGGTGCTGGTTTTCGCTTATCTGACGTTACACGCTGTGGCACGCGGAAGTACCGGGCCGTCCTTGTCGATGCCATCTGCCGCAATGGGTGAGGGGTCGCTGGTGGATAAGCTAATCTGCGCGATGGCGGGGCTGTTCACCAATTCGGCATTTACCCAGAGCACACGGTACGCCTATGCTCCGGCGTTATACTTTGGACTTACGACGCTTCTCCTGTTTGCGTCTGGCTTTAATGGCGAGCGGAAACGGGACGCCGCATACCTTCTGCTTCTTCTGTTCGGATGGCTGGTGCTGGTCCTGCTCGTTGCCGCGCGGCAGGTATCCATGGACCCGCTTATAGGGCTTCAAGTCTGGTTAATCGCCATGGAATGTGAAGCGCTTGGACGAAGACCGACGTTGAACCGATACATCCCCACCGTCCCGGTCGGCGCGTGCGTCGCATTAATGCTGTTTCTGGGTCAAGCAATGTCCGGGCGGATTTCTTGGCGAGCGATGCTATTATCGGCGGGCGTATGCCTCTTTCTGGGGGTCCTGCTGGAACTGAACAAGGAACGCCCGGGCAAAATCGCTGCAGCGGCGCTGATCGCCGCGGTGTGTGTTGAGGTTCTGCTGCTTGCCGGACCGTTGAATGAGAACGGCCTTCTCGCCGGTCCCCGGACGCCTGCGCCTCAGCCGCTGTCGTCTTCCTACAGCATAGACCGCTGAGTCAATGAACAGTGCTGAAAAGAGGTTGAACCGGTTGAAAAAGGTGCTTTTTGTGATCTCCACGTTGACCGGCGGTGGGGCCGAACGCGCGGTTTCCAATATCACACTAAACCTTCCCGAGGACGTCCAGGCGGACATTTTGGTCAACTCGGTCTCGAACGAGGATTATCCATACAAGGGTCGACTGATCTCGATGGGGATGCCGCCAAGGCTTCACAAAAGTCTATCGTATCATCTCCATGCATTCGCGCTACGCCTCGTCTGGCTCCGGCACCTGAAAAAGGTCGGAGGGTACGACGCCTGCATAAGCTTTTTGGACAGCGCCAACATCGCCAACGTCCTGACTGGGAACCGGCATTGCAAGGTGCTTTTGTCCGTTCGCATCCGGCTGTCCATGTCCAATGGGCCGGAGTACCGCTACATCGTCGCGCCCTTGGTGCGCCGGCTGTACAACCGGGCCGACCGGGTTGTCTCGCTCTCCAAGGGGGTGAAGAACGACCTCGTCAAGAATTTCGGGCTTAACCCGGAAAAGCAGGTGACGGTGTATAACTGCTACAATGTGGCCGGAATGCAACAGGCGGGGAGGGAAGCGCCCGAAGTGGCGCTTTCAAAGGACGGCTTCTATTTTGTGAGCACGGGGCGGCATTGCGATCAGAAGGGGCAATGGCATCTGATCCGGGCTTTTGCTCAAATCGCCCGTAAGTATTCAAACGCGCGGCTGATCTTACTGGGGCAGGGGGAATTGACAGGGTATCTGGAGGATTTGGCCAGACAGTTGGGGGTTGCGGATCGCGTTGATTTCCCCGGGTTTGTTAAGAATCCATTCGCGGTGCTCTCGCGCTGCCAAATCTTTATATTCCCTTCGCTCTTTGAGGGGTTCGGAAATTCGGCAATCGAGGCGATGGCCTGTGGCCTTCCGGTGATTGTCACCGACTATCGCTCTGGTGCCCGGGAAATCTTTGCTCCGGAGACCGATTTCGACCTTCAGCAACAGGAACATCTTGAGCGGGCGGAATACGGAATACTGATCCCGGTCTTTTCCGGCCAGAAGCATTCTGCTTCCGTTCCGCTGGAAAAAGCGGAGGTCTGCCTTGCCGAGGCGATGGCGCTTCTATACGACGACGCCGATTTGCGGGCGCATTACCGGGAGAAATCCCTGAGCAGGGCCGTGCATTTTGATCACTCGTCCATTATCCGGGAATGGGTAGACATTTTTTGACAGGGGGAGAACGAGCAGATGTTAAAACCGGAACGGCTGGCGCTTCGGATCCTGGTCGCGCTACTGATCCTGATCACCTGCTTTGCCGTTTATCTGGGAACGTTTTCGGGCGTGGACGTGAGTATTGTCCTTGTCGGTCTGTTCTCGTTTGCCTTCATCCTGGCCGAGCCGGAAGCGCCGGAAGGACCGCTCCAGGCGGACGGGCGCACGGCCGTCCTGCCCCTGATCGCAACGGCGTCGATGTGGGTTTACGCGATCGTGCTGGCCGCGCTCGCCTGCATTCGCGGCGTCACGGCCTGCGGCTGGCTTGATTACGTCCTGGCGGTGCTTTTGGCCGCTTCCGGCGCATGGATGGGTAGTGATCTCGTCCGCCATGGGTTAGAGGGCTTTCTGAACCGGCGCAACTTTTCGTTGTGCTTTGCCGTGCTCCTATTTCTTAGCGCCTATTTTGTGTTCAGCTATGACATCACGGTTAACCCGCAGTTCCACAACGATGAGCACTACATGGTCAAGACTGCTTTCGGGTTAATCAATACAGGCCGCCCTGTGATCTGGGATTTTGTGCATCAGGTTCCCATGGAAACCTATGACCGTGCGCTTCTGTATAACCAGTGTCTGGCATTGGTCTATCACATTACTGGCCTTTCGGTGGGGGCGGGACGTATGGTGTCTGCGTTTTTCGCCATGTTGCTATCGGTATCGGCCTACTGGGTGACAAAAAAGCTGTTCAAATCGGAGGCGCTGGGCGTCATAACCGCCGTGCTTTTGACGATGTTTTCGGAGAATGTGTACTTGGCGCGCATGATCCGCATGTACTCTATGTCTTCGTTTTTTTGCGTCTGGATGATCTATTTTGCGCTTCGGGCGATCCATTGTGAGAACCCGTTTTCCGGGAAACGCTCACTGGCGCGATTTATCAAGCGAAATCTAGACTATCATCTAGGCTACCTCGCAATATTCTTTGTACTGGCCGCGATCAACTTTTTCCTTGTGGCCAATTCCATGTTTCTCTTGCTAGGCCTCTATACATATGTGTTGTTGCTTGCGCTATTTGATAGAAAGCGTAAGTATGCTGTAGTGGCAATTGTGGGCTGTTTGGTATTGATGGTGATGGTATACTGCTACTTTGTACCGGAACATCCCCTCGCTGTCATGCGCGAAATTCATAGAATCCTGGTGCTGCACATCCGTGTACACGAGATCACGAAAGGGTACTTATGGGGATTTCTCCGCCTTCCGTTCGGCTATATGGGCGGGCTGAGCCTCGTGATGTTCGGCGGATACTATGCGGTAGCGCACATGAAGCACACGCCTGCCATGAGCGCTATGCTTCTGATGTATTTAGGGAGTTTGGCGTTTTTCTTGTTCCTCGCCGATCATATGGCAATTTACCGGTATATGATCTTCGCGTACTATCCCCTCATTCTGGTTGTGTGCTATGTACTTTTGGCGCTGTACCGCCATGCCGGGAAATGGTGGCGCTCCTACTTGAGCCTGACCATGGTGATTTGCCTCAGTTATTTGGCCGTTGATAATTACATGATTAACTACCAGCCGGAGTCGCGGCGCTTTGACCTGGTAGGTTCATATGCAAAAATCGAAACAGCGCTGGACACGAAAGAGCCTTTTGGATATTGCTCATATCACTACCACAGCGAGTACCTGACGGCGTATACCGAGAGCGTTTACTACCCGATCCTCGCGTCCAAGGACATGCCGCTGAGCGAGAATGGCCAGTATTTGCGCAGTGAGCTAATGGTGCTCGTCGAAATGGGTTTAAAGTACCCGGACGGTGTGTTCGTGTTTGAGAACCTCAAGGCACATCTGGTCACCAATCAGTTTGCGGTCTTGCGGAAAGACTGGTTGGATCAGATAAGCGGAGACGGGCTGGACGAAACCAATGTCAATATCTACGCATATCATTTCCGGACAGCGCTGTCCAATGCCGCGCATGGCCATGCTTGGGCGCCCGGTACGCGGCTTGCCGTCGAAATACGCGATGGCATGCTGTACTGCGCGGTTGATGTTACACAGTTTTCCGGGGCGGAGGACGTGCTTGCCCTGCGCGTCAAGGGGAACGACGGGAGTGCGAGGCATTATCAACTATTACTGCCTAAAGTGCGCGAGGGCCTCGCAGTATACCTCCTAGACGAAGGATTAGCGCTTCGCGAAGCGGAGGCGCTTGACGCATGTGCCTTTGAATCCAAGACCCAGGCGTACCGCATGCTGTGACGGCAGTCGGCAGGAAACCACCGTCCAAAAGAAAACCGAAGGTTGACTGCAGAATGAAGCTGGACGCTTGAGGGAAGGGGCCCACATATGGGCTATATGGTAGAATGGGCTGAATTCGAGCAAATAAGTGCCTGATGGGGATATATTGGACGGTTTCGCACACTATTGTCGAGAACAGGCAAGTAGTGAGTGAGTGTGCAAGGCTTGATTCTCAAGACGGGGACCGTTGTTGGCAATTTCGTCCTTGCACAGTAGCGGTAGGCAGAACTGATAGTGCTCGTAGGCGCTGGGGCGGATGCTGCCCTTCTTGTACGTCTCCAGCCAGCTCATAATTTCGCAGCATCATGCGCTCATCCGGCAAGGATGAGTGCTAAGGCCACCGCGAAGTGGATGATCGGACGTAGATCTCGTTTTATGCGCCGCGGGGCCTGCTTTATTTTGCCAAAATGTCTGGAAGCATTTACAGGCCGCTTGATTGACATTTCTCCATCGTGCATTTATAATGGAATCAATTTCATAGCATGGATTTTTAGTGCCATGCGGAGGTTTTTCCTCTGCATGGGTAATAGGGAATCAGGTGCGAGTCCTGAGCGATCCGGTCACTGTGAGCGGGGAATGAGGCTATAACGGCCATTGCGCATTGCGTGAGAAGGCATAGCCGAATGTAGATCCGCGAGTCAGGAAACCTGCTGAAAAACCTGGGAAAAAGCTTCCGCAGAAAGCAAATTTCCGAACATGGACTGACGTGGTCCTTGTTTTTGTGTTGCCGCATGGCACCCGCTTTCTTCGAGAAGGACGGGTGCCGTTCTTTTCTCGAGTTTTCCCGAAGATGGCTGTGAAATGGGCAATGGGATATCATCTAGGAGGAGAACATCCATGAAGCCATCCGCAAAACGTTTCCTCTCCATTCTAATGGCGCTCGCCCTGCTGTTCACGACGTGTCTCGGCATACTGGCCGAGGAGGCCGCGATTGCGCCGGTTTTCTCGGCCGCTGACGGATCCGAGGCGCGCGGAGAAGCCCCGATTCCCGAACCTGCGGACGGGGACGATGCCCCGGCCGCCGTCCCCGGCGAAGCACCGATTCCCGAACCCGCGGACGGGGACGAAGCCCCGGCCGTCGCGCCCGGCGAAACGCCGGTTCCCGAACCCGAAGACGGGGACGATGTCCCAACCGCCGCCCTCGGCGAAACGCCGGTTCACGAGCCCGCGGATGGGGACGATGCCCCGGCCGCTGCCCCCGGCGAAACGCCGGTTCCCGAGCCTGCGGACGGGGACGACGCCCCGGTCGCCGCCCCCGGCGAAACGCCGGTTTCCGAGCCTACGGACGGGGACGACGCCCCGGCCGCCGCGCCCGGCGAAACGCCGGTTTCCGAGCCTGCGGACGGGGACGACGCCCCGGCCGCCGCCCCCGGCGAAACGCCGGTTCCCGAGCCTGCAGACGGGGACGATGCTCCGGTTGCCGCCCCCGGCGAAACGCCGGTACCCGAGCAGGACGCGCTCCAGCCGACGGAAGCGCCTGCGGAGCAAGGTCAATTTGCCCCCTTTACCATTCGGCATGTCGAGGCCGAAATCGACGGCGAAACGCTCCGGGTGCTTCTCGTTTCAGACGAGGCGGGCTATGACAGAATCTACATTGGCGACCGGAACGCCGAGAACAAGGAGCCCTTTTACGCGCGGGAAGATGGCGGCGACGGGACATGCCTGTTCCGTTTCCCGCTGCCCCTATCCGCCATGGGCGAAACCATCTCGTTTGTTCCGGGGTGCGCAGGCGGCGCGTGGTATACGGAAGAAGTGCTGACCCTGGACGTGCCGGTTGTGTCGGCTGCCCAGGTAACGATGAAAGCGGCTGAGGAGGAGTCCGCCGGCATCGACTACTCGACGGATGTGGACTCCAGTTCCTCCATGTTCAAGGTTGAAAAATGCGTGCTGAACATCCGGGGCGGCGGAATCACCGCCATCATCACGTTGAGCGGCACGGGGTACGACAAGCTCTTCCTCGGCACGCCCGAGGCGGCGGCCGGCGCGGACGCGTCCAGGATCATCGGCTATGTGGCGAACGCGGAGGGGAAGTACACCTTCACGCTTCCCGTTTCCGAGCTGGACGTGCCGATCACTGTCTCCGCCTACGCGGTCAAGAGCGCGAAGTGGATCGAGCGCACGCTCACCTTCAAGTCCGAGCCGATGAAGACGACGCTCGAGGACGGCGGCTACTCGGCGGAGGTGGACTCCAGTTCCTCGATGTTCAAGGTTGAAAAGTGCGTGCTGAACATCCGGGCCGGCAAGATGACCGCCACGATCACGCTGAGCGGCACGGGCTACGACAAGCTCTTCCTCGGCACGCCCGAGGCGGCGGCCGGCGCGGACGCGTCCAGGATCATCGGCTATGTGGCGAACGCCGAGGGGAAGTACACCTTCACGCTCCCCGTCCCCGCCCTCGACATCCCCATCAGGTTCTCCGCCTATGCGGTTAAGAGCGCGAAGTGGATCGAGCGCGCGCTCACCTTTAAGGCCGATTCGCTGAAGGCGGCGATCGCGGATGGCGACTATACGACGGATGTGGACTCCAGTTCCTCCATGTTCAAGGTTGTCAGCTGCACGCTGAACATCCGGGGCGGCAAGATCGCCGCCACGATCGCCCTGAGCGGCACGGGTTACGACAAGCTCTTCGTGGGCACCGCGGCGGAAGCGGCGGCCGCATCGGAGCATATCGGTTATCATCTGAACGGCGACGGGCTCTACGCCTTCACGCTTCCCGTTTCCGAGCTGGACGTGCCGATCACTGTCTCCGCCTACGCGGTCAAGAGCGCGAAGTGGGTCGAGCGATCGCTCACCTTTAAATCCGGTGACATGGAGGCTGTCGACGGCGGCGAGGCGACCGACCCGGACGATGGGGGCGACGATGACGAAGACGGCGAGACGGTCAAGCCGCCGGAGAAGGACTCCAGCGGCTCGACCAGCCGCGTAGACAACACAACCTCTTTGCCCGACGGCACATACAAACCTGAGAATTTTTCCTTCTCCGGCGGTACGGGTCGCGTGCGCATCACCTGTCCCGCGGTCACCGTCAGGAACGGAAGGTCCTACGCGACCATCGTGTTTTCAAGCCCGAATTATTCATACGTCAAGGCGAGCGGTAGCAAATACTACGGCTCGCACGGCGGCGGCGTGTCCACCTTCGAGATTCCGGTGAGGCTGAACGCCAGCAACACCATCATCGGCATGACCACCACGATGTCAAGTGACCACGAGATCGCCTATTCCATCTACATCTACATCGCCGGGGCGGACGGCAAGAAGGGCGAGGCTCAGGATGAGGACGCGCCCGCCGTGGTCGGCCTCCGGTATGAATCCGCGGACGCGCTCGAATCGGCGGAGCGCTTCAATATCTATCGCTACGCGGACGGCTACGTGGTGCTCAGCGTACGGGATGGGGCCGACTACCTGCTCGTTCCCGAGGGGGCGGAGGTTCCGGCCGGGCTGGACGAAGGCATGGCCGTCATACAGCTGCCCGTCGCGAACGCCTACGTCGCCTCCGGGAATGTGCTGGAACTGATGGGCATGATCGGCGTAATCGACCCCATTGCGCTGCTTGGCTGCGAAACGGAGCTGCCGCAAATTGCGGATGCCCTGGCGCGGGGGGCGATCAAGCGGGCGGGCGCGTACACCGAGCCTGACTACGGCGCGCTGCTGGCAAGTGGCTGCACCCTTGCCATCCTGCCCGCGGAGATTACGGACGAGGCGTATGCCGTGCTCTCCGAACGCCTCGGCATGCTGGGAATACCGGCGTTTGTCGACCGCTCGGCGCAGGAATCCACCGAGGAGGGGCGTCTCGAATGGCTCAAGCTCTACGGCGTGCTGTTCGGATGCGAGGACACCGTGGAAGCGTACTTCGCGTCGCTTGGCGCGGCGTAACAAGGCCTCTTTTATACCGGTTCAATCTCCGCCGGCGCATCCTTAATTTCGGGAGGAAATGGCCATGAAACGCAACCGCCGTATATGCGCGCTCCTCGTCGCGCTGCTGATCATCGCACCCGGGCTTTTCGCGTCGGCGGAGGAAACGGCGCCGCAGATCGCGGGGCTCCGGTATGAATCGACGATGGCGCTGAGCTATGCGGAATGCTTCGACGTGTTCTATTACGAGGGCGGCTACGCGCTGATCGATGTCTACGGCAGCGCGCGCTACCTGGTCGTACCTGAAGGGAGTCCCATCCCCGAAGGACTGGAAGCGGGCGTAACCGTGCTGCAAAAGCCCCTTGATACCCTGTACCTGGCGGCGACTTCCGCCATGGCGCTGTTCGACGCGCTGGACGCGCTGGACGCGATCCGGCTCACAGGGACGGAGGCTTCGGGCTGGTACATCGAAAACACGGTCGCCGCCATGAATGCCGGAGGCATGATCTTTGCGGGCAATTACAGCAAGCCGGATTATGAGCTCATGGTCACGCAAGGCTGCGATCTGGCTGTTGAATCCACAATGATCCTGCACATGCCCAAAGTGCAGGAGATGATCGAGCTGCTCGGCATCCCGGTCTTCATCGACCGCTCCAGCTACGAGTCGCACCCGCTGGGACGCACGGAATGGATCAAGCTCTACGCCGTGCTGGTAGATAGGGAGAAGCAGGCGGACGCCTTCTTCGCATCGCAGGAGGAGATCATCCTTCGGCTCTCGGGCTTTCCCAACACGGAAAAGACAGTCGCCTTTTTCTATGTCAGCTCCGACGGCTCCATCGCCGTGCGCAGGGCGTCCGACTATGTGCCGAAGATGATTGGGATCGCCGGAGGTCGCTACGCGTTTCCCGGTCTGGGGGCGGATATGGACACGCAGCGCTCCACGGTATCTTTAACCATGGAGGAATTCTACGCGGCGGCGGTTGACGCGGACTATTTGATCTACAACGCCTCCATCGACCAGCCGCTCAAGAGCATGGATGATCTGCTGGGCAAAAATTCTCTGTTTTCCGACTTCAAAGCCGTGCGGGAGGGGAACGTCTGGTGTACGGGCAAGTACCTCTATCAGGCGACCGACATCGTCGGGAACCTCATTTCCGACATCCGCCGGATGCTAACCGGCGAGCGGGAGGGCATGACCTTTCTCTATCAAATCCACTGATCGGAGGCCACATGCGGCAGACAGAACATTTCGGGCGCAGCGGATGGTTCCGGAGGAGTTCGCGCTATCAGGTTGTTTTTCTCCTCTTGATTGCCGCGTTCTGCGCGATCACGGTACTCAACATCAATTCCGGCAGCGTACCCATTCCGGTTTCGGAAATCGCGCGCATGCTGTTTCGCCGTGTCGGCGAGGGCACCCAGTACAGCATCATCTGGAACATCCGCCTGCCGCGCATTCTGATGGCGGCCATACTGGGCGGCGCGCTGGCGCTCTCGGGTTTTCTGCTTCAGACCTTTTTCGGGAACCCCATCGCGGGGCCCTTCGTACTGGGGATCTCGTCTGGAGCGAAGATGGTTGTGGCGCTGACGCTGATTGTGTTTCTTGAGCACTTCAGCCGCGTTTCGTCCTTTACCCTCGTCGCCGCGGCGTTCGTGGGTTCTTTGATCTCCGTCGGCTTCATCCTCTTCCTGTCGAGAAGGCTCAAGAGCATGTCGATCCTCTTGGTCGGCGGAATCATGATCGGCTACATCTGCTCGGCGGTCACCGACTTCGTCATCACCTTTGCGAGCGAGTCCGACATCGTCAACCTGCACGGCTGGTCGCAGGGCAGCTTCTCCGGCATGGGTTGGGACAGCGTGTACATGGCGGCGGGGATCGTCTGTACGACGGCGCTGCTGGTCTTCCTCTTGTCCAAACCCATTGGCGCCTATCAACTGGGCGAGGCCTACGCGCAGAGCATGGGCGTGAACATACGGCTTTTTCGCGTCGCGCTGATTCTCCTTTCAAGCGTACTCTCCGCCTGCGTCGCGGCGTTCGCAGGGCCCATCTCTTTCGTCGGCATCGCGGTCCCCTTCCTGATCAAGCGCAGCCTGAACACCGCCAAACCGCTCGTCGTGATCCCCGCGACGTTTCTAGGCGGCGCGGTGTTCAGCATGTTCTGCGACATGATCGCGCGCACGCTGTTCGCGCCGACAGAGCTGAACATCAGCACGGTCACGTCGATCTTCGGCGCGCCTGTCGTCATCTTCATGATGCTTCGACGGCAGAAAGGGCAGTGACATGGCCTATCACATTCAAACGCAGGCGCTGTCTGTCGGCTACGATGGGGCGCCGCTGATCCGGGATATATCCGTGGACATTGAAAAGGGCGAGATTGTCGTGCTGATCGGGCCGAACGGCGCGGGGAAGTCCACCATTCTCAAGAGCCTCGCCAGGCAGCTCAAGGCCATTGCGGGCGCGGTGTACATCGGAGGGCGGGACCTGCGCACGCTCCAGTACCGCGCGCTGTCGAAGAAGATGGCGGTGGTGCTTACGGAGCGCATCAAGCCGGAGTTGATGACCTGCCGGGATGTCGTCGCCGCCGGGCGATACCCCTACACGGGGCGGCTTGGCATACTCTCCCAGGCGGACGAGGAAAAGGTCCGCGACGCGATGGAAACCGTCCACGCGTTTGACCTGTGCGGGCGCGATTTCAACGCCGTCAGCGACGGCCAGCGGCAGCGCGTACTGCTTGCGCGCGCGATCGCTCAGGAGCCCGACATCATCATTCTCGATGAGCCGACCTCCTTTTTGGACATACGCCACAAGCTGGAATTGCTCGGCATACTGCGCCGCATGGCGAAAGAGAGCGGTATCACCATCGTCATGTCCCTCCACGAGATCGACCTCGCGCAGAAGATTGCCGACAAGGTGCTCTGCGTGAAGGGCGAGGCCATCGGCCGATACGACGTGCCGGAGCGCATCTTCCGGGAGGAGGAGGTCCGCGCGCTGTACGACATTGGCGAAGGCTTCTACGATCCGCTGTTCGGCAACATCGAGCTCTCGCGCCCCGCCGGCGCGCCGGAGACCTTTGTTTTTTCCGCCTGTGGCAGCGGCATTCCGGTGTTTCGGGCGCTGCAGAAGGCGAACATCCCCTTCTGCGCAGGGATTCTGTACACAAACGACGTCGACCATCGCCTGGCGCGCCTGCTGGCCTCCGAGGTCATCTCGGAGAGCCCCTTCCGCGAGATCGGAGACGAAGCCTTTGAAAAAGCGCTTTCGGCGCTCAACCGATGCAGCCGCGCAATCGACGCCGGCGTCGAGATCGGAGAGAGCAACCGCCGCATGCGGGAATTGATGCAAAGGGCCGAGCGCATGGGCATCATGGCCCCGCCGCCCGGCGCGACATCGGGTTAAACGGCGGCGGGGGAGCCGCTGGGATTCGCTGATTCCTCAGCGCTTTTCGGGCGGATCAGAACCGTCGTAAAGTACGATTGCGCACCGACATCGCCGAGGGAACCTGTGGTCTGCCCGGGCATGCCGAGATTCTGCACCGCGAGCGCCGGACCCCCGGCCGCAGCCTCGCGGAGGGCGGACAGTGCGCGCCCGGCCTTCATCACCACAACAGGCCCTTCCGGAAGCGCTTCACCCGCCTGAAAGCCCGGGCAGATCGTGAGCCTCTCGCGTCCCTCGGCCAGCGGCACGCCCAGCGCGGCGGCCGCCGCGCACATGGCCGGCACGCCCGGGATGATCTCGCAAGGGTGTCCGGGCGCGATCAACCGGTAGAGGTAGCCGGAACTGGCATACAGCGAGGGATCGCCCAGCACCGGGTAGGCAACCCGCCGCCCCTTCTCCAGTTTTTCCGTGAGGGTGCGCGCCGCCGCCTCGTGCGCCGCCGCCCAATCCTCGCGCGCGCCCATCGGAATACGCAGGTGGGAAACCGGCTTTCCGGCGATGTGATTTCGGATGATGTGCAGAACGACGCTCTCGCCCGCGCCTGAATCCGCGACGGCGATTTCGTCGGCGGCCTGGAGCGTTCGAAGGGCGGCGAGTGTCAACAGCTCCGGATCGCCCGGCCCAACGCCGACAAATGACAGCATCAAAACCTCCACAGGGCGGCGAGCGCCGCCAACAAAAACAGTATTTCCGCCGCGTACATGAGCCGTACCGCTCGCGTTATGTCTTTGCGCGCCGGCGGGCGGTCGTCGTCGCCGATCGTGGGCTTGTCGACGACTTTCCCAAAGTAAGCGTGCGCGCCGCCCAATTGAATGTGGAGCGCGCCCGCCACCGCGGCTTCGCTCCAGGCGCAGTTGGGGCTTTTATGGTTTGCGTGATCGCGCCGCACGACGCGAAAGCCGTTTGATCCATCCTGCCCGGTCACAAATGCCGCCAGGCATAAAAACAGCGCGCACAGCCGGGCCGGGATGAAGTTGAGCGCGTCGTCAAGCCGCGCGCTTGACCAGCCGATGTCCTTGTACTTAGGGTCAAGGTATCCCACCATGGAATCGAGCGTTGAGGCGGCCTTGAAGCCCATCAGCGCCACCGGGCCGCCCAGGAGCGCGTAAAAAATTGGCGATAGCACGCCGTCGGTGGTGTTTTCGGCCACCGTCTCGACCGCCGCGCAGATCACCTCTTTCTCGGAGAGATTCGCCGTATCGCGTCCGACGATGCGCGCGACGCGAGCCCGCCCAGCTTCAATTCCCTCCGAGAGCGACCGGCTGACGTACAGCGCCTCGTCACCGAGATTGCGCGCCGAGAGCCCCATCCAGTTAACCAGCGCCATGCCGATCAGAAGCGGCCAGCGGCCAAACAGCGACAGCGCCCAGAGGAAAGCCGCCGTGACCAAAATGCTCAGCAGCACCGTGCTCGCGGTCAGGAGCACCGCCGAGGCGCGCAGATTGCCGCCCCGCGCGCGCAGCCTTCCCTCGGCGAGAGCGATGTACTTTCCAATGAATCGCACCGGATGCGGAAACCATTCGGGGTCGCCGACGAGAAAATCAAGTGCGCACCCGATGCAAAGCGCCAGAGCCCAGTCGCCCATCAGAGATCCCCCCGCATCACGCTGTAGATGAAGTCCATGTCAAGGCTGGCGCGCACGATGTCCGCCAATCGGTCAAACTCCCGTTCGCGGAACGCTTCCATCGTCAGCGGCGCCCCGCCTTGCGCGGGCAAGCCCCTTTTACGGCGCACATGCTCGATGATCGCGCGCGACAGGTGCCCGTTATCAAACAGCCCGTGGAGATAGCTGCCCAGCACGTTTCCCTGCGCGTTGCGCACGCCGTCGATCCCTTCGCGCGAGGTCAGGCGAAGCCACGGCACCGCGCCTTCGCCCGGCCGGTTTACGCCCGCGTGAATCTCGTAGCCGTCGATCTGCACCCCATCGATGACCGAAAGCCAGCAGTCGCCGCCCGTGACGACGCCCGCCGCCTGAACGGTGGTTTTTTCGGGGAGGAATTCCACGTCCATATCCAAAAGCCCCAGCCCGGCCGTCTCGACGACCCGCGACTCCACATGGTGCGGATCGGAGAGCTTCCCGGCCAGCATCTGATAGCCGCCGCACACGCCGATCAACAGCTTGCCCGCCCGCGCGTGGCGCAGGATGGCGGCGTCCAGACCGCGGTTTCGGATGGAGAGCAGGTCTTCGATGGTGTTTTTTGTACCGGGAAGGATCACGACGTCCGCGTTTTCCAGCTCTTCCGGCCTCTTGGCATAGCGCACGCGCGCACCCTCGACGAGCGAAAGCGCCTGAAAGTCGGTGAAGTTTGAAATATGGGGCAGGTGCACCACGGCGACGTCCACGTCGCCTTCGCCCGCGGCGCGATGGAAGCGCCCGGTCACGCTGTCCTCGTCCTCCAGTTCAATATCGGTCCACGGCACCACGCCCGCCGTTGGCACGCCGATCAAATCCTCGATCATCCTCAAACCTGGCTCGAGGATCTTCACGTCGCCACGGAACTTGTTGATGATCGTACCCTTGATCCGCACGCGCTCCTCGGGCGGCAGCAGCATCACCGTTCCGTAGAGCGAGGCGAAGACGCCGCCGGGGTCGATGTCTCCGACGAGCAGCACCGGCGCGTCCGCGGTGTGCGCCATGGACATGTTGACAATGTCGCCCTCCCGCAGGTTGATCTCCGCCGGGCTGCCCGCGCCCTCGATGACGACGTAGTCCACCGTGCGCTCGAGCGCTTCGTAGGTTTCCCGGATCATTTTGCGCAGCGCGGGCTTATAGGTGTGGTACTCCATCGCCGTCATGTTGCCGATGGGCCGCCCGTTTACCACCACCTGGCTGCGCCGGTCGCTGGTGGGCTTCAGGAGCACCGGGTTCATCATCACGCTTGGTTCAATGCCCGCCGCCTGCGCCTGTACGACCTGCGCGCGCCCCATTTCCAGCCCCTCCCGCGTCGCGAAGGAGTTGAGCGCCATGTTCTGCGCCTTGAATGGCGCGACGCGGTAGCCGTCCTGCCGAAGTATCCGCAGCAGCGCCGCGCAGAGCACGCTCTTGCCCACCGACGAGCCGGTACCCTGGATCATCAGGCTTTTTCCGCGCATTCCGCTTCCTCCTTCGGCATCCGGATCATCACCACGTGGATGTCGCGCTCAAGCGCGGGCAGAACCTTGTCCCTGACCCCGCCCTGCTCGCCCGAATCCTTGGAGAGCAGCACGCGGATGTCAAGCGCATCATAGAGCGCGCCGTTGAGCGCCGGGGGGAAAGGCCCCTGCATGGCGATGACGTGCCCGGGTGAAAACTTCAGTTCCTCACACAGGCGCAGCACATTCGACGCAGGCAGTACGCGGGCGTAGACGCGCTCAAGGGGCAGCGCGCGCGCATAGACGCAGAGTGTGTGGCTGCCGGTGGTGAGGAGGATGTTGCCCCGCGTGCGCGCAAGCGCCCGCGCGGCTTCCTCGGGGCTGTCCACCCACTCCGCATCTCCCGTCCACGCGCTGTTTGCGCTGTTCGCGCGCGCGATGCGCCGGACGCGCAGCCCCGCTCGCGCCGCCGCGCGGCGGATATTTTCGCTGACGCGCACGGCAAAGGGGTGGGTCGCATCGACGACTTCGTCCGGCGCTTCCCCCATCATGGCTGCGCATATCTCCTCTTCGTCCATCGCGCGCACGATCACCCGGGCGCCGGCGGGCAGGAGCAGGCGCGCGTATTCGCTCGTCACGCAGGCGACCACGCCGTCGCCCGCGTTCAAACGCGCCGCCGTTTCCTCTCGCCCCTCCGTGGTGCCGCCGAAGATCATTACCTTCATGCGAACGCCTCCCGAAGCGCGCTTATCAAGCGCGCGTTTTCGTCCTCCGTCCTGACCGCGACGCGTATTTGACCCTCTCCAAGTCCGAACGACGCGCAGTCGCGCACCAGCACACCCCGCGCCTTCAGCCGCGAGATCACCGGCTTCATCGGCCGCGCGAAGTCGGGCAGGAGAAAGTTCGCCCGCGAATCGGGCACCGCCGCGCCAAGCGCGCGCAGATCGGCCGCGAGCCGCGTCCGCCGCTCCTCGTTGCGCCGCCGGTCCGCATCCAACTCGCTCTGGTGCTCCGGCAGCGCTGCCGCGATTGCCGCGGCGAAGGCGTTGAGAGACCACGGCGCGACGATCGCCCCATACCGCTCGACCGCTTCGGGCGCGGCAATGAGGTAACCCAGCCGCACGCCCGGCACGCACAGCGCCTTGGTCAGCGAGCCGACGACCACCAGTTCGCCCGCCGCCGCGCGGTCACGGCAGCTGATTTCGGGACAGAAGTCCGCGAAAGCCTCGTCCGCGCACAAAAAAGCCCCGAAGGAACGCGTGCGCGCCGCCCTTTCGAGCACCTTCGCACGCGCAACCGCCGCTCCGGTCGGGTTGTTGGGGTTGCATAAAAAAAGCGTGTCGCCGGGGCGCATGTCCCCGCCCGGAACAACCGGCCGCCCGCAGGCGGTGGCGCGGCGCGCGTACTCTCCGAAGGTGGGCCCGCTCACCATCACGCGCCCCGTTCCCGCGCGGCACACCGCATCAATGGCCTCGATGCCCCCGGCCGTCGGCAGCACGCATTCAGCCGGCACGCCCGCGTAGGCCGCGAGACCCGCCCGCGCCGCGCGCATCGCGGGGTCGGGGTAGTATCGAGCCGCCCTCGCCGCGTCCGCCAGAACCGCCTGAACCCAACCGGGTGGCCCCTCTGGGCGCAGGTTGGCTGAAAAATCGAGCCAGCGCTCCGGCGTTTCGCCCTGCCATACGTTGCCGCCGTGAATCATTTGAACAACCTCTCCATCAATTCGGGATGGGCGCCAAAATGCAGGTGCGGAAAGCCCGCCAGCGCGTTCTTTTTCGAATAGCCGCATTCCCAGGCCCTTTCCGGCGCGCTGGCCTTCGAGACGCGAAATATTTTCAAAATGTCCTCCGTCGGCTCCGCCACCGCGTGGTGAAACTCGTGGGCGGGGAAGGAGAGACCGGCCGCGTCCGTCACGTTCACATAGCCAAAGCGCTGCAATTTTTCGGTCATGCGGCAGCGGATGGGGTAGAAGCCGACCATCGCCCGCCCGTCGATTTCCCGCGACAGATACATCAGGCCTCCGCACTCTGCGTAGCAGCGCATGCCGCCCTCGAGCGCGGCGAGGATGCTCCCGCGCATCGCGCCGTTTTCTTCGAGCCGACCGGCGAACACCTCCGGGAAGCCGCCGCCGATGTAGAGCGCGGTCAGGCCGTCCGGAAGCGCCGCGTCGCAAAGCGGGGAGAAGGGCACGAGTTCGGCGCCGGTTTCTCGCAGAAGGCGCAGGTTCTCCTCGTAATAGAAGGAAAAAGCCTCGTCCCGCGCGACGCCCAGCCGGACGCCCGCCAGGTTCGGCAGCGTGCGCGGCGCATCGGCCAGGGGCTTGGCCTCCGCCGCGATGCCGAGCAGCATGTCAAGGTCCACCGTATCGGCAATCGCCCGCCCGGCGCGCGACAGCTTCTCCGCCAGCGCGTCGGTCTCCTCCGCCGGCACCAGCCCCAGATGGCGGCTTGGCAGCGAAATTGAGGCGTTTTTGGCGAGATACCCGGCGCAGAGAAGCCCCGTATGGCGCGCGACGGCGTCCCGAACCAGCTCGAAGTGCGCGCGTGACGAGGCGCGGTTGACCAGCACCGCGCGGATGCCGCTCTCCTTCGTCAGCACCTGAAATCCCATGACCGTGGCGGCCACGCTCGCCGCGCCGCCCGCCGCGTCCACGACGAGAAGGGCGGGCGTTCCGGTCAGGCGCGCCACCTCCCAGGTTGAACAGCGCAAGTCGGCGCCGGAGCCGTCGTAGTACCCCATCACACCCTCGAGTACGGCGAGATCGGCGCTTTTCTCCGCCCGGGCGAGGATGGCGCGCACGGTGTCCGCGCCCAACAGGTGCAGATCGAGGTTGTCGCTTGGGCGTCCGCATGCCGCCGCATGAAATCCGGGGTCGATGTAGTCGGGCCCCACCTTGCAAGGGGCGACGCAAAGCCCCCGCGCGCGCAGCGCCGCCATCAGGGAGAGCGCCACGGTGGTCTTGCCGCAGCCGCTGTTCGTACCCGCGACGAGAAGGCGCATCAGCGTACCCCCTCGATGCCGTACATCAATGCGTTGACGATGGCCGCCGCCACGTTGCTGCCGCCGCGTCGCCCCATCGCCACGATCGACGGGATTCCGCTTTCCCACAGCATCTCCTTGGCCTCCACGACATTGACAAAGCCGACCGGCACGCCGATCGCCGCTACGCCGCTTTGAGGCGCGGCCTTCATCAGCGGAAAGAGGAAGGTGGGGGCGTTTCCGCAAACGAAAATTTTTCGGCCCGGAATCGTCAGTCCACGCTCCATCGATACGGCCGCCCGCGTGATGCCGCGCGCCTTTGCCTCCGCCGCCACATCCTCGTCCGCCATCAGGCACAGAAGCGTCAGCCCCAATTTTTTCGCTGCCGCCCGGTTGATGCCGGAGAGTGCCATGTTGGTGTCGGTCATTACCGTCGCGCCCGATTTCAGCATCTCCCGCATGAGTCCTACGGCGCCCGGCGTCGTGCGAATGTTTTCAGAAAAGGAAAAGTCCGCCGTCGCGTGAATCACCCGCATAACGATGGGCTTCGTTTCCTCTGAAAGCGGCGCCTTCAGCTCGCGCTCGATGATCTCCATGCTCTTTTTTTCAATATCCATCGGCTTCATATCGGCCACTTGATGCCCCTTCACGCCATGTTCACCCCTTCGGCCACCTGTTTTCGTTCCTTCGCATCCGCTTGCTTCGGCCGAGCGGCAGACCGCCGCCGTCCAGAAACAGGATGTCGACCTCCGCCGCTCCCCTCAGGCGCGCCTCACAGTAGTCCTGCGCCGCGTCCGCCATGTGGTTCCACACGCCGCCGAACCCCGATTCGTCGATGACGCCGACGGCCGCTTCGGTCGTGAGACAACCATAGACCCGGCGGAGCACATCCGCGTCCGCACCCATCAGCGCCAGCCAGGCGATCATCGGCTCCCTGCGCGCGTCGGCGTAGCGGCTGTGGGTCTGCATCACGCCCGCCGACAGTTTGGCGAGCTTTCCCGGATGCCCGGCGACCAGCAGCCGCGAAAAGCCAAGCTTCGCCGCTTCGTCCAGCGCGAAGCCAACGAAATTGCTTATCTGTACGGCGGACAAGGCGGGATAGAGCCGTCTGACCGCCGCCTCGCCCTGATTGCCGAAGACCAGCGCCAGGCGTTCCGCCCCCTGCGCGCGGCGCATGGACAGTTCGAGCGCGACGGATTCGGTCAGCGCCTCCTCGCTCATGGGGCGCACAATGCCGCTGGTGCCGAGTATCGAGATGCCGCCGACCACGCCCAGCCGTGGGTTGAACGTCTTTTTCGCCAGATCCGCGCCGCCGGCCACCGACACGGTGACCACGGCCTCGCGCGCGCCATAGACGCTTCGCACCGCGTGCGCGATCATCTCGCGCGGCACCGGATTGATCGCCGCTTCGCCCACCCGCAGCTTGAGCCCCGGCTCGGTGACGATACCGACGCCCTCGCCGGCGCGGAAGGAAATCCCGCCGTCCGATTCTCCGATGTCCACCCGCGCGCGCACCTCGCAGTCATTCGTGACATCGGGGTCATCGCCCGCGTCCTTGACGACGCCGCAGGTGAAATCCTCACGCGCCAGAATGTCCGGCGCAAACGAACGCCCCTCCGGCACCACAATCTGAACCCGCGCCGGGCATTCGCCGTCCCGCCTCCAGAGGCAGCTCGCCAGCGCGGCCGCCGCCGCGCAGCTGCCGGTTGTGAAGCCCTCCCTCACTTGCGGTACCCCCTGGGTGTGACGAGGCGGCCGTCCTTGGAGATCGTCTCGCTGTTCCCGACGACGACGGTGGTGAACATGTCCGCGCGCTCATTCCGCAGCGCTCCCAGCGTCAGGATTTTCTTCTCCTGTCCGGCGCGGCCGATGTTCCTGACCCACCCGCAGGGCGTCTCGCCGCCGCGCTCCCGGAGCAGGATGTCAACGGCGTGGGCGAGATGGTCGGCGCGCTTCCTGCTCGCGGGGTTGTAGATCGCGATGCAGAAATCGCCCAGCGCCGCCGCGCGAAGCCTTTTTTCGATCGTCTCCCAGGGCGTCAGAAGGTCGGAAAGGCTTATGACGGCCATGTCGCCGGAGAGCGGCGCGCCCAGTGCCGCCGAGGCCGAAAGCGCCGCCGTCACACCGGGCACGATCTCCACATCGTCTCCTTCGTCCGCCAGTTCCAGTATCAGCCCGGCCATGCCGTACACCGACGCGTCTCCTGAGCAAACGACGGCGACGGTGTTCCCCTTGCGGGAGAGACGGATCGCCTCCTGGCACCGTTCGACTTCGCCTGTCATGCCGTTCTCAAAGGCGGGTTTATTTGAAAACTCGTTTCGGATAAGGTCGATGTAGGCTGCGTAGCCCACCAGAATGTCGGCCAGCCGGAGCGCCTCGCTCGCGGCGGCGGTGCGCATCGAAGCGTCGCCCGGGCCAAGCCCCACCACGTAGATCATGTGTTTTCCTCTCCCGCCAGCGCCAGCGTGACGCCCTCGTACTTTGTCTTGCCCATGAGCAGCCGTCCACCGGACGCTAAAAATGCCGCTCGCTCGCACACGTTGTTCACGCCCACTTTCTCCAGCACGTACTCGGATTTGGCGAAGATACCCGGCGCTTTCGAAAGGGCTTCCGCCGAAAAGGTCAGCAGCTTCAGGCGGTACTTCGCGCAGAAATCCCGAAACGCCGGCTCGTCCGCCTTGAGGTCGATGGTCGCCAGCGCGCGCACCGACAGAAGGGACACGCCGCATTTGTCTAAAAAGGCAAGCGCCGCCGCTTCGAACGCCGCCGGGTCGACGCCCTTTTTGCAGCCCCCGCCCAAGATCAGCGTGCGCGGGCGCAGCGCCAGCGTCACCGGGAATGGGGGATCGAGCGCCCGCTCCGTTATCATCACGCCGACGGCGCGGTCTGCGAGCGCGGCGGATGAGACGGATTTGATCGCGGAAGGGTTCTCGATGGCGCAGTCGTGTTCCACCGCCCATGCGTCGATGGCGGGAACGCCGTTCAGGTCTGTCGCCGTGGTGACGACCGGCTGCGCGCCCGTTTTCTCGGCAAGCGCCAGCGCCAGAGCGTTCGCCCCGCCGACGTGCCCGGAAAGCAGCGGCACGATGAACCGCCCCATTTCATCCATCACCACAACGGCGGGGTCGGTCAGCTTGCTTTTCACATGGGGCGCGATGGCGCGCACGGCAATGCCGCACGCGCCGATGAACAAAAGCGCGTCGCAGGATGAAAACGCCTCCGCCGCCCATGCCATGACGTCTCCGGGGCGCTGGACCGGAAAGCCCAGCGTTTCCGCCCACGCCGCGCCCCGATTGGTGAACGCCGCCGCGCGGATGTTCATCGCTTCGCCTCCCGATAGCCGTGGAAAAAGGAGGGGTCGTAGAGCTTTGAAAACGCGTACGCTTCCCCCAGAAAGCCGCCCACAAGGACCAGCGCGGTCCTGGTAAAGCCCGAACACCGCTCCGGGAGCGTCGAAAGCGTACCGCGCACCACCGCTTCATCCGGCCAACTGGCCTTGTGGACGAGTGCGGCGGGGGTATCCGGCGCGTAGCCGCCCGCGATCAGCTCGGCACACAGCTCTCGCAGCATCCCGGCGCTCAAAAACAGCACCATGGTGGCGCCGTGGGCCGCCAGCGAGCGGATTTCCTCCTTTTCCGGCACCGGTGTGCGCCCGGCCATGCGAGAGATGATGACCGTCTGCGAGACCTCCGGCAGCGTATATTCCGCCTCGAGAGCCGCCGCGGCCGCGCAGAACGAGCTGACGCCGGGGACGATCTCAAAGGGCAGCGCGCGCGCGCGCAGCGCGTCCATCTGCTCGCGTATCGCGCCGTAGATGGACGGGTCGCCCGTGTGCAGCCGCACGACAATCTCATCCGGCGCGCGCCCGGCCAGGGCGTCGATCACCTCGGGGAGCGTCATTTTCGCGCTGTCGAGGATGGCACAGTCCGCGCGGCACAGGCTTAAAAGCGCCGGGTTGACCAGCGAACCGGCGTAGATCACCATGTTTGCCCGCTCGAGAAGCGTCCGCCCGCGCACGGTGATGAGGTCGATTGCGCCCGGCCCCGCGCCGATAAAGTAGATCAAGCCGTTCCCTCCCAGTCCGCCGAAATGAGAAACACGGGATTCTGCGCTTTGAACATGTGATAGTCGCCCACCGGCTCCAGCCTTGTAACTGCGATCTGCGCGGCCTCGACGCGCGACCATCGCTTCAGTTCCCGCGTCAGCGACCACGCGCTCTCCAGCGTCACCGCTGTGGCGACCAATCGCACCGGCTGCGGGAATCGCTCGATCAGGCGCAGGATCTGCGCCATCTCTCCGCCGCTGCCGCCCAGGAATACGCTCGTTGGCGCGGGCAGGCCGGTGAGCGACGCGGGCGCGCTTCCGGGCACGATCTCCAGATTGGGCACGCCGAACTTCTCGGCGTTTTGGGCGATCAACCAAAGCGCGTCCGTATCGCGCTCGACGGCATAGACGATTCCCTCCGGGCACCGCAGCGCGCATTCCACCGACACGCTGCCTGTGCCCGCGCCGATGTCCCAGACGATTTCGTCCGGGGAGAGCCGCATCTCGGACACGGCGAGCGCGCGTATCTCGCGCTTGGTCATGGGCACTTTGCCCCGCAAAAACGCTTCGTCCGAAATCCCCGCCGGCGGGATGCCCTTCCGGGGGGCGGGGTTGTGAAACCGCGCGAGGGAGAGGGCGTCGAAGTCCTGTCCGCGCAGCGCCCCGGCAGCGTCTATGGTGATCTTCTCATCGGGATAGCTCAGCCGCTCGCCAACCGCGATCTCGATTTCCCCGAGCCCGCAGCGCGCCAGCGCGTCGCATGCCCAGGCGGGGCCGTGCCGGGCATCGCAAAAAAGGAAGGTGCGCGCGTGCGTGCGCACCGCGTGCGCCAGCGCGGACGCGGACAGTTCCCGCCCGTGGGCGCTCAAGACCGCGGCGTCCTGCCACGGCTCGCGCAGCGCGGCGCAGAAGGACTGCAGCGCGCCCACCCCCGGAATCACCCTTAGCGCCTCCGCGCCGAACGCGCGCGTGAGCGCGGGGAGCAGGCTGTAGAGCGAAGCGTCGCCCGACAGGAGCACCGCAACGCGCGCGCCCGCCAGGCGGCGAACGCTCATGTCCTCCATTGCCGCGCCCAACGGCTCCAGGGGCGCGTGCCGGTCGCCCGCCAAATGGGCGTGCCGGGCGGCGGCGTACACCACCTCAGATTGGGCGATCTCGCGCGCGGCCTCGGCCGTCATACAGGCATCGCGCCCCGGCCCGATGCCGATTACGGCGATCTGTTCCATAAAACCTCTCCGTTCCGTAACGGGTGTTCCCCCCCGGTACGCCTTGCGCGCCCGGGCGGGGATTAGTGTAAATTGGCGATTAACGGCATCCCGCCGCTCGCCGGCTACGGTGCGGCTGAAGCCGCCGCGCCATCCGCGGGGACAAGGGTGGCGGAGTCAAACGTCAGCGTGCGGTCATACCACTTGCCGGACTTCGCAGACCAGGTGGCGATTTCGACCGCCGCGTCCAGGGCCTCAAGCGGAAGCGCGTAGGTGTACGCGCCGTCTGCGTCCGGGATCGCCGGGATGAGTGCATTCCGTTCAGCCTGCGGCGCGTCCTTCGCCGTGCCGGGAAAGACGATGTCGTACCTGGCGTTCCCGACGGTCACAAGGGCCGTCATCACGCCGTCCGCCACGGACAGCCTGCATCCGGACACCGCAAAGAGGTTGGAATCCGACGCGGCGGCGATGGTGTAGACGCCTTCATCCGGCACCACGGTCAGGCGCTCGAGTGAAGCGGAGGAGAAGCGCACGATGTGCGCCGTCCACGCCCCTGCGGCGGCACGAACTTCCAGCGAAGCGGCGCGATCCAGCGAGGCAAGGGGAAATGCAAACACGCCGTCTTCGTCGGGATACTCGGCCCCGTCCGCTCGCAGCGCCTCATAGCCCGGGATTGCCAGCCGCACGGTCATCGCGCCGTCTTTCACCGCGAGGGTGCAGGCGTCGGTCTCCAGGGTATCGGAGGCGGCTTTCACGGCGTAGGCGCCGTCCGCGGGCACTCTTTCGTAGGGGGTCAGGCTCCCGGACTGAAAGCGCAGCGTTCGATCGTACCACTTGGAATACTTGGTGGAATAGGCCGCGACGGAGGTGTCAACGTCCAGCGCCGGGACGACGATGGAATAGCTGTACGCGCCGTCCGCGTCCTCCGCGAAGGGAACCCAGTCGCGCCGGGGCGCTTGATCGGCCTCCGCTCCGGTACCGGTGTAGAGATAGCCGTACCCGTGCCCGCTCAGGGTGAGGGTCGCGGTGATCGTGCCGCCTTTCACGTCGAGTACGCAATGGGTGACGCGGAACATATTGGACGAGGAGGTCACGCCGACGGTATAAAGCCCGTCCGGCGGGACGGCCGCGCCCTCCGCAAGCGCCGAAAAAACCAACGCTGCCGCGATGATGCTCAAGAGGGAAAGGGCATGAAGGAGCCTCTTCAACATGTTCGATCTTCCCTTCCGGTCGTCGCGGCCGCGCCGCCAGGGCGCGGCCGCGCACGGTCGCCGTGCTATTTCAGGCCCGCCCCGGCCATGGTGGCCGCGAGGTGGTTGATGTAGATGGCGCGGATGCCCGCGTTTTCGCCCAGGCCCTGTAGGCGGGATTCCACCTCAAAGCCCGCCTCGGTGAACAGGGTCTTCCAGGAATCCGATTCGTCCCCCGCCATGTCGTTGTTGGCGTGGTCGCCCGCGACGACCATCAGCGGATAGAGGACGACCTTTTTCGCGCCGAAGGCGGTCGCCTGCGCGATGACGTTATCGACGCGCGGGAAGCCCTCGACGGTACCCACGAAGAAGTTCTCATAGCCCTCCGCGTGCATCATGTACTCGAGCTGGCTGTAGGTCGCGTTGGCGAAGTGCTCGGAGCCGTGCCCCATGAACACCACCGCCGTGTCCTCGGAGCCGACTTCGGGGATGGCCGAGGCCAGCGCGGCGATCACGGTTTCGTAGTCCTCTTCGGCGTAGATCAGCGGGATGCCGATGGCCAGCGCGTCGAACTGACCGGCGAAGGGGGTCACTTCGTTCACGAGGTCGGCATACTCGTAACCGGGCATGACGTGCGTCGGCTGCACGACGACCTCCCTCACGCCGTCGGCGATGAGGCGCTTCATGGCCTCGTCGACGTTGTCGATCGCGGTTCCGTCGCGGGTGGCGAGCTTGTCGATGATGGTTTGGGCAGTGAACGCCTGGCGCACCGACCACTCCGGATAGGCCGCGGCAACGTCCGCCGCGATGGTGTCGATGGTAAGGGAGCGGGTCTCGTTGTAGCTGGTGCCGAAGCTCACCACCAGTATGGCGCGGCCCGGCGCCGCCTCGGCGGCGGCAAAGCCCATCGAGGAGAGAGCAAGAACTGCGCTTAGCAGCAGGAGAAGGGACTTCTTCATGTGGAATGGCGCCTTCCTTTCAAAGTGGAATCCTGCCTTTTATACAAACGCGCACCGCATCGCCCCGGCCGGAAAGCGGCGGGCACGCTTTGTATCCATCGGACCATGGCATGGGGGACAAAAAGAACTCCCTCTTGCATGTGCAAGAAGGAGTGCGACATCACAAAATCGGCAACACAAAAAGCCCTTAGCCGCTTTCGCAATTCGGTATGTCTTTCTCCGCTTGCCCAAGAATTACCGAACAGAGCTTGGCAGGTCTCCTGGCTTATGGCTAGGGGGCTTTCCGCCCCCGCGAGGACGCCTTCTCAGGCATATGGCCCAATGGCATTCGTCCTCAGCTTCACCAATTACAGTAATGGCCGTTGCGCCGGATTTTCACCGGCTTCCCTTTTGATTCGCCGCCCCGACGAAGGGCGGCAAAACCATGCTCCACTATTCAATTGGCTACAATATAGCATGATCCTCCGCCCTTGTCAATGACACCGGAGGAAATGTCCGGTCGCAATTGGCGGTTACAACGGCTCACCTGTTTCACATTTCGTAAGAAGGAGGGCATGCCGACCTCATCGTGCATCGCATGCTGAAATTCGCATATGACGCGGCTGGCCCCAAAATGAAGAAGATGTAACCTGTGCGGATGAAGAAGGCTATACCGTCTGAGAACGAGCTGGATTATCAATGCTCTTAATAAAGTCCATTCGCTAATTGGTTTATTTCTCCGAGATTATGGTACGAATGCACTATTCAAATCAAAAAGGATATTGACACCCCGACGAAATTGCGCTAATATTGTAGCGAAACAGATTTACAAAACTTGTTTCGCGGAGGGAACTTTCATGACGATCAAGGACATCGCGCGTCTTGCCGGGGTTTCGACGTCAACGGTGTCCAAGATCATGAACGGCAAGGGCGACGGCATCAGCCCGGAGACGAGCGAGCGGGTTCTGAAGATCGTCAAGGAGTACAACTACAAGCCCTATGAAGGCATCCGCTCCGCCCAAAATACGCGCTCGTTTCTGATCGGCGTGCTGATCGACGGCAATGGGGTGCAACAGGGCTTTTTGACCGGCATTCTGGAGACGGCGCGCCGCCTCGGATATTCGACCATCGCCTGCACTTCAAAAAAGCCTGAAGAAGAGTACAAAAGCCTGATGATGATGCTCCGGCACAACGTGGATGGCGTCATCTGGGAACCGCTGAGCGATTCCGACCCACAGTGCGCGGCGGAGCTGGGAAAGAGCGGCATACCGGTGCTCGCGGTCGGGGACGGCGGCGCACATCAGGACGGAAGCGTATCCTTTGATTACCAACGGGTCGGGTATCTTGCGATGGAAGCGCTCATGAAGAGCAAGCACCGGCACGTCATCTGCCTCACGGACGCCTCCGGCGGAAAGTACGACCGCTTCAAGGCCGGGTGCGAGCAGTGCATGTTCGACTACCAGGTGCCGGTGGACAACCTGATCCATCACGCGATGGACGCGGGCGACCTCGGCGAGTTGGTACCCTTTACCGTGACCGGCGTTGTGTGCACTTCGGCCAGCCTGGCGGCCCGGGTGCTGGAAGAAGCCAGCCGTACAAACCGGCGGATTCCCAAGTACCTGTCGGTCGTCTGCCTGAACGCCGCGGAGGAGGGCGGAAGCCGTCTGCCGGGCGTCACGCAGGTGATGCTGCCCTACGGTGAGCTGGGCGAGTGCGTGTGCAGGCGGTTGGTTCTGGCGATTGAGCAGGGCGGCGGCGAAGAAGATTGTGCAAACGTCTCCTACCACCTGACCGAAGGCGAAAGCGTCGACGTGCCCATCACGCTGCGCAGCAAGAAGATCGTGGTGGTCGGCACGCTGAACATGGATACGCTGGTCAGCATCGGAAGCTTCCCGCGCACGGGGCAGACCTCCAAGGCGACGCGGCGCGCGAGGATGCCCGGCGGCAAGGGGATCAACCAGGCGGCGGCCGCGGCCCGGCTGGGCGCGGAGGTCTACCTGATCGGAAAACTCGGCAAGGACTACGACGGCAGCAAGCTGTTCAACTTTCTCAAGCAGAACAACGTCAACACCGACGGCCTTCTGTCCACCGCCAAGGCCGATACGGGACACGCCTACGTCTACGTTCAGGAGGACGGCGAGAGCGGCATCGTCATCTATGAGGGCGCCAACGGGTACCTGGCCTGCGAGGAGATCGAGCGGCAGGCGCGCCTGTTTGAAAACGCCAGCTTCTGCCTTCTGCAGACGGAAATGAAGATGGAGCTGGCCACCTTCACGGCGGAACTCGCCAAGCGCCACGGCTGCAAGGTGATTCTGAAACCCTCCGTCCTCAGCCATCTGGACGAGCGGCTGCTTCAAAGCGTGGACATCCTGCTCCCAAACGAGCGGGAGATCAACACGCTCTGCCCGCAGCTGAACTCGTTTGAGGAGAAGGCGCAGTA
The DNA here is from genome assembly GCA_023411175.1 of Bacillota bacterium. Taxonomy (GTDB): domain Bacteria; phylum Bacillota; class Clostridia; order Christensenellales; family Aristaeellaceae; genus JAEZHK01. Next base: position 3,377 of record JAEYPB010000006.1, on the reverse strand, counting down.
TTTCCTGGACCGCGGCGTGGAGACGGTCATCATCACGCTGGGCAGCAAGGGAGGCTATTACAGGACGAAGGAGCGAAGCGGCTATTTCGCCGCCGCGGACTTTACGCCTGTGGACACCACGGGCGCGGCGGACGTGTTTTGCGCGGCGCTGGCGGTGTACCTCTCCCAAAATTATGAGCTCGTCGACAGCATCGAACACGCCAACGTGGCGGCCGGGTATTCCACCACCTACTACGGCGCGGCGCCCCGGTTCCTGGTGGACAAGGAGACGCTGGACTTCATGGTGGGCGGCCAGCGCAACGAATAAACATCGGAGGGATTTCCATGTCAGACAAACAGGCGAAGAAGGATTGGAGCGAGTTCGCCGGCGCGGACGGGATCCGGCGGGATTACCTGGCCGACGCCGAAATGATCCGGCGGCTTGAGCGGCCCAACCGGCCGGTGGATGTGGTGCTGGATACCGACACCTTCAACGAGATCGACGATCAGTACGCGCTGGCCTACCTGATCAAGTGCTCGGACAAGCTGCGGCTTCAGGCCATCTACGCGGCGCCCTTTTTCAACAACAAATCCGCCGGGCCTGAAGACGGCATGCTGAAAAGCTACGAAGAGATCCTGAACATCCTGACGCTGATGGGCTGCGAGGACCTGAAAAAGTCGGTCTACAAGGGCTCGCGCGCCTACATGCCGGACGAACGTACCCCCGTGGATTCCGACGCGGCCCGGGACCTGGTGGCGCGGGCCATGGCCCACACTACTGAGGACCCGCTGTACGTGATCGCCATCGGCGCCATCACCAATGTCTCGTCCGCGCTGGTCATGAAGCCGGAGATCAAGGACCGCATGGTGCTCGTCTGGCTGGGCGGGCACGCGCTGGAATGGCCGCACAACAAGGAATTCAACCTTTATCAGGATGTAACGGGCGCCAGGGTTGTATTCGGCTGCGGCGTACCGCTGGTGCAGCTGCCCTGCATGGGCGTGGTCTCGGCCTTCCGCACCACGGGGCCGGAGCTTGAGTTCCACCTGCGCGGGAAGAACAAGCTGTGCGACTATCTGGTGGACGTGACAACCGAGGAAGCCATCGCCTGCGGCGGCAACGTCACCTGGAGCCGCCCCATCTGGGACGTGACGGCGGTGGCGTGGCTGTTGGACGAACGCTTCATGCAGGACCGGCTTGAGCACGCGCCGCTGCCTGAGCACGATCATCGCTACGCGCGCCGTATGGACAGCTCGCTGTACAAGTATGTGTATTACATCGACCGGGATCTGCTCTTTGAGGATCTGTTTGCAAAGCTTTCAAAGTGAAATGCGACAACCTGCGGTGAAAGCCGCTCGTTATATTGAGAGGAGGCTCCCCATGAAGAAATACCTTTCCCTCGTTCTGGCCCTGATGATGGTGCTCGGCGTGACCGCGGTCGCCGGCGCCGAATCGGCCCAGCCCCAGAAGATCGTCTGGTTGTCCCAGGGCGTCGGCGACAACGCCTGGGAAGGCCAGACTAAGCCCATTCTGGAAAAATACAAGGAACTGACCGGCATCGAAGTGGTTGGCGAATTCTATTCCTTTGACGACCTGTTCGACATCATCGAGGTCAAGATCGCGTCCGGCTCCGCGGATTACGACGTGATCAGCGTGGACGTGCCGATGGTGGCCGCTTATGCGACCCGCGGCTACATCGCGCCGATGGACCAGTACTTCACCGCCGAGGAGAAGGCCCAGTTCATCGACTCCGCCGTCGCGGCCGGCTCCTGGCAGGGCACCTTCTACGCGCCGCCGATGAACACCTCCACCCAGTGCCTGTGGTACAACAAGGCCCTCTTGGCTGAAGCCGGCGTCACCATGCCCGACAGCAGCGTTGAGAGCCGCCTCACCTGGGAGCAGGTTGTGGAAATGGCCAACCAGGTGCTGGACAAGGTCAACCCCGACCGCAACAACGGCATCTTCGGCCTTGACTGGCAGCAGGTGAGCCGCGTGTACCAGATGAACGCGATCGCCAACTCGATGGGCGGCAAGAACATCGGCGACGATGGTCTTACCGTGGATGGCGTCATCAACGACGAAGCGTGGGTCAACGCGCTGACCTGGTACCAGGGATTGGTGCAGTCCGGCGTGGCTTCCCAGGGCATCACCGCCGACGAGATGAGCAACTACCTTGCCTCCGGCAAGCTGGTCTTCATGGTGGGCGGCACCTGGACCCCCGCCACCCTGGACGGCCTGGGCTTCGCGGACTACGGCTTCTGCGCCATGCCCGCCTTCAAAGGCTTTGAGGACAAGGTCGGCACCCCGACCGGCAGCTGGCACTTTGGCATCAACAACGCTTCCGCCAACAAGGACGCCGCCGCGGATTTCATCAAGTTCATGACCCTGGGCGAGGGCAGCAACATGTGGCTGGACATCAACCATGACGTGCCTGCCCGCAAGGACAAAATCGACGCCATCATCGCCGACGAGAGCGCGGCTGGCTACCTGAAGATCGGCGCCTACGAAGCGGCCAACACCTCCGTGCCGCGCGCGCTGACCCCGGGCTTCTCCGAGTACTCGACGGTCATGAACGCCATGTGGGAAGACGTGCGCAATGGCGCTGACGTCAAGGGCTCGCTGGACAGCGCAGTGCAGCAGCTGAACTCCGCGATGGAGAAGTACAAGTAGTCATATCAATCCGATTATTCATGCTCCTGCTTGTATAACCCTCGCTTCCCAATGACCTACTGCCCGGAGGGGGACTTCCCCCTCCGGGCGTCCATAGAGTTGAGGTGCGTTATGAACAGCGATATCACAAGGCGGAAACTGATACCCTACCTGATGATCCTGCCGGCGCTGGCGCTGATCCTGGTCTTCAAGATCTACCCGATCGGCAAAACGCTGACGGAAAGTTTCTGGGTCGACGGAGTCATGACCCTGAAAACGTGGACCACGGTCCTTCATGACGCGACGTTTTGGAACGCTTTCTGGACCACGATCAAGCTCAACCTGGTCATGATTCCGGTGCAGGTATTTGTTTCGTTTTGTCTGGCGCTGCTGGCCAACGCCAACCTCAAGGGGATTGGCGGCTATCGCACGGTTTACTTTCTGCCTTTCACCATCTCGCTGACGGTTGCGACGATCATCTGGAGCCTGATGTTCAACACCAACAACGGCATCCTCAACAGTTTGCTCTCCTTCGCGGGAATCCCCGCCCAGCGCTTCCTCGTGGATAAGAACCAGGCGCTGTGGTGCATCGTGGTCATCGCGTCCTGGAAGGGCTGCGGTTATTGGATGATGTTCTTCCTGGCGGGCCTGAAAAACATTGACGCTTCCATTTATGAATCCGCAAAGATCGACGGCGCAGGCTTTTTGACGACGGTTTCCCGCATCACAATCCCGCTGATCAAGCGGGTGA
>JAEYPB010000041.1 GCA_023411175.1 Bacillota bacterium | reverse complement strand
TTAGGCTGGTTCCCCGCCTTTAATGACGCCGGGTGGCTGCGCCGCGGGAGGCTCAGGTCCGACGAGCGGCCTTAAGCGGCCGCCAGAGCGAAGTTGTCTTCGTTCGCAGTTATTGTTTTTCCCGTTGATGAGGCGGTCCAGGGCCGCCGCTCGCTTCTCAAATCCCCATGATCCCCGTCGAAACCAGTACACCCCCATAGATTTGGTCAGGCCTTGTCCCGGAAGTGGCGCTCCACCTCGCGCTGGGCGTCGCGCTTTGCCATGTCGTCCCGCTTGTCGTAGAGCTTCTTGCCCTTGCACAGCGCCAGTTCCATCTTCATCCGGCCGTCCTTCAGGTAGATGGACAGCGGCACCAGCGCCAGCCCCTGCTGCATGACGGCCTGCTCGAGCTTTCTGATTTCGGCCTTGTGCATCAGAAGGCGCTTGGGCCTGAGCGGGTCCTCGTTGTAATAGGAGCCCTTTTCGTAGGGGCTGATGTGCATATTCTCGACGAACAGCTCGCCCCGCCGCACCTGTGCGAAGGAGTCCTTCAGGTTGCACCTGCCCAGTCGGATCGACTTGACCTCGTTGCCGCGCAGTTCAATCCCGGTCTCCCAGGTCTCCTCGATGAAGTAATCATGGCGCGCCTTGCGGTTTTGCGCGATCGTCTTCGTCCCCTGTTGGCGCGGCATGACCTTCCCTCCCTTTCAGGTGTTCAACGATTATACCATGCGGCGGTTTCATTGTCAAAAGGAGATTCTGGTTTTCGCAGGGCTGTCAAAATACTGCGTCTTTTGACAGCGAAGCAAGTCCTGTGAATCTCGATTCACGGCCGGACTTGCAATATCAATCGGTATGCAACCTACGGCCGCGCATGTCGCCCTTCGGCTGCCTCTATACGGGTGCTGCGGCCCCCGATAACCCCCTTAAACGGAACGGCTTGCTTTTCTCTCTTGTCAATAGGAATCCAGAAGGGCTTTCACCGGCCCCGGCGGTATGCTCCCCCATCCGCAAAGCCGCAAGGCGGCGCCGTGCGCGGTTTTTCGCCGGTCAGAAGGAGATTCTGTTCAGGTCCCGCTCGTCGGGGTGGTCGCTCCCCACGAGGCCGACGAGGAGGTATTTGCGCGCCATCGGGTCGTACTTGTATTCCGGCAGCATGCTGAAGTTCTCGATTTCGCCGGTGGACCCGACGTGCATGCGCGGGCCGGTGCAGTAGTGCAGCTTTTCGCCAAAAGAAATGTGCGTCTCATCCCGAAAAGAGACCGGCACGTCCTCGGCGATGCGCTTTTTCACGTACTGCTCGATCTCCGGTATGGTGATGTCCGGCTTTTCGTCGAATTCCAGAAGGAAGCCGTGGCGCACGTCGCCGTGCTGGTAGCGGTTCCGGTAGTGGTCCCACAATTTGCGCTCGCAGAGATCCTCAGCGGTATGGGCCATCTTTCGGTACTTGATGGACCTGAACACGATGTCCGCCACGTCCTGGGGTTCCGGCCCGAAGATGTTGGGGCGGGTGACCAGGATCTCCTCGCCGATGCCGATTAAAAGCTCCGCGTTGATGCCCAAGGCAGGGTACAGCATTTCAAAGTGCTCCACGATCACGCGGCGGCCCTTCTCCAGCGCCTTTCGGACGCAGGAGGCCAGCACGTGGGGCTGGGTGAACGCAAGCTCGAATCGCATGTCCAGGTGGTAGGTGTGGGGGCTGAAGAAGCCGCTTTCGTCATCCACCGACAGGATCGGCAGCGGCCGCACGTTGACGCCGTTGTCGTCGTTGGTCATTTCAAGGCCGGGGAACATGCCCTTGACCAGCATGCTCTTGCCGCTCCCCGCCTCCCCCACCACGCCGATGAGCCGGTCGAAGGGCGACAGGTGGTGCTGGGCGATGGTCATGCCCATCTCCGTCATGCGCCGGACGCCGCGGGGCGCGAAGTATACCCCGTACAGGTAGTGATCGTTGACGGACATGCCATGCACCTCCCGTTGTTTACAGGTTGACTTCCAGGTTCAGAAGCGGCGCATGCTGCTGCGCGCCGTAGACGTCCGTCTCGCCCGGATCGCCGGAGCAGATGGGCCTGACGATCGTCGCCTTGATCGCCTTTGCGGGCGGGAAGGCCACGATGGACACGATCTTGTCCGGCGTGATGCGGTAGAGTTCACAGATCGTCTTCTCGCTGATCGCGCCGGAGGCCCACACGCGCTCAAAATCCTCCCGGGTTTTGAACATCACGTCCAGCGTCAGTTCGTAGGGGCCGGAGTTCTTGGAGCGGATGATGTCCGCAAGCTCTGTCAGTTTCATATCCGCCCTCCTAAAGTGTAGTGTATTCCACAGGGAAGAGTTCACAGGGATCCTCCACGTCGATCAGATGGTAGACGCTGAAGGCGTACACGTCGCCGGCGTGAAAGTCGCTGGGCGAGTACGGGAACGCCAGGTTCCCGGCGGTGGCGCGCCTGCCCTCGTAGCCGTAGTGCAGCATCGTGGAGCGGGCAAAGGAACAGATGGTGTCGGCGTGGCCCTGGGTATCGGCCAGCGCGTCGATCACAATGCCGATCTCGTGGCCGTCGACGGCGGGGCTCGGCTCCAACTGGCCCATCACGCCGTCCCGGCCGTAGACCTTGAAGTCCAGCCGGTAGTCAAAGGGCGCGCTTCGGAAGTTGTCCTCCACGCGGGCGCGCACGCCAGCAATGATCTCGTCGATCTTTTGGAGCATCACCGGGTCCCGCGCGCCGGCAATAGACACCGTGCGGCAGCCGATCTTGCGGGCGCCCTCCAGCTTGATCTGGTACTTCCCCGGCAGGAACTTTGAGCCGCGCACGCGCACGGCGCGCTCCGTCTCCTGGTCGAAGGTCGCCTCCTCAAGGCTCAGGATGCCGCCCGGGCCCGGCAGGAGGTAGGGGTTGGTCTTTTCATAGAGCGTGTGGGCGGCCACCGAAAGCGTGGTGCAGCGGCGGTTTTCGGCGAGGGGCTCCACGCGGAAGTAGTCCTCGCCCAGATAGCCGAACATGCAGTCCGAACCGCTGCCGGGCGTCGCGGCGATGGCGGCGCACTCCAATATCTTGCCCAGGTGGATCGCGAGGCCCCGGTCGTACCCCCGCATGACCGGCAGCGCGGCGAACACGCTGGGGTCGTAGGCGCGGCCCGCGACCACCACCTGCGCGCCGCCCTCGAGCGCCCTCTGGATGGGTTCGAGTCCCATCTGCCCGACGATGCGGGTGGTGGCGCCAAGCGCTCCCTCGGTGAGCGCAGGCGCGGGCCCCAGCGGCCCGACGCGCCCGGCCTTCATCGCGGCGAGCACGGTCTCCCGAGGCACTTCCGCGGAAATCTTCGCCGCCTTGAAGTGCAGGTTCTGCTCCTGCGCGATCTCCCGGACGATCTCAAAGCACCAGTCGAGGTGCGCGTCCGCGCCGCTGCCGCCGGCGGTGCCGATCACCACCGGGATGTCGTGCTCCACCGCCGCGCCCAGCATGACCGAAAGGTCCCGCTTGACGGAGCCCCGGTCGGTGAACGACACGCCCGCGCCCAGGTAGTAGGGGCCGGGGTCGGATGAACCCGCATCCACCGCGATCAGGTGCGGTTTTCGCTTCATGCCTTCTTCAAAGGAGGCCATCGGAAAGCCGTAGCCGAGGATGGCCGTGGTGGAAAGAATTCTGAATTCCTCTCTCATGCGCGCCTCCCGCGCAGCGCAAGGATGCGCCGCATCTCATTATAAACGATCATGTGCCCCTCGTCCACGCCCATGCCGGGCTTGGCGAGGATCTGATCGGCCCGCGTCGCCATCGCCACGTGCACGCACACCTGGGCGGAGCGGTCGGTCTCGTTGCAGGTGCCGCCCTGATAGGCGCCGATGCCCTTTTCGCGGCAGTAGAGCACCGCTTCGGCGGTGTTCTGGATGCCGCCCAGGTCCGGCGTCTTGATCTGCAGCATGTGCCCGGCCTTGTTGTCCGCGAAGTACTTCACGTCTTCCAGCGTGTTGCACCATTCGTCGGCCACCAGTTCCACCGGGATGCCCCGGCGGTCGACCTCCTCGCGGAGCAGGCGCATGTCGGCCATCTGCCGCTCGCGCTCGTCGGCGTCCATCGGGCCCTCGATGCGAAGGTGGAAGGGCTTCGCGGCTTCGGCGAGCTTTTCAAGGTAATCCGCCATGGCGGCAAAGTTCTCGTTGCCAAAGAGAAGGCCGATGGTGCCGTATACGTCGAGGTGCAATACCGGCCGGTAGGATTCCCGGACGCGGAGCTTTTCGATGCGTCGGCTCAGCCAATCCACGTACTCGACGAGCTTTTCCCCGTCGCGCCCGAGCTTGATCTCGAGGTTGTTGATGAGGCCGTGGGGCATCACGTCCGCGCCCTTTAAGATCATCTTGTCGGCGTTGTCGTAGCGGTTGTCGCCGGATTGGGTGAAGATGGGGATCATTTTGTCCGACACGGTGGTACCGTACTCCGCCGCCACCACTTCGCACATTAGCTTTTTCGTAGACTTTGCCACCGCGTCCAAAATCGCCTGGCTCACACCGTAGCGGGCCGCGGTGTGCAGCGGGTGGCCGTTCACGCGGATGGCCTCGGTCTCGGCCGCGAGGTTCCTGAACGAGTCCGCCTCCCGCCCGATGAGCATCGGGCGAACGGTTTTTTCAATCACCGGGATGTAATCCTCCGCCAGAAACAGCGGATCCCGTCCGCCGCAGCCGGAGTACTGCACCGCCGCGCAGTCGCCGAAGGCCACCTGCCCGTCGTCGAGGACCAGCATTACCGAAACCGACTCGCCCGGCTGCCTGATCGACACGAACCCCTTTGTCTCGGGATCGCCAAGGTAGGCGGAGCCGTCGGCCGGCGCGCCATGCTTGATGGCCCGCTGGTCGTCAAAGAAGAACCCGGTGCGCCCGCCGGACAGCACCATGTCGACGATTTTCATTGCCATGCGCTTCCTTTCAAGTGTCTCATCTGGGTCGGCCGACCAGGCGGCCCTTCGAAATCGCGTAGATGTCGTCGATGACCATCTGGAACGAAATTTCCCGCTTCTCCGCCTTCGCACGCTCCGCCATCTTCTCCTTGTGGAAGGCCTTGAGCGCCGGGGAGAAGGGCAGGCCCGCGGTGTCGAGCAGCCGCACCGCGCCCTCGTTGTCGCGGGCGGGCAGGATCTTGCCCGCGTTGAAGCGGCTGGGGGCGAAGGGCACGTCCAGCACCCCGGCCTGGAACGCGCGCACCGCGCCCCGGGCGATGTCGCCCTCGCCCAGATCAAAGCACTTTTCGAGGATGGCGCGGGTCTCGTCCTGGATGACCTCCATCTCCCGGGAGAGCTCGCCCGTCAGCGGCATCCGCTGGTCCGCGAGCATCGAAATCAGCTGCTTCGTGCAGCGAAGCCCCTGGGCGTTGGCCTCCATCGTCGGCACGCCCATCGCCTCATGGGGGGTTTTGACGATCACCTTGGTGGCCCCCGCCAGCGCGGCGGCGGCGCTGCCCCAGCCGATCACGCCGAAGGCCTTGGCCTCGTCCTGAGGGAAGCCGCCCATCCACTGGTGGAGCACCGTGGTCACGTTGACGCCGGAGAACCCGGCTTTCTTCAGGTATTCTTCGGCGAGAAGCGGCAGCGTGCGAATGGCCGCCACGTCCTGGGTGATGTTGCCCAGCTGACCGTAGCCGAGCGTTACATCCCGGACGCCCTGCTCCGCGGCCAGGAGAAGTTCAATGATCGCCACCGCGTGGGACATCGAGGGCGGTACCAGCGTGCCGGTCAGCGGCCCAAAGGGCTCCCGGTTGACGGAGATGCCGTTCTCCTCGTAGATGCCGGCGAGCCGGTCCACGTACTGCCAGTCGGCGATGGTGCGCTCCAGCGACACGCTCTTGGCGTAGGGGATGTTGTAGGAGATGCCGCCGCCCTCGTAGCTGGTGAAGCCGCCGGCGAGCGAGATTTCCGCCAGAAGCCGCGCGTCCGGCGTGCCGTGGCGCACCTGCACCGGGGATTTCACCGCCTCGGTCACCCGGCGGCATCCGGCGACGCCGTGGTTGACCGCCGGGAAGCCGTTGAGCATGGCCTTGCCCAGCTTCATGCTCTCCCGGATGCCCACGTCCGCCTCTTCATAGCGGTTGAGGCGGGTGTAGCTGTCGATGGTGGTGGGCAGAAGGTCGGCCTCGCCCTCGGTTTCGAGGTAGCTGAGGAGCCGGATGTGCTCGTCGATCAGCGGCACGCCCGCCCGGGGCTGTATCAGCGTGCGCTTCTCCGCCTGCGCCCTTTTGAGCTTTTCGGCAAACCGCCGGGCGGAGGGAATCCGGCGTTGGTAGTCGAAGGCCTCGTCCAGATCGACTTCCTGCCCGGTGGGCCACTGGTTCAGGACGACCTCCCGCTGCCTGATGAATTCATCCATCGTCAGCTTTTTATTGCGAATTTCCATATCGAAACTCCTTCTTTAGAAGTTTTCTTGCGAGTTCCCTGTATGTACCGCTGAGAAGGCCCATCGCGAAGAGGATGTAGCGCCGGTCCACCACCGCGCGCGCCTCCCGGGGCATCAGGCTGGACGGGTGGTCTCCCGCGAGCGCGCGCCGAAGGATGGCCTCCGGGTTCTCCGCGTGCACCAGCGCGCCGCCGGTCAGTACGATGGTCATGACGCGGGTCAGGTCCTTGCCCGTCTGCTGGTAGGCGACGCCCATCGGGGTAAACACCTGCTCGATCTCCCCAGCGTGGCGCAGTAGCCCCAGCTCGATGGCGAGCGCCGCCAGCGCCCGGTCGACGTCCCTTTCCGCGCCGGTCTCCGCCAGCACGTCCGGGCACTGGTCGATCTTTTCAAGCCAGGCGCGAACCTCGCCCTCCGCCCTGCCGGAGGCCCCGCACACCGCCGCCATCCCCGCGCCCTCCACGACGCCCCGGGCGCTGTAGCGCATTCCGATGTCGCCTTCCACGGTGCGCTTGGCGTAGGGCTCCGGGAGGCCCTTCAAGATCGTCCCGGCGCGGGTGGGCAACCCTTCGGTAATCGAATAAATGTCCGTGGTGGCGCCGCCCAGGTCCGCCGCCACCAGCTCGCCCGCGTCCTCCGCGAAGAGCGTGAGCGCGGCGAGCACCGCCGACGGCGTGGGCATCAGGATGCCGTCCAGGAGCGCCTGCGCCTTCGTGAGCCCCTTACCCGCGACGATGCGCTTTAAAAACAATTCGCGGATCACCGCCTGCGCGGGGCCGATGTTCAGCTGGTTAAAGGTAGGCATCACGTTTTCACAGCGGATGGCCTCGCGTCCCGCGCCGGTCAGGATGCCGACGCAGGCCTCGCACACCGCGCGGTTGCCCGCCACCACCACCGGAAAAGGCGTCTCAAGCCGGGTCAGCGCCCGGGCGTTCCCGAGGATTGCGTCCCGGTTGCCGCCGTCCGTGCCGCCGGTCAGGAGCATGATGTCCGGCTTCAGCCGGGCGATTTCGGAAAGATCCTCCGTCGTCAGCTCGTAGCTGTAGGTGCGGACGACCTTCGCCCCCGCCCCCAGCGCCGCGCGCTTGGCCGCCTCGGCGGTGAGGCTCGGCACGAGGCCGCTGGCGATCATCCTCAGACCCCCGGCCGCCGACGAGCAGGCGTACCGCTCGGCGAACGCCACATCCCCGATCTCAGCCCGAAGGCGCGCGACCGCCCGTTCGAGGCCGATGGAAATGTCCTCCGAGGCGGTGGTGCCGCTCTGCGCGACGCCCAGAATGGCCTCTCCCTCCACGTCCACCGCAGCCACCTTGGTGTAGGTGCTGCCGAAGTCAATCAGAAGAACCGCTCGCACCCGCGCCACCAGCCTCCCTGGCCTCAAAGTCCGCCTTGAGCGCCTCGATGGTCACCTCCGGCGGCGTGCCGGGGCCGAAGACCTTGTCAAACCCCATGTCCTCAAACCGCTTTTTCACCGCGTCGAAGGGCTGTTTGCCCACGACGATGTTGCCGCCCACGTACAGAAGGATGCCCTTCAGCCCGGCCTCGTCGCACCGCTCGCGGAGACCGCGGCAGTCGAGTTCGCCGTGGCCGTAGAGCGAAGAAACGACGATCGCGCCCGCTCCGGACTCGATCGCCGCCTCAATGAACTCCTCCTGCGAAACCATCACGCCCAGATTGACCACGTGAAAGCCCGCCTGTGTGAACGCGTAGTTCAGAATCTGGTTGCCAACGGCGTGTACGTCCGCGCCGATAACGCCCAGCACCATGTTTCTCTCCGGCATGTGCTCCACCCCGTACGTCACATTTGGTTTATATCAATATCGTACTATGATATAGAACAATTGTCAACCACTCCCAGAGAAAAGTTTGCAAAAAAGCGCCCCGCGCCATGTGCACGGAACGCCAGGGATTATTACAAGGTTTAGTTCACCCCTGCGCGAGGGCCTTGATCCTGTCCTCGATGTACATCAGGGAGCCTCGGTCGATCTGATGGTGGTATTTGACCACCGCGCCGCCGCGCAGCGCGAAGCGCTCCAGCGCGTCGGCGTCCTCCGCGGACGCGAAGGAGAGGTAGTCCGGCGGGGCGAGCAGCACCTGCGCCCCGGAAAGCCGTTCTTCCAGCGGCGCCGTCCCCGCGATGACGACGCGGGCGTTCGCGGCCAGGTTCGGGAACAGGCGAAGGCCATTGCGCACGATCTGGGCGAAGCGCGGCGTCTCGCAGTAGATCAGGGCGCCCTCAGCGCCGGAGACGCGGGACAGTTCCATGATGGTCTCGGCGCTGGGCGAGAGCACCACCTTGCCGATGGCATCCTGCCGCCCGCCCATGAGCGCCGCCAGTTCGTGGCCATGGGTCTGGGTGGTGACAATCAGCGGGTACGCGTCCAGAATCCCGCCCGCCGCGCCGCGCACATCCTCGAGGAGAAACTCCGAAAGCTCCACGCCGGAGAAAAAAGACAGCTGCAGCGCCACCTGCCGCACCGATTCCGGGTTGCAGTCCACCACCGCCACCGGGATCAGCTTTTTCACGGCGCCGCGCTGCCGAAGCGCCAGCGACAGGTACATGGACACCTCCCGGGGCGTAAAGCCCAGCTCGTCCATGCGGTCAAGGAGCGCCTCGATGGCCGTCTGCGCCTGCTTCTGGCGGCTCGTTCCGCCCGGCTCGACGGCCTTGACGAAGGTGCCCCGCCCCTGGGCCATGTCCACCGCGCCGCCGCGCACCAGCGCGTCGTAGGCGTGGCGAACCGTGCCGGGCGCGAGCCCCGTCGCCCGGGACATCTCGCGCACGGTGGGCAATTGATCGCCGGGCGAAAGCTCGCCCCGCTCGATTTTTTTCAGCACGGCCTCCGCCAGCTGCATGTAAACCGGCGCGCCGCCCGCAGGATCCAGGCGGATGTCCATGCCGCGTCCCTCCCGCGCCCCTGTCACCGCTGCCTGTAGCGGGCGGGGCCGATGTCGTAGAGGTTCATCCCGTGGGCGTCGATCAGAACCAGCGCGGGAAAATCCCTGACGGTGAAACGGTGGATAGCCTCCGGCCCGAGGTCCGGATAGGCGATCACCTCGCTCTTCTCGATCCGCTGGGCGATCAGCGCCGCCGCGCCGCCCACCGCGCCGAAGTAGACCGCGCCGCGCTTTTTCATCGCCTCGACGACGGTGGCGTTCCGGATGCCCTTGCCCATCATGCCCAGGAGCCCCGCTTCGAGCAGCTTCGGGGCGTAGGCGTCCATCCGGTAGCTGGTGGTGGGGCCGGCGGATCCCACGGCGTGTCCGGGGGACGCGGGCGCGGGCCCGACGTAGTAGATCAGCTGGTTCTTGAGGTTAAACGGGAGCGCGCGCCCCTCGTCCAGCGCGGCGACCAGCCGCTTGTGGGCGGCGTCGCGGGCGGTGTACATCTCGCCGCTTAAGAGCACCGCGTCGCCGGCGCGCAGCGTTCCCGCCACCTCCGGGGTCAGCGGAAGCTGAATTTTGATGCTTTTCATCCGGGCCTCCTATAGCGTCCTGTGTGCGTGCCGCGCCGCGTGACAGCAGCCGTTGACCGCCACGGGCATCGATGCGATGTGCGTCGGGTAGGTCTCGATGTTTACCGCTAGCGCCGTCGTGCGCCCGCCGATGCCGGCCGGGCCAACGCCGGTCCTGTTGATCTCCGAAAGGATACGCGCCTCCAGCGCCGCATATCGTGGATCGGGATTGGGCTCGTTGAGCGGCCGCGCGGTCATGCGCTTGGCGAGGATCGCCGCCATCTCCATCGTGCCGCCGATCCCGACCCCGACGATCACCGGCGGACAGGGGTTCGGCCCCGACTGCTCGATGGTTTCGGTCACAAACTTGACGACGCCCGCCTCGCCGTCCGCGGGAACCAGCATTTTGACGCGGGACATGTTTTCGCTGCCGAAGCCCTTGGGGGAAACCATGATGTCCACACGGTCGCCCGCCACGATGCGGATGTGGGTGACCGGCGGCGTGTTGTCCCCGGTGTTGGTCCGGTCGTACAGCGGATCCCGCACCACGCTCTTGCGCAGGTATCCGTCCCGATAGGCGCGGCGGACGCCGTCCGCCACCGCCTCGTTCAAATCGCCCTGGATGTGAACGTCCTGCCCCACGTCCAGAAACACCACCGCCATGCCAGTGTCCTGGCAGATCGCGACCCGCTCCGTCCGCGCGATTTCGTAATTCTGAAGCAGCTGCTCCATCACGTCGCGCCCTTCGGGGGACGGTTCCTCCTCGAGACACGTTCGCATTCGCGCCTCGACGTCCGGGCCGATCACATAATTGGCCTCCATCAAGAGATGGCGGATGGCGTCCGAGATCTGTGTAGATGCAATTTCTCTCATACCAAGCCTCCGAGATTGTGCTATATCAATCATAACGCATTCTACCCCGCCGCACAACCCCGGAAACGAAAAAATCCCGCTCCTTCCAACATGTGCGCGTTGTGCCCGTACAGAAAATACGGTATAATGATATGCTTCATATATTCATCTATTCGTCCCCCTGCGTACGGCGGAAAGGAAGATGTCCATGTTCAACCTGCGCCCCGCGGCGGAAGATGACGCGGGCTTCTGGAAAACCCTCGACCCCCACATCGCCCGGACGGAGCTTCAAAACCTGCTCGCGCTGGGCCGCTGCTACGTGCTCCTTTGCGGCGAGTCGCCGGTGGGTGTGATGCGCTACAACCTGTTCTGGGACTCGGTTCCGTTCCTGACGATGCTGTGCCTTTCAGAGCCGTACCGCAGGAGGGGCTACGGCGGCGCGGCCCTCGCCGCGTGGGAGGGTGAAATGCGCGCGGCGGGGCATGAGGCGGTCATGACCTCCACCCAGTCGGACGAGGGCGCACAGCACTTCTACCGGAAAAAGGGCTACCGCGACGCCGGATGCCTGATCTTGGACGGCACGCCCCTCGCCCAGCCCGCCGAGCTCTTCTTCATAAAGGCGCTTTGACTCTGCCACGCGCCGCGCATGTAAAAAAGCACCTGCCCGCAAATGCTTGATTCTAAACACGACCGTCTATATAATATCCATGTACCATCACGAACGGAGGAACCCGCCCTTGCCGAACAAGTCCGAAGGCGGCGCGCGCGAGCAGCTGCCGCTGCTCCCCCTACGCGCGCTGACCGCTTACCCCAACATGCTGCTCCGCCTTGACGTGGGGCGCGACAAATCCATCGCCGCGCTGGAAGCCGCCCTTGAGGGCGACTCCCGGCTTCTTGCCGTGTCCCAGCGGGACGCCACCACGGACGACCCGCACCTCGAGGACGTCTACGGCATGGGCACGGTGGTGGTCATCAAGCAGGTCGTGCGCATGCCCGACGACACCCGGCGCGTGCTGGTTGAGGGCGAGAGCCGCGCGCTGGTGTTGGGCGTGCTCGAGCACGGCGAAATGCTGATGAGCGAAATCAAGCGGGTGGGCTCCGTGAAGAAAAAGAGCGGGGTCGAGCTGATCGCCCGAACCCGCGCGCTCAAGCAGGCGCTGAACGCCTACGCCGTCGAGCGGGGCGACCTGCACGGAGAATTTTTGGAAGCAGTCAAGGGCGACGCAGACCCGGACACCCTTTGCGACATGATCGCGGCCAACCTGCCGCTGGACACCAGCGACAAGCAGCTGCTGCTCGAAACCCGGGACGTGCCCAGCCGCGTGTCCGCGCTGACGACGATCCTCGCCCGCGAGGTGGAGCTCGTACGGGTGGAGAAGCGCATTCAGGCGCGCGTCCGCGATGGGCTGGATCAGCACCAGAAGGAGTACTACCTCCAGGAACAGCTGCGCGCCATCCACGAGGAGCTGGGCGACGACGACGCGGGCGAGCGCGAGCAATACGCCAAAAAGCTGGCCGAGTCGAAGATGAGCCAGGATGCCCGGGAGAAAGTGGAGCGGGAAGTCAAGCGTCTCGATCACATGGGCGACGGCTCGCCGGAGTCGACCGTCAGCCGCAATTACATCGAAACCATGCTGGAGCTGCCCTGGGGCATCGCCACCGGAAAGCCGGTTGAGGTGGCGAAGGCCCGCCGCGTGCTGGAGCAGGACCATTACGCACTCAAAAAGGTCAAGGAACGCGTGCTGGAGTACCTGGCTGTCCGGGCGCTGAAGGGCGATTTGAAGGGGCCGATCCTGTGCCTCGTGGGCCCGCCGGGCGTGGGTAAGACCTCCATCGCCCGCTCGGTGGCGAAGGCGCTGGGCCGGAAGTTCATCCGCCTGTCGCTGGGCGGCATGCGGGACGAGGCCGAGATCCGCGGCCACCGGCGCACCTACATCGGCGCGATGCCGGGGCGCATCATCTCATCCATCCGAAGCATCGGCACGTCCGACCCGGTGTTCCTTCTGGACGAGATTGACAAGCTCGCCAGCGACTTCCGCGGCGATCCCGCGTCGGCGCTGCTCGAAGCCCTGGACCCGGAGCAGAACGCGCAGTTCAGCGATCACTACCTGGAAGCGCCCTTTGATTTGTCGGGCGTCCTGTTCATGGCGACAGCCAATTCGCTGGACACGATCCCCGGGCCGCTGCTCGATCGCATGGAGGTCATCGAAGTCGAGAGCTACACCCAGGAGGAGAAGGTCGAAATCGCGAAGCGCCACCTGTGGCCCAAGCAGCTGGCGTCCCACGGCCTGGCGAAATCCCAGGTGCGGCTCGGCGCGAAGGCGCTTCTCGCCGTCATCGACGGCTACACCCGGGAGGCGGGTGTGCGCGGGCTCGAGCGCGAGCTGGCCACCATTTGCCGCAAGGCCGCCATGCGCCGCATGGAAGTGGAAAATCCCGGGCAGATTTTGATCGGACCGGATGCCGTAAAGGAATACCTCGGCTCGCCGAAATTCCTTAGAATGGGCGTCCTGAAGGCTCCCGAAACCGGCGTGGTCAACGCGCTGGCCTGGACGCCTTCCGGCGGCGAGACCATGCCCGTGGAGGCGGTGGCGCTGCCCGGAAGCGGCGCGGTGGATCTGACCGGGCGGCTGGGCGACGTGATGAAGGAATCCGCGCGAACCGCGCTGAGCTACATCCGCTCGAAGACCGATTCCCTCGGCATCGACTCCGGCTTCTACAAGGAGCACGACCTGCACATCCACGTGCCCGAGGGCGCGACGCCCAAGGACGGCCCCTCGGCGGGCGTGGCGCTGACCTGCGCTCTCGTCTCCGCGCTGACCGGAAAACCGGCGCGGCAGGACGTGGCGATGACCGGCGAAGTCACGCTGCGCGGGCGCATCCTGCCCATCGGCGGCGTCAAGGAGAAGCTGCTCGCCGCACACCGGATGGGCATCGGCACGGTGCTGTTGCCGGAGGAAAACGCCCGGGACCTCAGCGACCTGCCCCAGGACATCTTGGATAAGCTGCACGTGGAGCTGGTCAAGGACGTGGATCAGGCCATCAAATACGTAATCAAGGGGTAAAAATGCTGACGATCAAGCGAACCAGGTTTGTCACTTCGCTTCCCGGCCTTGCGCCCTTCGAGGGCCAGGGCCTGCCGGAGGTCGCCCTTGCCGGCAAGAGCAACGTGGGCAAGTCCTCCATGATCAACCGGCTGACGGGCAACAACAAGCTCGCGCGCACATCCTCCGAGCCGGGGAAGACCCGCCTGATCAACATCTACGAGATCAACGAGTCGCTCTTTCTGGCGGACCTCCCGGGCTACGGCTTTGCCCGCGCGCCCATTGAGGAAAAGAAAAAATGGGGCCGCATGATCGAGGGATTCCTCGCCGGCAGCCCCAATTTGAAGCACGTTCTGCAGCTGGTGGACATCCGCCACGAGCCCACGAAGGACGACCAGATGATGGTGGAGTACCTGCGCCACTACGACCTGAACTTCACCGTCGTCGCCACGAAGTCGGACAAAATCTCCCGCGCGGTGACCGCCCGGAACATTCAGGCCATCTGCCGCACGCTCGCCGTGCAGCCGTGGGAGGTCATCCCCTTCTCGGCGGAGAGCGGCGCGGGGCGCGACAGGATTCTGGAGCTTCTGGAGAGATTCCAGGCATCCGATCCAGCCGACTCAGTCGAGCCAGCCGAGTAGCAGCTTTTCCCCCGGGTCCTGCCGCAGGAACTCGCCCTCTTCAATCAGTCCGGCCGCGCGCATGCTGTTCGCGCGGCCGTTTGCTATGATCGCGTGATCCAGCACCATGACGCCCACCTTGGACAGCGCGCGGATCGCGATGCGGGTGGCGGTCACATCCCCCTCGGAGGGCTCGTCCGTGCCGCCGGGGTGGTTGTGGGCCAGCACCACCGCGCGAGCCTTCGACGCGAGCGCCTCGTCCAGCATGTTGCGCAGGTAAAATGCCGTCTCATCCAGCGTGCCGCGGGTGATGAGCGCCGGCCGGATCAGCCGGCCGTCCGCGCCGAGGCACAGAAGATAAAAGTGCTCGTATCCCCGCCCCACGTAGAGCGCCGGCAGGTATTCCGCCGCCCGGCGGAAGGTGGAGAGCAGCGGCCTCTCGCCGTGGGCGTCCAGCGCCTGGTACCGGGCCAGCGAAGGCACGATCCTGAGAAGCTGCGCCGCCTGCATATTGACGCCGCCCGCGCGCGCAATGTCCTCCGCCGGAGCGGAGGCAATCTGCGAAATCGCACCGTAGCGCGCAAAAAGCGCCGACGCCGCGCGAGGGGCGTCCGCGCCGGGGTCAACGAGCGCGATCAGTTCCGCAACCGCCGCCTGAGCGTCCATCAGGCGTTCAGGAACGCTCGGACGAGCTTTGCAAGCGCTTCCGCGTCCTCGATCCTGTCGGAAAGGTACCAGCCGTCCATCGGCTGGTCGTAGGCGAGGTACGCCGCGGCCAGCACGTCGATGCCGTCCTTCGCATATTCAAACTCCATCGTAAACGCGGGCTCCGGCTCGTAGGCGTCCAGCACGCACTCGCCTTCCCCGCCCTCGGTCTCCGCGCGGAGCCTTTCCATTTCCTCGTTCGTCAGGGCGATCTTCATCGGGTTCCCCTTCCCCTCGTGCCTTTTACCGGGCGGTGAAATGTCCGCCCATCGCAAAGTGGTTATGCCCGTCCCGCTCGCCGGCAAACCAAAAGGCCGCACCGCTCGCGCAAAAGGCGGTGTCCAGCGCCTCGTCCGGCCGCGTCTCACCGGTAAAGTGCACAATGATGCGCTCAAGCCGATTTTTGTCGTGCCAGTCGTAGGAAAACTGATCCCAGAGCCAATCCACATACCGGGCGTTGTTGACGTGGCGGTTGATGTCGAGGTCGCTGGGCAGGACCACACGCGTTGCCCGCCTCGCTTCCCCCTCGACCTTCGGGATGCCTCCCGGGTTTTCGATCGGCGGCGGCAGCGGAGCCTCGTCGAACCCGGTGATGCCGTATTTCTCGCCGGGCACCATTTCCCGCGCCGCGATGTCCATCAAAACCCACAAAGACGACGCGCGGGCGATGGATTTTCCGTTCTCATCCTCAAACGCGTAATAGCGCGGGTAGATCGCGTGGCGCTGCTTGCCCGGCCAGGTGCGGGCGCGGATCATCTCGCCAATCTTGGGCGCACGGTCTATCTGAAGGAGAATCCGCGTGACCACCCATGCAAGCCCTTTTTCCCGGAGGGCGAAGTACCCGGCATTAAGCTGGGCGCTGTGGGCCTCGCCCAACTCCTGCATGGCGGTAAAGACCGCGCCGGGCCGCCACGCGCCGCAAAAGTCGGTATCGGGCGCGCGCAGCGCAAAACTTGTCTCAAAAATCGGTTTCAAACTGATCCCCTCCGGGCCATATTATACCACAAAACCGGCGCAATTTCCCGGCTTAATTGCCAAGTAACGTCAGCTTTACCGGGCGGACTTCGACGGCGTTGACAGGATGGCGTGTTTTTCTTATAATGCGAGCACAGATACCCATTCAAGGAGGTATTGACAATGAAAGAACTGAGGGCGCAGGCCGAGCGGGCGCGCGAGGCGGCCCTTTCCATGCAGGCGGTTTCCACAGAGACGAAAAACGCGGCGCTGACGAAGGCCGCGCAGCTGCTTAACGCGCGGACGAAGGAAATCCTCGCGGCCAACGCGCGGGACCTTCTCAGGGCCCAGGAGAAGGGCCTGAGCCAGGCGTTCATCGAGCGGCTGACCCTGACCAAAGCCCGAATCGAGGGCATGGCGCGGGGGCTTGAGGAAGTCGCGGCCCTCCCCGACCCGGTGGGTGAGACGCTGGACAGCTGGACGCGGCCGAACGGCCTCGCGATCGAGAAAAAGCGCGTGCCCATCGGCGTAATCGCGATCATCTATGAATCCCGCCCCAACGTGACGGTGGACGCGGCGGCGCTGTGCCTGAAGTCGGGGAACGCCGTGCTCCTCCGGGGCGGCTCCGACGCGCTCCAGTCCAACGCGGCGCTGTGCGCGATTTTGCAGGAAGCCGCGCGGGCGGCTGGGCTGCCCGAAGGCTGCGTCTCCCTCGTGACCGACACCTCCCGCGAGGCGGCGTCGGCTTTGATGAAGATGAACGGCCTTGTGGACGTGCTCATCCCGCGGGGCGGCAAAGGGCTGATCCGCTCGGTGGTGGAGAACGCCACCGTGCCGGTGATCCAGACCGGCGAGGGCGTTTGCCACGTCTACGTTGACCGAGCATGCGACCCTGCGATGGGCGTCAAGATCGCGGTCAGCGCCAAGGTGAGCCGCCCGTCGGTGTGCAATTCGGCGGAGACGCTGCTGGTGGACGGTGCGATCGCCGACCGCTTCCTGCCCGGCTGCCTCGAGGCGCTCCGGGACGCGGGCGTCGAGATCCGCGGCTGTGAGCGAACCCGCGCCCTCTGCCCGTGGGTGAACAAGGCCACCGACGCGGACTGGGATGCCGAGTACAACGACATGATCTATTCCGTCCGGGTGGTGGACGGCGTGGACGAGGCCGTCCGCCACATCAACCGCCACGGCACCCGCCACTCCGAAGCCATCGTCACCGAGAACGCCGAAGCCGCGCGGAAGTTTTTGAGCCTCGTCGACGCGGCCTGCGTGTACTGGAACGCCTCCACCCGATTCACCGACGGCGGCGAGTTCGGCTTCGGCGCTGAGATCGGCATCAGCAACCAGAAACTGCACGCCCGCGGGCCGATGGGCCTGCGCGAGCTGACCACCATCAAGTACGAAATTACAGGAAGCGGACAGATTCGATGAACTGCAACCTTTGTCCCCGGCGCTGTGACGCGGACAGGGCCAAGCGCCGGGGCGTCTGCGGCGTGGGCGAGAACCCGGTCGTGGCGCGCATCGCGCCGCACTACGACGAGGAACCGTCAATCAGCGGCACGGGCGGCTCCGGCGCGGTGTTCTTCAGCGGCTGTCCCCTCGGGTGCGCGTTCTGCCAGAACAGCGAGATCAGCTGCGGAGGCTTCGGTCGGGAGATCACCGTCCCCGCCCTCCGCCGGGCTTTTGACAGGCTGATCGAGGCGGGCTGCCACAACATCAACCTCGTCAACCCCACCCATTTCACCCCCGCCATCCTCTCGGCGCTGGAAGCGCCGCTCCCCGTTCCGGTGGTTTGGAACAGCAGCGGGTACGAGCTTCCGGAAACGCTGAAAGCGCTGGAGGGCCGGGTGACGGTCTTCCTGCCGGACCTGAAATACGTGGATTCCGCGCTGTCGGCCCGCTACTCCGGCGCGCCGGACTATTTCGAGCGCGCGTCGAAGGCGCTCCTTGAAATGCACCGTCAGGTGGGCGCGCCGCAGCTTAACGAAGACGGGCTGATCACGCGCGGCCTCATCGTGCGCCACCTGATCCTGCCCGGGTGTGCGGAGGATTCGATGCGGGTGCTGGACTGGATCAAGGCGAACCTGCCCGGCGCGTGGGTAAGCCTGATGGCCCAGTACACCCCGGCGGGCCGCGCTCGGGAATACCCGGAGATCGACCGCCGCCTGAGAAAGCGCGAATACGAGCGCGTCGTGAACCATCTGATCCGGTTGGGGCTGGACGAGGGCTACGTTCAGGAATTGTCCTCCGCAGACGAGCGGTACGTGCCCGCCTTCGACCTGACCGGGGTGTGACGCCCCGCAGCGCAAACTTTCATCTGCCCGTATTCTCAAAACCCCGCCGGGAATAGGCAACCGGGTAGATTCACCCGCGCGCCCTGTGGTATTATAGTATTTGGAGACATCAGGGCGAAGGCGCGCCTTCGCCCCGCGCCGGAATTCACCTTAAAATGTACATAGCGGAGGGAAACAACATGGCCAAGCCTCAGGGTCTTTCCGGGTATCAGTTCTGGTTCATCACCGGCTCCCAGCACCTGTATGGCGAGGAGACGCTTATGCAGGTGCGCGAGCACGCGAAGACCATCGCCGAGTCGCTGAACGCCGCGGATGAAATCCCCGGCACCATCGTCTATAAGCCCATCGTCACCACGCCGGACGAGATCCTTTCCACGATGATGGCCGCGAACCAAGACCCGGCCTGCGCCGGCGTCATCACCTGGATGCATACCTTCTCGCCATCCAAGATGTGGATCGGCGGCCTGAAGGCGCTCCAGAAACCCTGGCTGCACCTGCACACCCAGTTCGGGCGCAACATCCCGGACGAGGGCATCGACATGGACTTCATGAACCTCAACCAGAGCGCCCACGGCGACCGCGAGCACGGCTTCATCGGCGCGCGCATGCGCCTCGCCCGCAAGGTCGTGGTCGGCTACTGGCAAGACGCGCCCGTCCGCCGGAAGATTGGCAGCTGGATGCGTTCCGCCGCCGGCGCGATGGTCAGCCGCGGCCTCAAGGTGATGCGCTTTGGCGACAACATGCGCCAGGTGGCCGTCACCGAGGGCGACAAGGTCGAGGTGCAGATCAAGCTGGGCTGGCAGGTCAACACCTGGCCGGTGGGCGATCTGGTCAAGCTGATGAACGAAGTCACCGAGGCCGAAATCGACGCTCAGATGGCCGAATACGAGAAGAAGTACGCGATGGGCACGAGCGAAATCGACACCGTGCGCTACCAGGCCCGCGAGGAGATCGCCATGCGCAAGATGCTCGAGCGCGAGGGCTGCGGCGCGTACACCAACACCTTTGAGGACCTGCACGGCATGCGCCAACTGCCCGGCCTCGCGTCCCAGGACCTGATGCTCGAGGGCTACGGCTACGGCGGCGAGGGCGACTGGAAGGTCAGCGCCATGACCCACATCATGAAGCGGATGGCCGAAGGCCTGGGCAAGGGCACCGCGTTCATGGAGGACTACACCTACGACCTCGAGGCGGGCAACGAGCTTTCGCTGGGCGCCCACATGCTGGAGGTATGTCCGTCGCTGGCGGAGGGCAAGCCCTCCATCCACGTCGATCCGCTGGGCATCGGCGACCGGGAGCCCCCGGCGCGCCTGGTGTTCGAGGGCAAGGCCGGCCCGGCCATCGTGGTCTCTCTCGTGGACATGGGCGGCAGGCTCCGGCTGATTGTGCAGGACGTGGAAGCCGTGAAGCCCATCTACAAGATGCCCAACCTGCCCGTGGCCCGCGTGATGTGGAAGGGCTTCCCCTCCTTCGCGGAAGGCGCGGAGTGCTGGATTCTGGCGGGCGGCGCCCACCACACCGTGTTCAGCTACGACGTGACGGCCGAGATGATGCGCGACTGGGCGGAGATCATGGACATCGAATACGTGCACATCGGCAAGGAGACGAACGTCGAGAACTTCAAGCAGCAGCTTTTCCTTTCGGACATCGCTTGGAAGCTGAAATAAGCATCGCATGAAAGGCCGCGCCCCGGATCATTCCGGGGCGCGGCCTTTCATATGTGGTCAATCTTTGTAGGAATGTATCCCGGCTACAGGACGAGCTTAATGATCATGCGGCAAATCCCCGCCACATCCGCCTGACTGATGAACTCAACCTTCCCCATCTGCGTTCTCTACTCCAGCTCGAACGCGCCGGTATAGAGGTTGTAGTACGTACCCCTGTCCGCGATCAGCTTTTCGTGGCTGCCGCGCTCGATGATGCGACTGTGGTCCAGCACCATGATGACGTCGGCGTTCATGACGGTGGACAGCCGGTGGGCGATGACGAACACCGTGCGCCCCTCCATCAGCTGATCCATGCCCTTCTGCACGATCTGCTCGGTGCGGGTATCGATCGACGAGGTGGCCTCGTCCAGGATCATCACGGGCGGGTCGGCCACGGCGGCTCGCGCGATGGCGAGGAGCTGCCGCTGCCCCTGAGACAGGTTCGCACCGTTGCCGTAGAGCACGGTATCGTATCCATCCGGAAGGCGCGTGATGAAGTCGTCCGCACCGGCGAGGCGCGCGGCCTCCCGGCACTCCTCGTCGGTCGCCTCCAGCCGTCCGTAGCGGATGTTCTCCATGACGGTGCCGGTGAACAGGTTCGTCTCCTGAAGCACGACGCCCAGCGAGCGGCGCAGGTCGGCCTTGCTGATCTTGTTTATGTTGATGCCGTCGTAGCGGATCTTGCCGTCCGCGATGTCGTAGAAGCGGTTGATGAGGTTTGTGATGGTGGTCTTGCCCGCGCCTGTGGCGCCGACGAAGGCCACCTTCTGCCGGGGCTCGGCGTATACGGTCACGTCCGAGAGCACGGGCTTTCCCAGCTCGTATTCGAAGTCCACGCTCTGGAGCCGCACGTCGCCCGCCAGCGGCGTCAAAGTAGCGGTGCCGTCCGGGTTCGGGCGCTTCCACGCCCAGGCCCCGGTGCGCGCCTCGCTCTCGGCGATGGTCCCGTCGGGCGCAATCCGCGCGTTGACCAGCATCACACGTCCCTCGTCCGCCTCGGGTGCTTCGTCCATCAGCTCGAACACGCGGCTCGCGCCCGCAAGGCCCATCACGACGGCGTTGATCTGCTGGGACAGCTGCCCCACGTTGCCCGACAGCTGCTTGGTCATGTTGAGGAAGGGCACCACGATGCTGATGCCGATGGGCAGCCCGGATAGGCTGAAGTTGGGCGCGTTCGCAACCATGAGCAGCCCGCCCGCCATCGCCACCAGCACGTACAGCACGTTTCCGATGTTGCCGAGGATGGGCATCAGCATGTTGGCGTAACGGTTGGCCTTGCGCGCGTCCTCAAAGAGCGATTCGTTGATCTTGTCAAACTGCTTCTCGCTCTCCGCCTCGTGGCAGAAGACCTTTACGACCTTCTGGCCGTTCATCATCTCCTCGATGAAGCCCTCGGTTTCGCCCAGCGCGCGCTGCTGGCGTACAAAGTACTTGGCCGAGCTGCCGCCCACCTTGCGGGTGACCGCCACCATGCCGAGGAGTCCCAGAAGCACCAGCGCCGCCAGCCAGCCGCTGAAGTAGAGCATCACCGAGTAGACCGTGACGACGACCACCATCGACTGGATCAGCTGCGGCAGCGACTGGGAGACGAGCTGCCGCAGGGTGTCGATGTCGTTCGTGTAGTAGCTCATCACGTCGCCGTGCTTGTGGGTATCGAAGAATTTCACCGGCAGCGACTGCATGCCGTCGAACATCGCGCGGCGCAGCTTGCACAAAAAGCCCTGGGTGATGTAGGCCATCATCTGGGTGTAGGCGACGACCGACAGAATCGAGATCAGATAGAAGCCGCCCAGCTGCAGGACCATCGGCACGATCTCCACCCGGGCGGCAGCCCAATCGCCGGATGTGTACCATTTTTCGATGACCTCGATGATCCGCTGCATATAGAGCGTCGGGATGGAGCTGACCACGGCGGAAAACACGATCAGAACCGCCGTCAGCGGCACCAGAACGGGGTAGAATTTTATGAGCGTCCCGATCAGCCGCTTGAACGTGCCGCGCTTCGCCCTGGGCCGCTTTCCGGCAAATTTCTTCTCAGCCAACCTGCTCGCCTCCCCGGTTCTGCGAGGCGTACACCTCGCGGTAGATTTCGTTCCTTTCAAGGAGTTCTGCGTGGGCGCCATAGTCCGCGATGCGGCCGCCCTCCATGAGCACGATCACGTCCGCGTCCTCGATGGACGCCACCCGCTGGGCGATGATGATCTTGGTGGTCTCCGGGATGAACGAGCGGAAGCCCTTGCGGATCAAGGCGTCGGTACGGGTATCCACGGCGCTGGTCGAGTCGTCCAGAATCAGGATCTTCGGCTTTTTTAGAAGCGCCCGGGCGATGGACAGCCGCTGCTTCTGACCGCCGGATACGTTGGCGCCGCCCTGCTCGATCCAGGTGTCGTAGTCCTTGGGGAAGCCCATGATGAAATCGTGGGCCTGAGCGAGCTTGCAGGCGGCGATCATGTCCTCGTCGGTCGCATCCTTGTCGCCCCAGCGCAGGTTGTCCCGGATGGTGCCGGAGAACAGCTCGTTCTTCTGCAGCACCACCGCCACCTGGTCGCGCAGCTTGGTCAGGTCGTAATCCCTTACGTCCACCCCGCCCACGCGGACGACCCCTTCCGAAGCATCGTACAGGCGCGGGATCAGCTGAATCAGCGTGGACTTTGACGAACCCGTGCCGCCCAGAATGCCCACCGTCTGGCCGGATTTTATCGTAAGGTTGATGTCCGACAGCGCGAACCGCTCCGCCCGCTTGGAGTACTTGAAGCTGACGCCTTCGAAGTCGATGGAGCCGTCCCTGACTTCCGTCACGGCGTTTTCCGGACTCTTCAGCGCCGGTTCCTCATCCAGCACCTCGACGATGCGCCGGGCGGATTCTTCGGCGATGGTGATCATCACGTAGACCATCGAAAGCATCATAAGCGACATGAGGATCTGAAAGCCATAGGTCAGCATCGCTGAAAACTGGCCCACGTCGAGCTCCAGCCCCGTAGAGCGGATGATGATCTCGGAACCGAACAGCAGCACAATCACCATGTTGGCGTACAGGCAGAACTGCATCAGCGGCGCGTTGAACGCCACGATGCGCTCCGCGCGGGTGAAGTCCGCCCGGATGTCCTCCGCAGCCCGCCCGAACTTGTCTTTTTCGTAGTCCTCCCGCACGAAGGACTTGACCGCCCGGATGCCGCGCACGTTTTCCGCAATGGACTCGTTCAGCTTGTCGTAGCGGCGGAACACGCGCTTGAAGGTGGGCATCGCTTTTCTGATGATCATGACGAGGCCGAACACCAGAATCGGCACCACCAGCACGAACATCAGCGCGAGCCTGCCGCCCATGATCCAGGACATCACCATGGAAAACAGGAACATGAGCGGGCCGCGCACCGCGACGCGGATGATCATCATAAAGGCGTTCTGCACATTGAAGACGTCCGTGGTCATGCGGGTGACCAGCGACGCGGATGAGAACCTGTCGATGTTTTCAAACGAGAAACTCTGCACCCGGTAGAAGAGGTCCCGACGGAGGTTCTTGCCGAAGCCGCTGGACGCGGTGGCGCTGGTCGCCCCCGCCGCCGCGCCGAAGGCAAGCGACAGGCATGCCATTAAAAAAAGCAGGCCTCCATAGGTGGCGATGACGGAAAGTCCGCATCCCGCCTTGATCTCGTTGATGAGTTTTGCGATGATGAAGGGGATCAGACACTCCATGATCACCTCCAGCGTGATCAGAACAGGCGACAGAATCGTGTTCTTCCTGTATTCCCGGATGCTCTTCGCAAGCCTTTTCAGCATGCCCTATCCTCCCTAACGCGGGCGCGCGCCGCGGTCTGCTTTGCTTATTCCCGCCAGGGCTGGGGCGGACTGTCCCTTGGCCCCGCCTGCCGGTCCCACTGTACGCCCAGATTCTCCCGGATGCGGTCAATGTAATTGAACAGGTTCTCGATCTCCTCGGGGCTGAAGCCCCGGGCGAGTTCTTGCTCGACGCCCTCCGCATAGTCGTGCATCTGCTCGGAAAGCGCCCACGCCTTCGGCAGCAGCGTCAGTTTTTTCAGCCGCGCATCGCGCGATACGCTGGTCCGCTCGATCAGCCCCTTGCGCTCCATCAGGTCAAGCACCTTTGAAACCGTGGACCGCGTGACGCCGAAGGCCTCCTCCAGATCCCGCTGGCAGACCTCGCGCCCCGCTCTTTCCTGCTCCACCAGATAGGCGATCACCCAGCGGTTGGTGCCGGTAATCCGCTCGAGCACCTCCCTGTCCGGGCGGTCCCTGTCAAAACGGCGCATGATCAGGTTGTCCAGCGAACGAATCGCCTTGCCTATAGACCTTTTCTTCTCCAAGGGTACCCTCCGCAGATTGTTGGATGTGAAACAAACACTCAATATTGTACCTCCGAAATCCCCGATGTCAAGCGTGTTAACAGGGAAATTACCCTTCCGCCTCCACTTCGGCCGGGCTTCGGATTGTGCGCGGCGGCAAAAGGCGCTATAATTGAAGAAATGTGTTTTGGACGGTAGAGAATGAATATCGCAGACTACTTTGACAGCCGCGCCGCAAAGTGGGACGACCACTACGTTCCGTGCCTTCCCGCCCGCTCGGCGGTCGCGTTTCTCTCGGGTGCGGCGGTCGGCGCGCGAATGCTGGACATCGGCTGCGGCACCGGCGTCATGTTCCCGGAACTTCTTTCGACCGGCGTTTCGGAGCTCGTCGCCGTGGATATTTCCCCCGCCATGGCGGCCATCGCGGCGGAAAAGTTCGCGGGCGAGCCGAGGCTTCGCGTGTTCTGCGCCGACATCCTTCAATTCACCTCCGGCGATTTTGACGCCGCGCTGGTCTACGACGCCTACCCCCACTTCCCGGACAGGCCCGCGCTGATCCAAAAAGTCCGGCAGCTTCTGAAGCCCGGCGGCAGGTTCACCGTCGCCCACGGCGCCGGCAGGGCGCGCATCAACGAGTGCCACCTGAAGGTGCCGCCCCCGGTCAAGACGCCCCTTCTGAGCGCCCGGGAGGAAGCCGTTCTGTGGTCGCCGTATTTCAACGTGGACCAGATGATCGACGCGCCTCACTTCTACCTGATCTCCGGCACGACGGCGGCTTTGCCTGTTGGCACGTCCGCAGAACCCCCTTGAATTCTTGCATTTCTCGTTTGTGAAATGGGCCAGAGCCCACGCCCAGCGCCCTCGAACAGGTGCGAGAGGCCGCAACCTCGGGCTCCCGCGCTTGAACGCCCCCCGGCGGAAAAGGTTTCTGCACATCCCTTATCTCTGCCGAGCGAGAATCCTATATTTACGGGAAACCGTTGGCAAAATCCATCAAACAGCAACCGGATCAGCGGTTGTTGTTTTTCATCCGTTCGCATAACCATTTTCCGACGCATACCTACAAAAATTCGACAGCATCCGTCGCACCCCCCATCCAAACAGCACATAGAATAGATCGGAATACGTCATTTGCCGACAGGCACCTGCGATTTCTAAGGAGGTTTGCGCCCATGAAAGGGGAAACGTTTGATTCTGGTTTTTCTCACCCTTGCCGTCCGTGCTGCCCTGACCCTAAACCCCCTGTAAACCCGCCTTGCTGCACCACCCGCTGCCGGTGCATCGGCGAGGATTTTGGCCCTGACCCCTATGTGGTCAATATCGAGAAGGCCACGCTGGAAAACCCCTTCTTCAGAAGGGCTCTTTGGACGGGAACCTATCTGCAACTCACCCTGATGTGCATTCCCCCGAATGGAGATATCGGCCTTGAAATGCACCCGAACCTAGATCAGTTCCTCCGTCTGGAACAAGGCCAGGGCAGGGTCATGATGGGAAGCAGCCAGGACAACCTGACCTATCAGCGAAATGTTTCCGACGGCTATGCCATTTTCATTCCTGCCGGAACATGGCATAACCTGGTGAATACAGGTAACGAGCCGATCAAGCTGTACTCGATCTATGCGCCTGTTCAACATCCGGCCGGAACGATCCACTGCACCAAGGCGGACTCCGATGCCGCCGAAACCTCCATTTAGTTGAAGAAGTCGCTCAGATAGCCGAAATTAGGGGACTGCCGCCCATGTTAGGCGGCAGTCCCCTAATTTTCAGAGCACCGTCAGCGCAGCGCGCCGGTTCCCCTCGCGAAATTTGCACAAAAAATTGTCTGAAAACGAATGTTTTCAGACAATTTTTGGTGGAGCATAGGAGACTCGAACCACAGCTGAGGTCAAACTTATGTGTACGTCGAATAAAGAAAACTGCATCGTCTTAGGCATAAATTAGCTATTCTGCACACCCGATAAAGAACAGTGTAAGCGCGAACGGGTACCTTCGCGGGTACCAGGAAACAACGTCAAAACCCCTCCACGGCAGTTTCATCAAAGCCTCAATAGTACCCATTACAGCAAGCGGAGCATGGCTCTGTTAAACCTTGTGAGCCGCTACATCCTACCCTCTTCATAATCGATAATTGGTCGGATTATTACTTGAGCAAATAACGGAGGTACTGCATTGCCAATGACGCGATACTTATCATCAAGACTACCATCAGGCTCTATGTGATTTGGAAGTCCTTGAATCCGAGCACATTCTCTCCATGACAGACGTCTATTAACATCACCACGAAGCTCCCACTTGTCTTTTCCGGTTTGAATCATCGGGTCACCCGCCGGATGAAGGGGAACGTGCGACGAATTAGCGACGATAGTATAACTTGGAGAGTCCCAGTGCCTTTTCCGGTTTCTAGTCAAATAATGTCCGTGAAAACCGGACTCCAAAAACTCTCCATAGGGCATCAGTGGCATATTGCCAATTGCATCCCTAATTGTTCTGAACGGTAACAACCCGATACCATGAGTTGGTTTGGGAAACTCATACTCATAGTCTTGCGCTATATCGTTTCTGACTCCAACAATGAATACACGTTTCCTGTCTTGTGGCAGTCCATACTGGACCCCATGAAGTAAAGCTGGTTTAGGGGTGTATCCTAATTCCCTAAAACCTTTGAGTTGTTCTTCAAAAAACCATCCCTTCATCGCACTCGCCATTCCGAGGACGTTCTCGACAAAAAAATACTTTGGCTTTACACAAGAAAGAGCGCGAAGATACTCTTTATAGAGAAAGTTCCCCTCGGTTTCCATTAGGTTTCTTTCTTTTCCATCTTTACCTCTACGTCTTGCGGCTATGCTGAACCCTGTACACGGATAACAACCAATTAGCACGTCGGCCGTGGGAAATTTCTCAACTTTTCGGATATCTTGAATTAGCATGGGTACATTGGGCAGGATCGATTTATAAGCCGCTAATGTGTGCGGGTCTTTATCATTTGCCCAAATAATTCGGAGGCCAGCCTGAGTAGCACCATAATCGAATCCTCCGCATCCCGAAAATAAAGATACAGCATCCAAAGGCACAACTCATCACTCCAGTGCTACAGAATCAAACCTTAACATATTCTATGCGGCTATAGCAATATCCTTCTTTGTCAAAAATTTAACAATTTCTACGTATATATCGCTTTTCAGAAACTCGCTAAACACCGAGTCAGTCCTTTGTGCTAGAAGAAAGATTCTTGCGCGATCAAAAACGCAAGTTCTTATGTCTGTCAAATGCTCAAATTCTCCAAATGAATTTCTTACAAAAAAAGGCACAAATATAACCTGAATGTATGGCGCTAGCATTAAATACCGTCTGTTCCATACGGAAGGTTGTATCGAGTCTTGTTTGTCAACCCACTCTTCATATCCGCAGGCACATTGGGCAAGTATAAGTGGTACGCATGGGTGACCATCGATATCAATGTATGAAACTAGATCGATACCTCCATCTCCACATGGGACGTCAAATTTCGTGTCGTTTTCCAGCATCGGAGTTACCCCAGTCCCAAGCTCCCTAGCCAAAGTCTTCAACCGCTTTTTCAAGTTCCCGCAATACTTTGCCGCACCCTCTTCAATGGCCCTAGATGTACCAAAGATTTCTGTTGTCGAAATTCTCGAAGAGACAATTTTCAATATCGGCAAACAAATCTCTTCAAATGCAGATGTTAGTCGAGACAGCATTGATTTAAAGCAAAAAGTATTAGAGGCACAAAGCAAAAATACGTAAAAAATATGTCTTGAATTTAGTCCAACCTTGAGTTGGAGGCTCTTTTTGCCTTCGATTTCAAACGGATAATCGTCTTTTAAGAACTCCGCTCGATTTGCCAGTAGCGCGAAATATATTTCTACATTTCTTCGAAAATTATCATACTTTTGAGAATGATCTGTGCTTCCTCGCTCAGCTTCTTCCGGATTCATGTCTAAATAGTAATCAATTATATCATCAATAGTTACAAGATGGTCCTCTCCAAATATGCAAAGAAGCTCGACATAATCCGCCCATCGATTTAAATGCTTCGACCCGGACCATGTTGGGAACTTCAGTTCTTCATCTTTTGTTAAGTCCATCTTACCCACCCTAATCCGATTGTATCATTTATAGTATCAATTTTATCTAATCAGATTCATAATCTTTCAGGAACACTTCCTTTAATGCCCCGCGAACAGTTCTGCATAACTTCTCGATCTCGTCTATCCTATATTTAGAATTTTCAGGTAATGACGGCAACTGTTCTATCATTTCTTTCGATTGAAGCAGACTTGACTTTGCTTTGTCAAGAAGCTCCATAAAAGTGTTATTCGGAGCCTGCGTATACATTAAGGCTTCATTTATACTCGCGCCCTGTTCAAGCTTCTTATATGCCACAGGATTAGGAAGAATCTGGCATAAATTAGTGATTTGTCGCGAGTCGCCAATTATTTTTTTCTTTGGATCAAACATCCAAATGAACAGTTGTTTGTACCCTTCCTTGTTCAAGTCCTCAAGAGAAAAACCATTTTCGTTCTTGATATTAAGAAAAGCAATCGCATCAGAATATGAAAGCAATGTTGGAAGCCAAGAAAAATCGAACTCTTCCTCGTCTATATCCGAGCCAAAGAAAGCATCTTCGTTTGCGTATTCGAATAGTTTGAGTGATGTATGCAGTTTTGAAACATAATCAGATCGACTGCCGATCATTTTTGCAAGCACAAAATACACATTGGCCTCGCCCACACGCGAGACATGCATTTTATAGAGTTGATCTAGGTATCTTGCCTTTTCTAGCGGGCCCCAATCTTTTACGCCTGTTATATGGCGATAACCTAAATATTCTAGAACATCGATTCTTTCCTTATACTCTATTACGGGAATTAGGTCCGGTTTCACTCGAGCATCGGCAGCAGCATCTTTAATTGGTTTTTCACGAATCTTTGTCAGACCAGGGTCTGCCAACAACTTCAATGCTGCTAACCGTCTATTCCCTTCAACAACTATATACTCGGTTTTGGCCTTTTTCATTGGCACCACAAGCAGTGGTTCCGCCTTTGAAAATCCACTCTCTCCGATGGATTTCATTAATTCAATTATATTTCCATATCGAACCATATAATCGATGATTTTACTCTCACTATGTGAAGAGCGCAATTTTTCAGGAATTCTAGGGTTTTCAGGATCAAAATGCAACTGGGTCAGTGCAATTTCTTTCTGGGAAGCCATGTTTTCTCCTCCTCGTCAGAAGAACGGCCCATGCCACATATTACCATTATAGTGGGTGCAGCCTCTCTTTTCAATAACAAAACCAGAATTCTGTAAAATTAATGTTTAGATCACACGCAGATCCTAGTCTATGATGCGCCGTTTAGCTGTAAAGATACAGACCCCAAAGCCATTAAGACAGTGGGGTCCGATACCTGATGATGACTATTCGTCCAGATCGGACGATTTTTTTGCTAGTCCAGTCTTGGTCCCATCCTTCAACTGCCCCAGCGCATCAATCAGCCGCTGCGGAAGCGGTAACCCGATGGCCGTAGCGTTCTCGGTCACGCTGATGGCTTCGTTCGCGGTATAGAACGCCACCGCCGCCGTGCGGCAGACCGCATCCAGCCCCATCGCCTGATCGATCTGTGCTGCGACGATGACCACCCCGAAGATGGTCAGCTTCCGCAAAATCCCCACAAACCCGATCTGAGAGGACAGGTGTTTCTCCTTGATGGCGTTTGCGACACCGGTGACGTAATCAACCACCATACAGATGACAAGGGCTTTCATGAGCACGTCCGAGCCTCCCATCAGACCGATAACCACACCGCCGGCGCCCGCCGCCCAATTGACCAGGCTGTCCAGGCTGAACCAGTGCGCGATCTTCTCAAACATTTATACCACCTCCGTATACGTGCCAGAAATCCAGCGCACCTCGCCGTTGACCAGCACCGGCACCCAGCCGTCTGCGGCGACCGGCGTGAGGAGTGCGCCCTTCCTGACCGTCTTCAACACGTCGAAATCCGTACCCGGACCGGTGCGGACATTGACCTCACCGCCGGTCACGCGCACGCCGGACGTCGGCGCAGGCTCGGTGGGCTCGGCAGGAACCTCCACAGCCGGATCGGTCACGGCGGGGGAGAGCTTCAGCGCAGCGCGCGTCGCAGCGTCGCCCTTGCCGGTCACAGGCAAGCCCGTCTTCCGCTGGAAGTCCTTCACCGCCGCCTGCGTCTTCGGCCCGAATTCACCGTCGCCGTTCAGGTCCGCGCCGTTTGCGTTCAGCGCCTTCTGCATTGCCTGAGTGCGGTAACCCTTATGGCCGAGCACAAGATCGCACGCCGGATTGTAGCGGATCAGCGCGCAGACCTTGCCGGCGTAATGCGTCAGGCTGTCCATCCGCACGCCGTAGGCCGTGCCGCGCGCATGCACGATCTTCGACGCGCTGGCCACCATCGCCACATGCGTGATCTTGTTATGCCGGCCGGTGGACATCGCATTCAGGAACTGCAGATCGCCCGGTTGCTTCGCCATGCCGATCACGGACGAGCCGCCGCGCTTCTTGCCGATCTCGGCGTAGGACCCCGGCCAGATCAGCTCAAAATCATCGTCGTAGACCTCGTTCATGCTGATCGGGATCTTGCCGCCGTACTTCCACTCCTTGCCCTGGGCGATGAACGCTCGTGCGACGAGCGACGAGCAATCGAAGATGCCCTTCTGCTTGCGCTTCGCCTGGCTGTACGGACTGCCGACCTTCGACACCGCCCAATCCCGTGCGGCCTTTGCGATTTCTGCGTAGGTCATTTGTACCACCTTCCCGCCCGGATTCCGGGCAACAAAAATCCGCCCATCCGGGCGGTTGGGTTCTTTCGATCAGCCTATCTTTGCCTCGAGCGCGGCCAGTCGTGCCTCCAGCGCGTCGATGCGCGCCTTCTGCTCCTGCACCGCGGCGATGAGCGGCGTAATTAGCTCAGCATACACCAGCGACAAGCTCTCGGGGTTTTCGTCGCCGTACAGGTCAGCATCGACAATCCCCAACTCATCCAGCGCAGTCTTGACCTCTTGAGCGATCAGCCCGAAGCGCAGAGTGCTCTCATCCGCAATAAGGCGGAACTGACGCGGCCGCAGCTTGTAGATCAGATTTCCATCAAGGTCTTCGACGTCCTTCTTCAGCCGCGCATCAGAAGACACGGACTCGGAAGTTGTCACATAGACCCGGCTGAAACGGTTGTCGGGACCGCCTACGCGAACGGAAGTGGACGTTGGGCGGATATGGTTATTGAAATAAACA
Source organism: Bacillota bacterium (assembly GCA_023411175.1). Lineage (GTDB taxonomy): Bacteria > Bacillota > Clostridia > Christensenellales > Aristaeellaceae > JAEZHK01. The sequence continues at coordinate 794 of JAEYPB010000041.1, read as the reverse complement.
TACCCATCAGTGGTATACATGTTGATCCTGGTGACCCCGGTAAACTCAACCCTGTACGCACCTAGGGTTATAACTCCGGGATTTGCCGCCAGATTAACATAGCACCCATTCACGATGTCGCCAATTGCATCTACGCCAGATGCGAGCATTAGCTCTCCGGCCGAATAGCAAAGCGTTTGAGCCAGCGGAATTCCAGAAATATAGCTACCAGAAATCCCGCCAACCCTATACCCCTTGTCATGCATAACCAAAGAAATGCCCGGCGTTCCCTGGAAGTCCGTTGTCAGCATCTTAAAGAGACTGCCATCAGCCGACCCAGGAACGGTTAAAGCAGAGGATGCAAAATACCCTTTTCCACTAGTATCTACGCCCGCCCCAGCAATCATCAGGTTATCCGACGACCTAAACAGCCCGAACTGCGTCGCATTCGCCCTGAACTTCACAGGCAGCGATGCCGACCCGTTGGAAAGCGTCTGCGTGACTTCAAGGCCGTTCGCGGGCGTGATCGTGACCGACGTGCCGGTCGCCAGCGATTGCGCCGGATCTTGCGGAGCGGGCGACCAGTCCGTAGCTTTATCGCCCCTTTCCAGCTTCATCTGGTACGTATGGAACACCGATCCGGCGACAGTACCGCTGCATCCAAATAGCACATGTGTGTACGTAGTGCTCGGAGCGGTAAATGTAAAAGATGCAAATGTCCATGCGTTCCGAGTGGTTATCGCAGACCCGGTGCCAATGTTGCTCCAAGATTCATTGTACGCCCTTATGTAGTATGTGCCTACTGCACCCGTTGG
>JAEYPB010000070.1 GCA_023411175.1 Bacillota bacterium | reverse complement strand
AATCTAGCGCGTCTGCCAATTCCGCCATTCCCGCTTGTCTGGTGGATGGGGGTGGATTCGAACCACCGAAGTCTGCGACGGCAGATTTACAGTCTGCTCCCTTTGGCCACTCGGGAACCCATCCATGATTGAGCTTTCTCTGGCCACCGCCGACCACAAAAAATGGAGCTGGCGATGGGACTCGAACCCGCAACCTGCTGATTACAAATCAGCTGCTCTGCCAATTGAGCTACGCCAGCGCGCTGGCCCTTCAGAGTTTTTTGCCCATTTCTTCCGTCCCCGAATTCCGTTTTTCGCCTTCGGTTTTCGGACTGACAGATGCTATTATACCGCAAAAAGGGACAAAGTCAATAGTCAGTATCGTTTCTTAACAAAGGTTTTTTCATCGGATTCGCTGCACCGCTATGAGCGTTGGGGCGGGGCGGGCCGGGTTCAGGAAGGCCTTTGTCATCGCCTGAAAGCCCGCCGGAAGCGCCCTGGCCCAGGCGGAAACCGCATGGAGCTCCACCTCGCCTTCCGGGTGTCCGGGGTACACGCACACAGTCAGAAGGCCGCGAGGCTTCAGAAGCCCCAGGCATGCGTCCAGCGCCGCAAGGGTGGTCTCGACATGGGTGGTGACCGCCTTGTCTCCGCCCGGCAGCCAGCCCAGGTTAAATACCGCCGCATCGACGGGCTCCAGGACGTGCCGGGCGACGTGCTCGTGCCCGTCCAGAACGAGCGTCGCGCGGCCGATCATGCCGGTCTCTTCGAGCCTCGCGCGGGTGCGCTCCACGGCGAAGGGTTGCACGTCAAAGGCGTACACGCGGCCGGACTCCCCCACCCGCTCACACAGAAACAGCGCGTCGCCGCCGCCGCCCATCGTAGCGTCCACCGCCACCGCACCCTCGTACAGCGCCTGACTCAGGAGTTCCTGCGCCCAATGGCGGGCGCTTTGAAAGTCCAGCCGGTTCATGCCCATCCCCTCCGCATCCCGTAGTATACCACGGGCGCGCGCCGCTGGCAAACCCTGCCCGAAGCGGTAAAGCTTTCACCTTGCCGAATCCGCCCGAAGACAGTATAATGAAGCCATACATATGCACGGGAGAATTGCCATGCGCAGGTTGATCCTTCTTTTGCTCGCACTCGCGCTTATGGCGCCGTACACGGCCCGCGGCGAGGCGGACGCGGTGTACCCAATTGTGGAAAGCGCCGCGCAGGTTCTGGAAACCGACGCGGCTCGGCTGGTGCAGCTGGGCTTTCTGACGAAGCCCGGCTCCGACGCAGAACACCGTCAGGCGGTGCGCGAATTCCAGCGCTACCTGAACCGCCTTTCCGAGGATACGCCCGAGGAGGGCCTGCCCGCGTCCACGCTGGAAGTGATCGATGAATTGCGCGAGGACGCCACGCGGGCGCTCTCGATCAAGCCGCTGACCACCTACGACAGCGTGGAATCCATCGCCGCCTTCCAAACCTATATGGTGATGGACAACGAGGGTGAACTGGGCGAGGACATCCCCGCGGCCGACGCGGAGCCGGAGGATGTGCAGGAAGGCGCGCCCTACCCGGTCACCGGCGAGCTGGACGAGGCGCAGCGAACGCGCCTCGTCGATGATTCCCTTCCCGTATACCGTCAGGCACTTCAGAGGGGCGACGACGGCAGCGAGGTGCGCCGGGTGCAGCGCCGGCTGACGAGCCTGAAATTCTCCGACCATGCGGTGGACGGCATTTTCGACGGCGATGTCGCCGCCGCCGTCACCCTGTTCCAACGGGCAAACGACCTGACCGAAACCGGTACAGCCGACCGCGCGACCCAGGAGGCGCTGTTCTCCGAAGGCGCGGTCGCCAACGACCAGCCGCTCTACGATCACCTTCTGAAAGTGGATACCGAAAGGCAGCTCGTCTCCGCTTACGCCTGGGAGGACGGCGAATACACGCGCCTGGAGCGGGAGATGGTCTGCTCCACCGGGCTGGACGACACCCCGACGCCCGCCGGCACGTACAAATCCACAGGCCCGGTGGCGCGCTGGTGCTACTTCCCTACCTACGGCTGCTGGGCGCAGTATGCGTTCCGCATCAAGGGCGGGGTACTGTTCCATTCGGTGCTCTACGAACAGGCGAAGGAATCCACGCTCATCGCCGGATCAGTCAAAAAACTCGGGCGGAAATCGTCCCACGGCTGCGTGCGCCTGAGCGTCGAGGATGCCAGATGGATCTTTGAAAACTGCGCCCCCGGCACCACGGTGATCGTCGAATAACCCCCGCCCACGCAGGCGGAAACCGGAACGGCAAAATTTAAACCCCTGCCTTGAGCGGTGTGCTTAAAGGCAGGGGTTTTGATTGCGCTACCTTTGGGTGTTTACAGCCCGGCTTTTTTACGCAGCGCGTCCACAAGGTCGAGCTTCTCCCACGTCAGGTTCAGATCATCCCGGCCAAAGTGGCCGTAGGCGGCCACCTGCTGGTAGACGGGCCTGCGGAGGTCCAGCGCCTCTATGATCGCCGCGGGGCGCAGGTCGAAGGTTTCCATGACGAGCTTCGCCAGTTCGTCGTCCGGGATCGATCCCGTGCCCTCGGTGTTGACAAACAGCGACACGGGCTTCGCCACGCCGATGGCGTAGGCCACGCCAACCTCGCACTTCTTCGCAAGGCCCGCGGCGACCAGATTCTTGGCCACATGACGCATCGCGTAGGCGGCCGAGCGGTCCACCTTCGTGGGGTCCTTGCCGGAGAAGGCGCCGCCGCCGTGGTGGCCGTAGCCGCCGTAGGTATCCACGATGATCTTGCGCCCGGTGAGGCCGGAGTCCCCCTGCGGGCCGCCAATCACAAAGCGGCCGGTGGGGTTGACGAGGTAGCGGGTTTTTTCGTCGAGCAGCTCTGCGGGGATCACGGCCTTGATGACTTTCTCGATCATATCCCGCTCGATGGTGTCGTGGTCGGCATCCGGGCTGTGCTGGGTGGACAGGACCACCGTATCGACGCGGACCGGCGCGCCGTCCACATATTCCACCGTCACCTGCGCCTTGCCGTCGGGTCTCAGGTAGCCTACGAGGCCGCTCTTGCGAACCTCCGCCAGCTTCCTGGTAACCCGGTGCGCCAGCGCGATGGCCATGGGCATGTACTCGGGCGTCTCGTCACAGGCGTAGCCGAACATCATGCCCTGATCGCCGGCGCCGATGTCGAAGCGGTTCTCGCCCCGCCCCTCCAGCGCGTTGTTGACGCCCTGGGCGATGTCCGGGGACTGCTCGTCAACCGACACCATCACCGCGCAGGCGTTGCCGTCAAAGCCGCAGTCGGCGTTGTCGTAGCCGATCTCACGGATCTTCTGGCGCGCGATGTCGGCGATGGAGATGTAGGAATTGGTCGAGATCTCACCCATCACCAGTACGAGGCCGGTGGTGGCGCAGCATTCGCAGGCGACGCGGGCCGCGGGATCCTTTTCGAGGATGGCGTCCAGCACCGCGTCAGAGATCTGGTCGCACACCTTGTCCGGATGGCCTTCCGTCACCGATTCGGACGTAAACAGCATTCTCATGGGGCACCTCCTGAAGAAAACTCCAAAAGAATAAGCGCATTCGTGAGAACGCACTTTATATCATGCGCCTCATCTTCCGGCATGGAAACCATGCCGCGGGAATTGGCACCGGACGCACAAGCGCCGGTTGCCGGGTTTCATCGGGCCCGTCCCTCAACCACTCTTGATAAGGCTTATTCGATTGTGTCACGAGTATACACCGCCGCGCGCGGCGCTGTCAACGCCGCCGCGCGCCTTTTTGCAGGAATCGTGTAAATTGTGCGGAAAAACGCATCAAGGCTTGCTCCCGGAGCGTCAAAACCTTATAATATGGTAGAATAGTTCCAATGCAACGCGGAGGTAGACAAATGAAAAAGCTGACGATTCTGCTGGCGGTCCTCCTCGCCCTGAGCGCTTTCGCCGTCTCCATGGCGGAAGAAACGGCCGACCCCGGCTCCGAATGGCTGTATGAAGAGGACGCGAACATCGGCGAAGACTGGGCCGAAGCCACCGACGAGGACGCGGAAGACTCCCTCGAAGAGGATGATATCAGCGAAGACGAGGCCTTCTTTCTGAGCGCGCTGGAGGTCTACGGCTGGTTCGAAGCGCAGCCGCTGGACGTGGACCCCGAAAAGTCCAGCCCGGACGGCAAAAAATTCCAGGTGCTGGACGAGCGGCTCAACACCCTCCGGGCGCTGGACGCCGAAGTGCGCACCTACTTCTCCGATTCGATCGCGAACAAGCTTCTGGCCAGCGGCATCTACGAGGAGATCGACGGCTACCTGTACACCGGAGCCCAGGACCGCTTCATCGACGAGGGGCTCGGCGAAACGGAGCTGAACATCGACAGCCGCTCAGACGATAAGATCACCTACACGCTGACCCTCACCACGGTGGACGAGGCCGGCAACGTGACCGCCGCCGAGGAGTTCACCTTCGTCCGTGAGAAGATCGACGGCGCGTGGAAGTTCACCCAGTTCCCCTATTTTCTCTGAACGCGGGAGGAAGCATCATGACGAATCCAGTTCTCGAGGCAATTTCCCTCAGGCGGTCGATCCGCGGCTACGCGCCGGAGCAGATTACACCCGAGCAGCGGGACGCGCTGATTCAGGCGGCGCTTGAGTCTCCCTCCGGGATGGATCGCCAGCCCTGGCACTTTTCCGTGGCGCAGAGCGCCGCGCTGCTGGACGACATGAACAGCGCCGCACACGGGCAGGTGGCAAAAGACCCCGTCCTCCTCGCGGCCACCCGGTTCAGCGATCGGGACTTCCACGTGTTCTACAACGCGCCGACGGTGATCTTCATCTCGCTGGATAAGAGCGCGCCCGCGGGCCAGCTGGTTGACGCCGGCATCGCGGCGGAGAACATCGCGCTGGCGGCCTGGTCCATGGGCCTTGGCAGCGTGATTCTGGGCCTCCCCCGGGAGGCGTTCCACTCCGAAAAGGGCGACGAGTTCCGCAAGGCGCTTCACTTCCCGGAAAATTACGACTTTGCCATCGCCGTGGCGGTGGGCAAAGGCACCGTGACCAAGGACGCGCATGAGTTCAAACCCGGCAGGGTGAGCATCATCGAATAGCCGTAAAATATAAAGCCGCCGCTCCGAACATTCAGGAGCGGCGGTTTTTTCGTAGCATTTTCTCAGTAATTACCCGACGACCCCCAGCGCCCTGGCGGATTCCAGCGCCTTCCGGCGAACCTCTTCCTCGTCCAGGTCGAGGAACTTCCCGTCCTCATAGAGCACGCGGCCGTTGACCATGGTGAGCGCCACGTTCATGCCCTGCGCCGCGTAGACCGCGTCGGCCACCGGGTCGGGCCCGGGCAGCATGTTCTCGGCTTCGCCGTTTAAGAGGATCATGTCGGCGCGCATGCCCGCATCGATCAGGCCGCAGTCCGAAAAGCCCAGCGCCTGCGCGCCGGTTCTCGTCGCCATCCGGATCGCCTCGGCGGCGGGCAAAAGCTTCGGATCACCGAACACGCCCTTCTGAACCAGCGACGCCAGCCGCATGTCTCCCAGCATGTCCAGCACGTTGTTGCTGGAGGGGCCGTCTGTGCCCAGCGCCACGCGGACGCCGGAGGTGAGCATCCTGGCGACCGGCGCGACACCGGAGGCGAGCTTCAGGTTGCTGGCCGGGTTGTGGGCCATAAAGACGCCCCGCCGCGCGAGGATTTCAATATCCTCGTCCGTCACGTGCACCAGGTGCGCCGCGATTACGCGCCGCTCGAAGAGGCCGATGCCGTCAAAGTACTTGACCGGCGTGACGCCGTGGCGCTCGAGGCAGCCGTCCACCTCCGGCTTCGTCTCCGAGACGTGGACGTGAACGCCGGTATCCAGCGCCCGCGCCGTCTCAAGGGCGTAGGCCGCCACGTCCGGCGTGGTCAGGTATTCGCTGTGCAGGCCGACGTAGACCCGGGCGAGGCCGTCCGCCGCGCCCTCGTGGGCGCGGTACAGTTCCCGCGTGGAGTCGAGCCCTTCCCGGTTCACGCAGCCCCGGCAGAGGTTGACGCGGATGCCCGCCTCCACCGACGCCCTCGCCACCTCGTCCATGAAGAAGTACATGTCCGCGAAGGCCACCGTGCCGCGCCGGAGCATTTCAACAATCGCGAGGCGCGTGCCGTTATAGACGTGCGCCCCATTCAGCCTGTCCTCAATGGGAAAGATCTGGTGCAGCCAGTCCATGAGGTTTAAATCCGACCCCACGCCGCGCTCCAGCGTCATCGCCGCGTGGCAGTGGGCGTTGTAGAAGCCGGGCATCAGAAGGCCATTTTTTCCGTCCACCAGCCGCGCGTGGGGCGCGTCCGGGCAGCCCTTTGCGTCCCCCGCGTAGCGGATGAGCGCGCCGTCGGTCAACACGCAGGCCTTGTCAAAGTACGCGCTTCCGGTGTACAGCCGGACGTTTTCTATTTTAATCATGCGCCCTCCTATTCCCCGGTCGAGAGGATGTACGCGCGCTGCAGATCGGTCAGATGGTCGATGGAGAGCCCCATTGCGCGGAGCTTCATCTGCGCAACCGCCCGATCGATCTCCTCCGGCACCTCGTAGACGCCGGGCTTCAGCGCATCCCGGTGCTTCGCCACGTACTCCGCGGAAAGCGCCTGCAGCGCGAAGCTGATGTCCATGATCTCCGCGGGATGCCCATCCCCTGCCGCCAGGTTGACCAGCCGCCCTTCGGCCAGGATGTACACGGTGCGGCCGTCCGCCATCTCCAGCGCCTCGATGTTGTGCCGCGCCTCGTACCGCCTTGAAGCCGCCTTTCGCATGGCGGCCACCGCGACCTCCACGTCAAAGTGCCCGGCGTTACAGAGAATCGCGCCGTCCTTGAGCTTATCCAGGTGTTCCACGCGGATCACGTCCTTGCAGCCGGTGACGGTGACGAACAGATCGCCCACCTTCACGGCCTCGTCCATCGGCATCACGTCGCAGCCGTCCATCGCGGCCTCCACCGCGCGGATCGGGTCCACTTCGCACACCACCGCCCGCGCGCCGAGGCCCTTCGCCCGAAGCGCCACGCCCTTTCCGCACCAGCCGTATCCGGCCACGACCACGGTCTTGGACGCCACCACCAGGTTCGTCGTGCGCAGGATGCCATCCCACACCGACTGGCCGGTGCCGTAGCGGTTGTCGAAGAGGTATTTCATCTTGGCGTCGTTGACCGACACCATCGGAAAGTGCAGCGCGCCTGCGGCCTGCCGCGCGCGAAGGCGCATGACGCCGGTGGTGGTTTCCTCGCCGCCGCCGATGAGGTTCTTGGCCAGGTCCGGCCGCTCGTCGCACAGGATCTCCGTCAAGTCGCCGCCGTCGTCCAGGATCAGGCTGGGCGCGGAGGATAGCGCCTCGATCAGGTGGGCGTGGTATTCCTCCGGCGTCGCGCCGTGCCAGGCGAATACCTCGACGCCCATTTCGGCCAGCGCCGCGGCCACGTCGTCCTGGGTGGACAGCGGATTGCAGCCGGTCGCGCGCACCCGCGCGCCGCCCGCCTTGAAGAGGAGCGCGGCCCGGGCGGTCTTCGCCTCCAGGTGGATGGACATGGTCAGGTCCATCCCGCGAAAGGGCTGTTCCTTTGAAAAACGCGCCTCCAGCTCGTTCAAAATCGGCATGTGCCTGCGCACCCATTCGATCTTTTTAGCGCCCTCAGGCGCGAGAGACGGATTTCGGATGATGCTCACCGGCGTCTCCTCCATTTCACTTGGTAATCGTCGCCACGGCCGTCGCGCTCATGCCCTCGCCGCGGCCCTCGTAGCCCATGCCCTCGGTCGTGGTGGCCTTGACGGACACCCGCTCCACCGGAATCGACAGCGCGCGGGCCACGTTCTCCCGCATCGCCGCCCTGTGGGGCATCAGCTTCGGCGCCTGGGCGGCGATGGTCACATCGACGTTCTGGGGATACCAGCCCTCCGCCCGGAGAATGCGCTTCACTTCCTCCATCAGCTTCATCGAATCCGCGCCGCGGAAGGCCGGGTCGCTGTCGGGGAAGCACATGCCGATATCGCCCAGCGCCGCCGCGCCGAGCAGCGCGTCCATCAGCGCGTGGGCGGCTACGTCCGCGTCCGAATGGCCCAAGAGGCCTTTTTCATGGGGAATCTCGACGCCCAGAAGGATCAGCTTCCGGCCCTCCACGAGCCGGTGGGCGTCGATCCCCTGCCCGATTCGAAGCCCCGAAGACAACAGCGCCGCGGCTGCGCGCATGTCCTCCGGCGTGGTCAGCTTGGGGTTTGCGCCCGGGGGCGAGTCCACCAGATGGACGGGCCCGAAGGCGCGCTCGACCAGCGAGGCGTCGTCGGTGGCGTCCATGCTCTCTTCCGCGCGCGCCATTTCGTGGGCGCGGCGTAGGATGTCCATCCGAAAGGTCTGCGGCGTCTGCACCGCACGGAGCGCGCCCCTCGGCAGCGTCACAACCGCCCGACCGGCTTCGTCCACCTGCTTGATGGTGTCGGTGACCGCCGCCGCGGCGACGCCGCTTCCAAATTCGATCGCGCTTTCCACCGTGCGACGGATCAGTTCCGGAGACGCGAAACAGCGCGCCGCATCGTGGACCGCCACGATGCGCGCGCTCTTGGGCAATTGATCAAGGCCGCTTAAGACCGACTCCCGCCGCGTCGCCCCGCCTCGGGCGAAGGCCCGGACGAGGGGACACGCACCTTCCGTCATGGTCAGGCGGCGATACTGCGCCTCGTCCTCCTCGCCCATGACCAGAACCGCGCCTTCGAAACAGCCGCTTGCCTCCAGCGCGTCCAGCGTGCGGGCGATGACCGAACGGCCGGATAGGATGTGCAGCGCCTTATTGTAGCCCAACCCCATCCGCTCGCCGCGCCCGGCGGCGACCACCACCGCCCAAATGCCGTCGCTCATGGAATCACGCGGTACATGCCCGCGGCGTCGGCCTTGAGCACGTGTTCGTTGAGCGTCACCACTTCGTACTGCGTCAGCCGCTCGCCGAAGCGCACCGAAATGATGTCCCCCACCTTCACGTTGGCGCCGGGTTTTGCTTCCTTGCCACCCAGCATGACGTGGCCCGTGTCGCAGGCGTCGCTCGCGACCGACCGCCTTTTGATGATGCGCGAAACTTTTAGGTACTTGTCCAGCCGCATGGTCTCGATTTCCGCCTTACCGGGCTTTAACTGCTCGCGCTTGTCCTTCGCCATGGTCGTCCTCCCTGCGGTATGAAAAAGAACGGGGCATACGCCCCGCTTTGCCTGACCGCGATAAAATTACAGCGCGTCCTTGAAGGTCTTGCCGGCCTTGAAAACCGGGCTCTTGGACGCCGGAATCTCGATGGTCTCGCCGGTGGCGGGGTTGCGGCCGGAGTGCGCCGCGCGCTCCTTGACTTCGAAGCTGCCAAAGCCCACGAGCTGTACCTTGTCGCCGGACTTGAGGGCCTCGGTGACGGTCTCGATGAAAGCGTCGAGCGCCTTCTCCGCCTGCTTGCGCTCCAGACCGGATTTCTCCGCGATCTGCGCGATCAGAGTAGCCTTGTTCATGAAAGAACACCTCCAACAATATGTTTGAAACGATCAGTATTTGCACTGTTCCGCTATGAATTCGCCCTGTCCTGCAACTTTTCCTGCCATTTCAGGGGCCGGTTTCCATTTTTTACATTGATTTCTTGACCCGGTCCCAGTAGGCGTCCATCTCGTCGAGGGTCATGTCCTCCATGCGCTTTCCGTCCGAGTGGATCAGCCCTTCGGTTGCCTCGAACCGGCGGACAAACTTGTCGACGGCGCCCTTCAGCGCCATCTCCGGCTGAATCTTCGCGAGCCTCGCCACGTTGACCGCGGCGAACAGAAGGTCGCCCAGTTCCTCCTCCAGGCCTTCGCCCTTTTCCAGCGCCTCCCGAACCTCCTGAGCCTCTTCAAGCACCTTGGGCAGCGCGTCCGACGCGCTTCCCCAGTCGAAGCCCACGGCGGCGGCTTTCTTCTGCACCTTCTCCGCCCGCATCAGCTGGGGCAGCCCCTTTGTCACCGCGCGCATGACTTCCGCCTGGGTGGTCAGGTTCTTTTCCTTCTTCTTGACCTGCTCCCAGAGCACCAGCACGTCGTCCGGGGTGTGGGCGGTCTCCGTGCCGAACACGTGGGGATGGCGGGCAATCAGCTTCAGGCAGATGGCGCTGGTCACGTCGTCGCTGGCAAACTCCCCGTGCTCCCGCGCGATTTCGGCGTGAAGCGCAACCTGGAGCAGAAGGTCGCCCAGTTCGTCGTAGAGCGCGTCCATGTCGCCGCGCTCGATGGCGTCCACCACCTCGTAAGCTTCCTCCACCACGTTGGTGGTCAGGCTTTCGTGGGTCTGCTTCCGATCCCAGGGGCAGCCGTCCGGCGCGCGCAGGCGGCGGACGATGGCGACGAGCTGCTCATAGCCAAACCGGGCGAGCCCGGTGAGGTCCGGCGCGGCGGGTATAAGCGCCGCAGTAGTGTGGTCGTAGTCCTTCAGCCTATCCAGTTCGCAGAGCGGAATCGTCCTGATCCGCCCGCCATCAAACACATAGACAGACGCCTCCTCCGGGTAGCGCTCCATCAGCCGCAGCTTGACCTCAGACGCCTGTTCCCGGGAATCGATCTCCCGGATCAGCGCTGCCCGGCCGCTCGAGGGCTGGAACGCCGCATGGTCGCAGGCGGCGAGGGTTTCCGCGGGGCCCGCCGCATAGGCGGTGAGGGGGCCGTCCACCGGAACGCCGGGCACGAGGCGCGTTTTGTGCGGATGCCGTTCCGCCAGCAGGCAGGCAGAGCGGTCCCGGAGGTCCAGCACGCCGTAAACCACCTCACCCGCTTCGGCGAACCGTTCCACTTCGTTAATGGTGGCCTCCAGAAGCGCCTCAAAATCTTCTGCCATCTCATACAGTTGGTCGAGCGAATGGTATTCAAGGCCCTGCTCGTCCATCCAGCCGGCCGCGCCCGAGGGCGCGGTGCGCAGAACCACGCGCGCCGGGCCGGATAAATGCGCCTTTGCCCTGTCGGTCAAGTCCTGCTTTTCCAGCCCCAGGCCGACGATGGTAATCGGATGCAAGATTTCGTCCCCTTTCGCGTGTTGACAGGCTTCATTATACACGCTCGCCCGCGTCGGCGCAATCGGGGATATGGATTATTGTTCCATCTGCCGCCCAACGATGGTGGCGGTGGTCTCGGCCACCTTCATGTCGATGTCGGTCATCACCACGCCGTTCTCCCGGGACAGGAGCATCAAGGCGCCGATCACCTCGCCGTCGACGAGGATGGGCGTCAGAATCTGCGCGGTGTAGCCCTCGGGCGCGTCGCCCACGGTAACGGGCAGCATCTTCGCGCCGTCGGCCAGGTTCAGAAGCAGCGTCTGCCGCGCTTGCACAGCTTGGTCGACCTCCGGACTGAGCGCCTTTTCCCACAACTCCTTCTTGGGCGCGCCGGAGGCGGACACCACCATGTCCCGGTCGCAAATGCAGGCGATGTGCCCCAGCGTCCGGTGCAGCGAATCGGTATAGTCCTTGGCGATGGCGGCAATTTCGCCGATCGGGGAATACTTTTTGAGTACCACCTCGCCATCATGATCGGTGAAAATCTCCAGCGGATCTCCCTCACGTATGCGAAGCGTACGCCTGATTTCCTTGGGAATGACGACGCGGCCCAGTTCGTCGATTCTGCGCACGATGCCCGTTGCTCTCATGTCCAATACAATCCTTTCCTTCCGTTGGTGCGCCGCTTGTGAGCGCTTGTGTCGAAGATAGTATTTGATCGTCGAAGCCTTTTATTCACGATTTGGCTTTTCTGGGAGCGGGTGCGGGCGGCCTTCCAGCCCGCTTCCATCACCGAACATTTCATGAAATTTAATAGATTAGGCTTAACGCTTTGACAGCAAAGCGTTTCGTAATGTATAATCGGAATGGAATAAATCGGGGGTGATTGCTTGACGTCGCTTGCGCCGATCCAGTCCACGCCGCGCGCCACTCAGGCGCGAATTCTTTTTACGCTTGTTCTGGCGCTGGCTCTGGTCTTCCCGTTCGCGGCATATGTCGCCATCCCCGCAAGCGCAGAGGCCGTGGAGCCGCTGAAAATTTCCGTGTCGCTGGACAAGACGACTGTCGCGGCAGGCGAGTCTGTCACCGCCACGTGGACAGCCTCTGGCGGACGTGAACCCTATAGCTCCTATACCTACGTCTGGAATGTAAAATCCGGCGGCTATTGGTTTGAGAAAAAGCGGGCCACCGTCTCCGGGTATGTCACCCCCGTAAGCTTCACGCCAGATATGGGTGAGTCAGGCTACGTCAGAGTCTATGTGGAAGACGCGGATGGCCGAACGAGTTCCGACACCCAGTATTATGAAATCACGGGCTTCGAG
>JAEYPB010000101.1 GCA_023411175.1 Bacillota bacterium | reverse complement strand
GAGCCGCTCAAGCCCTTCGTGCCCGCCGCGCCCCGCGCCGAGGCCGCGACGGCTGAAGCTGCCGCGCCCGTCGAGGCCGCGCCCGCCGAAGCGCCCGCCGAGGCCGAGGCCGAGGACAAGTCCGAGCCCGTCGCCGAGGTGTAATAACCATTTAGGAGGCGAAACGCGTGAACAAAGCAATCCTGATCGGCAACCTGACCCGTGACCCGGAGATGCGCACCAGCGCTTCCGGCGTGTCGGTGTGCACGTTCACGCTGGCCGTCAACCGCCGCTTTTCCAACAAGCAGGGCGTGCGGGAGGCGGACTTCATCAACATCGTAACCTTCCGGCAGACGGCGGAGCTTTGCGCCCGCTATCTGACCAAGGGCCGCAAGGCCGCGGTGATCGGCAGCATCCAGAGCCGCACCTATGATGCGCAGGACGGCACGAAGCGCTACGTCACCGAAGTCGTCGCCGACGAAGTAGAATTCATCGGCGGCGCGGGCGGAACCGGCCAGGGCGGCCGCGCGGATGACGCGCCCCCGCTGCCCGAGCCGGACGACTACCAGGGCAGGAGTTCCACCCCGACGTTCGCAGACGCGGACGACGACGAGCTTCCGTTCTGACCGTCTTCCGCTCAAGGTTTGTCCAAAGCAGCCGGCCTGGCCGCGCTGTGATCCATTCCAGGACCAACCATTTTTAAGGAGGAACCCCAATGTCCGAAGATAGAGGCGAACGCCGCGAGCGCAGGCCGCGCGGCCGCAAACCCCGCCGCAAGGTGTGCATGTTCTGCGTGGACAAAGTCCAGCACATTGACTACAAGGACGTGAACCGCCTTCGCCGCTTCACCAACGAGCGCGGCAAGATCCTGCCCCGCCGCATGAGCGGTACCTGTGCCAAGCATCAGCGCCAGCTGTCGATCGCCATCAAGCGCGCGCGCATGATCGCTCTGATGCCCTACACCACCGACTAAGGCATCAAAATCTGCTTCGCATCTTTTGATGCAGTCGCCAGCAAACGAGGTTTGCTGGCGGTCTTTTTACGCGGGTCCTGCGACCCAAGGTTCGCGGGCATGCCTGCGCGCAAGGCGAAACAGGCAACCTACCCCGCACATGTCGTCCTCCGGTTGCCTTGAATGAATTGGCGGATGCGACCTCCCAACCCCGACGGGGTTGGGAGGTCGCATTTTGCTTTTATGCCTCGTGTGATGGGGTCCAGGGGAGCGGCATGCGCCCCTGGCGGGTGGTTCGGAGGGCGGAACCCTCCGGCATCCCCGTCATTTACGTCTCGTAGCAGGCGAGGATTTCTCCGAAGTACATGGTGTGCAGGTCGCCGCGGGGATAGGCGGTTTTGATGACGTCCGGGTCCATCCGCTCGGGGGTCATGTCCTGGGCGAGGCGCACGCGGCACTCAAAGTGCAGGCCGCACTCGGCCACGATGGGCGCATCCACCATGCGGGCGGGGGCGGCGGTCAGGCCGTGGCCGGAAAACTTGTCGACGTCGCGGCCGGAAGCGGTGCCTGCGAAGGCCAGCTCGGCCTTGAGGGCGTTCTTTGTGGGCACGCTTACGGTGAAGGTTCCCGACTGGGTGAGAAGATCGTAGGTGTGGCGCGACGGGCGCACCACCGCCAGAAAGACCGGGCGGTTCCAGAAGAATCCGATCGAGCCCCAGCCGATGGTCATGGTGTTGGGCGTCTGGCCGCCGACGGTCAGGAACGCGCCGCCGCGCGTGAGCCGCTCGGTGGCAATGGCCATCGCCTCGGTGTAGGGAATATCCCGCATAAAAAACACCTCCGTTGCGCTCATTATATCGCAACGGAGGCTTTTTTAGAAGGTGGAATTTAGATGTCAGCCCAAGGGCTGGAAGGCCATCGAGATGATCGTCTGGATCGCGAAGTTCGACGGGAAGAACTGCGCCAGCTGCGAAGAGGCCAGGATGTCGGTGACGGCCTTGAAGGGCAGCATGGACAGAATCATCGGCGCGATGCCCAGGAGCAGCATCACGACCACGACGCCCCGAGCCAGCCCGAAGGCGCCGCCCAGGAGCCAGTCCAGATGCTTGAGGAGCGGGAAGCGGAACACGTTGTTGAGCAGGTTCACCACCAGCAGCACCACCAGGTAGCACACCACGAACATCACGAGGAAGGCCGCTACGTTGATCGCCGCAACCCAGATGGTCTGCCCCAGGTAGTCGGAAAGCGTGGACAGGTTGAGGTTCGAAAAAAGCTGGCTGGTGACGTTGTTTTTGAAGGCGGACTCGATCAGCGAGGGCAGGTTGAGTTCCTGCAGCGCCTGGTTGAGCATTGTGGAGCCCGTGCCGGTGCTGGAAACCGCCTGCGCCACCGGAAAATCCGCCAGCGCGCTCGTCTTGAACAGCGACGAGGCGTCCAGATAGTAGCTGAGCGAGCCCATCAGGTACTGGTTGCCCAGGAGCATCTGCGCCAGCCGCGGAAACAGGTTGAGCGCGCCAAACCAGGCGGCGACAAAACCCACCGCCGCGAGGCCGGAGGCGATGAAGCCCTTGTACATGCCCGAAATCAGCGACAGCGCCAGAATCAGGTACAGGATGAGGTCCACAATGTTGATACCCATGATGGTTTGATCCCCCTTTAATTCGGCGGCCGCTCAGCGGATCAGCGGCACAAGGTACAGGATTCCCCCTGAAGAGACGATGGCCTGATGGTTCTTCGTGATGCCCAGCACGTCGTCCGCGTAGAGGGGCATCGCGTAGGTGTCCGGCGAGGCCTGACCCAGCCGGCACATCGAAACGTACTGGTTGGTGAACGCGTAGATGGAATCGTCCCGTGCGAACACCCGGTTGGCCGGGTAGGGCAGGTGCACGCTCTGGTCGGTCTGCCCGCGGATCATGCGAACGTCCTGAATCTGCCCGCTCTCCGCCTGATCCACCGGAACGAAGGCCATGAGCGGGTTGTCCGCGTCGTCGTCCAGATCCATCAGGTACCAGCCGTAGACGAGGATTCGGTCGCTGGTCAGCTCCCGGCTGGTGTAGTCGAAATCCTTGACGTGGGTGGTGCCCACCGCCCGGATCTTCGAGGACTGGAAGAGCACCTCGTAGAGCACCTGCTGGCTGTCGGTGATGGTGCCCGCCAGCATCTTGCCGGGCTTGTAGGTGGAGATGGAGCACATGGGCACGGTGCCCTCGGTGTCCATCGACATCACCCAGAACAGGCTGCCCCCGTAGAAAAAGCCGAAGTCCAGCACCGTTTGGTTTTTGAGCTCGATCCGGTCCACCTGCCGGCCGCCGCGCTCCAGGATGAGCATCACGCTGGAGTGCTCGGCGCCCACCTGCACCGCGGCGTAGGTGGTATCCAGCCGGACGTCCAAAATGGCGTCCTCCATGTTCCCGCTGTAGAGCGTGGAGCCCTGGTCGCCCGTCAGAAGCGCCAGCGCCGTGCCCGACCAGGCGGCCACGCCGCCCTTGCCCACCGAGAACTTTGCGCCGCTGCCCGCGGCGTAACTCCAGATTTGAAGCCCCTTGCCGTTCAGCGCGTGCAGCGTGGTGCCGTCTGAGTAGATGATTCCGTCGTCCAGTGTTTCAGCGGCCTGACCGGCGCGGGCGGGAAGCGCCGTCTGGTTGCGCAGCGCACCCGAGCGGCTGGCTGCGATCTGGCTGGCGATCAGCCATGCCAGGAAGGATATCAGCGCGACCACCATCAGGGCGGAGAACCAGGAGAGCCGCGCGGTTTTTTTCTGCATGAAGCCTCCTCCGGAAAAAATGCCGCAAGGCTTGCTTGTACCATATCATTCATATTATAATGGAATCGGAGTCAGGTTGCAATGGTGAAGTTTTCCGCGCGCTTTGTACGGATGGGGGTGCGATGATGATTATCACAAACGCCAGGGTTCTGACGAAGGGAAAAGTTCTGCGGGACGTGGATGTGGCCGTGGAGGATGGGCGCATCCGATCGGTCGGGAAGGACCTGAAGGGCACGAACAGGATTGACGCTCGGGGTGCGCTGCTGGCGCCGGGCTTTGTCGATCTGCACATACACGGCTGCGCCGGGGACGACGCGATGGACGGGGGCGGCGCGGTGGCGCGGATGGCCGAATGGCTGCCGAGGACCGGCGTCACCGCCTTTTTGGCCACCACCATGTGTGATTCGCTGGAAAAGACGCGAGAGGCGCTGGAGGGCGTGCGCCGGGCGGCGGATGCGCCGAAGGGTGCGACTGTGCTGGGCGCCCATCTGGAAGGGCCGTTCCTCAACACCGCCCGGAAGGGCGCGCAGCCGGAGCAGTTTGTAAAGGCCCCGTCGCTGGATGCCTACGCCCGCATCACCCTCGGCTACGAGTCGCTGCCGAGGATTCTCACCATCGCGCCGGAGGTCGAGGGAGCGACGGAGCTGATCCGGATGCTTCAGGACAATCTGGCGCTCTCCGCCGGGCACACCGATGCCACCTGCGAGGAGATTCTCGAAGCGGCGGACGCGGGGCTGACCCAGGCGACCCACCTGTTCAACGCGATGTCGCCCTTTACCCACCGCGCGCCGGGCGCCGTGGGCGCGGCGCTCAGCGATCCGCGCATCCGTGTGCAGCTGATCGCGGACCTGGTGCACCTGCATCCGGTGGCGCTGAAGGTGGCCTGGAAGGCCAAGGGCGCGGCGCTTTGCCTGCTCGTCACCGACGCGATGGCCGCCACCGGCATGCCGGACGGCGACTACCGGCTGGGCGCGAACCTCGTCCAGGTGCGGGGCGGCGTGGCCAGGCTGGAGGGCGGCGCGCTGGCGGGCAGCACGCTGACGATGAACCGCGCGGTGCGCAACATGGTCAAAGTCGTGGGCGTGCCGGAGGCGGAGGCGCTCAGGATGGCTTCAGAGTACCCCTGCGACGCCATCGGCGAAAAGGAGCGCGGCCGGATTGAGCCGGGCATGTTCGCGGACCTGGTGCTGCTCGACTGCGACTATACGCCCAGCCTGACCATCGCCCGGGGCGAGGTCGTCTACCGGGCGTCGGGTTTTTAGAAACTAGAATTTCTATGTTTCACGTGAAACAACGGCGGCGCGCGATCGCCCCATGTTTCACGTGAAACATATTTACGAAGGAGGGAGCGTGTTGAACCCGGAACGGAAGAAAAAGAGAGGCTGGCGCGCCGTCGCCTTCATGCTGGCGGCGCTTTTGCTTCTCATGGGGTACATGGCGCTCGAGGCCAACACGGTGCGCGTCGAATACGCCGACGTATACCTGTCCGACCTGCCCGAGGTGTTTAACGGTACGCGCATCCTGTTCCTGTCGGATATCCACGTGGATAACTTCTGTCCGCCGGAAAAAGCCGCCGCGCTGGTGAACGAGCTGGGATCGCTGAAGCCGGACCTTCTGCTGCTGGGCGGCGATTACTCCGCGCTGGATGCGCTGGACTACGCCCGGGCGCTGACCGGCGCCGCTTCCATCGATCAGGCAAAGGAGGCGCTCGCCGCGAAGCGTGACCAATTCTTTTTGATGATCCGATCCTTTGACGCGAAGCTCGGCAAGTACGCCGTGGCCGGAAACCATGACTATGAACTGAAACATTTGAAGGAGGCCGTCGCGCTGGGCGGCGTGAAGCTGCTCCGAAACGCCAGAAAGGTCATCAAGAAGAACGGGAAGAAGCTGATCATCGCGGGGCTGGACGACTGGAGGACTGGGACGCAGAACGTACGCTCCATCTCGAGGGAGGTGCGCGGAAAAGACTGCGTAATCCTCCTCAGCCACAACCCGGACGCGCTGCCCTCCGTGATCGCGGAGCCCGCTTCCGGCGGCGCGCTCTGGGCGGACTTGACCCTCGCCGGCCACACCCACGGCGGGCAGGCGGCGGCGTTCGGCTGGAGCCCCTTCTCAAATTCGATCTACGGCACGCGCTATCTGAGCGGCTGGTATGAGGACAGCGGCGCGTTGATGCTGGTCTCAAACGGCGTGGGCACCACGGCCCTGCCGCTTCGGCTGGGCGCGCCACCCCGGGCCCATGTCATAACACTTTACAAAAAATGACGTAGAATGCCAAAAAAGGTAACAAAAGGCTTGCTTTTCGCGAGCCTTTTGGTTATCATACTGTACATGGGATGGTCATTTGGCGCGGCGTGGGCCGCGCCGCAGTTTACCCTCAGGTCTCGTGCTCGACTTCCCGCTCGCGGAACAAAAGCGAGATGCACCACAGTCCCGCTACGCCCACCAGCGTGTAAATTACGCGGCTGAGCACGGCTGTCTGACCGCCAAATACGTAGGCCACCACATCAAACGAGAACAACCCCACCAGCAGCCAGTTGATGGCGCCGATGATGACCAGGATCAGCGAAATACGGTCCAGCATGGCATTTTCTCCTCTCCGGCGCCGGTCAGGCCGGCGATTTACGCTGGGTAGTATGCCCGGAATAAAAAGAAAAATACCGCGCGCTTCCGGCACATAAGCTGATAGCGCGAACGGGTCCAAGTCTAGAAACGGGGGGCGGGCACATCATGGAGCGCGAACGGAAAAAGACAAAGGTACTGATCGGATCGCTTGCGGCCGGGCTGGCCGTGGCCATTGTGGTTGCGGTCGGGCTGGGCGTGCAGTCGGCCGGCCGCGGCAAGGATCTGGCCGCCAGCGCCACGGCGCTTCAGGAAAATACCGATACCCTGCAAAAGGCACAGGACGCGCTGGTGGAGGCGAAGACAGAGGCCGACGCGCTGCGCGCCGAGCTTGAGACCGCCAAGACCGCGCTCGAGACCGCGCAGGCCGAAAAGGACGAGGCGGTCAAGCTGAGCGCCGCTGAGCTTGAAGCCGCAAACAAGAGCGTCACCGATCTGACCGCGGCGCTCGACGCCGCCAAGGGGCAGCTGACCGACGCCCAGGCGGAGGCGGAGAAGGCCGGAAAGCAGCTGGCCGACGCCCAGGCGCAGTTGGAAGCGGCGAACCTGAAGCTGACCGAAGTGCTGGGCGCGAAAGAACAGCTGGAGCAGAAGGGCGCCCAGGACGCCGAGTCCATCGAGGCGTTGAAGACCGCCAGCCAGCAGTACGACGAGGCCAAGGCGGCGGCCGATGATCTCCAAACAAGGCTCGAGGCGGCGCAGGAGGAGCTGGCGGGGAAGGCCGCGCTCTTGACCGAGTCCGAGCAGAAGGTGAAAGACCTCACCGAGGCCCTCGCCGGGGCGGAGGAGGCACGGGACGGGTTCGAGTCCGAACTCAGCGCGGCGCAGGAAGAATTGGCGGGGAAGGCCGCGCTCTTGACCGAGACGCAGGAAGCGCTGGCCGACGCGCAGCAGAAGGTCGATGAGCTGAACGTGAAGCTCGCCAAGGCGGAGGCCGCCGGCGGCAGCACCGAAAAAGGCCTTGCCAACGCGCAGGCGGAGCTGGCGGGGAAGGCCGCGCTCCTGTCCGAGGCGCAGGCCGCGCTGGAGGCGGCGCAAGAGAAGGTTTCGGAGCTCACTGAGCAGGTGGAGACGTTGGGAACTTCCCAGACCGAAACCCGTGAGGCGCTGGACAGCGCCCAGGCGCAGCTGACTGAAAAGGAATCGCTGCTGGCCGAAACCCAGGACGCTCTGGAGGCGGCGCAGACCGCGCTGGAGGCAGAGCATGCCGCCCGAGCCGACGCCGAGGTACAGCTGGCCGCGGTGGAGAGCGCGGGGGACGTGGGTGCGCAGCAGGCGCTGAACGAGGCGCGGGAGGCCGTCGAAGCTGAAAAGACGGCCCACGAGGCGACGCTGACCGCGCTGGAGAGCGCGAATGCGGCGCTGGATGCCGCGGGCGCTGACCTGGAGAGCCAGAAGGCCGCGCTGGCGGAGGCGAAGGCCGCCCTCGAAGCTGAAAAGACGGCCCATCAGGCAACGCTGGACGCGCTTGACGGCGCGCAGGCGGCGCTGACCGCCGTGGCAGCCGAGCAGGAGAGCCAGAAGGCCGCGCTGGCGGAGGCGCAGGCCGCTCTGGAGGCCGAAGTTGCCACCCGGCAGCAGGCGGAGGCGGACCGCGAGGCCGCGGAGACCGCGCTGGACGACATGAGCACCCAGCTCGCCACCATCAGCGGCGAACTGACCGAGAAGGAAGAGACGCTGACTGAACGCGAAGCGGCGCTGAAAGCGGTGCAGGACGACCTCGCAACCGCCCAGGCGGCGCTCGAGGAAAAAGAAAAGGTGATCGCCGACCGCGACGCCACCATCGCCGAAAAGGAACTGGCCCTGAAGCAGGCCGACGAGCTCAAGAGCAGCCTGACCGATCAGGTGATGGATCTGGTCGCGGCCTGGGAGTCCAACATGAAGGGCTTCTCCGATGAGATCCGGGTGGTGCTGGAGCAGAAGCTGGCCGAGCGCAAGGCGCAGCGCGAGGCGGATGCCGCCTCCGGCGTGGTGTCCGAGGACCAGAAGGCTCTGGACGAAATGGAAGCCTGGCTCACCGACCTGTACAACCGCATCTGCGAGAACATCTCCGTCGATCCGGCGGGCTGACAAATCGTTCGGGGCGCCCCCGAAAGGGATGTTTGATGGTGTTTCAATCGTTCCCGGTGGCATGTTCACCGGGAACGATTTTCTGCAAATAGCGCATTGGGCATAACCCATAGCTGGGGGCGCGCGCCGGTCCAGAATTCCCAAGCATTTCGGGTGCGCAGGGGTTACCCATCGAAGGCGCAGGCCTTTTGATGGAATGCCTACTGCGAGACATTTTGCGTTTTAATACCTTCCGCTTTCCCGTCGTTATTTGCGGGTTATTTGGGAACAACACGCCGGGGTTTGAAGTCAACAGGAGGGCGGCGCATTCAAGGTTTCGTGAAAACACAAACGCACAGCGCGGGCGGGCTTTGCCCGTGGCACGTTTAACTTGATTGTCGCGCGCCGATCGGATATAATAAAAAGAAGACAAGTTTGCAGCGCCTAACGTGGCGCCAAGGGGTTTAATGCATGTCGGATATCCTGTGCATACAGGGCGGCGTGCGCCTGTGCGGCGAGGTTTCGGTCAGCGGCGGCAAGAATGCCGCGGTGGCGATCATACCGGCTGCGCTGCTCGCGCACTCTCCCTGTACGATTGAGAACCTGCCCGACATCGACGACGTGAGGTCGTTGATCGAGATGCTCCGCGCGCTGGGCGCGGGCGTGGAATTTTCGGGCGGCACCATGGTGATCGACCCGCAGACGGTCGATAATTTTTCGCCCCCTTACGAGCTGTCGCGCCAGATGCGCGCGTCTTACTATCTGGCCCCGGTGCTGCTGGGGCTGTTTTCGCGGGCGGAAGTGCCCATGCCCGGCGGCTGCGACATCGGCGCGCGGCCGATTGACCAGACCATCAAGGGCATGAACACGCTGGGCGCGGACGTCAAGATCGAGCGGGGCACGCTGCTCGTCTCGACGGAGGGCCTGCACGGCGCGGAGGTGTACCTGGACATGCCCTCCGTGGGCGCGACCATCAACACCATGCTGACGGCGGTTTCCGCCACCGGCAACACCGCCATCTACAACTGCGCAAAAGAACCCCATATCGTCGATGTGGCCAACTTTTTGAACAGCATGGGCGCGCGCATCAAGGGCGCGGGCACGGACATCATCCGGATTTCCGGCGGGCGCCCGCTGCGAGGGTCCACCTACGCGGTCATTCCGGATCAGATAGAGACCGGCACGCTGATGATCGCCGCCGCCGCCACCGGCGGGGACGTGACCATCTCCGGCGCGATCCCCACCCATATGGAGGCGCTGTCGGCGAAGCTGCTTGAAATGGGCGTCTACGTCAGCGAGGAGGACGACCGCATCCGCATCAAGGCGGACGGGAATCTTCGCCCCGTCAACATCAAGACCCAGGTCTACCCCGGATTTCCGACGGATCTCCAGCAGCCGATGACCTCGCTTTTGACCATCGCCAGCGGCCAGTCCGTGGTCACCGAGACCATCTACGAGGCCCGCTTCAAGTACGTGGAGGAGCTTCGGCGCATGGGCGCGAAGATCCGGATCCTGGACCGCACCGCCATCGTGGACGGCGTCGACCGGCTGATCGGCGCGCCCGTTTCCGCCACCGACCTTCGCGCCGGGGCGTCGATGATCGTGGCGGGACTCATGGCCGAGGGCACGACGGAGATTTCCGGCGTACGATACATCATGCGCGGCTACGAGGACATCGACGCAAAGCTCCGGGCGCTGGGCGCGCGGGTGGAGCGGTTGCAGCGGCCCTCGCGTTATTAGCCGCCCGTCCGCCCCTGGGCTTCCCACAGGCGGCCAATTTCAACGCCTCGAAGGGGATGCTTTCATGAAGTTTATCAAAATGCACGGGTTGGGAAACGATTACGTCTACCTTGACCTGTTTCATCAGGGCGCGCCGACCGATCCGAATGCTTTGGCCATGCGGATGGCGCGGCCGCACTTTGGCATCGGCTCCGACGGGCTGGTGCTCATCATGCCCTCCAAAGTGGCGGACGCCAGGATGCGCATGTTCAACGCCGACGGCAGCGAGGGCGCCATGTGCGGCAACGCCCTTCGGTGCGTGGCGAAATACCTGTACGATTCGGGCATCGCCCGGAAAGAGCGCCTGACGGTGGAGACGCTGGCGGGCATCAAGACGGCGGAAGTGCTCATAGAGGGCGGCGTCGCCGTCGGCGCGCGATGCGACATGGGCCGCGTGCAATGGGACGAGGCGGACGTTTCCGCCCGGGCGGCGGGGCGCGAATGGCGCCTTCGGCGGGTGGACGTTGGCTCAAAGCACGGCGTGGCGCTTTTGGAAGCGCAGCCCTCCGACGAGCTGTTCTTCGCCGCGGGGCCGGTGCTCGAGCGCGCGGAAGTCTTTCCCGATCGCGCCAACATTGAATTTGTCACCCGCGAGGGGGAAAACGCCCTCAGGATGCGGGTGTGGGAGCGTGGCTCCGGCGAAACCCTGGCCTGCGGCACCGGCGCCTGCGCGGCGTTCGTGGCGGCGTCCCTGGCGGGCTGGGTGGAAAACCGCGCGACGGTTCATCTCAAGGGCGGCGACCTGGTGATCGAATGGGGCGCGGACGGACACGTCTTTATGGAAGGCCCGGCGGCGCTGGCCTTCACCGGCGAATGGCCGGAGGACTGACACCAAAGGAGGAGAGCAAATGGCGGACATTCTCGTTGTCGGCAGCCTGAACGCCGATTTGACGGTCAACGTACCCCGGTTCTTAAAGCCCGGCGAGACCTTGACAGGATCCAAATTCTCGGTCTTCACCGGCGGGAAGGGCGGCAACCAGGCGGTCGCGGCGGCGCGGCTGGGGGCGAAGGTCGCGATGGTGGGCTGCGTCGGCGGCGACGCGAACGGCGAGATGTACAAGGCCGCGCTCCAACGGGAGGGCGTCAGCCTTGAGGCCATCCGAACCATCGAGGACGAGACCACCGGCGTCGCGGTCATCACCGTGGACGGAAACGGCGAAAACACCATCGCCATCGTGCCCGGCGCCAACATAGCGCTGTCGGTGGACGTGGTGACCGAGAGCCGGGCGCTCCTGGAAAGCGCGAAAGTCTGCCTGTTCCAGCTGGAAACGCCGCTTCCCTCCATCCAGCACGCGGCGGCGCTGGTACACGCCGCGGGCGGCAAGGTGATCCTCGATCCCGCGCCCGCGCCGGAGAAGCCGCTGTCCCAGGCGCTCATCATGCTGTGCGATTTCATCACGCCCAACGAAACCGAGCTGAGTCTCCTGACCGGCATGCCGGTGACCACCCTCGAGCAAGCCGTGGAGGCTTCCATGAAACTGATCGGGCAGGGCGCGAAGGCGGTCATCAACAAGCGCGGAAGCGCAGGCGCGCTCCTCGTCACCCGCGAGGGCTACCGCATGCACGAGGGGTTCAAGGTCAAGGCGGTGGACACCACCGCCGCCGGAGACACTTTCAACGCCGGGCTTGCCGTGGGGCTTTCGATGGATCTCGAACTCTCCGACGCCATCAACCTCGCCAACGCGGCGGCGGCCATCTCGGTGACGGCGCTGGGCGCCCAGGGCGCGATGCCCTCCTTTGAGCAGGCCTCCGCGCTGATCGACGGCATCACCCTGTGACGGCCATCCCTTCGATGGCGCGCAGCTTTTCCGGGCCGATGCCCGGCACATCCACTAGTTCGGAAGGCGCCTTCAGGGCGCCTTTCTCGCGTATATGGGCGTGGATGCGCGCCGCAAGCACGGGGCCGATGCCGGGGATCGACTGAAGCAGCGCCTCATCCGCCCGGTTCAGGTCGATCATGGCGCGGCCGTGGACGCGGATCACGCCCTGGGGCGGCCGGTTCGGCGGCTCGAGCCGGAGGGCCGGGCGCGGCAGATTGCCAAAGAGCATCAGCCCCGCCGCCAGCGCCAACACAAGCCAGAGGCATTTTGAAAGCCGCTTCATTCGTCCCCTCCCGCGCTCCGAGCGCATGCGGATTCCGGCTTCATCACCCGGGCCGCGTCCGGTGGTTTTTACCAGTATAAACCCGGTCCCTGTTTCAGCCACCTGCAACGGAACGCGCGTTCACCCGTATGGAAAGAAAATCCATTCTGAAGGCACGACCACGGGCATTTGGCATTTTGCACGGATACGGGCTGATACCAAGCACAAAATCGCCAAAATGCCGCCTGCATAATTATAAGCAAATTAACACTTATCGACGAAATGCCCATATAATTATGCCGACAATACAAATAAAAGCCGTGATTTTGAATATAACCATAAAAATCGTCACACCATTGACAAATTGGGAATTTTCGTGCAATATACAATGGGTTGATTTGTTTTACACATTTATATAGGAAAGAGGTTGGACGAATGACTTGGGTGCTTATCCTCCTGATCGTCGCCGCGGCATCGGCGCTGGCATTTGCCGGGATCAACTACTTCTCCATCAAAAAGATGGATGAAGGCACCGATCTCATGAAGGAGATCGCCGCTGCCATCCGGATCGGCGCGGACGCATTCATCAAGTATGAGTACAAGGTGCTGGCGGCGGTCATTGTGATCGTGGCTGCTGCGCTGGGCGTGTTCGTGTCGTGGTATACGGGTGTCAGCTTTATAATCGGTACGCTGATGAGCGGCGCCGCGGGCTGGGTGGGCATGAAAGCCGCCACCTACGCCAACGTGCGCGTTTCCAACACCGCCCGCGTGACGAAGAAATTGAGCGCCACGCTGCAGGTGGCCTTCAAGGGCGGCAGCGTCATGGGCCTTTGCGTCGGCGGATTCGCGCTTCTGGGCCTGTTCATCGTCTACATCGTGTTCGGCATCAGCCTCGGCCAGTTGAGCGCCCAGAGCCTGCAGACCCTCTACGTCAACTGGATCGGCGTTGAGTTCGTGCCCTTCACGATGACCCTCTCCGGCTACGCGCTGGGCTGCTCGCTGATCGCGCTGTTCAACCGCATCGGCGGCGGCATCTACACCAAGGCCGCGGACATGGGCGCGGACCTCGTCGGCAAGACCGAGGCCCACATCCCCGAGGACGACCCGCGCAACCCCGCCACCATCGCCGACAACGTGGGCGACAACGTGGGCGACGTGGCTGGCCTGGGCTCCGACCTTCTCGAGAGCTTCATGGGCGCGACGACCGCCGCGGTAATCCTGGCTGTCCATCTCTTCCTTTCCCATGCCGCCGTGGGCAACGCTTGGTCCACCCAGCTGCTTGAAAAGATGATGCTGTTCCCGCTGGTGTTCGTCTCCTGCGGCCTGATCTCCTGCGTGGTGGGCATCGCTTCGCTCCTCAACCGCAAGAACCTCTCCGACAACCCCCACAGGGAGCTCAACGGCGCGACGTGGCTGAGCGCGGGCCTAACGCTGGCGCTGGGCCTCATCGCCACCTTCGTGATCTTTGGCGGCGAGGATCTCTCCGCCACCGGCTTCGCAATGGGTGCGATCTCTCCCTGGCTGGGCGCCGCGATGGGCGTGGCCGCGGGCGTCCTGATCGGCTTCATCGCCGAGTACTACACCAGCTACGACTATAAGCCGACCCAGAAGATCGCCCACTCCTCCAAGGAGGGCGCGGCGCTGACCATCACCCAGGGCCTCGCGGTGGGCATGATCTCCTGCATGGCGCCGCTGATCGTTCTGGGCGTGGCACTCTACGCCTCCTACCTGTTCGCCGGCATGTACGGCGTGGCGATGGCGGGCGCGGGCATGCTGTCCTTCGTCGCGGCTACCGTTTCCGTCGACACCTACGGCCCCATCTCCGACAACGCCGGCGGCATCGCCGAGATGAGCAAGCTCGAGCCCGCCGTTCGTGAAATCACCGATACGCTGGACTCCGTGGGCAACACCACCGCCGCCATCGGCAAGGGCTTCGCCATCGGTTCCGCGTCTCTTGCGACGCTGTCGCTCATGATCTCGTTCCTCTACTCGTTCAACGATCCCTCCACCCCGCTCACGCTGAACCTGATGGATCCCATCACGCTGGTGGGCGTGCTGGTGGGCGCGGCGCTGCCGTTCCTCTTCAGCGGCATGCTGATCGAGGCCGTCGCCAAGGCCGCCCGCAACATGGTGGACGAGGTGCGCCGCCAGTTCCGCGAAATTCCCGGCATCCTGACCGGCAAGCAGAAACCCGATTACAAGACCTGCATTGAAATTTCCACCAAGGGTGCGCTGAGCGAAATGCGTGCTCCGTCCCTGATGGCCATCGTGGTGCCGCTGGGCACCGGCTTCCTGTTCGGGCCGTGGTTTGTGGGCGGCCTTCTGATCGGCGCGACGATCTCCGCCATCATGCTGGCCGTGTTCACCGGTAACGCCGGCGGCGCGTGGGACAACGCCAAGAAGTTCATCGAATCCGGCGGCATCGAGGGCCAGGGCAAGGGCTCCGAGGCCCATGCCGCGGCCGTCGTCGGCGACACCGTGGGCGACCCGCTGAAGGACACCGTCGGCCCGTCGCTGGACATCCTCATCAAGATCATGTCCACCATCTCGCTGATTGCCGTCGTGCTGTTCAACAAGTTCAACCTCTTGGATTTCATCCAGAAGCTCTTTTAGGTCATAAAGCCGAACCCCGGCGCGCATGCTTGCGCGCCGGGGTTTTTTAATCGAACACATGTTCATTTTTCTGTAAATTCGCGCCCGTCCGGCTGGCAGGGCGGTGCGGTTTATGGTATAGTATCAATTGGAATACTGGAAGGGGCGTGAACCGTCAATGGCCCAGGACAAGAACGCGGACAAGGGAAGCGTTGCCCGCAGGATGGGCGAAGACCGTAAAAAGGCGCTGGAAGTGGCGCTGGGCAAGATAGAGAAGGATTTTGGCAAGGGCTCCGTGATGAAGCTGGGCGACGCGTCCGGCAGGATGCAGGTGGAGGTCATCCCCACCGGCTGCCTTCCGCTGGACTTCGCGCTGGGCGTGGGCGGGCTGCCCCGCGGCCGCATTATCGAGATTTACGGGCCGGAGTCGTCGGGCAAGACGACGCTGGCGTTGCACGTGGTGGCCGAGGCCCAGAAGGGCGGCGGCACCGCCGCGTTCATCGACGCGGAGCACGCGCTGGATCCTGTGTACGCGAAGGCGCTGGGCGTCGACATCGACGAGCTCTACATCGCCCAGCCCGACAACGGCGAGCAGGCCCTCGACATCTGCGAGGCGCTGGTTCGCTCCGGCGCGATCGACGTGGTGGTCATCGACTCGGTCGCCGCGCTGGTGCCCCGGGCCGAGATCGAGGGCGACATGGGCGACAGCCACGTCGGCCTTCAGGCGCGGCTGATGAGCCAGGCGCTCCGCAAGCTCGCCGGCGTCATCTCGAAGACCAACGCGATGGCCATCTTCATCAACCAGCTGCGCGAGAAGGTGGGCGTGATGTACGGCAACCCCGAGACCACAACCGGCGGCAAGGCGCTGAAGTTCTACGCATCGGTGCGCATCGACGTTCGGAAGAGCGAGGCCATTAAAAACGGCTCGGACGTCATCGGCAACCGCACCAAGATCAAGATTGTCAAAAACAAGGTCGCGCCGCCGTTCCGCACGGTGGTGGTGGACATGCTCTTCGGCGAGGGCCTCTCTCGGGAGGGCGCGCTGCTCGACATGGCGCTGGAGCGCGGCTTCATCAAAAAGAGCGGCGCGTGGTTCTCCTATGAGGACCAGCGCATCGGCCAGGGCCGCGACAACACGCGCAAGTACATCAAGGAGCATCCGGAGATGTACGAGTCGATATCCAAATCCCTTCGCGAGGCCTTCTCCGCCGGCGGCATCGTGGTCGACCGCGACCCCGGCGCGGAGGAAGAGGACGACGAGCCGCTGGACGACGAGGAGTAAGCACGGGGAGGCGAAGCGGGGGCTCCGCCCCCGCACCCCCGCCAAGGGCCTGAGGCCCTTTGGAAACCCCACAAAGGGATAATGCAAAGGACGGTTCTCAGCGTTCAGGGCGCGGAGAACCGTCAGACCATCAGGCCCCGTAGGATTTCGATCGTTCCCGGCGGCGTGTACGCCGGGAACGGGATACCGCCAACAGTACGCAACTTGGTGGCGGTATCCATACCTTTGGTCAGTGCGCCGCTCGGAAATCCCAGAGGATTTCAGGCGTACGCAGGATTTCCTCCTTTGCATCGAAAAAATCTGCAGGTTTTTTTCGATGCCTTGACGGTTCTCAGCGTTCAGGACGCGGAGAACCGTCTTGTATTTTGTATAGGGTCAAGGGGCATCATGCCCCTTGAGGGGGCTCGGGGGCAGCGCTCCCGGCGTTCCCGTTGCGTCCGGACGCGCCGACGTTTCTTCCGTCTGCCGCATAAGAAGCGCGACCTCTTCTTCCGAAAGCTTTCGGAAGTGACCGGGCTCGAGGCCGTCCAGCGTGATGTTCATCACGCGGACGCGGGTGAGGGTCTGCACGCGGTAGCCGAGGGCCTCGCACATCCGGCGGATCTGCCGGTTGATGCCCTGCACCAGCACGATGCCGAAGGAGCGGTCGCCGGTCTTCCAGACCTTGCAGGGCAGCGTTCTGCGGTCCAGAATTTCGACGCCGGAGGCCATCCGCTGGAGGAAATCCTCGGTCACCGGCTGGGTCACGCTCACGCGGTACTCCTTCTCATGGCCGCCCGCGGCGCGGAGGATGCGGTTGACGATGCCCCCGTCGCTGGTCAGGAGCAACAGGCCGCTGGAGTCCTTGTCCAGCCGCCCGATGGGAAACACCCGTTCCGGGTAGTTCAGGTAGTCGATCACGTTCAGGGGTTCCCGGCTGTCGGTGGTGCACACGATGCCCGAGGGCTTGTTGAGCGCCAGGTACACCTTGGGCGAACCGCCCGCGATCGCGTGGCCATCCACCCGCACCTCCGCGCCCGCGGGCACCTGATCGCCCAGCACCGCCACCCGTCCATCGATGGTCACCCGACCTGCCTCAATCAGCCTGTCCGCCTCCCGGCGGGAGCAGAAGCCGCTGTCCGACAGGAGACGGTTGATGCGCATGCCGGGAAGGTTTTTCTTTTCCATGAAATTTTTCTCCGATTCAATGGATATTCTGTAACACATATGATACAATAGGGTACGCAAATACTCAATAAGGCGTGGGGGCGGACGATGGATTTTACAAAGTACGCGCTGAAGACCGGGGACATCCTTTTGCCCCCGGAGGCGCACCTTGAAAAGTGGGCGGTCATCGCCTGCGACCAGTTCACTTCGCAGCCGGAGTACTGGGCGGAAGTTGAGGAAAAAGTGGCGGGCGCGCCCTCCGCGCTGGAGATCATCTACCCGGAGGCGTGGCTCGGCCAGGGCGATGCGCGCATCCCCCGCATTCACGCGGCGATGCGCGACGCGCTGAAACAGGTGCTTCGCCCGGCGACGGACGGCTTCGTGCTCGTCGCGCGGCAGGTGTCCACCGGGGTTCGACTGGGCCTCGTGGCGGCGGTCGATCTGGAACAGTACGACTATGCGCCCGGCGCCAGGGCGCTGATACGACCTACCGAAAAGACCATCCCGGAGCGCATCCCGCCCCGGATGAAAGTGCGGCTGGGCGCGCCGCTGGAATCCCCTCACGTGCTGCTCCTGGTCAACGACCCGGAGAAGACGCTTCTCGAACCGCTATATGAAGCGAGGAGCGCGCTCCGTCCGCTGTACGATTTTGACCTGATGCTCGGCGGCGGCCGCATCATGGGCTGGGCGGCGGAAGGCGCGGCCCTCGAGGGCGTTCACGCCGCGCTGGAAGGGCTGTACCAGGCATCGGAGGGCTTCCTCTACGCGGTGGGCGACGGCAACCATTCGCTGGCCACCGCCAAGGCCTCGTGGGAGGAAATCAAGGCGCGGCTGTCCCCGGCGGAGCGGGAGACGCACCCCGCCCGGTACGCGCTTTGCGAGATCGGCAACCTCTTTGACGATTCGCTGGTCTTCCGGCCGATCCACCGGGCGGTGTTCGGCGCGAAGGGCGCGGACATCTCGCTGGACTTCATCATGTGGTGCCGGGCCCGCGGCGTGGGCGTCGCCGCCTGCGACGAGGAAAGCGCGCAGATGTACCTGCTGGACGCGCCGGTGAAGCTGGTCAACGCGCCGGACGCGCCGCCGGTTCAGCTTCTGCAGCCGTTCCTCGACGAATGGCTCGATTCGCACCCGGAGGCCACGGTGGACTACATCCACGGTGACGACGCGCTGGAGGGGCTGCGCCAAAGGGGTGCGGCGGGTATCCGCCTGACGGCCATCGACAAGTACACGCTCTTCCCCGGCGTGAACAGCGGCGGCTCGCTGCCGCTCAAGAGCTTTTCGATGGGCGAGGCGCGGGACAAGCGATACTACCTGGAGTGCAGGGCGCTGACGCACTTGCGCTGACGCGCTTGCGCTGAAATCCGCTTCGCGTCTTTCAGCGCGAATGGCGTCAAAACCTCCTTGCGGATATTTTGACGCGGGGGGGACTGCGGAAGCCTGAAACCCCTTTGGGGTTCCGGGCGGCTTTCTGACTTGAGGAATCGTTTCTTCCACCAGTGTGCGCACTGGTTCCAGAAACCGTTCCCGGCGCGCATGTCGCCGGGAACGAGTGAAGGAGAACGACGAAGCTTTCGCCTTCGGCTTTCGGCACGTCGCCGGGAACGAGTGAGAGGACGGCAGGGCTGCTCGGGAACGAGTGAAGTGGCGGGGTCGGGACGCATGTCGCCGGGAACGATTGGAAGGAACGGCGGGGGTTGGGTAGCGCCAACAAGGGATAATTTGTTGAATCCGAAAGGAGAAAACTGACAGCATGGCCAGGGCAATCCTGAAAAAAACGAGGGAGACCCGGGTTCGGTCCGGACACCCGTGGGTGTTCGCGTCCGACGTGGAGACGGTCGAGGGCGCGTTTGAGCCGGGCGACGTGGTGGAGGTCGCGTCCTCCAAGGGAACCTATCAGGGGCGGGCGTTCTACAACCCAAAATCCCAGATCGCCCTTCGGATGCTTACCCGGCACGATGAGCCGGTGGACGAGGCCTTCTTCCGCCGGCGGGTGCGGGACGCCATCGAGTACCGCCGGAAATTTTCCGACATGGACAGCTGCCGGCTGATCTTCGCGGAATCGGACTTTCTGCCCGCGCTGATCGTGGACAAGTTCGCGGACGTTCTGGCGCTGCAGTCGCTGTGCCTGGGCATCGAGAAGTGGAAGGACCTGATCGTCCGAATCCTCGCCGAGGAGATCGGCCCCAGGGGCATCTACGAGCGCAACGACGTGCCGGTTCGAAGGCTGGAGGGCATGGAGCAGGTGACGGGCCTTCTCTACGGCGAGGTGCCCGACCGCGTGGAGATGAAAGAGAACGGCGTCCGCTACCTGGTGGACGTCAAAAACGGCCAGAAGACCGGCTTTTTCCTCGACCAGAAGGAAAACCGCGCCGCCATCGCGCCGCTGTGCGCGGGCGCAAAGGTACTGGACTCGTTCTGCCACAACGGCTCCTTCGCGCTGAACGCCGCGAAGTACGGCGCAGCGGAGGTTCTGGGCGTGGACATCTCCGAAGAGGCCGTGGCCGTCGCCCGTGAAAACGCGCAGCTGAACGGACTCTCCGCCGCCCGGTTCGAAGCCGCCAACTGCTTCGACCTGCTCCGGGAGCTGTCTGAAAAAAAGGAGCGGTTCGACCTGGTGGTGTTGGACCCGCCCGCCTTCACCAAGACCCGCGCCGCCCTTCCCAGCGCGCTTCGGGGCTACAAGGAGATCAACCTGCGCGGCATGAAGCTGGTCAGACCCGGCGGGTTTTTGGTCACCTGCTCCTGCTCGCAGCACGTATCGCCCCAGGCCTTCCGAGACATGATCAACGAAGCCGCCCGGGACTCCCGCACGAAGCTGCGCCTGGTGGAATCCCGCGGGCAGGCACACGACCACCCGGTGCTGCCCCCCTCCCCCGAGACCCACTACCTGAAATGCGAGATTCTGCAGGTGATGGACTGACATGCAAACCCAACCCCCGTCTGAAAAGCGCACCGCCCGCCGGGCGGCAAAGCGCAGGGCGCGCGCCGTAAGGCTTTGCGCCGGCCTCGCCGCGGCCGTTCTGGCCGTGGTGGGGTCTTTTTTGCTGCTCAGCGCGCTGCGCGCGCGGGTGGAACCCGCGGACGCTATGGCGGCAGGGATGCCGTCCGGGACCGAGGCGCCGGAAAACTCGGCGTCCGAACCGGAGCGGACGCCGTTTGCCGCGTTCGCAGCACCGGAGGGCGCGGCGCTCCCGGCAGGTGAAGCCGCTGCCGCGCCGGAGGACGATGCCGCCTTCGATACGGACGGTGCCGCTCCCGATGCCGAGACCGGCTTTGCGCCGGGGCCCGGTGCCGCGCGGGAGGCGGCCCAGGCCGCCGCGACTTCCCCATCGCCCACCGGCGACCCGGTTCGGTTCACCATCTCCGCCGCCGGGGACTGCACGCTGGGCGGCGATACCCGCAGCCGAACCTACAATGCCTTCGCCGGCGCCTACAAAAAGGGCGGCGCGGACTACTTCTTCAAAAACGTCCGGGAGATCTTTGAAGGGGACGATTTGACCATCGTCAACCTGGAAGGCCCGCTGACCACGGCCAAGCGCTTCCGGGACAAGCAGTTTGCCTTCAAGGGCGACCCGAAATACGCGAAAATCCTGACCGAGGGGGGCGTGGAGGCGGCGAACCTCGCCAACAACCACGCCAAGGATTACTACGCCAAGGGACTCTCGGACACCGCCGCGGCGCTTCGGAAGGCGGATGTTGCGCCCTTCGGCTGGGGCAAGACGGTCGTCCTCGACATCAAGGGCGTCAAGGTGGGGCTCTGCGGCTTCGGGGTCTGGTACGTGTCCAAGGGCGCGATGCAAAAGCAGGTCAAGGCGCTCAAGAAAGAGTGTGACCTCGTGATCGCCTCGTTCCATTGGGGCGAGGAGGGTGAGGGCCGGGCGCTCAAGGTGCAAAAGGAATACGGCCGCGCGGCGGTCAACGCCGGGGCCGGGCTGGTTCTGGGGCATCACCCCCACGTGGTGGGCGGCATCGAGGTGTACAAGGGCGTGACCATTGCCTACAGCCTGGGCAACTTCTCGTTCGGCGGCAACCTCAACCCGGACGACAAGGACACCTTCATCCTGCAAGAGACCTTTGAGGTGCGGCCGGAGGGCGTTCAGCCGGTGGAGACCGTCGTCATCCCCTGCCTGATCTCCGGCAGCAAAAAGAAGAACGACTATCAGCCCGTCCCGCTCACCGGAGACGCGGCGAACCGGGTGCTTGGACGCATCCAGAAACTGTCCGGGGCGTTTTCAACCCCGGTGGATCTCGCCGCCTCCCGGGCGCGGCTGGAGGAACCGGCGGCGTAGCGCAAGTTCAGGATAAACAACTGCATCTCAACCCTCCCGAATCGACGGGAGGGTTCTGCCATGCAAGTCCTGTGAATCGAAGATTCACAGGACTTGCTTTTCGCTGTCAAAAGACGAGTATTGTGACAGCCTGAAAGGGACTCAGTCCCTTTGGCGGGGTGCCGGAGGCGGAGCCTCCGGGGTCAAATGCCTATGATTTCCCGATCCGCGCCGCCATCACGGTGATGTCGTCCCGCGCCTCGCCCTGGCGGTCCAGCGCCAGGCGGGTTAGCGCCTCGCAGAGCGCCTGGGGCGCTTCCCCCGCCAGGCGGCGGGCGGCGTCCTCCAGCCAGGCGGCTTCGCCTTCGCGGGCGGCGTCGTAGAGCCCGTCGGTCATCATGACCAGCGTGTCCCCCGGCTGAAGCCGGACGACCGAGCCCGAGGGCGTCACGCCCTCCAGAATGCCCATCGGCAGTCGGCCGCCTTCGATGCGCTGCACCTCGCCCCGGCGGATGATGAGGCTGTCACAGCCGCCCAGCTTTGAAAAAGAGGCGGTGCAGGCGTTGAGGTCCAATACGCAAAGGTCGGCGGTGGCGAACATGTCCTCGCCGCCCAGGAGCATCAGAAGCTGGTTGACGGAGTCAAAGGCCAGCGAATGCTCCACATCTGCGGCCAGGAACCTGCGGATGAGCCGGATCGCGGTGCGGCTCTCCCGCGCGGCCTTTTCGCCGGTGCCCATGCCGTCCGACAGCATGAGAAGCACCCGCCCGCCGCCGAGACCCGCGGCCAGATGGCTGTCGCCCGAGGGCTGCGCGGCGTTCTTGGCCCGGGCGACGAAGCCCACCGTGGCGGTGTAGCGCGGCGCCTGAAAGAAGCTGAGCTCCGCGGAAAGCCCCTCCCCCGGCAGCGCCGGCGGCCGCAGCTGCACGCCGAGTTCCGCCGTCAGCCGCTTCGAGGCGCGCTGCGCTTCGTCGGGCCGCCATACGCCCTCGCGCTTGACCGCCGTGACCGTCACCGCGCCGCCCGCGGCCCTGAGCGCCAGCACCTCGCTGGTCTTGATGTCCTCCCGGTCGAGGGCGGCCACCGCCTGCCGGGACAGCGCCCCATCCACCTTGACGGGCGTCGCCAGCGCGCCGGAGGCGCTTACGAGCAGCGACTCCGCCTGCCGGAACTGCTTGCCCAGGAGGCTCTTTGCCTGCCCCCTGGCCTGTGCGCTTCGCCGCACTTCGGAAAACTCCCGAAGCAGCGGGCCGAGACGGCCCGGGATCTGCCCCGCGCGGCGGCACCGGCGCGAGAGCTCCGGCGGCGCTTCGTCCTTCTCGGAGAAGGTTTCTCCCGCTGCGGCCCGGGCGACCAGGTCGCACATCAACCGCCCGGCGCGGCCGTCGCGCCCGTCCCAGCAGGCCTGGCACCCGGCGCAGCCCCGGCACAGCCGGCCGCGCATCTTCACGATCAGCGCCCGCTCGTCCGGCGCGTCAAAGGGCGCTTCGTAGCCGCTCGCCAGCTCGCCGAACACCTGGCTCAGCGCCCGGACGCGCCGCCGCGCATCGGAAAGCAGCCGCGTGGCCAGCCGCTCGGGGTCGTGGCTTGCGTCCGCAGGCACGAACCATGCCCACAGCTTTTCCATGACCTTTGGCGGAACGAGGCAGTAGACAAGCCCGGCGGCAAAGGCCAGCGCCGGGTGCAGCGCACCGTAGCCCTCCCCCATGCCGTAGACGAGGGTCACGGTGTTGGAGATGGCGAAGGCCAGCGCCCCCGCCCAGCGCCCCAGCCCGCCCGCAGCCCCCGCCGCCAGCGCGCAGAGCCCCAGCGATGCGCCGAGGAAGCGGTTTCCGCCGGAGAAGGACAGCGCCGCGCCAAAAAGGAGCCCCGCCGCCGCGCCCGGCCCGGCCCCGAGGAAGGATGCCATCAGGCAGAGCACCGACGCGGCCATCGGCGCGACCACCGGCCCGACCACAGGAAGGCGATGGAGTCCCATCAGCGAAAGCGCGCAAACGAGCATCAGCGCGATCTGCTCGTCGCGCATCAGGCGGTCCCTTCCGGGGCGGATCATCATCGCGCTCATGATCGCCGGGGCGACGCAGGCGGCGATTACCGCGTTGGCGGCGGCCATCATCGTGTTGTAGGGCATCGTATGGGCGACCGCCAGCGCCGGAACCAGCGTGGCGACGCCTGCGCAGAGCGCCACCTGCGCGTCCCGCCCGCCGAAAAGGGCGTCCGGCGACGGCGCCTTCTTCATCCGGCCCGGAAGGTAGGCGATCAGCCAGTTCAGCGCATGGACGATGGCGCAGCCCACCACCGGTGTCAGCGCCAGATAGCCCAGATTGAAGTTGAGCCCCAGAATGCACCCGGCCCAAAGCGCCCAGGCCGGTGTGCCGGCGGCGAGTCCGGCCGCCATCATCGCGATGGCGAAGGGGGCCTGATCGGTGAGCGGCGTCGCGCGGGTCAGAAGCAGCATCATGACCGACCAGGGCACCTGCCCGATTACCGCCAGCACGCCGCCCGGGCGCGCCGCGCGCACTTCTTCACGCAGCATAATAACCCTCCGTAATCCCCGTGTATGGCGCTTGATGACGAGACGCGGAAGATCCGCCGGACGGGCGCGGCAGGAGGCCATTCGGCGGAGCGGTACGGTTTGTGACGGCACTTTATATGCGCCCCTTCGCGCGCATATGCCGGAAAATACGCGCGCGCATAAAAAATTCGGCGCGGAAAGGGCATCCCCACATCGGGCACTAAGCGCGGATTCATTCCAGAAAATGCAATTTCAGCACTGTGAATTATTCAAGTTCACGGAAGTGACAGGTTGACAGACCCGCCGCCGCGTGCTATTATTGCGATAATACGATAGAGGCGCAGCGATGAAGAGTACCCGGCGGAGAAGGTGTTCCGTGAAGCCGGTGAAAGGATAAGCTGCCGAAACGGCCGGGCAGACGTGCCCGATCGTTGGTTCGCAGGTGAAAATCTTGCGGACTCCCGCCCGTGAAGCCGGGTGGAGGAGCTGTCGGTGAAGGCCGGAGAGGGCTGCATCGATGGATGCGGTCCTTTTGTTTTTTAAGAAGATCATCCGGTAATTCAAATTGGGAAAAGGGGTGCAATCTACCGTGAAGAGGATCCTTGCCATCCTGCTTGCGCTCATGACCGCGCTGACGCTGATGCCGGCGGTGGGTCTCGCCGAAGCGGCAGACAACGCGAACACGCTCGTGCTGTTCCTGATCGACGACCCGGAGACGCTGGACGGCCAGCTCACCACCGACTCCTACACCGTCGCCCTCAACTGCTTTGACCGCCTGGTCGAGTGCGAGACCAACGAAGCCGGCGAAGCCGTGCTGGTTCCGGGCCTTGCCAAGAGCTGGGAAGTGTCGGACGACGGCCTCGTCTACACCTTCCACCTCGAACAGGGCGTCAAATTCCAAAATGGCGCGGACTTCACCGCGGACGACGTGGTCTACACCGTCAACCGCATGATGAACCCGAAGACGCTGGCCAAGAACACCGACTTCATGGACATGATCAAGGGCGCCAAGGCGTTCTATGAAGACACCACCGGCGCGGTCACCGGCGTCGAAGGCGTCGTGGCGCTGGACGACATGACCGTTCAGATCACGCTGGAAGCGCCGTTCGGCTCGTTCCTGGCCAACATCGCCACCCCCGGCTGCGCGATCTATGACCGCGAGACCACCGAGGAAGCGGGCGATCAGTTCGGCGTGGACCCGGAGAAGTGCGTCGGCACCGGCCCCTTCCGCGTGGTCAAGTGGGAGCGCGGCGTCGAAGTCGCCCTCGAGACCAACCCCGACTACTTCAAGGGCGCTTCCAAGCTGGACGGCATCCGCTTCATGATCGTGCCCGACGAGGACACCCAGCGGATGATGTTTGAAACCGGCCAGGTGGACATCTTCAACTTTGAGTACGGCCCGAGCCAGCTGGACTACTTCCTGAACAGCGACTATAAGGATCAGATCGTGTCCGGCATGCGCGCCGGCACCTACTACTACCTGTTCAACCAGTCCATCCCGCCGCTGGACAACGTGAAGGTCCGCGAGGCGCTGTTCTACGCCATCGACCGCCAGGCCATCCTGGACGCGCTCTATAGCGGCAAGGGCAACGTTTCGAACTCCTTCGTCGCCGCGGGTGTGCTGGGCCACAACCCGAATGCGCCGGCAATCCCGTTTGATCCCGAGGCCGCCAAGGCGCTCCTGGCCGAGGCCGGGTACCCGAACGGCTTCGACATGGAAGTCGCCCAGTTCGCCGACAGCTCCTCCGCGCTGCAGGTCAACGAGATCGTGCAGAGCTACCTCGCCCAGATCGGCGTCAACCTGACCATCAACATGATGGACGACGCCACCTTCTACGGCCTGCGCGCCGAGGGCAAGCTTCCCTCCTACTACAACTCCTGGTCGGCGGACTTCAACGACCCGGACAACTTCCTCTACACCTTCTTCTCCCAGAAGAACTCGCTGACCCGCTCCTCGAACTACGCCAACGCCGATGTCTGGAAGATGCTGGAGGAGGCTCGCGTGATGGTGGATCAGGAAGCGCGCCTCGCGAAGTATCAGGAGGCCGAGAGCATCATCATCAACACCGACTACGCCATCCTGCCGATGTTCCAGCGCGAGCACCTGTTCTGCCTGTCGAAGCGGGTGAAGAACTTCAAGGTGGCCTGGAACGGCTGGAACGATCAGAGCTTCTACACGGTCGAACTGGTGAACGAATAACGCTGATTATGCGGCCGCGGTCGGATCTCATCCGCCCGCGGCCTCAGTCCAGCCAATCGTTCCCAGCGGCACTGTCCCCGAAACCCCGTCGTATCTTCCAATCGTTCCCGGCGGCGCTGCCCCCGGATACCTGTTTGGCGGCGTTCACCAAACCCGCGTTTCTTCCCGCCGTTCCCGGCGGCGTTCGCGGTCATTCCCCCGCCGCACCATCCAACCATTCCCGGCGGCGTG
This sequence comes from Bacillota bacterium, assembly GCA_023411175.1. Classification (GTDB taxonomy): domain Bacteria; phylum Bacillota; class Clostridia; order Christensenellales; family Aristaeellaceae; genus JAEZHK01. The sequence goes on along the minus strand of JAEYPB010000101.1, from coordinate 15,764 downwards.
TACGGCCGTTTCCCCGTCACCCGCTTTAATCGTTCCCGGCGGCGTGTACGCCGGGAACGGTTTCCGCAGCCAGTGCGCATACTGGCGGAGGAAACACTTCCTCAAGTCAGCGAGCCGCCCGGAAACGCCTTGGCGTTTCAGGCGAGCGCAGGAAACCCCGTTCCCACGCGCTGAAAGACGCGAAGCGGATTTCGGCGCAATCGGATCGATTACATCGGCGAAAGCGAGCAATTTGAATGGGCAAGTACATACTCCGCCGCGTACTGATCACCATTCCGGTTCTGATCGGCATGGTGTTCGTGATCTTTTTCATGCTCAACGTGGTGGCGGGCGACCCGGTCACGATCATGATGAAGGAAAAGATCAAGCCGGACGTCATTGAAACCCTCCGCGAGTCCATGCACCTGGACGATCCCTTCCTCGTGCGCTTCGGCCGCTACGTGTGGGACGCGCTCCACGGGGACCTGGGCACCTCCTACAAGCTGAAAACCCCCGTCACCAAGCTGATCGCAAGCGCCTTCCCCACCACGATGAAGCTGGCGGTACTGGCCGCGCTGTTCGCGTGGATTGTGGGCATCCCCATCGGCATCGTCTCCGCGGTAAAAAAGAATACATGGATCGACCACCTGTTCATGGGCTTTTCGCTTTTTGGCGTATCGATGCCCGTGTTCTGGATCGGCCTGATCCTTCAGAATACGTTTAAATTCGTGCTGCCGGTCTCCGGCTTTGACTCGTGGAAGCACATGATCCTGCCGACGATCGTATTGGGCTGGTCGTCCAGCGGCACCATCGCGCGGCTGACCCGGTCCAGCCTCCTCGAGGTGATGCGCAACGACTACATCCGCACCGCCCGGGCCAAGGGCCTGACGGAGCTCCTGGTCATCACCACCCACGCCTTTAAAAACGCGATCATCCCGGTGGTCACGGTGATGGCCATTCAGCTGGCGAGCCTCTTGTCCGGCGCGGTCATCACGGAAACAATCTTCTCCATCCCCGGCATCGGCCGCTTGTCGGTCAACGCCATCGAGAACAGGGACGCGCCGCTACTGCAGGGCACGGTGATCTTTACCGCCGCGCTGATCATCGCGGGAAACCTGGTGGCGGATCTTCTGTACTCGGTCATTGACCCGCGGATCAGAGTCGATTAAGGGGGCAACCGCAATGAACAAGAGAAATCCGTTTCGGCCGAGAACCCCTGCCGACCGCTTTTCGCAGGAGGCCGCGGAGGCCATCCTCGCCGGAGAGGGGCCGATCCAGGGCGCGGGCCTTACCGACAGCCTGAAGGACATGCTTCGCGCCAACCGCGCGGCGCTGGCCGGGCTGATCGTGATCATCGCCATCGCGCTGATGGCCATCTTCGCGCCGCTGATCGCGCCGTACGACCCGTACCTCGTGGCGCTTTCGGACCGGCTCAAGTCGCCCTCGTGGGCGCACATCATGGGCACCGACGAAATCGGCCGCGACATGTTCACCCGCGTGATGTACGGCGGGCGGGTGTCGCTTATGATCGGCCTTGTGCCGTCGTTTTTGTCGCTCGTCATCGGCTCCACGCTGGGGCTCGTCGCCGGTTACTACGGCGGCAAGGTGGACTCGTTCATCATGCGCCTTGCGGACGTGATGCTGGCGTTCCCTTCGCTGCTTTTGGCGATGGTGGTCATGTACATCCTGGGCGCGACACTTCTAAACCTTTTTGTGGCGCTGTCGATCATCAACTGGGCGGGCACGGCGCGGGTCGTCCGGGCGCAGACGCTGGCGCTGAAGGAGAAGGAATTCATCGAGGCGGCGCGCTCGATGGGCGTCAGCCGCACGAAGATCATGTTCCGGCACATCCTGCCCAACTGCGTGCCCAGCCTGATCGTGCTGTTTACGCTGGACATCCCGGCGGCGATCCTCTCGGAATCGAGCCTGAGCTTTTTGGGCGTCGGCGCGCAGCCGCCCACGGCCAGCTGGGGCCTCATGATCTCCCAGGGCAAGAAATTCGCCTACCAGTGCCCGTGGCTGGTGCTGGCGCCGGGCATCGCGATCCTTCTGATTACGCTTGCCTTCAATTTTCTTGGGGACGGCCTCAGAGATGCGATGGATCCCTACTTGAAAACCTGACGGGAGGGCGGTACAATGGATCAGAACACGAATGCGCCGCTCCTGTCCATCGAAGGGCTGGTCACCACCTTTCGCATGCGCGGTGGCGCGGGCAACGCCGTGGACGGCGTGGACATCAAAATCGGCCGCGGCGAGACCGTGGGCCTCGTGGGTGAATCGGGCTGCGGCAAGAGCATGACCGCCATGAGCGTCATGGGGCTTCTGCCCGACATGGCGAGGATCACCGCGGGGTCGATTGACTTTGCCGGCGAGGATCTTTCAAAATACGCCCGCGCGCAGATGATGAAAATCACCGGCAACCGGATCTCGATGATCTTCCAGGAGCCGATGACGTCTTTGAACCCGGTCAAGACCGTCGGCCAGCAGGTGCGCGAGGCGATCCTCCTGCACCAGAAGGTGTCCCGGCAAGAGGCGAAGGCCCGGGTGATCGACATCTTCCGGAAGGTCGGCATCCCGGAACCCGAGCGCCGCTACGGCGCCTACCCGCACCAGCTGTCCGGCGGTCTTCGGCAGCGGGTGATGATCGGCATGGCGATGGTCTGCTCGCCGGACCTTCTGATCGCGGACGAGCCCACCACCGCGCTGGATGTGACCATCGAGGCGCAGATTCTCCGGCTGATGAAGGAACTTCAGCGGGCGCAGGGCACGTCTATTCTGATGATTACCCACAATCTGGGCGTCGTTGCCGAGAGCTGCGGCCGGGTGTACGTGATGTACGCCGGGCAGGTGGTGGAGGAGGCGGACGTGTTCACCCTGTTCAAAAGCCCCGCTCACCCCTACACCCTGGGGCTGATGAACTCGCTGCCCGGCCTTCGCAAAAAGGACGAGCCTCTCGCCAGCATCCGCGGCATGGTGCCCTCCCTGACGGCGATGCCCGCGGGCTGCCGCTTCTCGCCCCGGTGCGACCGCGCCTGCGACCGCTGCCGCAAGGAAGCGCCGCCCCTTTACGACCTGGGCGGCGGCCACAAGGCCCGCTGCTTCCTGATCGAGAAGGGGGGCGAGGCGTGATGGAGACGCTTCTTCGGGCGGAGCGCCTGGTCAAGGAGTTTCCCGTCAAGCGCGGCGTGGTGCACGCGGTATCGGATGTCAGCTTAGAGATTCGAAAGGGTGAGACCCTCTGCGTCGTGGGTGAATCCGGCTGCGGCAAGTCCACGCTGGGCCGGCTGCTGCTCAGGCTGATCGAGCCCACCTCCGGCAAGGTGTTCATGGGGGGCGAGGAGATCACCGCCCTTTCGCCGAACGCGCTCCGGGAAGCCCGCCGCCGGATGCAGATGATCTTTCAGGACCCCTACGCGTCCCTCGACCCGCGCATGACCGTCGGCCAGATCATCCGGGAGCCGCTTGCCACCTACGCCATCGGCACGCCCCGCGAGCAGGAAGCCCGCGTGCGCGAGCTGATGGAAAAGGTCGGCATCCGCCCGGAATTCTACGCCCGCTACCCGCACCAGTTTTCCGGCGGACAGCGGCAGCGCATCGGCATCGCCCGGGCGCTGGCGCTGAACCCGCAGCTGATCGTCTGCGACGAGCCGGTGTCGGCGCTGGACGTGTCCATTCAGGCGCAGATCATTAACCTCTTGCGCGAGCTGCAAAGGGAATTCGGCCTGACGTTTCTGTTCATCTCCCACGATTTGTCGGTGGTGCGCTACATCGCCGACCGGGTGTGCGTGATGTTCTTGGGGAAAATCTGCGAGATGGGCGACGCCGAGGCGCTTTATGAGCGCCCGATGCACCCCTATACGCGGTTCCTCCTGGAATCCGTGCCGATGCCCAACCCGGAAAACCGGCACCGCCAGCGGGAGATCCTGACCGGCGAGGTGGGCTCGCCGCTGAACCCGCCCAAGGGCTGCCGGTTCCACCCCCGCTGCCCCTACGCGACCGACCTGTGCGAAACCCAAGAGCCGCCGCTCGCCGAGCGAGGCGGGCGGATGGTGGCCTGCCACCACGCGCTCACAGAATAAGGAGGCAAACATGTTGAAGCGATTGACCGCCGTGCTGCTGGCCCTTTTATTGCTGCTCCTGCCCGTGGCGCTCGCCGAAGAGGTGGAAGACGAGGGCTTCGATTCCGAGTTTGAGGACGCCGGCGACATCTTTGGCGACGAGATCTGGCTCGTACCGGAGGACGGCGGGCTCAACTGGGACGAATCGAGCCTGACCATCTCGCTGCCGGAGGCTCCGGAGACCGGCTACGCCTGGGTTGCCGAGATGGGCGACGATGCCGTGCTCACGCCGGGAACCGATGCCTCCGAGGCGTCGGAAGACGGCGCGATGTCGGTTCACACCTTCTCGTTCTCGCCCGCCGGCGACGGCGAGGCGCTGGTCACGCTGTATTACGAGAATCAAAGCGGCGAGAGCGCGGTCGCCACGCTCAGCTACGCCGCCACCGTCGAGGGTGGCAAGTTCACCGACGTCTACTATGAGGATCTGTCCGACTGGGGCGAAGAGGGCGACGAAGAGGGCGGCGTGCTCTACGAGGGCGAGACCGGCGGCGTACCGCTGTACCTGCCGGACGACATGTCCGTCGCCTCCGAGGAGGACGACATGATCCGGCTGGAGAACGAGGACAAGTCCATCTGGATGACCATCCAGTACGATCCGGAGGGCGACCCCGAGGCGCTCCTCGGCGAGTTCGAGGACGAAGCGGCGCTTGAAACCGAGTACAACGACGAGGCCAAGGGTTCCACCTTCCTCTCCACCGCCGTCGATACGGAGAGCGACCCGCCCCGCGGCATCCTGGTCTATGAAACGGTGATCGATGGCGTGGATACCATCGTCGAATACACCGGCTACCAGGCGCCCAGCGGCGGCGTGCTTCTGGTGACGACGGGGTATCTAATGCAATAACGCGCTTGCGCGGCGCTGAAATCCGCTTCGCGTCTTTCAGCGCGAATAGCGGCAAAATCCCCTTCGGGCCTTTTGCCGCATGGAAACGGGGTATCTGCGCTCGCCTGAAACCCTTCGGGTTTTCGGGCGGCTCGCTGACTTGAGGAATCGTTTCTTCCACCAGTGTGCGCACTGGTTACAGAAACCGTTCCCGGCGCGCATGTCGCCGGGAACGATAAGGAAGGAACGCGGGCTTGACGTACGCCGCCGGGAACGATAAGGAAGGAACGCGGGCTTGTGCGCAAATCCGCATGGGGAAAGAAGGCAAGGAAGGTTTCCTTATGATATTCAGTTCAAGCGAGGAGTCAAGGGGGAATCATTCCCCCTTGCGGGGGTTCGGGGGCGGCGCCCCCGCATCGAAACCACGCCTGCTCGTCGGCGGCGCGGTGCTGGCCTCCGGAGAGGCGGCGCGCTTTGGCGAAAACAAGCTTTTATGCGACTTTTTGGGGCGCGCGCTGGTTGCGCGCGCCTTTGACTGTCTGCCGGAGGGGCTTTCAAGGCGGGTGGTGGTGACCCGCTGGCCGGAGGTGGCTCGGCTCGCGAGGACGGCGGGGCTTGAGGCCGTTCTGCACGACTTCCCCGACGTGCGGGACAGCATACGCCTCGCGGCCGAGGCGCTGGACGGCGTGGACGGCGCGCTGTTTCTGGTGGGAGACCAGCCGCTTCTGGAGCCGAAAACGGTGGACCGGCTGATCGCCGCCTTCCGGGAAGATCCCGCGGCCGCGGCCCGGCTCTCATGGAAGGGCGTTCCGGGAAACCCGGTGATCTTTCCGGCGGCGGCGCTTCCTTATTTGAAGGCGCTGGCCCCCGGCGAAACCGGCCGCGCGGCGCTTTCGAGCGCCGGGGTCAGGGTTCGATTGGTTGAAGCCGGGCGTGCGTTTGAGATGCTGGACTGCGACACGCCGGAGGCATTCAAAGAGTGCGAGATGATTGCAAAAAATTGTAGAACGCTCGAAAAACCCTATTGACGCCGCAAAACGCCTATGATACAATGTGGCCAAAGAGAATATGCTGAGCTGTGAGGTAGTGCTTTGCGCACGGGCTTTCCTGTTTTATGATGGGAATTGCCGAACAGTTTTCCCATCTGCGGACAGGATTCGCAGATTTTTTGTTTTTTTGATCGCTTGACCTGCGAAGGAGGAGAAGCCGTGCTGCTGATCGGAAACGGGTATGTGGTCACGCGCGAGGCCTCGCGGCCGCTGATCGCGAACGGCGCGGTCGCCATCGAGGGCGGCAATATCGCCGCGGTGGGCTCGCTGGACGCGCTCAAGGCCCAGTACCCCGGGGCTGAATTCATCGACGCCCGGGGCGGCGTCATCATGCCGGGGCTCATCAACGCCCACAACCACATCTATTCGGCCTTTGCCCGGGGCATGGCCATCAAGGGCTACGCCGCGAAGGGGTTCCTCGAGATACTGGACGGCCTTTGGTGGACGCTGGACCGGAACCTCAAAAACCCGGACAACCGCCTGTCCGCCGATATGACGTTTGTGGACTCCATCGAAAACGGCGTCACCACCGTGATCGACCACCACGCCAGCTACGGCGAAATCGCCGGGAGCCTGTTCCAGCTGGCCGACAGCGCGAAGGAGATGGGCATCCGCGCATGCCTGTGCTACGAGGTCTCCGACCGCGACGGTCAGGAGAAAATGATGGCCGGCGTCCTCGAGAACGAAGAATTCATCAAGCATGCGAAAAAGGACGAATCCGGCAGGATCGCCGCGCTCTTCGGCCTGCACGCACCCTTCACCCTTTCCAACAGGACACTCGAAACCTGCGCCGCCCACAACCCCGGCGCGGGGTATCATATCCACGTGGCCGAAGGCATCGACGATGTGCTGCTCTCCTTGCGCGAGCACGGCAAGCGCCCCGCTTTCCGCCTGCACGATTTCGGCATTCTTGGGGAGAATACCCTTCTGGGCCACTGCACCCACGTTTCAGAGGCCGAGATCGACCTGATCCGGGAGACCGGATCCATGGTCGGCCACAACCCGGAGAGCAATATGGGCAACGCCATCGGCTGCCCGCCGGTGATCCGCATGTTCCAGGAGGGCGTGTTGATCGGCCTCGGCACCGACGGCTATACCAACGACATGCTGGAGAGCTACAAGGTTGGCAACCTCCTGCACAAGCACAACCTGGCGGACCCGTCCGCCGCGTGGACGGAGATCCCCGCCATGCTGTTTGAAAACAACGCGAAGATGGCCTCGAAGATGTTCGGCCGGGAGATCGGCGTACTGAAGGCGGGCGCGGCGGCGGACGTGATCGTCGTGGACTACGTGCCCCCCACGCCGCTCGAGGCGGGCAACATCAACGGGCATGTGATGTTCGGCATGAACGGCCGAATGGTGACCACCACGGTCGCGGACGGCAAGGTGCTCATGAAGGACCGCCAGCTTACCGGCGTGGACAAGCCGCTTTTGTACGCCAGGTGCCGCGAGGCCGCGGGCGCGCTTTGGTCGCGCATCAACGAAGGGAGGTAAAAACCCATGTCCGACCGGATGATTCCGATGCCCTTCGCCACGCTGATGGGCGATCTCATCAGCGGCTACAGCCGCGAGGGCCGCGTGTTCGGCGTCTACGACCTTTACCGCCACGAGGGCGGCGCGCTGCCGCTGTTCGGCGAAAAAATCGAAACCCCCTTCGGCCCGGCGGCGGGCCCCCACACCCAGCTTTCGCAGAACATCATCGCCTCCTACGCCGCGGGCGCGCGCTATTTTGAGCTGAAAACCGTGCAGACGCTGGACGGCGAGGATCTGCCCGTCGAAAAGCCCTGCATCCTGGCCGCCGACGAGGGCTACAACGTGGAGTGGTCCACGGAACTGACGGTTCCGGAGGCGCTGGACGAGTACGCCAAGGCCTGGTACGCGCTGAAGCTCGTCTCAAAGGCCTGGGGCCTGGGCGATCCGGACGGCTTCGCCTTCAACATGAGCGTCGGCTACGACCTTAAGGGCATCCGGTCCGAAAAGATCGACCGCTTCATCGAGGGGCTGAAGAACGCTTCGAACCTTCCCGTGTTCGCGGAGTGCCGCGAGTGGGCGCTTGAAAACCTCGAAAGGCTTGGGCTCGACCGGGCGTATGTGGACGCCGTCAGCCCGGTGGTCTGCCGATCGATCACGCTTTCGACGCTGCACGGCTGCCCGGCGGGCGAGATTGAGCGCATCGCCGCCTACCTGATCACCGAAAAGAAGCTGAACACCCTCGTCAAGATGAATCCGACGCTGCTGGGCTACGAATTCGCCCGCAAGACGCTGGACGACCTCGGCTACGAGCTGTCCTTCGACGACCACCATTTTAAGGAAGACCTTCAGTTTGAAGACGCGGTGCCGATGATCGCGCGGCTGCGCGCCCTCGCCGAAGCGGCGGGCGTCGAGTTCGGCGTCAAGCTGACCAACACCTTCCCGGTCAACATCGTCCGCGGGGAGCTGCCCGGCGGCGAAATGTACATGAGCGGCAAGTCCCTCTACCCGCTGACGGTCTCGCTGGCGGAGAAAGTCGAGCGCGCCTTTGACGGGAACCTGCGCGCCTCCTACTCCGGCGGCGCGGACGAGATGAACATCGACCGCATCTTCGCCGCGGGCATCTGGCCGATCACGCTGGCGACGACGCTGCTCAAGCCCGGCGGCTACAACCGGCTGAAGCCCATCGCCCAGAACCTCTCGAAGATGGCCTACCGGCCCTTCACCCGCGTGGACCTGACGGCCCTCTCCGCGCTGGCGCGGGACGCCCGACGGGACCCCAGGGTTCGCGCCACAACCGCGCCGCACCCGAAGATGCCGAAGAAGGTGCCGCTGCTCGACTGCTACCAGTAGCCCTGCTCCGACGGCTGCCCCATCCAACAGGACATTCCCGCCTACGTGGAACTGGCCGGCCGGGGCGAGTACGGCGAGGCGCTCTCGGTCATCTGCGAGAAAAACCCGCTGCCCTTCATCACCGGGACCATCTGCGCCCACCGCTGTACCAAGAGCTGCACCCGCAACTTCTACGAGGAGAACATCAAGATCCGCGAGGTCAAGCTCCTGTCCGCCGGGCGCGGCTACGAAAAGTTCATGCAGCTTCTGTCCCCCCGCTCCACCCGGCCCGAGCGCGTCGCGGTGGTGGGCGGCGGCCCCGGCGGCATGGCGGCCGCGTTCCTGCTGGCCCGAGGCGGCGCGCGGGTGACGCTGTTTGAGAAGCGTTCGGCACTGGGCGGCATCGTCCGGTTCGCGATCCCGCGCTTCCGCATCTCCGAGGCCTCCATTGAGAAGGACGCGGCGATGCTCCACAAGCTGGGCGTGGAGGTTCGGCTGAACAGCGAGGTGCTGTCCGCGACGGCGCTTCTGGACGAGGGCTACACCCACGTGGTGCTGGCCGTGGGCGCGTGGGTCAGCGGCGAACTGCACCTTGAAAAGGGCTGCGCCGTGGACGCGCTGGAGTTTTTGCAGGCCTACAACCGGGGCGAGATCCAGGCGGGCACCTCGGTGGCCATCGTCGGCGGCGGCAACACCGCCATCGACGCCGCCCGCGCGGCGATGCGCCTGCGCGGCGTGAACAAGGTTTCGATGATCTACCGCCGCACGAAGCGCGAAATGCCCTGCGACGAGCACGAACTAAAATTCGCCGCCGAGGAGGGCGTGGAGCTTCGAGAGCTGCTGGCCCCGGTGGCCCATGAAAAGGGCATCCTGACCTGCCGCCGCATGGTGCTGGGCGAGCCCGACGAGAGCGGCCGCCGCGCGCCGGTGCCCACGGACGAACTGGTGGAGGTTCAGGCAGACACCGTCGTCGCCGCCATCGGCGAAAAGCCGGACTGCCAGCTTCTCTCCGCGGCGGGCGCCTGCGTGCCGAAGCGCGGCCCAGCGGCCATCCGGCATGGTGAAAAGCTGTTCCTGGTGGGCGACGCACGGCGCGGCCCCGCCACGGTGGTCGAGGCCATCGCCGATGCCGCCGAGGTTACGCGGCTGATCCTGGGAACCGAAGAAGCGGAAGCGCTGCCGCTGAACGCCGAAATGCTGCGCGCGCGTAGGTCCAAACTGAAGTTTGCGGGCCAGCCGGAGAATGAGCGCGAACGCTGCCTCGGCTGCGGGAGCGTCTGCGGCAACTGCGTGGACGTGTGCCCCAACCGCGCCAATCAGGTGGTGGTGGTGGACGGCCGCGAGCAGATCCTGCACATCGACGCCCTGTGCAACGAGTGCGGCAACTGCGAGACCTTCTGCCCCTATGACAGCGCGCCGTACAAGGAAAAGTTCACGCGCTTCGAGACCGACCGGGACATGGACGACAGCATTAACCCCGGGTTCCTGATCCGAGAGGACGGCTCCTTCCGCGTGCGCCCCGAGGCCGAGGCCGACAGGATGCGGCGCTTCATGGAGACTGTGAGGGACATGAAATGAAGCTGATACGGGGCGGCATCGTCGTTCATTCCAAGGAGGACTTCCGCGCCGATGTGGCCATCGACGGCGGGAAGATCGTTCGCGTGGAACCGACCATCGCGCCCGGCCCCGGCGACGAGGTGATCGACGCCGGCGGGTGCCTTCTGTTCCCCGGCTTCATCGACCCGCACACCCATCTCGACATGTTTAACGGCGTCATCGTCACCGCGGATGATTTTGAATCCGGCTCACGGGCAGCGGTCGCCGGCGGCACCACCACCTTTATCGACTTCGCCACCCAGGACCGGGGCGGCACCCTTTCGGAGGCGCTTCGCGCGTGGCACGAAAAGGCGGACGGCAAGAGCTACGCCGACTACGGCTTTCACATGGCCGTCACCGACTGGAACGATGCCGTCAAGGCGGAGCTGCCCGAGATCTTCCGCGCGGGCGTCACGTCCTTCAAGGTGTACATGGCCTACGACGCGCTGAGGCTTCAGGACGACCAGGTCTTCGACATGCTGCGCGAGATGAAAGCGCTCGGCGGCGTCGCCTGGTGCCACTGCGAGAACGGCCAGGTCATCAACCGGCTGATCGCGGAGGCCCGCGCGGCAAAACGCCTCGGCCCCGCGGAGCACCCGCGCTGCCGACCGGATCTCCTTGAAGCCGAGGCGATTGCCCGGCTCGCGTACCTGGCGGAGCTCGCGGGCGCGCCGGCGGGGGTCGTGCACCTGTCCAGCGAGGCGGGGCTGATCGAAACGAGAAAGGCCCGCGCCCGGGGCGTGAAGCTGCTCGTTGAAACCTGCCCCCAGTACCTGACGCTGGACGAGGATCGCTACCTCGAACCGGGCTTCGGCGGCGCGAAGTACGTGTGCTCGCCGCCGCTGCGCAAAGGAAGCGACGTGGACGCGCTGATCGAAGCGGTGCAGGCGGGCGACATCGACACCATCGCCACCGACCACTGCAGCTATACGCTGGCTCAGAAGGCGCTGGGCGCGGAAGACTTTTCAAAGATTCCCAACGGCCTTCCGTCGATTGAGCACCGCCCGGCGCTCGTCTATTCGCGGCTCGTTGCCACGGGGAAGATTTCGCCCGGCGACATGTGCCGCCTCATGGCGGAAACCCCCGCCCGCCTCTATGGGCTGTACCCGCGAAAGGGCGTCATCCGCCCCGGCGCGGACGCGGACATCGTGGTGTGGGACCGGGGTGCGAAGTGGGTTCTGCGCGCATCTGAGCAGAACATGAAATCCGACTACAGCCCCTGGGAGGGCTTCGAGATCACCGGGCGGCCCCGGGAGGTGCTGCTCGGCGGCGAGACCGTCGCGCGGGAAGGCCGCGCGGTCGGCGCGCCGCGGGGACGCTACCTGAAGCGGGAGCGCGCGATGCTGTAGCCCATGGGACCAAGGAAGCGGGGATGCGACATGGCTTCATTTACGGTAAACGGCCGGGCGGCGGCCGCCGAGCGCGGAAAGCTGATTGACTTTCTGCGCGAAGAACTGCGCCTGACCTCCGTCAAAAATGCCTGTGGCGTGGGCGCCTGCGGCGCGTGCACGGTTCTGATCGACGGCGCGAAGCGCCGCGCCTGCGTGACGGATGTCTCCAAGCTTGAAGGGAAGAACGTACTCACCGTCGAGGGGCTGACGCCCCGTGAAAAGGCGGTATACGCCCACGCCTTCGCCGCCGCCGGGGCTGTGCAGTGCGGCTTCTGCATCCCCGGCATGGTCATCTCCGCCAAGGCGCTGATCGACCAGACCCCATCCCCCACCCGCGCGGACGTCAAGGCCGCCATCCGCGGCAACATCTGCCGCTGCACCGGCTACCAGAAGATCGAGGACGCCATCCTGCTGGCGGCGGAGATCTTCCGGGAAGACCGCCCGGTGGCGGAGACCCGGCACCTCGGCCTCCTGGGCGAGGACATCCCGAGGGTGGACGCCGAGGCGAAGGTGGTCGGCGTCGGCCTCTTCGCGGACGATGTGACCGTTCCCGGCATGCTCCACGCCAAGGCGCTGCGCGCGAAATATCCGCGGGCGCGGGTCGTCAGGATCGACCTCGCGAAGGCCCTCGCCCACCCGGACTGCGCCCGCATCCTGACGGCGAAGGATGTACCCTTCAACAAGACCGGGCACCTGGTGCCCGACTGGGACGTTCTGATCGCCGAGGGCGACATCACCCGCTATGTGGGGGACGCCATCGTGCTGGCCGCCTCCGAAAGGCGCGAGGCGCTGGACGAGATCCTCGCCCTCGTCGAGGTTGAATACGAAGTGCTGACGCCGATGGTCACGCCCGACGAGGCGCTGGCGGACGGCGCGCCGAAGATTCACGAGAGCGGCAACATCCTGTTTCGGCAGGAAGTCAAGCGCGGCGACGCGGAAGGGGCCATTTCCAGGGCGGCCCACGTGGTCACCCGCGTGTACGAAACCCCCATGACCGACCACGCCTTCATGGAGCCGGAGTGCGCCATCGCGCAGCTGGACGGCGAGGGCGGCATCCTGCTCTTTACCGGCTCCCAATCGGTGTACGACGAGCAGCGGGAGGTCGCCCGCATGCTGGGCCTGCCCAAGGAGAAGGTGCGCTCCCGCACGATGCTGGTGGGCGGCGGCTTCGGCGGCAAGGAGGACATGAGCGTGCAGCACCACGCGGCGCTGATGGCCTATGTCACCGGGCGTCCGGTCAAGGTGCGCTTCTCCCGGGAGGAGAGCCTCCTCGTCCACACCAAGCGCCACGCCTCCCGCATCGAGATGACCACCGCCTGCGATGAAAGCGGCGTCATCACCGCCATGCGGGCGCGGATCGTGTTCGACACCGGCGCCTACGCGTCCCTCGGCGGCCCCGTGCTGCAGCGCGCCTGCACCCACGCGGGCGGCCCCTACAACTTCCAGAACGTGGACATCTCCGGCATGGCGGTCTACACCAACAACGTGCCCGGCGGCGCGTTCCGCGGCTTCGGCGTGACGCAGAGCTGCTTCGCCGCCGAGATGAACCTGAACCTCCTGGCCGAGGAAGCGGGCATCTCCCCCTGGGAGATCCGCAACAAAAACGCCATCCGCCCCGGGCAGGTGCTGCCCAACGGGCAGATCGCCTCCCCCGACACGGCCTACGCCGAGTGCCTGGAGGCGGTCAGAGAAACCTACGAGTCAAGCCCCTACGCCGGGATCGCCGGCGCGATGAAGAACAGCGGCCTGGGCGTCGGCATCCCGGACACCGGGCGGTGCGAGATCGTCATCCGGGACGGCGTGGCGCACATCCTGACTTCCGCCGCGTGCATGGGCCAGGGCATCGCAACCGTGATGATCCAGATGGCCGCGGAGGAGACCGGGCTTCCGGCGGAGATGTTCGTGCACGAGGCGGCGGACACCCTGACCACCCCGAACTCCGGCACCTCCACCGCCAGCCGTCAGAGCCTCTTCTCCGGCGAGGCCACCCGCCGGGCGGCCCGCAAGATGATGGACGCCCTCGCCGGGCGGCCGCTCTCGGCGCTGGAGGGGCACGGCTTCTACGGCGAGTACACCGGCGTCACCGACAAGATTGGCACGGACGTGCCCTACCCGGTCAGCCACGTGGCCTACGGCTACGCCGCCCACGTGGTCGTCATGGATGAGGGCGGCAAGGTCGTCAAGGTCGTCGCCGCCCACGACGTGGGGCGCGCGGTCAACCCGAAGGCCTGCGAAGGGCAGATCGAGGGCGGCGTCGCGATGGGCCTCGGCTACGCGCTGACGGAGGATTTCGTCACGGAGGGCGGCTTCGTCAAGACCACCTACGCGACCCTCGGCCTCTTCCGCGCCACGGAAATGCCGCCGGTCGAGGTGATTCTCCTCGGCAAGCCCTCCGGCGACCAGCCCGCCTTCGGCGTCAAGGGCGTCGGGGAAATCGCCACCATCCCCACCACCCCCGCGGCGGCCCACGCCCAGTACCGGTTGGACGGGGTCTTCCGCACAAAACTGCCGCTTTCGGGCACCGCGTACCGGAAGGGCAAATAACTCGATTACTGCGGCCGAGGGCCGAAAGGAGCACACCATGAAACCCATTGAGTGGACGCTGAACCAGATGCCAAAGTCCGACGACCGGCAGCTAAACGTGATGTCCCGCGAGAACGTAAAGCTCGCTCGGGGCTTTCACCAGAGCTTTCCGGAGTACACCGTAACGCCCCTCCAGCGCCTGAAAGAGCTGGCCGGGAAACTGGGCGTGAAGGAAGTCTTCGTCAAGGACGAGTCCTACCGCTTCGGCCTCAACGCCTTCAAGGTGCTGGGCGGCTCCTTCGCGATGGCCCGGTACATCGCGGACGCGCTGAAGATGAACGTGGGCAGCGTGGACTACGATTTCCTGAAATCCGAAAAATTGGAAAAGGAATTCGGCCAGGCAACCTTCTTTACGGCGACTGACGGCAACCACGGCCGCGGCGTGGCCTGGGCCGCGCGGCAGCTGGGGCAGAAGGCCGTCGTGCGCATGCCCAAGGGCACGGTGGACATCCGCTACCAGAACATCAAAAAAGAGGGCGCGGAAGTCTCCATCGAGGACATGAACTATGACGACTGCGTGCGCCTCGCCGCCGCCCAGGCCGCCAAGACGCCCCGGGGCGTCATCGTGCAGGACACCGCGTGGGACGGCTACGAGGAAATCCCCTCCTGGATCATGCAGGGCTACGGCACGATGGCGATGGAGGCCGCGGAGCAGCTGACCAAGGCCGGCTACCGCCGCCCCACCCACGTCATCGTCCAGGCGGGCGTCGGCTCGCTGGCGGGCGCGGTGACCGGGTTCTTCGCGAACCTCTTCCCGAACGATCCGCCCAAGGTGATCGTGGTCGAGGCGGACACCGCCGCGTGCCTGTACAAGGGCGCGGTGGCCGGCGACGGCAGTCCTCGCATCGTGGGCGGCGACCTTGAGACCATCATGGCCGGTCTCGCCTGCGGCGAGCCCAACACCATCTCCTGGGACATCCTGAGGAACCACGCCGCCGCCTTCGCGGCCTGCCCCGATTGGGTCAGCGCCAAGGGCATGCGCATGCTGGGCGCCCCGGTGAAGGGCGACCCGCAGGTGACGAGCGGCGAATCCGGCGCGGTGGGGCTGGGGCTTCTGGCCGCCCTCTGCGAGGACGGCGAGTACGAGCGGTTCAAGCGGGCGGTGGGCATCGACGAGACCAGCGTGGTCCTCATGTTCTCCACCGAGGGCGATACCGACCCGGAAAACTACCGCCGCATCGTGTGGGATGGGAAATACCCTTCGGTTGAATGAAATCCGCTTCGCGCCTTTCATTCAGTTTGGAACGAGCCGGTTTCCTGAAACGCCGTGAGCGTTTCCGGGCGGAAACCGGAGCGGGAGCGCTTTCCCCGTCGGCCGGGCAGGCTCGGCCTTTGGGGGAAAGCCAAATCCGGCGTACATGCCGCCGGATTTGATTAAAGCGGGTGACGTAGTTTCTATTTTCTTTAAGAGAGGGGTCAAGGG